>NZ_SAXC01000001.1:0-709878 GCF_028895345.1 Psychrobacter sp. DAB_AL62B
GTTTGCAAGACTCAAGCATTTCCGCAGCATCGCTACTCGCTATGAGAAGTTGGCTCGTAATTTTAAGTCTATGCTTTACCTAGCGTGTACTATTATTCATTGCAAAATGAATTGAGGACACGCCCTAACAATGTTTTTCTTTATTTCTTCACGGTAAACTTTGGGATCGGTACCTTTACTATGATCTAGGTCTTCATACTCACGCCATACTTCACAAGCACGTGCATACGAGATACTTGGATATATACCGATAGATATAATACTTTGCTTAGGATTTGAAGGTGGATAGTATCTATACATCCATGACTTGGTTTCAGTAGGACGTACCATTAAAAAAGTTTAGGATGGTTTTTGACAGGAACGAAGTACTTCTTATCTTCAGGCTTGTGACTACTGATACTTCGGTCTGAACTGATCGCTTTTCTTTCCATAGCCTAGATCTCCATAAGTACACTCAAAACTCAATATACTCAAAGTGCATGGATTAGGGTAGATTCATAGGACAGTATAGAACGCCAGATACAACAAAGCCCCTGTTATCAGGGGCTTTAGCGGCTCTATAAGATAGTATAGCACTAGGTATTGGTACCGGTGGTCGGACTTGAACCGACACGCTTTTAAAGGCAACGGATTTTGAATCCGTCATGTCTACCAATTCCATCACACCGGCGTGTTAGGTGATAAAGTTTGTACTGCTAAACATTATCGAATTGGGCTACAGGGTTAACTCTGTATAGGCTGCGTATTATAGCAGCCTATTTTTGAGCGTCAAGAATTATTTATCATATTTTGTATAAAAGTTCTTTTTTAACCAACGAAGGCGCGTTCGACAGCATAATCCGCTTGGACGCCCATACGTGGTGAGACGGTCAGACCAAAGCCATCCAAAATCGCTGAGACTTCCGCATTAAAAGGCATACTACCGCATATGAGGACACGATCATCGTCTTTATTAATGGGTGGTAAGCCAATGTCTTCAAAAAATTTGCCAGATTTCATTAGGTCGGTAATACGACCGGTGTTTCTAAATTCTTCGCGAGTGACAGTAGGATAGTAAATGAATTTTTTACGGAACTCTTCACCAAAGATTTCATCATTCGGCAGCTCGTTTTCGAACATATCACGATAAGCCAAGTCACTGACACCGCGTACGCCATGTACCAGAATTATCTTTTCAAAACGCTCGTAGACTTCAGGGTCACGTGCTAATGCTAAAAATGGCGCAACACCAGTACCAGTTGACAGCATATAGAGGTTTTTGCCTGGTAATAGATCGTCTAATACGAGAGTACCCGTTGGTTTTTTACTGACCAATAATTCGTCGCCGACTTTGATATGTTGCAAACGCGACGTTAATGGACCGTCTTGCACTTTAATGGAGAAAAACTCTAGATGTTCTTCATAATTAGGACTAGCAATCGAGTAAGCTCGCAACAACGGCTTGCCATCAACGACCAAACCAATCATCGCAAACTCGCCATTGCGAAAGCGTAAACCATCGTCGCGAGTGGTCTTGATGCTAAATAGTGCATCATTCCAATGATGAACCTCTGTAACCGTTTCGGTGCGGAGTTTTGACATAAAGTCCTCGTTAGTAAGTGATAATCTGTATCAGTCAATTAAAATAGCTATTAAATAAATAAGTATCAAATAAAAATCTTCAATGATAGATTTAAAATGCTTCAAGTTAATAGCGTGTAGAGTCTATTTAGTGGCTTAGCCTATCGCGTCAACCGTTATTTTAACATTATTATTCAGTATTATGAGGTGATAGTAACGCCCATAAAAGCAAGATTTGAAGTCATTGTTTTATGAATGCAAGCCATTCTCAATAAATTTCTTGCTCATCATAACAAACTTTAAAATAAAAATCCGTCTAGCTGCCTTTCTATAGCATGATAAAATGGAATATCGTTAGCGAGTTATTTTGTATGATTCGCCAAATTTAGTTTGTATAGCCCTTATTTTTTAGTATAAATAACGGTTTCGCTTTTTTGGATTTGATTTATGAATTGTCAGACTGATTCGCTTATGAGTCATCATACGTCACCGATTATCGGCTACCATCATGCGCCGCTTTCACAAAAATTTGGCGCACCGAGACAGCCAAATTTGGTTGCCTTAACCAGCGTGATTGAAATGATTGCGCCTTATAATACGCCTGCAGCCTTTATTGGTTTGGCAGATTTTAGTCATATTTGGATCAGTTGGCAGTTTCATCATAACTATCTAAATAAAGAAAAACAGATAAAGAAAGACGAGCCGCCTAATAATGACAGCCAGCTTAATAAAGCCAATAGCAGCTTTCGTGCGCAAGTACGACCGCCACGCTTGGGTGGCAATCAAAAAATAGGCGTCTTTGCCAGTCGCAGTATGTATCGCCCCTCAGCGCTCGGACTATCTGTGGTTAAGCTGGAAGCTATTGAGATTGTAGAAGGGCGAGTGTTACTTATCATCAGCGGTGCTGATATGATAGACGGTACGCCAATTATCGATATCAAGCCCTATGTGGCTTATAGTGACGCAGTACCTGATGCAAAAAGTGGCTTTGCGCCATCTGCTCCAGCATTGTTGACTGTGACTATCACTGAGCCTGCATATGAGCAGTTTTTGCAATTCATAGCCGACCAAAGTGCTAATAACGAAGAACAAAACAATAATGAAGAAAAGAAAGACAGTAAAAAAGATACGCGTACCGTAACAGCAGTCATTGATAAAGCAAAAAAGCAATTATTACTATCTGATTTTGACGTTATAAAGGCATTAATTGCGCAAGACCCACGTCCTGCCTATCGCCGTAAAGAGATAAATACGCCATTTGTTATGCGTTATAAGTCTGTTGATGTGAGCTTTCAGCTGATAGCGTTAGGTGAGTTACAGATAACGGCAGTAATAGAAGTATAAGAAATACCAGCTAACATTATCAGCGATGAAACGACTTAAATAATAAAAGAAGAAAATTATGCCTGCTCAAAAGTACTCGATAGTGATTGATTTGCGTTGGTGTCTCGATGAATTGTTAGCAGATAAAGTAATCGATCAACGTGGCTATAATCTAGTGATTACCAGCCGCCGCAATAAGGCGCAACATCCGCTACTGACCATTAGTGAGTTTGGCTTACCAAATGGTCATGCGCTTGATAATAATCCTGAGGATAAATTGACGCTGGCATGGCTCAATCAATGGTTAGCCGCCAAAGCAGATATGCCGCTTGTCCGTATTGACCCGTTAAAGGTTGATGTACCAGCAGTGACGCAGCTGATGTCGTTTGAATATGCACGCTCACAGCATATTTTGCCGATTGAAGTGACGCTTAATGAAGTCGTTATCGGTACCGACCAGCCTTTTTATACCGACTGGCACGCCAATATTGAAAAACTCATTAAGTCAAAAAGCTACCGCACGGTATTTATTAACCCTGAGCAAATCAATCGCTATCGGCAAGAGTTTTATCAAGTCACGCAAGCGATTGCTGGTGCTAATTCTATTCATAAACGTGCAGCGTCTGATATCACCAATGTCGAAGCACTATTGCAGCTCGGCGATAATACCAATCCCGATGCCAACGACCAGCATATCGTTAAAGTCGTCGATTGGCTGTTGCAATATGCCTTTGAGCAGCGCGCCAGTGATATTCATCTAGAGCCACGCCGTGAGACAGGTAAAGTTCGCTTTCGTATTGATGGGGTGTTGCATAGCGTTTATGAGATGCCGCTGGCGATTATAGTAGCGGTGACCGCACGTATCAAAATTTTGGGGCGGCTCAATGTGGCAGAAAAACGTAAGCCGCAGGATGGACGATTAAAAACGCGCACCCCAAAAGGATTGGAGACTGAACTACGTTTATCTACTATGCCTACCGCTTTTGGCGAAAAGCTGGTGATGCGGGTGTTTGACCCAGAAGTATTGGTGCGCTCCTTTGCGCAGCTTGGCTTGTCAGGCAAGCAGTTAGAAACTTGGCATGAGCTGACCGCGCATCCAAACGGTATTATTCTGGTGACAGGTCCGACGGGTTCAGGTAAAACGACCACCTTATATAGTACCCTCAAGCAATTGGCGACTGAGCAAGTAAACGTCTGTACCATCGAAGACCCGATTGAGATGATTGAGCCCGCCTTTAACCAAATGCAGGTCAATCCAGGAGTGGATTTGCATTTCGCTGATGGCATTCGCTCTTTGATGCGCCAAGACCCTGATATCATTATGGTTGGCGAGATTCGTGATGCTGAAACCGCCAATATGGCAGTGCAAGCGTCCTTAACGGGGCATTTGGTGCTCTCAACCTTGCATACCAATGATGCGCCAAGCTCAATCACGCGTCTGCACGATTTGGGCATTCAGCCGTTTTTGACATCAGCGACGATATTGGGCGTGATGGCGCAGCGTTTGTTACGGACATTATGCCCGCATTGCAAACAAGCAGTTGATGTCACTGCAGATAGTGAGATTGCCATTCAATGGCAGGAATTGGTACAACCATGGCGCGCGCCCGTGCCCGCACAAATATATAAAGCGCAGGGCTGTGAGCACTGCCGCCATACCGGTTATCAAGGTCGCGTTGGTCTATACGAGATCATGCCATTATCAAATGAGCTAAAAAAACTGGTCGCTGCTGATGCGAATTTGGACCTATTAAAGCAGCAAGCCTACCGCGAAGGCGTACAGCCATTACGCCTATCGGGTGCGAAGCGTATTAGTGAAGGGGTAACGACCATGGAAGAGGTGATGCGCGTGGTACCTTTGCATTAGTAGTGCCGCTATATTAAAAAATGCCATTGCATTAAAAGTAAGTTTGTTAAGCCGTGCTTGAAAAGCGCACGCTTCAAAACAATAAATACGATACAAATTGAATTTTTTATCCTAATAATTTTTAAAAATGACTATAACGAGATTGTTTATGTTTACTGATAGCCACTGTCATCTTAACCGTTTAGATTTAACCAAGTACGACGGTCAATTGTCCGGCGCGATTGCTGCGATGAAAGCCGCCAATGTCACCCGTGCAATGGCGATAATGTGTGATTTTGCGGAATATGATGAGATTGCCAATATTGTCAGCACCTACGGCGATGAAACGCTCAACCTAGGTATGAGCGTTGGCATCCATCCTTGTGAAGACATCAGTGTTTTACAATCAACAACGGTCGAGCGTCTGATAGAAACTGCTAATGCCGATCATGTGTGGGCAATAGGGGAGACGGGGCTAGATTATTACTGGTCAACGGAAAATAAAAAAGCGCAGCAAGCCAGCCTTGCGCGTCATATACATGCCAGCCAAAGCCTAAAAAAACCGCTTGTCGTCCATATGCGTGATGCCAAAGAAGATACGATTGATATTCTAAAAGCAGAAGGTGCTGAGCATGGCATTATTCATTGCTTTACCGAAGACTGGGAAACGGCAAAACGCGCCTTGGACTTAGGGTTTTATATCTCATTCTCAGGTATCGTTAGCTTTAAAAGTGCGCAAAACATCAAAGATGCGGCAAAAAATATGCCTAGAGACAGAATATTGATCGAAACCGACAGTCCCTACTTAGCCCCTGTACCCAAACGTGGCAGACCTAATGAGCCTGCCTATGTACCCTACGTCGCCAGTTGTATTGCAGAGATGTATGGCTGTAGTGCGGAGGAGGTTGGTACGCTGACTGCAAAAAACTTTGAGAATTTACTAGCACAGTATCACTAAAATGGTTATGCTATGACCACTCAGTCATTTATTATAAGTTGTGGCGATTTTATGCGCCATGCAATGGTGCGTTAAATGTAACCATATGATTATAAATGATTATTTAGCAAACATACGCATATTCCTCTATTGTGGTCTTCGCGCATCCTTTGTATAACTTCATACTCTTGATACCGATACGCCAATGCAAAATGTGGTCATATGCATGATATTGTCAAGTTTTAGGAGAGATTATGAGTCGTCAGCATCAATTCAAGATACGAGAAGAGAATATCTTAGCAATGGCAGAGCAATTGCTACTTGAGTCAGGCGATGGTGATATCACTTTAGACAGCTTGGCAGATCAGCTTGATTTGGCTAAAGGCACACTTTACAAGCATTTCTCTAGCAAAGATGAGCTTTATTTGCGTATTATTATTCGTTACGAAGAACAGCTGTTTGAGATCAATCGCATTGACGATTGCCCATCGGCAGGTGTCGCGCGTATGATTTTTCAGCAACTGTTTAATCCACAAAAAGCGATGTTACTCAATCAAATCGAAGAGCGGTTAGCCGCATCAGTGACGGGTCTTAATCGCTTGTTTGGTGAGCTTTATGATATTCGCCGTCAGCGTATGAAGCGTTTAATCGATATTATCAGTGCTTATCTAAAAGACGAGCACAGCAGTTTGAGTACGCGTGATTATTTATCTTCTATCTGGGCGATGGGTCAAGGCGGTGCTGGGCTGTTGAACTCAAGCTTTTATCAGCGGTACTTAGGACGCCGTGATACTTTGCGCTATGCCTTTGTCCAGCAAGTATTAGAGCTGCCTAGCCATTATCCTGCCGCTGATGATGAGGTAATGGATGAGGATATGCAGGAATTGGTAGAGCAAATTGATACCGAGTCAGAAGAACATCGTAATGCCAATTATTAGGTTTTTACTATATCTTGAAAACCGTGAATAGCTATTTTATAAAAATCTGTGTTGTTATATTCTATATGGCAGCACATTAACCTTTATTTAACACAGTCAATCATATCTATCGTTCTATATATCACCCAAAATATACCGTCATTTTAAGAGAATGACGTCATTCTAGATGATCTCTGTATGTCAAAACCCTCATCACCAATAACACATCATCATACGCAGGCTGGTTTTACACTGGTCGAAATCGTAGTAGTAGTGGTTATTTTGTCCATATTCGCTGGCATGATGAGCTTGTCAGTTGGTAGCAGTGAATCACGTAAAAATCGCGCTTTTTATGAGCATCTGACTGATTCATTGAGCTACGTTAGGCTGTTATCAGCGGAACGTATGCAGCCGATGGGTTTGAGTCTACAAGCGAATAAGCAAGGTCAAGTTACCCCTGTTATTGTGACTCTATCCAATCCTTATGTTGCTTATCAAACGGACGCTTCCACGTCTTCTAGTAGAAACAGTACACCTAAAAATTCAATGGAGCTGTCGGCGGATTTATCCAGTATGTCTAGTGCGATTGAAGATAAATTACCAACGCCAAGCTGGGAGGTTGAGTCAGAAGTTACCTTGCCTGAATTGCCTGCTGGGGTGAGCTTAAGTGTGCAAAGCCTAGGTGCTGGTAATATATCCAATGCCGGACAAACCCAAGCGCTGCAACCTTGGTTTACAGATCAAACGGTACCGCAAGTATTATGGTTTGGCACGGGGCAAGCAGCGCCGGTGACCATTGAAGTGCGCCATAATTCGCGTTTGGTGGGTGAAGTCATTACGATTATGCCAGATGGCAGTATGTCGATAGGGCAAGGGCAATAACTGATGATGAATAATGAGAAAGCCAAACCTACCTATATAAACCGAAAGCCAACCCTATCAAAGTATGAAAACGGATTTACCCTGATTGAAGTGATGGTTGCTCTAGCGATTTTAGCGGTCGTTGCCGTTGCTGCAAGCCGTGCCAGTAGTGCTTATCTGAGCTCAGTCGATATATTACGGACGCGCACGCTTGCACATTTTGTTGCGCAAAACGCTGCAGCTGATTTACGGATTCAAGATACGTGGCTGACTGCTAATCGCACCCAAACGGTCAATGCTCAAGATCGCGATTGGCAAGTAACGATGACAGTCTCTGATGCTATTACACCTGCATTAAAAGAGGTGAATATCGCCGTTGCTCCTATTATAGATGGTCAGACGCGTACGGTAGTGACCGATATCAATATTATGCTAAGTAACGCTGAGCAAGATATTGGTAGTTTAGATTTGACCGACTCAAACCCAAATGGAGGTAGCCTGTGAAATCGCAGCATGGATTTACCTTACTTGAGCTGATGGTCGCCATGGCGATATTTGCGATGTTAGCAGTGGCAGGCTGGCAGGTATTTGATAGCGTTAATCGTGCTCGAGAACGTGCGCAATTTCATGCGGATAATTTAGCCGTTTTACAATATGCTTATTTGCAGCTACAACAAGATATGGGGCAAATCATTCCTTATCAAGCATTAAGCACTCAAAATGCCAATGCTTCAAATATCAATAACTCTAATATCAATAATTCAAATAATAGTGCGAATGGTAGCAGTCAAGAAAATGCGCCACAGCCTGTGCCTGAACCTTTTATGAGTTTGGATGGTGAGCATATCAGCTTTGTCCGTTTTGCTGATCCTGACCCCCGTTATCAAAGTAGTCCTAGTGTGCAGCACATCGAATATATTTTTGCTGATGAGCGTTTGATTCGCCGTCAATATACCAGTATAGGCGGAGGTAGTGATAGCATCAGTTTGGATAGTATTTTGCTTGAAGGTGTGACAGCGGGGCGCTGGCAAGCCTATTTGCCAGAAATGAGTACAAAGTTCCCTAATAAAGACAGTAGCAATAGTAACAATACCAGCGCCAATACCCAATCTGGGCAAGGAGCAGCTTCAGCCAATGCTCAGCCTAAGATCGTACTATTACCAAAAGGTATTGCCATCAATTTTACTTATCAAGATATGCCGATTACTTGGCAATGGGCGCTTGCTCCTCAGCCAATACCGAATAGCAGTGCCAATAAAAATAATGCTCCTAATAATGCTAACGGCAACGGTAATAGCAATGGTAGCAATAACAACAGCAATAGTGGCAATAATGATACCAATAACGATAATAGTAACGGCACGAGCAATAATAATACAGCCAATGACAATGTAGACAATAATAATTCAGGGAACAAGATTTAAAATGCGCCATTTGGTCAATAATAGAGGCGATTTATGCCAAGCATGCCAGTTATGCCAATGAAAGCCGACTCTCAGCGCGGGGTAGCGCTACTCACTATTTTGTTATTAGTAGTCAGTATTACGGTGGTCGCAGGAGCAATGCTTGCCAGTCAAAAAATTGCTATTAGACGCAGCGGTTTACTGTTTGATCAAAATCAGCTGTTACAAGATATCAATGCCGGTCAGCAATTAGCCGTTACGATGATTCGTGCTGACGCTAAGCTGAATGACACCGATAGCGAGCAAGATATTTGGGCACAGCCTATACCTCCTTATACGTTGGGTCTACATAGTATTGGCATTGAAATGCGTGACGAAGCCAGTCGCTTTAATATCAATAATTTATATCATAATGGAGGGGTTGATGCTGCAGCCTTAGAGGTATTCCAAAGGCTTTTAACCCAATTAAATTTGGCGCCAGAAATTGCCATTGCCGTCCTTGATTATCAAGATGCGGACAGCGAAGTGTATCTTGATGGCGGTGATGAAAGTACGGTTTATGCTCAGCAGTCCAATAACTCAGCAGATAAAAACTTACCCAATCAATCATTGGTCAATATTGACCAGCTGCAAAATGTGAAGGGTGTAAATGCTGAAGTATTGGCGGCGCTACGTCCTTATACCACAGTCGTGCCGTATTATTTACCTATTAATATTAATACAGCAAGTCCAGTCTTGCTTGCTGCTCTGATAGACGGCGCAACCAGCCAACAGATGCAAACCGTCGTCGACCTAAGAGCAAAGCAAGTATTCGAATCTATCGATGATATATGGCTATTGCCAATGTTGAGTGCTTTAGATGAAAAGCAACGAAAAGCACTAACGCCCTTGCTAGCGGTTGATAGCCAAGCTTTTATGGCGCTTATCACTGCCACTGATAATGCAGATATTGGGCAAGCAAGGCAACGTTATGCAACTATTATGATTAGCAAAACTGCAGCCAACGATGAGGTGGAAAATAACAATAGCAGTAATGATAGCGCCAACAATGCTGATAACAATACTAAAAGTGCTGACAATAAAAAGCCCAAAGACGTTAAAGTGGTTTCCCAGCGCCTTTGGGCATTTCGACCAATTTTTTAACGCTTATTCTTACAGTTTAAACGCTACATAGAGAAGTCTAAACATAAGCTAGTAAGCGCCAATCGGAAATATCGTCTTAATCGCTTAAATGCGTTTCTTCAGTAGACTTCCAATTATAAGCGCCATAAAACAACATCTGTGCTTGGCGCGTGCAATTGTGTAGCATAAGCTGCTTTTTATCTTCAATCTCAGCCAAATCGACTTCATCGTCATGGTCTTCAGTATAAGACAGCTCTAGCCAATCAATAATCCAAGAAAAGAACATATTAACCCCAGCCTCAGCCAGTAGCCTACGATCATAGGTATTGATATGGGTAAAAGCAGGCTGGAGCGCCAAATCTTCTGCTAAGCTTTGACCATGCTTTTTGATAAGCTCATTGATGGCTTTACGTACAGCGTCTGAGCCGCCATAGCGCTCACTGACTAAAAACTGCCAGTAGCAAGGCTGCTCACTGACCATATATAAAAATAGTTGAATGCTTTTAGCGATTTGACGCTCGAAGCTGCGTTTGCGCCCAATATGTAGGCTCTCACTTAAGGTTGCTAGCGTACCGCCCAACTCCTCAATGACCAAGGCGCGACCGAGTGACTCCATATCGTCAAAATGGCGATAAAATGCGGTCGGTACTACGCCAACCTCACGTGTGACCTGTCTAAGGCTGATAGAGCTAAAAGACTGTCCTGTCATACATAAATCAAGCACTGCATTAAAAAAAGCGTGCCGAGTTTGAAGTTTTTTTTGTTCGCGACTGCTCATAATATTTCAAAATTACCAGATAGATGTCTATCATACTCATTTCATTGCAAAAATACGAATGAAATACGCTTAAATGTAGCTTTTAAACAACAGTCCCCCAATGTCCTTGCAGCTCTTGGGCTAATCGATAAGCTTCATGGTCATTCATGCCGGTTATAAAGTCTAAGACATTAAGCATATTTTGATAAATATCATCCGATAAAATTCGGTGATGCTCATCAAGATGTGGTTTTAGCAACATTAATAATCGCTGCTGCTCAAACGACATTGGCGCGCTAGGCTGATTTGTCCAAGTCAGTGGCATAAAAGCATCTAGCAAGCGATGCAGGCATTGATTGGCCATCAGTTCCATACGTACTTTGCTTGGGTGATTGAATATTTTATCACGTGCCAATTCTTTGGCTTGGGTGATACCGCTTTGGACGGTCGCCTCACAATGCGCGAATAGACTACCTTGTAACGTACCCGCTAGCATCGCATCACTATTAGTCACAAAGGCGTCGGTTACCGCATTTACTAAGCGCATCATTGCTCGTGCACGCAGTGACGCCAGATGTTGCCTGACTGACATATGCGCAGGCAGGCTGATAGCGCTAGGCCGCTCACCAATGAGCTCATAAAAGATAGCAGCTACCTCAGTGTAGGTGAGCATATTCAGATTGATGCCATCCTCCAAGTCTATCAGTGCATAGCAGATATCGTCTGCTGCTTCTAATAAGTAAGCGAGAGGATGACGGGCAAAACCATCGTGTTGCTGCGAGCGTGGTAGACTTAAACATGCTGCTAATTCTTCTAATTGCGCGGCTTCACTATAAAAGCAGCCAAATTTTTGTACATTGCTAATAGGTTTAGCTTGATGAATCTCGTTGCTATGGGTCGCCAGCCAAGGGTATTTCATAAATGCCCCTAGAGTGGCGCAAGTTAAGCGCATACCGCCCAAATCAGGGTGGTGTTCATTACGAGTTAATATACGAAATCCTTGGGCATTACCCTCATAAGCCAGCAAGTCTAATTGCTCATTGCTGCTCATATTTTGCAGAACTGCTTGCCGTTCAGAGTGCATAAACCAATCACGGATGGCGTACTCTCCAGCATGACCAAAAGGCGGATTGCCGATATCATGCGCAAGACATGCCGCTTGGACAATCACACCGACATCAGCTGGCGTGACACCGTCAGGTAAACCACCTTCTAATTTATCATGGAGTTTTTCTGCTGCCATTACGCCTAAAGAGCGTCCGATACAAGAGACTTCAAGTGAATGCGTTAAGCGTGTATGAATGCCCAATTGATTGGTCAGTGGATGTACTTGAGTTTTTTGATTCAGCTGACGAAAGGAGTGCGAAAACACCAGTCTGTCATAATCTTTATGAAAAGAGGAACGTGCGCTGTCTTGAGCGGGGGCTTTTTTATGACTGCCCAAACGCTGCGCACTAAATAGTCGTGCCCAGTGCTCAGCTGGACTGCTTGGTTTATCACATTGAGTACTCATAAATCATAGTCCACTATTCGTCATTATTATTTTAAACGATTTAAGCTCTTTTAAAAATTTTGGATAGGTAAAGGGTTTGTGCTTACCATACTAAAATCAAGCGCATAAAAAAGCCAGCATCGAGGCTGGCTTTTTAGTAGTGATATGCTAAGACTGTGTAAGTAAATAATTATGCTATTAAGCCATTAACCTAGCTAATTATTTCAGCACTTAAGTATTTAAAATTATACGTTAAAACGGAAATGCATCACATCGCCATCTTGCACGATATAGGTTTTACCTTCTAAGCGCGATTTACCGGCAGCAGCAGCGCCTTTTTCGCCATTGTGTTCGATAAAGTCTTCATAGGCAATCACTTCAGCACGAATAAAGCCGCGCTCAAAATCGGTATGAATCACGCCAGCTGCCTGAGGTGCTGTTGCACCAACGGCTACTGTCCATGCGCGTACTTCTTTAACGCCAGCGGTAAAATAAGTTTGCATATCAAGCAAATCATAACCACCGCGAATCACTTGATCAAGACCCGCTTCTTCCATATCCATCTCAGCCAAGAAGTCTTTTTTATCATCTTCATCAAGCTGGGCAATCTCAGATTCAATTTGATTACATAGCGCGATAACGATAGAGTCTTCACCAGTGGCATAGTTACGCACTGCATCAAGATATGGGTTATTCTCAAAGCCATCCTCAGAGACGTTGGCGATATACATGGTAGGCTTAAGGGTAATGAGACCATAGCTTCTGATCAGTTTTTTCTCATCAGCATCAAGATCGGCGGCGCGTGCGGCTTGACCTTCTGCTAATAACGGCTCTATTTTTTTGAACACATCAAGCATAGCCTGCGCATCTTTATCGCCGCCTTTGGCTTTTTTGGTCAAGTTGAAAACCGCACGCTCAACCGCTTCTAAATCTGCCAATGCCAACTCAGTATTAATGGTTTCGATATCATCAATCGGGCTGACGCGACCATCGACGTGTACAACGTTGTCATCATCAAAGCAGCGTACCACGTGAGCAATCGCATCGGTCTCACGGATATTGGCTAAAAACTGGTTACCCATGCCTTCGCCTTTTGACGCACCAGCGACCAAACCTGCGATATCAACAAACTCCATTGTCGTTGGTAATACGCGCTCAGGATTGACGATATCAGCCAGTTTTTTGAGGCGTAGATCTGGAACAGGCACGATGCCAGTATTGGGATCTTTGGTACAAAATGGAAAGTTTTCAGCGGCAATACCCGCTTTGGTCAAGGCGTTAAACAGGGTGGATTTACCCACGTTTGGTAGGCCGACGATGCCGCAATTAAAACCCATAGTAGTCTCTCAATATAGTAATAGAATCAATTAGCTTAAAACTTAATGAAATGTGAAATCAAAATTGGGCGTATTGTAGCAAATTTAACCCAATATGGGTGAGGTTGTTATGCTAGATACTTGGATTTTCCCCACTCATTATCAACCACGTTTAGTGCTTTCATTATTATGCTAAGCTACTATCTGTAAATCATAATCAAAGCCGTTTAGCTATCATCAATAGTTGAGTAACAGCATAACATTTCATTCCGATATCTAGACCCATGCGTACAGATTAAACGCCTGTTTATCTCATTTATTCCGTATGCTAATAATAAACTGCGCTACAAACAATATCAAAGGCAATCGCTCATAATGACTACCACAATTTTTGCTACACACCATTATAATTATCCGCAAAATTTCATCGAGATGAAGCCAAAGCTTACGCGTCTTGAACAGGCGATTAAGAAGCTCGAAGCCAATTTGATGGATGCTGATGCTGAGGTGTTAGAGCAAAGGCTTGCCAGTCATTTAGGGTTACAAGTTGATTATGCCAGTGAGCTCAACCCCAACCAACTCTTAGCCGCTACAACTATTGAGGGCAAGGTGTTGGTCATTGCTGGTGCAGGCTCCGGTAAAACCAAAACTCTGACGTATAGAACCAGCTATCTGATAGAAAACGGTGTGTCGCCTAAGGAGATTTTATTACTGACCTTTACCCGTAAGGCGGCCAATGAAATAAAAAATCGCGCCAAGACCTTGCTGGCAAGCACATTATCTGTTGATAAATGGTCTAATGAGGATTTAGCCAAGGATAAGCTGCCAACTAATAAGGCGCTAAACGATATCACTAGCGGTACATTTCATTCTTTTTGCAACATGTTATTGCGCCAATATTCAGGGCTGCTTGGTATCAATCCGCGCTTTACTATTTTAGATACGGGCGATAGTGAGGATGCTATCGATTTGATTCATAAAGAAAAAAAGTATCCGATAAAAACAACCAATCAAGCGTTTCCGCGCAAAAAAACTTTGCAGAATATCTTTTCAACCTCTAGAAATCGGCGCATTCATATCCGTGATTTGATTGAAAGTAGCTATCCTGATATTGCCGTGCATATTCCTATTATTGAGCAATTGGCCGTTGATTTTCATCAGTATAAGCGCGCCAATCATTTATACGATTTTGATGACATTATTAGTCAAGTAGTACGTCATTTAAAGAGCAATGACACCTTTCGGCAGCTGCTACAAAAGCAATATCGTTACATCATGGTTGATGAATATCAGGACACCAATATCCCGCAAAAAGAGCTGATTGACCTCATTTGTGCACCTGCATCGGTGTCGTTAATGGTCGTCGGTGATGACAACCAAAGTATTTATGCGTTTCGCGGTGCCAATTATGAAAATATCTTATTGTTTGGAGAGCGTTATCCTGAAGCAAAGCTCATTAAGCTTGAGCAAAATTATCGCAGTACCCCAGCTGTGCTTGATTATATCAATGCCTTGTCCGCACAAATCACGCTAGGTTATCAAAAGCAGTTGTACTCTGCGGTATCCATCAACGGATTAAAGCCTGTATTTCGCCGCTTAAGCGATGAAACCAAAGAAGCACGATATATCGCTGATAAAATCATCGAATTGAAATCTGACTACGATTATCAAGACTTTGCCGTCTTGTGTCGAACGTCTTTTCAATCCAACTACGTCCAGCTCGAATTTATGGAACGTCATATTCCGTTCATCGTGGTGGGCGGCATCCGCTTTATTGAAAGACGCCATATCAAAGACGTTTTGGCGTTTGTTAAAATACTTTATAACCCCAACGATACCATTGCATGGCATCGTATTTTAACCTTATTTAAAGGGGTGGGGGCAGTCACTGCAACGCGATTGACTCAAGCAATCAATGCCGATAATAACTCTTTTGAGCCGTTGATGATGGCAAATTTTGCCAAAAAAAGTACTCAGCTTGAGCCGTTGTATAAAATGCTGAGCAAAGCCAGTGAAGCAGAATCTGTCGAAATCATTATCGAGCTGGTTCTTGAGTTTTATATGCCAGTTTTAAAAATTAATGAAGACAATTGGCGTGAGCGTAGTGAGGATTTTCGCGTCCTTAAAAATTTAGCCACAGAGCATGATAGCCTTGATAAGTTTTTAGAAAATCTTGCTCTTGATCCGCCTAATGATTCAGTGGCGACCGCAGGCGAATCTGAGCAAGGAGAGGAAAGTAACGATAAGGTAACCATCTCTACCATTCATAGTGCCAAGGGGCTTGAATGGCCAGTGGTATTTGTGAATTCATTGGTCGATGGTATGACGCCGCATTACCGCTCGCTGAGTGATTTTGAAGAGTTGGAAGAGGAGCGTAAGCTGTTTTATGTGGCTTGTAGTCGCGCTAAGAATAGATTGTTTTTAACGGCGCCAGATTACTTCTCAAGCTATTCAGGGTATTTCGATAAAGTCTCACGGTTTATTGCTGAGTTGCCCGCTGATAAGGTAACGGTCGAGACCAGCAAAAAGGCTATAGATGAAAATGATGATCCGGTGTGGTGGTGATTATTTATAGTTATATAACCTTAAATAATTACTACTACATCTAGCTCAACGTTTTAACTTAACATTCTTTATCTAAGCATCAGCTTCTATATTAACCATTGGTTCTTCAACGGTATTGACCACTCTAGACTCGACGTATGAGCTGCGGTAAGACTGGTCGGTAGTGACGGGATGAATCTGTAAATGTTCCAGCTCTGCCAATAAATCTTGAATGACTTCTTGTTTATGGGTTATAAAGGTAGAGGCAAAGCAACGCCAGAATTTCCAGCCAGCACGCTCAAGAATATGTTGGCGTTGCATATCGCTTTCCCATTTATCAGGTCCATGATATTTATCGCCATCACATTCGATAGCTAAGCTATTGTCCTCTTCACCTTCGACAACCATATCGATTCGGTACGCACCTGCTTTAACTTGCGGAATGACTCGGTAGCCTCTCTCAATGAGAATGTCGAAGATCTCTTCTTCAAAAGGAGATTCACACTTATCACGTAAATCAGCAACTTGCTCTTCATCTTGCATAAACGGCGCTTGAAAGTGTTTGATGAGTTCTGCTCGGTAGTGATCAGCTTGGCTAAGTTCGTCCAGCTCGATGCTACGTACCAAGTACATTCTATCGCGCGCTCTTGATGCGGCAACATTCATGCGCTGGGCGAAGGTATCTCTCGTTTGCGCATGCGCTGCTCCTGGTGCAACGACCAGTGACAAAAACATGATATCGCGCTCTTTACCTTGAAAGGTTCTAGCATCACCGCAAGCAATATCAAAAGCGGTCATGACAGTCTCATCCAATTCTTTATTGAGTAACTCCATAATGTTATGCGCTTGCTTATTACCTAATAATGAAACGACACCGATGGTTTTATCTTTATAAGCTGGGTCGGACGTAATCGTTTTTATTTCATCGACGATAAACCTAACTTCTGAAGGGTTAATATCTGCTTTACGATAGCCATCGACTACATAGATATCAATCAACGGAGGGTCTAAGCGTTCTGAAGGTTTCGCTTTACGTAAGGGTATGAGTTCGTGATTATAAAATTCACGTTTTGAGAACTCGATAATAGGCGCAACACTACGAAAATGTTCTTTTAACATGACGGTGCTACCAGCAAATACGACTTTAAATAAGTCATATATTGAGCGATCAGGCGACATTTGTGAGCGATATACAGGCACTTGATTGCTCAAATATTGCGCCATCAAATTGCGGATTTTTTCGATATCGAGACCAACCCCTTCTGGTGAAACCTGCTTATCGTCACCAACGATTAAAACTTTTTTCGCTCTCATAATTGCTGGTAGCGCGGTCAAATCGGATTGAGACGCTTCATCGATGATAACTAAGTCAAAGCTTCCGAACTCTGCTGGCAAGGACTCGGAAATACGATAATGTGGCATAATCCAACAGGGGATGGCAGCACTTGCGCCAGCAGAAGCCTCACGCGCTTCTCGCCGATAATAATGGGCGCCTTTACCTGTTCCTTTACCAATACGCATAATAGCAGAGCGGTATTTTTCTAAAGAAGCTCTAACGTTTGGCGTTGCATTTTCTGCGACTTTTAGCCAAGCTCTTTTGGTGATAGCTTGTTGATAGAGTCTTGCTAAATCTGACTCTAAGCGGCTACGAGTTTTGGTTAGATCAACCAACTCTCTGCGATCATCTATGCTGTCTATAAAGCTCATTAATCTATTAAGCCGCCAAATTTGCTGCCAATTATCAGGCAATAAATTATCGGATAACAACTTATCTTCAGATTCAATATAAGGCTGACAACGCAATTGTTCCGCCCAGAGCGGCGCACCATTGTTTTCAATAATCTCTGTGATGGCAGCGACAATCTCTAAGTCTGTAGCAAGGTTATTCACTCGCTGTAGCTCATTTAGCAGATTTTCCCACGTTGTCTGTAATGCAGCATCAGACAACATCTGACTGCCAACTTGTTGCTCTAGAAAGGTAATTATTTTTTCACTAATGGCACCATTACAGTCTGCAAGCTCGTTAAGTAATGACTCTTTTAGTAACAGGCTCTTCGTCAGACTATGTCTTTTTAAATGTTGGTCAAGAGTATTTTTAATCTCAGCTAAAACATTCTTATTGTAATGCGCTTTAGAAAGAATATCCCAGTCTAAAAATATAGTGTTTAAAGCTTGTTTGATATTGTGCTGTAGGTTTCTGCTATTAATAATGTCTTCATATAAATAAACGGCTGAGTTTAAATTAGACAAGTTATCAGGTGATACATCAAATAATGGTAGGGATAGATCATTTGATAATGCATTCCATCTCACAATAAGCTCTTGTGACTTTTTTCTAAACGCTATAAAGCTCGATATATATTGCCAATCCTCTACGCTTGCGGGTGGTGTTGAGACTATCATAATAGCTTCAAGGTTTTTCTTTTCGGCTGACTTACCAAAAATCCCAGCTATACCGAATGGTTTCTTACCTTCAGATAAGTTTTTAATCGCGTCAACGAGCTCTGAATTTTTATCAAAACCCTCAGCTATCGTGATAGGTTTGGTTAAATAAACCGTTCTCTCATCAAAAAGCGCTTTGATTTCATCGTTAAGTATAGTTAGGTGAGCGATGATATCTTGCTTCGTCTGGTCATCTAAGTGCTGCTGAATATTAGTTGTCCATTCCTGTCCAACCGCTTCCGTTTTTTGCAGAAGATCAATTAGATGGGAGGTATTAGAAGCAGCTTCGTGAGCAATGCTTATAGTGTTAGCACTGTCGTCTACTAAACTTGGAATCTCACCTTGCTGTTCTGCTTTTTTTAATTCATTGGTATAAATCAAATCTTGGTGCAGTTGCTTTATCGTATTAATAGGCGGCATGTCGGCAACAGCAGGGAATTTTTTATTAAGATAATCCAAATCAATGCCGAGCTTTATTCTTGCTTTTTTTAGCTCAGTAATATCGGCAGGAGTAAATTGAGGCGTAAAAGTATCTTCTATGCCTAATGTATCGGGGAAGCTTTCAATCAGCTGCCTGTTTTGAGCAACCTCAATTGCTGCGTCTATTGGTTTAATTGTTTCGCTATCCAGTACGATATTATCAAGATTTAACCGTGCCCAAGCCGTAATATTATTATCAGTGCTGGCCAACTGGGCATGAACGGTATCAACTTGATTATCTAGCATGACGATTTCTTTTTTGTAGACCTCGCGATTGATACTAGAAACTTCACTCGATATTTTCTTAATGGTATATTCAAACTGCTTGAACCCTTCATTTTCACTGGTCAATAGACTAACCGCTAGTGGTCGAATAGATTCAGGCAGTTGCTCTTGCAAGACTTTTAAAGCGGGGTCTTTCATTGAAGTAACTAAAACTCGCTTGCCCAGTGCTAAGTAATGACAAATAACATTGGCAATGGTATGGGTTTTACCTGTACCGGGCGGCCCTTGAACGACCACACCATCGTGGACACCCAGTTGTTGTATGATTTGCACCTGCTCACTATTGAATGCTTTGGGGAAATACAACTCCGCTGGAGTGCCTATATAGTTATCACTACCATTAACCATTGATAGGCCACGATAAGTAGGTAAAACTACCTCTTTATTTTCTGTGGCAGGTTCTGTCAGTATGGCGGTTAGAGCGCTTGGTAAATGAATGTCGTCACTGTTTTCGAGTTTGACCGCGAACTTAGCTAAATCTTGCAAAAATATATTATTACTTCTAGGGCGTGCCATAATCACCCATGTATCAGTGACGATAAGGTTATTCTGAGCCTTAGGTATTTTTCGCTCACCTACAACCGTATTGTCAGGCCAATACACTCCAGAAGAATCAAGCAACGTCACCGCTGATTTTAAGATAGGCTCATAGCTACTGGGCAAAAAAGGGTTTAATAAAACATCCTCTGATTCATAAAATTGTTTACTGTCTGTTAATAGATTGGCCAAACCTTGGTTCTCATCAATAGAAAAAGGTTCAGTCTCCAGCGTAGGTGGAGAGGGGTTGGGCTTTATAAGTAGAGCCATTGTTTTTTGATCTAATACTATCTCGATAGTCTGGGTTAATAACGGATACTTTATTTGTTCGCTGTTTTGTTCATTATCAGCATTTTGTCGTACAGCAATACCCACGCCCCAAACCAGCTCAAGCGATTCGTCAGCCAAATTCCCTTGCAGCATTTGATTGAGTTTAAATAGCTTTGCATATAAAGCAATACTTTGGCGTACGAGTTTTTCTTCTATTAGCCAAGGTTTCCAGATGTTGTCGATATAACTTTTAAGCTCATTTTGCAGTATGTCTCTATCAGAAAAATCTTTTAGATGAACTTCTGTTTTTAATGAGTCATCTTCGAGAACTAATTGTTCATTTTGATGGCTATCCTTAACCTCAAATGGGGTAAATACTTCTTCATAAGCCCTAACGCTATTACCTGCTGGCTGCTGTACATGTATTTTTGCTTTCAATAAAGGTTGGTCACTGAACTTTGTTGGCATATCTAACCAGCTTGCTAATAGCGCGCTGCTAGATTGTGGGGCAGAGTTTTCACGTAAGCGCTCTAAACGTAGCCAAACTTCATTAGACTCATCATCTGTGATATTGAGACTAATACCTGGCAAACCTATCACTTGCTCTTCAGTACAATTGAAATCGTTATGTTTAACGAAGTCCTGAGTAGGAGTCTTTTTCATCAAAGCGCACTGCTTAATGAATTCAATCTGAGAGGCCAGTCTTTTTACGTAAATACTCATTTATTAAATTTCCAAATCATTCAAAGTTAGCCCTGAAATTACTGACACTTCTTAGGTGTTATTTATAAGGTGCCGAAATCATAAAGTACTTAGATTACTGCTCATTCATAAACTAAAAACAAAAACCAAACTATAGCACAGAAATTAATAGTAATAAGTCGCATCTAGTCTTTTTAAAAATGAAGGCTAATCATCGCTATTCTTAGTATTGATGATTTATGAGTTATTAAACATATGATTCTATTTCAGCTAATTTTTCTCACTATTCCTTGCAAAAATACCTTTTAGAAAAGTGCATAACCAAAAGTATTGAATAGCAAAAATATTTATTAGATAAGGGTTTAATATTTGGCTCAATGCGTTACTATTACTACCTTATTTATTAAAGCCTTATATTCGACACTCGTATTAAGACCATAAGAAAAGGATAGGTTATGCGCTATGAAGTTATTGTGATCGGTGCAGGTATGGTTGGCACATCAGTTGCTTGGCATCTACAAAAAAACAACGCTCAAGTTTTACTTTTAGATAAAAAACTACCAGGCTCAGAAACTTCATATGGTAATGCTGGATTGATTCAGCGAGAGGCGATTCATACGCATCCGTTTCCGCGCCAGCTGACTGAAATGATACGCGTATTGCCTAACCAAGGTACTGATATCCGCTATCGAATACCGGCGATTTTGCGCTACCATCAGGCGCTATTGCAGTATTGGAAATACTCTACGCCAGCTTCAGTCAAAAAAATAGAAAGCGAGTGGCAAACCCTGATTGAACATTGCACCAGCGAACACCAAACCATGATTACCGCCGCAAACGCTGAAGATTTGATCAGCCGGAAAGGCTGGTTGCAGCTACATCGTTCTGAAGAGACTTTGGAAGTAGCTATTGCTGCCGCCATCAAAGACCGTGATCAGGGCGTCGAGCATAATGTGTTGACGGTAGAAGAATTAAAGGCAATAGAACCTAGCGCCAATTTTGAAGGCTTTGTTGGCGCCATTCATTGGTTAAACTCTTGGCAAGTATCAAACCCAAGCTCATTGGTCAAAGCTTATGCAAAAAACTTCCAAGAGATGGATGGTACGATTAAAGAGAGTAGCGTAAAGGAAGTTTTGCAAGACGAAAACGGCTGGAAAGTCATAACCGATACCGACACTTTTTATAGTGACAAGTTGGTTATTGCTGCCGGACCTTGGTCTAATGATTTGATCAAACCACTTGGCTATAATCTACCGTTATTCCCGATGCGTGGCTACCATCAGCACTTTAAAGTGACAGAGAAGAACACGATCAATCACAGTATGTTTGATATGGATAAAGGTTTTGTCATGGGACCGATGCAGCAAGGCATCCGTATTACGACGGGTGCTGAGATGACCACGATGGATGCGCCAAAGAACTTTGGGCAATTGAAAACGGTACTAAAGCTTGCTCGAAAAATATTGCCACTAGAAGATGCCGTTGAGAGTGAGGCATGGGCAGGATCACGTCCTTGTATGCCTGATATGAAGCCGGTCATTGGTCCTGCGGTTGCTCACGATAATTTATGGTTCGCATTTGGTCACAGCCACCAAGGCTTCACTTTAGGGCCTATGACAGGTCGTCTCGTTGAAGAGATGATTCATGATAAGCCTCTATTGGTCGATGTCGAGCCATTTAGCGCTCAACGTTTTTCTAGCTAATTGTTTAAAGGGAATAATCTATGCAAAAGCTCCATAGTAGTCAGCGTATGAGTAAAATTGTTGTTCATAACCAGACCATTTATCTATCTGGTCAAGTTGGCAACGCTGAGGATGACATCAAAGCCCAAACTCTAACTTGCCTAGAAAAAATCGAAAGCTTACTACAAGAAGTAGGCAGTGATAAATCAAAGCTGCTGTCAGCGACAGTATGGGTGAAAAGTATGTCTGATTTTGCCGCGATGAATGAAGTATGGGATAAGTGGTTTGAAGGCGTACAACCACCAGCCCGTGCTTGCGGTGAATCTGCATTGGCGCGTCCTGAATTGCTGGTAGAAATCACAGTAATAGCTGCTGAATAACTTACTTAATTTGATATTTGAATAAAGGTAAAAGGGTGTGATATCGATATCACGCCCTTTTCTGTAAGCTATTCATGTTAATTAGTTTATAATCAATATAATTTAAAAAAATGCAGTTCTAATGGTATAAACGCCTCCGAGTCTTAGAAGAGGGCGTTTTTGCTAAGGAAATATATTCACAGCTGTGTTTGCTTTATTTGGACTGACGATATCGTTATTTAACGAGCAATAAAAAAGGGTGACAAGTTATGATTAATACCAAAATATATAAATCGATTTATGTGTTAGCAGAAAACCTATTAGAAGCTGACAGTAAAAACGATCAAAAGACATTTGATTCACTTTATGCGCAGCTAAAAGATCTTTGTATTGAAAATGAGAAGAGCGATAAAGATCACCCTGAACAGTGGGAGACATTGGCTGACTTCACTGAAGATTTAGAAGAGGCGCTGGTTATCTATCAAAAAGCCTTAGACAAAGCCGCTGCGATTAATTCAAAAGACCATCTGTCATCGATTGCATTTTCTATGGCCGAACTACAACTTGAATTGGGTCAAACTGATGCAGCTATTAAGAGTCTACAAAACGCTAAAATAAGCGCCAATAAAATTGAAGATAGAGAATTTAAAGTGGAAATAAACGAGCTGCTTGCTACCTTAGTACCTGAAGTACCCGAGTAAATCTCAAACCTTACCGTTCGTCCTCCTAATTATTTTTATGATTGATAAGGACTGTATTGGCTTAAATACCATACTAAAGGCATCTTTTTGTGACTTTAGTTTTGTAGCTTTAGTATGGTGATATAACCTTTAACGTCCTGTCCATACCGCATGGCGCTTTTCGATAAAGGCGTCAATGCCTTCACTTACATCATCCGCCATCATATTGCAAGTCATTACCTCGCTAGCATATTCATAAGCATCTGCTAATTCCATATCTAACTGCTTATAAAACATATTTTTCCCTGTTCTAACAGCGACCGAAGATTTGGCAGTAATAGCATCTATCAAAGATTGCAGGGTCGCATCTAATTGCTCAGCGGGTGCCACACGATTGATCAATCCTTGCTGCAATGCAGTATATGCATCGATAAATTCACCGGTAATCAGCATCTCAAATGCTTGCTTGCGAGGTAAGTTGCGACTGACAGCGACAGCAGGCGTGGAGCAAAACAGCCCAACATTTATGCCAGAGGTTGCAAATTTAGCATTGTCCGAGGCGACGGCCAAATCACACGCTGCGACCAGTTGACAGCCAGCAGCGGTGGCGATGCCTTGCACTTTTGCGATGACCACTTGCGGCATCTGATTGATGGTTAGCATCATCTGGCTACATTGTTCAAATAAGGCGCGCTGAAAAGCCTCATTGGGATTGGCGCGCATCTCTTTTAGGTTATGACCAGCACAAAACGCCTTACCGTTTGCTGCAATGATTACAACTTGAATATTATTATCTTGGGCAATGCTGTCCAGCTCGGTTTTCATCGCAGAAAGCAACTCAACGGATAGGGCGTTGAATTGCTTTGGGCGGTTTAGTGTGAGGGTAACGACGCTGCTTAAGTCTTTATTACTTTCTCTAATAACCAAAGGCTCGTTGATGTCTACCGTTGAAGTGAGTACGGTTTTATCTGGGTTAAATTCTGTCATTTATCTTCCTTGATAAAAAGAGGTTAATTATAAAATCATCTCTAAGAGATGCTATCAATAGTCATCTGAATGATAGCATGCTTTAATGAAACCCAAAAATGACTATAAAATTACAATGAATAGCTAGGAGTGAGCTAGGTTTGCTGATAGTTAACAAAAGCTTCAAAGGACTGCTCCTTATCTCATGCTTTGACCCAATCTTATTGCCGCAGCAATATTGGCAGCGGTGGTTTCAATATTGCGATAAGCGTTTTTAAAGACGTTATCGATGGTATCTATTTTTTGGATACTGGGCATAATGACATCGAACTGGCTGGTCTGAGCAGGTTTTAGCCCATCAACGCTGCCGCAAATAGCAATGACTGGAGTATGACTGGCTTTGGCAAGCTGGCTGATACCGCCAGCGACTTTACCCATGGCGGTTTGTGCGTCAAGTTTACCTTCGCCAGTGATAACAAGATCCGCATTAGCAATGTGCTGCGATAAGTTAGCAACCTTGGCAACAGTATCAAAGCCTGACTTCAACTGGGCGTTGCAAAAGGTCATTAACGCATAGCCAAGACCGCCAGCTGCTCCAGCGCCTGCTATCTCTTGATAATTCTGATAGCCATGCTGCTCGCATACACTAGCAAAGTGACTTAACGCTTTATCCAAATCATTAATTTGCTGCGAGCTAGCGCCTTTCTGAGGGCCAAAGATAGCACTGGCACCCAACTCGCCGCATAGAGGATTGGTCACATCACAAGCCACTTCAAATACTGTCTCTAACACGCTGACATGAAAGCTTGTCGCATCTAATCGCTGTAAATTGGCAAGCTCGCCGCCACCTTGGGATAGCTTATTTACATCACTATCATGAAACGTCATGCCTAATGCCATTAGCATGCCAAGTCCTGCATCATTGGTGGCACTACCACCGAGGCCGATAATGATACGCTTTACGCCTTCCTCTAGAGCATCTGCAATCAGCTCACCGACGCCATAGCTGCTGGCAATAACAGGATTGCGCTCTGCCACAGTCAATAGATGTAAGCCGCACGCTTGGGCGATTTCGATGACAGCGGTCTCATCAGGCAATAATAGATATTTTGCGCTAATGGGTCGCATCAAGGGATCATGGACACGCACTTCTTTCCAGCGCCCACCCAATACATAGGACAACACCGCAGAAGTGCCTTCGCCACCATCTGCCATAGGCAGTAGCTTATAGTCAGCGTCAGGAAATACTTGACTGAATCCAGCTTGGATAGCGTGGCAAACATCCAATGCCTCTAAGCTTTCTTTAAACGAGTCGGGGGCGATTAAAATCTTCATGGCTTTCTCTTTAAATATCTCTTTGAATCTTTTTTTAATAACTTAACTAAGGCTTTATATAAATACTAAGGTCAATAACCAAATAAAGATGATGCTTGTATTGCTACCACAATAGCGGCATCCGTTTTTTCAAAGACTAGGCTGATAATCGTACCAAATATAATAACTAAACCAATATAACCCAAGATACTATTAAAGTAATCAAAGCCATTAGAGATCGCCTTAGCGACGGTATTAAGTGGTATTTGATAAAATAGTGTTACCAAAAAGCTGATAATGTTAAAACTTAAAAATATGCCACCTTAACTTTGCGGTGGCAAAAACCACATACTATCAGAGTATGTGGTTTTTGTTTTGCATGTATCAACATTAGGATGGTCGGCTTTGGGCGCAAATTGAGAAAAAAGACATTGATGATTGGTGCAATGATTTTGCCCACTTTGCGCCAAACAATGGCGAGAGTTTGCAGCAGTTATTTGAGCATATTGAAGGGTGGTTGAATACGAGAAGCATTGAACGAGCTTGTGAGAGAGACAGGACGCCAATATTAGCGGTTGGCCATGCAGGCTGGATTAACGCGGTCAAAATTCTTGCCGCTAGCCAGGATACACCAAAGTTAGCAGCTGAATGGCCACGTTCTATAAATTATCAATTATGTAATCGACTAGATTTTTAGCCAAAGAGATAGCCCCCAAGATAGCTTATCCTTAAGCTAGCTTATCAAATCGAGCTTTATTGTCTTGTGCTGTATTAGAGTCAAAGCTGACATATATGCCTTCATTATCTAATGTAGCATACCAATGGTCATCGTTACTGCTAGTCAATATCTGGAAATACTTATTATTGACGATTCTACCGACAGTATAAATCTCACCCTCTAAGTACACATCATTACCTTGAATACATTTTAATTTATCACCGGTATTTATCATATTATCCTGTCATATTCTGTGGCTAAGTATAGACAGAATATCAATTCAGCGGATTATATTAAAGACGACTTTATGGGTAGTATTTTATTATTAAGTATCAGTCGTATGGGTGATGTGTTACTTGTCATTGCTAAAATTTATTATTATAGGTTGCGGTGAACAATTAAGGTAAAAATCTAGCGGAAGTAAGCATTCTCAGCCACCTATCTTAAAGGAGGTATTCAAGCTCATCTTATGAGCGTGAATATAGCTGCTAATACAAAAAAGCCAGCAACATGACGTTACTGGCTTTTTATATAGACTGAACTCAGATATTCTAAAAATTACTCTTCAGAATAGTCTTCGTTTTCGTCTGCTACATCTTCTTCTACAGCTTGCTCTTCTTTGTCGCCATCTTCAGAAAGAATGGTAACTAGAATAGTAGCGGTAACGTCATGATGTAGTTGAATATCAACATTATATTCGCCAACTTGACGTAAAGTGCCTTCAGGAAGCTTGATTTCAGCACGGTCAACTTCTAGACCTGAGTTAGTCAATGCTTCAGCGATATCGCGAGTACCGATAGAGCCGAATAGCTTGCCTTCGTCGCCTGATTTAGCGCGCATGATAACATTAACGTCAGTCAATGCATCAGCACGTTCTTGAGCAACGCTTACTTCTTTAGCTTCTTCAGCTTCAAGCTCAGCACGACGTGCTTCGAACTTTTCAATGTTAGCTGCGTTAGCAGGTAGTGCTTTACCCAAAGGGATAAGAAAGTTACGTCCGTAACCTGGTTTCACATCGACAGTTTCACCGAGTTTACCAAGGTTGACGATACGCTGTAACAAAATAATTTGCATGAGTCATTCCTAGTTAACGGTTAAATTACTGATGGTTGTCAGTATACGGAAGTAGCGATAAATAACGAGCTTGCTTGATAGCAGTAGCTAGTTGACGCTGATATTTAGTAGAGGTACCGGTAATGCGGCTTGGTACGATTTTACCATTATCACTGATGTACTGTTTTAGCAATTCAACATCTTTATAATCGATGTGAGTGATGCCTTCAGCAGTGAAACGGCAGAATTTGCGACGGCGATAGAAACGTGCCATGAGTATTCTCCTTTAATTAGTCATCACTGTTGTTGTCGTTGTCGTCATTATCATCACGATCTGGACGACGAGTAGTTGCTTTGCGTGCGCGTTTTTCATCGGCATTCTTGGCTAACTGCGACTCTTCAGTGACAGCGTCGTCACGGCGCATAACTAGACTACGAATGATCGCGTCGTTATAACGGAATAATTCTTCAAGTTCAGCTAAAGTCTCACCGTTAGTTTCAATGTTGAAAAGAACGTAATGAGCTTTGTGAATCTTGTTAATTGGGTAAGCCAGTTGACGACGACCCCAATCTTCTAGACGATGGATTGTGCCGTTGTTGTCTTGAACTAACTTGATATAGCGTTCAACCATGCCGACCACTTGGTCGCTTTGGTCTGGGTGTACAAGTAACACCAGTTCGTAATGTCGCATTATGACTCCTTACGGATTAGTAGCTATTAACCCTATGTTAATAGCAAGGAGATTTATAAGGTAAGCTCAAATCCTGACCATTATTATAAAAAATAACAGGGAATAAGCTTAGTTTATAAAGCGCCGTATTATAACAGTAGTCACTGATGAACACAAAGGTTAATCAATGCGCCGCTGTTAATAAAAATTATTAATTGAAATCATTGTTCTTTTATCGATAAAAAAGCAACGCTAATACGCTGCTTTTTATCACAACCATCAGAGGTATTAATAACCAACAAAAGGGTTATTTTATTTTAGGCTCTTTTACTAATTGACTGCTGTCAGCTTTAACCACTAGGGTTTTAGCCAGTTTGTCATGCCAACCGATATTTTTAGGGCTTTTAGAAGCCATATAGTAATTCACGGCTAACAACAGAGCGGCTATAAAGGTAGTAAAAAAAGGTAAATAGATAAGTACTAATAAAATAGTACGCATGCCTACTAGTCTAAAAAAAGAAGGTAAACGGTGCGTGGTTCGATCGACTACCCGAATACCTGTAATAACTTTACCTATCGACTGTCCCCGTAAAACAATAAATACGAGTTGTATAGTAACGAGGCCAAATAACATAACATTCGATATCAGCTGTGTGCTTTGCGGTATTTTTTCGGCTAAGTTTAGAGAGAAAGCGAGCATTTGATCCATACTCGCTAAGTCTGTAGGAAAACCACCCAGCTTATTTATAGCCATAAATAAAGGTAAAAATGCAATAATCAGTAATAGCCAGTCAATAGCTGTGGCTAGTAGGCGCGACATAATAGGCGCAAGTACCACATTACCAATGACTTTGTCGTTAGCAGTGGCGTTTTTATTCGCACCAGATTTATTCAGCGAGACATTGCCAGTTGGCTTATATTGACGATTGGTCGTCATGTCTGCTTTGGTGTTTTTAGTGGTATCTTTTGAGCGTTCAGGTTTGCCATATAAGCGATCTAGCGATACCGACTGTTTGTCTTTATTAGCATCTGCTATATCATCTTCTGGGAAAACAGTGACATTGTTGATAATAGAGTCATTGACCTCAGGCGTTGCTATATGAGTAGCTGCAGGGCGATAAAAGGCTTGATTGTTCGTCAAGTTACCAACGCGCTGCCACTGATCTAGGCCTTCGTGCCAAATCAAATCATCTAATTGCACCTCACCAGAGGTGAGCATAATATTGAGCTGATCCAAGGTGTATGGACCGGCTTGTACGTTATTTCGAGCAAGGAAAATCTGCATAGTTGCCTACATCGTTGGTCATATCTTAGATCACTATATTAGGGCGTATTTAAAATTCACAAGTCGTTTTCTTTAGAAATATACTTGCCTGCTAAATACAGCATAGGGTTTGTATGCCATGTCATCAAAATGAATGATGATTGGCACACAAACCCTAATAATAAAGTGTACTAGTATTGCTTGTTACTACTAATCTTTAGTACTTAACCTTTAGACGGCAGCTTACTTTACTTCTTCACCCGCTAAGAAGAACCAAGTGTCTAGTACTGAGTCAGGGTTTAATGACACAGAACTGATGCCTTGCTCCATGAGCCACATAGCTAGATCTGGATGATCTGATGGACCTTGACCACAAATACCGACATATTTGTCTGCTTTACGGCAAGCATCAATTGCCATAGATAGTAGTTTTTTAACCGCAGGATCACGCTCATCAAATAGATGTGAGACGATACCTGAGTCACGGTCAAGACCTAGGGTCAACTGAGTCAAATCGTTTGATCCGATTGAGAAACCATCGAAATGCTCTAGGAACTCTTCTGCAAGTAAGCAGTTGGTTGGTAGCTCACACATCATGATAATGCGTAGACCGTTTTCGCCACGTTTTAGGCCGTTTTTCTCAAGTAACTCGATCACTTGTTTGGCTTCGCCAACCGTACGGACGAATGGAATCATAATCTCAACGTTGGTCAAGCCCATCTCATCACGTACGCGCTTTAGTGCTTTACACTCAAGCTCGAAGCAATCACGGAAGTTATCAGAGACGTAGCGGCTAGCACCACGGAAACCAAGCATTGGGTTCTCTTCTGATGGCTCGTATAATTTACCACCAAGCAAGTTAGCGTATTCGTTTGATTTGAAATCTGACATACGAACGATAACAGGCTGATCCATAAAGGCAACGGCTAACGTTGAGATACCTTCAACCAATTTATCTACGTAAAAATCAACGGGTGAAGCATAACCGGCGATGCGCTCATTAATAGCTTGTGAAATTTCACGTGGCAAGCTGTTCATGTTAAGCAGCGCTTTTGGATGCACACCAATCATACGGTTAATGATGAATTCAAGACGGGCAAGACCAATACCTTCGTTTGGCATTTGGGTAAATGAGAAAGCACGATCTGGGTTACCAACGTTCATCATTACTTTGAAGGCAAGCTCTGGCATAGACTCAACAGAGTTGGTTTTTACTTCAAAATCAATCTGACTCTCGTAAATAAAGCCTGTGTCACCTTCAGCACAAGAAGCGGTCACGTCTTGACCGTCAACCAATAATTCTGTGGCATTACCACAACCAACAATCGCTGGTACGCCAAGCTCACGAGCGATAATCGCCGCGTGACAAGTACGACCACCACGGTTAGTGATGATAGCTGACGCACGCTTCATGACCGGTTCCCAATCCGGATCCGTCATGTCTGATACTAGCACATCACCTTCCTGTACTTTATCCATCTCGTTTAAGCTGTTAACGATACGAACTTTACCAGCACCAATACGTTGGCCGATTGAGCGACCTTCGCACAATACTTTGGCACCAGTGGTGTTAATGACATAACGCTCCATGACGTTGCTGTCTTGACGGCTCTTAACGGTTTCTGGACGGGCTTGAACGATAAAGATTTTATCGCTATCACCGTCTTTCGCCCATTCGATATCCATCGCTCGGCCGTAATGCTTTTCAATGGTCATCGCTTGCTTGGCAAGTGAATTCAATTCTTCAGTCGATAAAGAGAACTGCATGCGATCTTCTTTTTCGACATCAATGATTTTTACAGATTTAGTGGTGCTACCTTCGTCACCGTAAATCATTTTCTTATGCTTACTGCCTAGGTTACGGCGAATAATCGCAGGTTTACCATTAGCAAGTAGTTGCTTTGATACATAGAATTCATCAGGATTAACCGCGCCCTGTACAACCATTTCGCCCAAGCCATAGCTTGAAGTAATGAATACTACTTGATCAAACCCACTTTCTGTATCTAGCGTGAACATAACACCAGCAGCGCCAGTTTCTGAACGTACCATGCGTTGAACCGCTGCAGATAGAGAAATACCTGAATGCTCAAAGCCTTGATGCACACGATAAGAGATAGCACGGTCGTTATAAAGAGACGCAAATACTTCTTTAATAGCGATAAGAACGTTATCAATACCACGAATGTTTAGATAAGTTTCTTGCTGACCTGCAGATGAAGCATCCGGTAAATCTTCATTAGTCGCAGAAGAACGTACAGCAACGGCAATATCTTCACCAGCGCTCATTTCTTCGAATGATTTACGTACTTCTTGCTCTAAATCTTTTGGCAATTCTTGTTCAATAATCCAATTACGGATTTTTTTACCAGTCTCAGCCAGCTTATTAACGTCATCAACATCTAATGATTTCAGCTCACTATTAATTTTGTCAATAAGACCAGTTTCGGTCAAAAAACGGTCAAAGGCATTTGAAGTGGTGGCAAAGCCGCCTGGAACACTAACACCCAAATCAGACAGGTTGCTGATCATCTCGCCAAGCGATGCATTCTTACCGCCGACCATGCTAATGTCGTCTTTTCCTAACTGATCAAGATTGATTACAAGTGCTGTAGATTTCGCCGCCATGATAACTCCAGAAAATAAGGTTATTTAGTAAGGATTATAATGGTCGATTATACCCCTATATTTTGAGAAATTCGAGAGCTTAAAGCAAAAAAATGATGAAAAAGGTACAAATTGTGAGATTTGCTACATATTTATGAGAAGGCTGCATAAGATTTGGCGAACTTAATATTGGTTTTACTTTGAGTCGTGATATCAGAATCTACGTAATGCTAAGTGTACGCTTGTAACATTGGTTACTATTGAGCGCCTATTATGCGTATAATATCAGGCATAAATGTGAGACGCAGATGACCAAACTATTCAGCGCTAGATGCTAAAAATCAAAAACGGCTATTGAGTTTTCAACCAAGGTTTAAATAAAGGTGTCAACGTTATGTACGTAAACCATTCGTCCCCACAAGCCAATTCTACGATTCAGAACAAGCAGGCTTTAGAGGTCGATAACGCAGAAAATATAAGAACGGCATTTTTTATCTCTGATGGCACTGCGATTACCGCAGAAACCCTTGGACGCGCTATTTTGAGTCAATTTGCCTCAGTGCCTTTTGAGACGCGAGTGTTACCTTATGTGGATAATTTAGAGCGTGCTGAAGATGCGGTTGAGCAAATCAACATGGCTTATCAACGAGATGGCTTACTGCCATTGGTGTTCGATACCATTGTAAACCCTGAAATTCGTGAAAAAATCAACTCAGCACACAGCTGTAACTTGGATATGTATGAAGGTCTAATCGGACGCGTAGCGGAAGAGACCGGTGTAGAGCCGGATGGGCATTCAGGTCATGCGCACGATAATGTCGATTCTGAAACCTATAAAGAACGTATCGATGCGGTGCATTTTGCGCTAGATAATGATGATGGGGCGCGTACCCGTCATTATCATGCGGCAGATATTATTCTTATCGGAGTTTCGCGTTCTGGTAAAACCCCAACGTCATTATACTTGGCGCTACAATTTGGTATTCGTGCGGCCAATTATCCTTTGACTGAAGAAGACTTAAACGACAATCAGCTCCCAAAAGCCTTACGTGAGCATAAACACAAGCTATTTGGTTTGATCATCGATACCGATCGCTTGGTGAAAATCCGTCAAGAACGCCGCGCAGGTAGCCGTTATTCCAGTTATCAGCAATGTCAGCAAGAACAGCGTGCCATACAAGGTATTTATACTTCTCAGGGCATTCCAAGCCTTGATGTCTCAGAGATGTCGGTTGAAGAGATTGCCACTCGAATCTTACAGATGACCGGTTTGAAACGCCGCATCGGCTGATTAAAATCATTCACTACATTATCTAAAAAATAATGACAGCTCTAGCATCATAGTAGCTGAGATTGCAAAAAATCTTATCACCACGTATGGTAGGCAAACTTTAGCGCCATGACTTTGATTTCATTTATACATTGATGCATTCATAGCCTAAAAAACAGATTCATAAATTAATAAAGAGGATACGATGGGAAGCAAACCTATAAGCGACGCGACCAATGATACCGGTAAAGATACTCATACTGAGGTGTCTAATAAAGAGAGTGGCCGCGCGCCAAACCCTGAGCATACTGAGGGTAAAAACAAAAAAGAGAGAATCGAACAAACCCATGAGCAGGTCACTGACGATATCATGCATCATCCTGATTTGGTCAATCCGCTCGATGATACGCGTATTGATATTAAATCGGGCTTCAGCAAAGACTCAAAACGCCTAAAAAATGACAAACATGAGTTTGAATACGATGCTGTCGTACTAGGGGCAGGTCCTGCTGGTGAAGCAGCCGCGATGAAGTTATCCAAATCTGGTAAAAAAGTAGTGGTTATTGATCCGCGTGAGCAAGTCGGTGGTAACTCAACCCACGTCGGTACGATTCCGAGTAAGGCGCTGCGCCAATCAGTATTTAACTTAATTAACTTTCGCCGTGACCCAATGTTCACCAAAGCGATGGATTATGAACAAGTCCCACTAAATATCGTTTTAGCCAAAGCGCGTCAAGTGATTCGCAATCAGGTCACCACTCACGCGCGCTTTTATGAGCGTAATCGTATCGAGGTCATTCAAGGTTGGGCAAACTTTATTGACGCGCATACATTACGAATTGAAATTGACGAAAATACTTTCGAAACCATCACTTTTAATAAAGCTATTATTACCGTTGGTAGCCGCCCTTATCGTCCTGAAATTTTAGACTTCGATCATCCGCGCGTTTTTGACTCTGATAAAATATTACAAATGGATTATGTGGTCAGAAAGATTATCATTTATGGTGCAGGGGTAATTGGTTGTGAGTATGCCTCTATTTTCACTGGTCTGGGTTATAAAGTTGATTTAATTAATAACCAAAATAAATTGTTAAGTTATCTGGATAGCGAGATTAGCGATGCGCTTGCCCATGACTTTAGACAGTTTGGCGTCGTTATTCGTAACAACGAAGAAATTGATCATCTTGAGACCCATGATGACTGTGTAATATTGCATCTTAAAAGTGGTAAAAAAATTAAGTCTGATGCCATTCTATGGTCAAATGGTCGCTCAGGTAATACAGAAAGTTTAAATTTAGAAGCGGTGGGGCTTGAAGCCAATAGCCGTGGTCAGTTAAAAGTAGATGATACCTATTGTACTGAAGTCGACAATATTTATGCGGCAGGTGATGTTATTGGTTGGCCATCATTGGCTTCAGCTGCCTATGATCAAGGCCGTTGTGCTGCAGCATTTATGGTCGGTGATAGTGATGCTGAGCCAGTATCTAGCGTACCGACAGGTATCTATACTATTCCTGAAATCTCGTCTATCGGTAAGACGGAGCAAGAGCTGACGGATGCTAAAGTTCCTTATGAAGTCGGTCAGGCTTTCTTTAAGCATCTGGCACGCGCACAAATTATCGGCGAGCGTTCTGGGGTCTTAAAAATCTTATTCCATCGTGAGACATTAGAGATTTTAGGTATTCATTGCTACGGTAACCATGCTTCAGAGATTATTCATATTGGCCAAGCAGTGATGAAGTGTAATGCGACGCTTGAATACTTCGTGAATACGACCTTTAACTATCCAACGATGGCGGAAGCGTATCGAGTAGCGGCATTAAATGGCCTTAACCGTGTGTTCTAAAAGTCAAAAACGTTAAAGTAGGTCAATAAAAAGCGTCTGCAATATTGCAGGCGCTTTTTATTGGTTATATATATTTGAACTTTCAGATTTTATCTTAATAGTGCATGAAATGAAGTCTTCAAAACTGTTTTTATACTCCCATTCCTACTTGAAAGCCTTTATACGCATCATAAGCTAAAAAAGAAAGGACGATAACTAACATCATACAAAATCCGATTAAAAATGCTTTTTTAATTTTCATCTTATTTCTTAGACTCCTCAAAATACTTTAAAGTCATATTAATGTAGTTTTTAGGTTTCTACGTTAATAAGCGCTTTTACGCTCTGACGTAAACCAACGGATAAATAGTAGAAGCAAAAAGTAAAACAACCACAGTCCTGCCAACGCATAAAAACCTGTCGCCACTTGCGCGACACTAGCTCCCATTTGATTAAGCTGAACAGAGGTGTTTATGCCCGGTGTGGTTGGTAATAACCAGCGAATGATTTGTAAAAATTCTGGAAGTTGGTTTGCTGGCCACGGGTAACCGCTGACAAAAAACATCGGTAGCGAGCTGAAAATTAAAATTTGCATACTGCGCTCACGCTGGCGAAACCAAAGGCCCACTACGCAACCCAGTGTTGCCACAGTTGGGCAAAACAACAGTAGGAATAATAGACTGCCAAGCATATTTTGCCCGCGCGGATAATGGTGAAGCTCGAATGCCCAGCCATAATAAAAGCAGCCAATAACGAAGCTGAACATGCTCATCGCCGCAATACGACCAAGCCAGCCGCGAATACTGGTTTTATGACGACGTCGCTCATACCAAGTTCCAACCAGCATCGCCGTTGACATCAAGAGCGTTTGTTGCAAAATAAGAATGGATACTGCAGGCACGACGTAAGCGCCATAACCTTCTGTTTGATTGTACAAAGGGATAATCTTTAATGGCACCGCTTGGGTGTTGGCAGCGGCGGTAGCTAAATATGCTCCTTGCGCCACACTTTTCTTAACTTCAATACCTGCTGATACAGTACTGACCGCTTGTAAAAACCCCATTTGTACGTTTTTATTTAACAGAAAATAGCCACCATTACCCAGAACGCTGACACTAGCTGCTTTTCCTGATAACACTTGCTGTTCAAGTCCTCTTGGGATAATCATATAACCCGCGATTTCATCTGTCCACATGGCATCGATGGCTTCTTGCTCATTTAAAAAGCGTTTGGTATCTAGCAGCGGGCTGGCACTGGCATAGCGGACGATGGTTTGTGATAAATTACTATTGTCCTTATCAATAATACCAACAGGTACATGGTTAACGATTTCCGTTGAATACGGCCAAGGATAAAAGAAGCCATAAATAATAGGCGCAATCATCAATAATAACAGCACGCCTTTATCAGAGAAGACGTCTTTGATGGTCTGTAAAAAGCTGCCAAAGAAGCTTGTTGATGAATTCTCTGTTGAATTTGGCGTTGTGGTAGATAAATTATTTTTTGGTGATAATGACATTAGCGTGCTCCCCAACGTTCAGGATGCGCCAGTGCGCGTTTACTCAACAAAGCGGTTAAGAACATAGCGATAAGCGTCGCTAGAGTGAGCCCATAGACAATTGGCAATGACACAGCAACCGGCGCTTGCATCTGTAGTTGGGCAATGTGTAGCTTAAGATAGTGGGTAAGTGGTAGGGCATCTGACCAATGTTGGGCGCTGTCACTGATGGCGATATAAGGGAAGGTAACGCCCGCAAATGCATAGGAAGGCGCTGAAATAAAACCAGTAGCTGACAAGCCCATACGTAATGAGTATGAACCCAAGGTGAATAATGCCCCCAGCCAAAATGATAGCATCATCAATAGCACCAGACCAAGATAAGTGGCAATGATAGAGCTGACGGCGATGGATTGCTGCGGCGCTGCAAGCCATATTGCCAGTATTGCCCATATGCTGTAAGCGAGAATCGGCCAAAAATACTTGCCCAATAAGCCAAATATTAACACTAAAACACTCACGTTTTTTGGTGCTGGTAATTGACTACTTGCCACGTTATCTAAGGTATTAGCTTCAATATCATTAGAAGGTAGCGTTAAGTCAGAGCGACTGCCATCAATAAAGCGATACCAACGTCCTATGCGCTTATCACGCAGCTCACGGCCGATAGTCGTTGCACCGACAACCATTGCTAAAATATGCAACAGTGCAGGAATGACCGTTGACGCCAAAAATTGTTGATAATCGGTAACTGCATTAAACAAGCTGATACGTTGAATACTGATAGGTGAGTAAGCAATCGCCGCTTGTGATGGTGCCACACCTTGCTTCACTAAACGCTGTATCTCAACGCCTGCCGATAATGTGCCGATTACCGACTGGACACTGGTTTGAATGATGCCAGAGTGGGTACCGTATTGAGCATTTACTTGCAAGATGATGGGAGCGGGTTTGCTTGATGAGATATTGCGGGAGAAATCCTCAGGGATAATAACCACGGCATAAATATCACGTTGCAAGATGGCTGCTTCTGCCGCAGCAGGCGAATGATAAAGCTGTTTCACTGTCAGATTAGGGTTGGCTTCCAAATAACGTACGGCAGTATTGGCTACAGGCCCCCGATCATTGTCAATCACGCCAATGGGTAAATCTGTGATTTGTATTTGGGAAAAAATCCACCAAATCAGTAACACAGTAGCCAATGGTATCCATACCACCATACTAAAATCCCAAGGATTTTTGGCTAAAAAACGGCGCTCGTAGGCAGCACTGCGTAAAAAAGCATTACCTAGCCTACTTAGCTTGGTTAGGCGCATGGCTTACTCTTGAGTCTGATTAACAAGGGCGGGATTGATGCGCACAACAACGCTCATACCCGAGCGAATCCGTCTGTCAGGCGCTGTCGGTCGCGCTTTGACTTCAAAGGTACGGACATCAAAACCATCGTCGTTATTGGTCGGGCGCCAAGTTGCAAAGTCAGATAACGTAGAGGTGGCATAAACAGTAAACTGTTTGGTATAAGGTTTCTCAGGCGATGATAAAGCGGGAATAGTGCCAGTAAAGCGCTGACCAATCGCAAACTGGTTCAAATACGTTTCAGTGACATTTAATACCACCCATTGCTCATTGGTATTGACCAAGGTAAGTAAAGGAACCCCTTGACCAATGACTTCGCCTGCATTGACAATGACAGTATCTACAACGCCAGCAATAGGGCTTTTTAAGTTCGCTTCTTCTTTTGCCACCAAAGCTTCCTCTAATTGGGCATCGACTTGCGCGACTTGTGCTGTTGCCGCTGATTTATCTTCACTGCGAGCGCCTTCCATTGCTAACTCATACTGCAAGCGTGCGGCTTCAGTTTGATCTTGGGTAGCCAAATATTGCGCATAAGCCTCATCGCGTTTTTGCCGTGCCATCAGTCCTTCTTCATAAAGGCGATTGACCCGCTGATAAGTGTTTTCGGCCAAATCAGATGCCGCTTTGTTGGCTTGCCACGCCGCTTTTGCTTGAGCGATCTCTTGCGGGCGGGCACCATTTTCTGCTTTATCTAATTGACTCTGTGCCATTTGCTTACCGGCACGCGCTTGATTGATCTTCGCATTAATCTCAGGAGAGTCCATCTCAATCAGCTGCTGACCGACCGTAACAGCATCACCTTCTGTGACCATAATTTTTGCAATACGTCCGGGCACTTTTGCCGCGATGGACGTTTGCTGCATTTGCATCTGCCCTTGCAAGGTAATAATCTCAGGCTCATTGTGTTGATTGCTTTTGTACAAACCATAAGCAATTGCGCCCAATATAATTAGCACAAGTAGCGCCAAAATTGCCTTTTTTATCATCGCAGACTTATCGGTTTTTGCTGAATCGCGCTTATAACTCGGGACTGTTTGCTGTTGTTCAATGTCATTTGCATCGACCACAGGATCAATGGGCACCTGCTCATTATCAGTATTGCTTGATTCGGTTGATTGGTCTGAGTCGTTTAATTTACGCGAGTCGTCTGATTCGTTTGTAGATTCAGTCATGACAGTGAGATTCCTAAAGCAATAAAGTCGGTAATAAACAGAATAAGTCGTTTGTTGTTTAATGTTTTTTAAGGTGTTGTCTAATATAGCACCATGCTCTGTTAAGAGAGCAAATTGGATATGCTATTTCTCATACAATGTTGGTAGCCGAATATCGGCGGCATTAAGATAAGCATTAAAGGCGAGGGGCGTACCGCAGCTTTGCATAAGGGCTGCGAGCGACTGTACATAACTGTTCGCCGCTTGCGCTTGTTCGGTACGCGCTTTAAGAGACTGTGTTTGTGCTTGGACTACCTCAATCGGGGTATTTAGTCCTTCTTGCAGCCCTAACTGCCGCAAACGCAGTACTTCTGCTGCCAGCTCAACGTTACTTTGTAATGCCTGATAACGTGATTGGGCATTATTAACATCGTGCCAGTTTTTTTCGACCAGTAATAATAGATTGTCACTGACTTCAATCTCAGACAAATCGGCTTGGCGTATTTTGGCATTACTTGATGCCAATGATGCGGTTTTATCGAGCCCGCCCCATAGCTTCCAGCTTGCAGATATACCCGCTACCCAGCTGGGATCTTTTTCCACTTGCCCATAGCCATATAGCATAACGGTAGGCTTATAACCGGTATCTGACAGCGCATGTAGTTGCTGGGCCTGCGCACGCTTAGCGGCGACTTTTTGTAAACCTGGATGATTGGTGAGTGCCAAATCCTGAAAGTAGGTTACATCTGGTAGAGGACGGCTAGAAACAAATAGCGGAGTTGATGGTTTGATGCGATATTCAGTGCGCAATAGGCGCTGTAGAGCCATCATTGCTAGCCGTGCATCATTATTGGCATTGACGGATTCGCTTTTGGCGTCGGCAAGCGCAGATTGTGCTTCTAAGCGATCAACGCGTGAGATGAAACCTTCTTCAAAAAGCCGCTGCGCCATATGATCAGTCTGTTGCAAGGTATCATAAGCATCATCGCGTAAGTAGGCTGCAATGATGGCCAGTTGCGCCTTAAAATAACGCTCAATCAAGGTGTTATAAAGCTCGTTTGTATCCAAGATGCTGTCTGCGACGGCCTCTTGGGTACGGGCATTAGATACGCCTGTCAGCGCCGTAGTGCGTCCAGCGGTATAAATAGGCCATACCACGCCAATTCCTGCGCCTGTGGTTGAGCCCGAACGCTTTAACTCGTAGTTGTCTGGGATACGCTCACCAACCAATTCACCAAAATTTGGCAAATCCGGAATAGGGGGGATGATATTATCCACATTACTATTAATATCGTTGACAATACCGTTTTTGAGTGTCGATAAATCAATATCTGCGTCCAAATTGTAAGCATTGGCAGAAACTCTAGCAAATACCAGCGGATGATCTATGGTTTTGAGAGCGTCAGTTTGATATTCACTGGCGGCAATCGCCGCTTGGTTAGCAGCGATTTTTGGTGATACTTGTAATAAAATGTTTTGCGCTTGCTCGAGGCTTAAAAGGCTAGACACTGTTAAGGGATAGCTATTATCAACACTCTTATGAGTAATAGGATCAATAAGAGTGGTCAGACTCTTGCGATGCTCAGCTTTATCAATTTCAGTATTTGTAGTGACTGTTTCAACACGCCCTAACTTATCCACGTTTTGGATATTGATTGGAGTGTCAGCATCAATAATTTGTGTCACAGCGACGGGTGTCACTTCATTCTGTGCCCGAATATCATTCTCGTTAGCGCTGGCGGCGGTAGACGCAGCTGTACCTATGAGCGTAATCGTCATCACAGTAGTAGATAGAGTCGATAAAGCAAATTTCATAAGTCACATAAGCCGTTAATTAGAGTACAAAGTCATTAGAATCACGCACAATACATCGCCGCTATCAACCACGCTCAGTATGCAAAATACCTATCGTTGGCATCAAGCCGGTAGCATTGGCTGTTGTTTATTATATTTCGCCACTGATAAGGCAGAGGTAATACTATAATCTATTCACAGATACTAAGACTTTGTTATTGATAACAAAGCGTACACTGTAGTGGCACAATGGTGACGGGTCAATGCTCAGTATTTTCTTATTTTGCGTTGTATCAACATGGATTTTATGGTAGAGATTGTATTTATATCAAATCATACCACTATTTATAATATGTTTTTCTTTGATTTTGCACGCTTTATAAGTAGTCGATATAAAATCAATGATATTGTCTATACTGCATTTAGGCTTTTATAAATTTATAATGACTATTAGAAATAAATAAAATAAGACGGGATGTGAGTAATGGCAGGATATGTTTTGGCTTTAGATCAAGGGACAACATCGAGTCGAGCGATATTGTACGATGATCATGCCCGTCCGATTAAAATGGCACAACAGCCAACAACTTTAAAAACCCCAAAAGCAGGTTTTGTCGAACAAGATGCGCAACAAATTTGGCAAACCCAAATTAGTTGTGCTCATGATGTGATTAATCAGGCGGGACTACTTGCCACTGATGTCAGCAGTATTGCAATTACCAATCAGCGTGAGTCTATTGTTATTTGGGATAAGCAAACGGGTAAGCCTTTAGCACCTGCTATCATTTGGCAAGACAGACGCACCGCAAGTTACTGTAAAACGCTCTCCGCTGAGAGTGCGACTACTATGGCTCATGGCGAAAATGGCAGTCAAAGTGATATAGCGAGTGAAGTACAGCGTATCACAGGCTTACGTTTAGATCCCTATTTTAGCGCCAGTAAAATCGCTTGGTTGCTAGAAAATAATCCTAAATTGAGGGTGCGCGCCAATAAAGGTGAAATAGCCGTTGGTACTATAGATAGTTGGCTGATATATAAGCTAACAGGCGGCGAGCATGTTATTGACGTGACCAACGCATCTCGCACCTTGTTATATGATATCCATAAGCTGGCGTGGTCTGAGGAGTTATGTGCCCTTTTTGCGATACCGATGAATATATTGCCTAAGGTTTTGCCATCTGACGGCGATTTTGGTAAAACCAAAAAAGGACTCTTTGCCAAACAAATCCCTATTCATGCAGTGTTGGGTGACCAACAAGCGGCACTTTTTGGGCAAGGCTGCCTCGATGCAGGCATGGCAAAAAATACTTATGGTACCGGTTGTTTTATGTTGATGAATATCGGTCAGAAACCCAAACTCAGTGAGCATAAACTATTAACTACTATCGCTTGGCAACGAAAATCTGCGCTGACGCGTCCCGAGAATTTATCGTTTGATCAAATTGTCCAGTCAGGCAAACGTATATTACAGCCACCAAAAAAAGAAGTGACTTATGCCTTAGAGGGTAGTGTATTTATGGCAGGTGCAATCGTTCAATGGTTGCGTGATAATCTGGGGATGATTAAACAAAGCAGTGAGGTCGAGGACTTAGCACGGCAAGTTGATAGCAGTGAGGATGTTGTATTACTGCCGGCATTTACAGGACTTGGTGCCCCTTACTGGCGCTCGGATATCAGCGCTAGTATCACCGGTATGAGTCGCGGTACGACTAAAGCTCATATTGCCCGTGCTGCACTAGAGGCTGTTGCCTATCAGACTTATGATGTGCTTATTGCGATGCAAAAAGACAGCCCTCATCCACTCACTGAGCTAAGAGTGGATGGCGGTGCTGCGAATAACGACTTATTAATGCAGTTCCAAGCAGACTTACTTGATGTGCCTGTATTGCGCCCTAAAGATACAGAAATTACTGCTAAAGGAGCAGCGTTACTAGCGGGCTTAAAAACGGGTTTATATGATGAAGCAACGATGACAGCCTCATGGCAAGTCGATCGAATTTTCGAACCTACCATGTCCATGGATGTCCGTGAGCAGCATCTTAATAAGTGGCAACAAGCAATCGATAGAGCGTTGAGAGTTATGTAAGTGATTGAAATACGTTTAACTACTGTAACAACTCAGTTAAAAATTACTTAAAACACTAGGCTGACCTACAAGACTCTTAGAAAGATACAGGCTGTAACGCAAGACCATCGTAATCTGGACATAGTTTACATAATCTGTCTATCTGTCCTTACCTATGAATCCATATACTTTAGATGAATTGAGTAAAAGTTAAACAAGAAAGCAAATTAAATAAAAAAGACTGCTAGTTTTCTAGCACTAAATAAATCTAATAGATAACAAATCATTTAAGGATAATATTATGAATAACGATGGCCGCATTACAGATCCTAATAACCGTGTAGTTGATGAAGACTATCTTGAAGTAGGTGACAGAGAGCGAATCATTGACGATAACGAACGTAGATTAACCGGTAGTGATCATACGATAGATAACAGAGTCATTAGACATGAAGATGACAATATTATAGAAGATCATGACGGTATCGACCGCAGTGCAGTAAAACATATGTCAAAAGAAGCAAAAAAAGATTTGAATGCTGACATCATTACAGGTGAACCAGGTTCACATCCAATAGGTACTGGGATTGGTGGTTTAGGCGGTGCCGCAGCGGGTGCAGCTATTGGTACAATGGCAGGTCCACTAGGTACATTGATTGGTGGTGCTATCGGCGCTATCGTTGGTGGCGGTGCAGGTCATGCAGCAGCAGAAGCGATTGACCCAACCCGTGAAGAAGCTTACTGGCGTGCAGAGTATGCTAATGCTGATTATTATAAAGAAGGTCATGATTTTGACCGTGATTTACATCCAGCCTATGCGGTAGGTTATGCCAATCGCGCCCGTTATCCTGCTGATGCACGCTTTGAAGATCATGAGTCTGATCTAGAACGCTCATGGCATGAAGTAAAAGGTGAGTCACGCATGGAATGGAATGATGCGCGTAGAGCGTCACGTGATGCATGGAACCGTTTATCATAATCCATCTATTTAATTAATAGAGTACTCAATAGCAGAGATAGATAGCCTGATATTAATTAAGTACAACTAATAGCGTATTTAATTTAAGTAAGTAAACAATGCTAAAGCTTACTATCTCATTACTAGATTTAGTTCGATTGTAGGTTCCCTGTTGTACAAGGGCAAAATAATCCAGTTTTATGCTATTTTAAAGCTTCCAAAGATTTCTTTGGAAGCTTTTTTGCTGTATATTACTATGTATGAATATACCTAGTGAAAATATAGCTGATTATCAAAAATAACGCTTGAAAATAATGATAATAGGTAATTTATGAGCAATAATATTGAAAGTAATCATAAGCAGTTTTACATAGCGACTGCTAACTTGCTCAATTTTGCCAACCCTAACCGACTTTACTATCCAAATGCCCCCGCTTATAGTGATCGTGAATACGAACATAAGCTGCGTGGCATTACAGACTTATTAGCAAAAGCACATGCTGATATCATTGCAGTACAGGAAGTGTGGGACAGCAATGCACTTGAAGCATTGGCAGTGTCATTGGGTTTTAAGCCTGAACACGTGGTGATTCCGCTGGCAAGTAATAATAGTGCAAGTGCTTATACACAAGGTAAAGGGGCACAAAATACGCCTGCTGTTGGTATTATTAGTCGATTTGAGCAATTAGAAAGTAGTTTGCTGGAAGAAGTCGCTCCAAAGGCGGTGATTGATATCCCTGATATTGGTCCTTATCAGCGCTTTAATCGTCCACCGCTCATACTACGTGTCAATGCATTTGGGCAACCGATAACGATCATTACCGCGCATCTAAAAAGTAAACGTGCTTTTTTCTTGCGCGATGAAGCAGGCAATCTTTTAGAAGATATGGACGATCCAAATATCCGAGTCCGTGCCAAGCTTCGTAGTTTATGTATGCGTGCCGCAGAAGCAGCCTCTATTCGTATGTCTGTCATAGAGCGCTTAAGACATACTCGTGAGCCATTGATTTTGTTGGGTGATATGAATGATGTCACTGATAGTGTCACCACTCAATTAATGACGGAGACAGGTGAAGTCAATTACGACAAAAGTATGCGCGACGTTGCATTGTTTGATGCTGCTCGTATTCAAGCGCGTTATGGCTGGATGAAAGATGTGGCATATACCCATATTTATCAAGGTATGCCAGAAGTAATAGATCAGTTATTTGTTTCGGAAGAATTTCTACCTGATAGTAAGTTTTCGCTTGGTCAGGTTGAACGAGTTGACTATTTTAATGACCATTTGAAGTGGGATTATGCAGATAGAGTCATCGATCATGGTATTATAAGAGCGAAAATAAAGCTGCACAATTAACTTTTTTTATAATTAGTTGATTAATTGTTTTTTAACCTATTCATGCCCCTTGCTTGAGAGTGTACAAGCGTTTATCATGCCTCTTCGTTGAGTGTAGTGGCGGTACTATTAGCCCAAATTACTGGTTGATAGAGGTGGCCCTTCGATTTAGGGCACATGCTATCCGATGAAGACTATATTTATAAAGATAGGGCGTAACATTAAGAGATTTCTCATGAGTGAAAATAAAGAAGACAAAATTGAAGATGTACTGGTAGATTCGGAACTGGCAAAAAAGCTGGTGCCTAATAAATTTAAATTTACCAGTCAGCAAGGCCGTGCACGCCGTCAAAAATTATTGATGGGTGCTAAAAAACTGAGTGAAACTAAAGCTATTAATGATATCACTTTAGCCGCTGTATGTGAAGAAGCAGGTATTCCAAGAGCCTCTGCTTACCATTTCTTCCCTAACATTGAAGCCATATTCTTAGCATTGCGCTTTTTGAATGCAATCGATATCTTAGAAGGGTTAACTACAGTCGAAACGGATAACTATGATAGATGGCAAGGCTATTTAACCGGACTAATTGATCGTTGTGTGAAGATTTTTGATGAAGATCAGACCAAAGCTAAATTGATTTATGGTACCAACACGCCTGATTTTGTAGGTGATAGTTTTGGCGAGCATATGGACCATCAAGTCGTTCAGCTGATCTATAAGCGCTTATCTGAGCGTTATGAAGTACCAAAGTTCGAAGATATTCAAGATGTATTGTTGATTACTTTTAGCATTGTTAACGCCATCTTTACTGTATCTTATCGCCGTCATGAGCGCATTACAGATAAGTATTTACAAGAAGCGAATACAGCATCTATCGCTTATTTACGCTGCTATTTACCAGAAAAACTACCACGTAAAAACCGTTAATCTGTATATTAAATTTTGCAGATAGATATTGCATAAAAAATCCGACATTTAAATGTCGGATTTTTTTATGGCTAAATTTTATTCATTAGGTTTATAAAAAATTTGCAGCGGTTGATGCATCTACATCTGGTCGAGGGATGGTAACACTTGACCATTACAACGATCACCACTTGAATCTAAAGTCGCGTATTGCTCGTAATAACGTACGACAAGATCTTGTAAGGCAACATTCATTTTAGAATCATGAGCATTGACGAAAGCTTCACGTGCCTGTTCAAGCCAGCGGTCTGCCATGCGGAAATGGCTTCCTGCCTGCCGTGAGCTATGCTCGCATTGGTCTGTCGCTGCCCAGATTAATGCCACTTCACTAAATGCTATTTCGCGGGGAGCGCTTACGATACCACCGCTGTCTTTGAGGGCGCTTAAATTCGCCCATAAATCAGGTCGCATTAGCGCCGATGTTTTTGGTATGTCTTCAATGAGAGTAAGGTCTTGTTCCGTACCATTTTTTAACGCTTGCAGGATGGTTTCTGCAGATTGTGCTGCTTCTAGTCCGGCAGGTGAGCGGCTATTCATGCTGTCTTTATTTATGGCATAGTTAAGCCAAGCTTGAGCTTTGTAGGCAAAATACTGTTGATGTGCTGTCATTTTTGTTTGTTGATAATGTTGTAGCTCTGCCAGCATACAGCTCATAGCACGCTGCTGCGTAGTTTGGTTTTTATAGGAAGGCGTTAGAGTCTGACTCTGACAATAATCAGCTGTATTCATGGTGCCGATTTGAGTTGCAGAAGGTGCGGTTGATACGCACGAGGCAGTGGATAATAACAACACAGCTGACAATGCAGCATAGATAGGGTTTTTATAAGTGGCTACTTTAATAGCAGAATGGAGCATAATGTAAAAACCTTATAGTGAATAGTAAGCTGATAGAGGTCAGTGCTGGCGATTTTCGATACTGATTGCGGGACTGATTCTATCGCTTATTAAACACTATAGTCAATTTACTTTAAAGGAATTTGGTATTGTTGGAATAGATTTTCCGAAGTCTTTGTCTGCCTCGGTAAAGCAAGTGAGGAAAATTTATACTAGTAGCACATTGCTATAGATATGCTTCTTTCATTTTTAAGAGGCTATAGCTATTATTTAATACTATTGATAGCCCGGAATAGCCCAATAACGCCCGCATTGTCGTCAGCTGATAACATGGCAATGCGATGATATTATAAGGTAGAATTGGTGGTCGGACGCTTGTTTTTACGTGGGTCATCACGCTTAAATAGCTCTTCATCGAATTTGAAGCGCAGTCTAAAGTAAGCGCCTTCTATGGTTGTATCATCATAAGCAATATCTTCATCTTCAAAACCCATAAAGTTATAACCAAGCGACAACCAAAGATTGGTCATGGGGCTATAGCCAACCTCAGCCCCTACTAAATAGGCTAAGTCATTTGCTTGCTTATTCCAGTACGTGCCTGCTTGCAAACCAACATCCCAGCGCTCGCTAATGTCATACAATCCACGAGCATAAACAGCGTGAGCGGTATTATCGCTTGTGATACCCCGAGCATCATATTCAGTATACTTACCGGCATAATGTCCTGATAACGTTAATGGGCGTGTCGGATGGTAGTTACCGCTCCATGACCAGACCAGTGCATCTTTTTGGTAAGGATTATCACCAGTCGCATTGTCATCTAAGCGATACTCAAGCTTGGCGAGCATATCAAGCTGATTGCTATCGTAATCGCGATAGGCGGCACCAAGCTGAAAACGATTGATCGTACGATAACCATCATCATAATCGACTTTTGAATAGATATCTTTGGCTAATAAAGTAATCTCATCGCTATAACGATAAGCAATACCTGCACTACCTAATAAAGTATCACTGGTATCGCCCCAGCGTTTTTCTAAGCGACCTGATGCCTTGTAGTTTTCATTAGCAATATATTCAACCCCAAAACCTGCTGCGGTCGCGGTGCTATCTTTTTCGCCTTCTAAAGACTCAACACGCTCGAGTAGGGTGTTGAGCGTTAATCCTTCTTGGACATACCATTTATTCTTTAGACCAATCGCAGCTTCTGCTTCGCGAGCACTGATAGCATCACGCATGCGATACTCACTATAAACCTTGCCATCTTTCATATAAGTGGCATCAAAACCTATGACGGTACGCTGACGCTCCTCAGAGTCGTCTAATCCGTAGCTGCCTGACAAGCTATTGATTAAATCATGACGAGCGTATAGGCGACCTAAATTACCAAGTGCTGTCTCACCACCGATAGAAGTTGCATTACGACTACTATGCTCAATGTCTTGCTCGTATTCGGCAAACACTAATGAGTTATTTAGCTTGGGCAGACGGGCGGTCAGACGACCGCGAACCGTGGTACCTTCGATATCTTTTTCTATGCTATTAACGCCATTAAGCGCTGATTGGTTAATGATGTCGTCATTAAAGATAGTGTCGCTAGTTATGTCCACTACATCGGTTGCTGCTTGGACATTACGCGAAGCTGCTGCTTCTTGCTTGTAGTAACGTACGCCAATTTCACCAACGATGTTTTTGCTTAAACGTTGTTCAACGCTGGCTTGTACGCCTTCAATGCTGGCATCAGTAGTATGGTCTTTAGTGCGTACGCCTTCTAGCTTTAGTGCAGTATTTTTATTACTTAAAGTATGAGTAACTTCTACACCTGATTCTGTACGTCCAGCAGTTTGAGGGGACGCGCCTGTGACAAAACCGATATCAGTATCGTTATGATAGGCTTTTGCACGGGTGTTTTTCTTATTATCATAGTCAAGCTCAATACGTAGTGCATTGCCTTCGACGTCATTGCCCGTTAGTTCTGTGACATTGATCTGATTACTTGGTTGGAAGTTTGGGTTCTCAGCTTTATTTTTGGCATATTCTGCTACTAGCTTTAGCTTATCATTAAACTTAACCACAGTATTGACGCTGGCAAGCTCTTCTTTATTTAGTGGATCATCACTGTTGATATAGCTACCGCCAATAGATACCTTATCGGTTAATTCTTGCTTGGCTGCGACGCCACCAACCCAATATTTCTCGCCACCTTCATCGACTTCGACAGTGACGCGTAAGTAGATAGGGTTGCCATCGATATCTTGGCTAGCAATTGGTGCTTTTAGATATAGGCTATGGCTAATAGGATCGATTTCATAATCAGCAAAGCGTGTTAAAGTCTCACGGCGAACAATACGTCCAGGATTGTTGGCGTCACGTGTTATCACTTCGATAGTTTCTGAGTTCTCTAATACTGCATCAAAGTTGTTAGCAAGTGGGTAAGGACCTGAAATACCGAGACCGCGAGTTTCATTGACACGCTGTGATGTACTGGTTTCAGCAGCAAAAGCGGTGATGCGTGTATTGCTATCTTCAAACTGGGCTTTAACGCCAGTTAACGTACGGTTATATTGACCGAGTTTAATACCTTCATCATTATCGATTTGGGTTTTTAAATCGCCATACATGGCAAATGAGCGACCTTTATCAAGACGAACATATAGCTTGCTAGTCGATTGCGCATCAAAACCTTTGGCTGATGAGTCACCATAGACAGGGTAGTATTCGCCTGGCTCGATATCACGGAACAGACGCTCGCCTTTTTTGTCACTATCATAAGCAAGCGTTAGTAGGTAATCACCGCGTACTTTACCTTTCAAAAACATTGCCGCGCGACCTGTCGCTGAGTAATCATCATTACCGGCGATTTCACGCAGTTCTTTCTCAAAAGCACCTTGCGCATCAGTAACATTGCTGCCATCAAAGTCTTTGAGTGAAATAGCACCTTCAACGATACCAACGGCAATCAGTGGACGCAGCTGAGCCGTGAATTGCAGCGGAATGACTTGTTTGCTGCTGCCTGTATCGATAACGAGCTCACCTCTACCCGGTACGCTTGGCGCAGTCACGGCGATCAATAGCTCGCCGCCATTCACAGTAACTTGCGTACCAGCTTGGTCTTTATTGCTGTCTGCTAAGTTGACACGACCAATATTGGTATCAATGGTGATAGGAGTGGAGGCGATATAAGGACGACCATCGCGGTCTTTTAGACTGATAACGATTTGATAATCGCTAACACCATCGGCAGGAACAAGCTGTTCTTGAGTACGATAGCTGATAGATTGCAAGGTATCTGGCGTCAATACTTTGATAGTTTGCTCAGAGATAACTTTGCCATTTAAGTCAGTAGCGACACCGCGTAGAGAGTTGCTACCGCGTTGTAAGTCGACTGCATAATAATCAAAAGCGGTAACGTTTTGTTTTTCTTGTTCAGCCGTTTTACCGATCTGTTCCTCTGATACTACTTTGCCATTGGCGTATAGCGTGAAAATAGAGCCAAGAGGGGCTTGAACTTGGACCATTTGTTTGTAAGTACTAAGCTGCTGACCTTCACTTAAATTAATAAAAGTCACATCATTGGTAACGACTTCTTTTAAGTATTCTTCGAGCTCTTTTTCTACTGGAGGTGCAACTTTGGTTACTGCCATATCAATGCGATTGGCAGATGGGTTGACCATTTCGTTGACGATGGCTGAGTCGCATTGGATACCAGCATCTAGTACATCATTAGACTTACAGCCGCTAGCATCAACATTGTCTTTATTGTCGCGGTTATAATCAGGCTCTAATATTAGCTCGCTTGTAACGGCTTGCTCTAAGCGATCGTTTTTAGCGCCAATACTTTTGCTACGCGCGACAAGCTCGGCGTTTAATCGTTCAGTACTATCGCCCATACCACCAACGATAGCAAAGTCTGCGCGATGTAACTCGCCATACTTTAAGTCAACAAAGCGGCTTCCTGCATCGCCAGCATTACGATTGCTTTGGGTGACCAATTCTGTGGTGTTTGGGATAGTCGTGCGGTCAACCTTTAATACATGAGTCTTGGCACTGATACCATAAAAATTGTACTTACCTTCGGGATCGGTCACGATGAAGTTACCGTTCTCCATATAGATGCGCACACCAGCCACACCTAGCTCACCATCTTCTTTTTGTTGAATGCCGTCACGATTGATATCGTGGTAAACCTTACCGATGATGATGCTGTCTGTATTCATGACACCGCGATCGACTTCTACTTTCCACTGGGCTTCTCTAGAAGCAAGCTTATTACCATTACCATCAGCTGTTTTGCTACCAATCGCTGTAGCACGGTTGATACCGTCACCACCGAGTGCAGTTGAGCCAATAAGGACGCGGTAGGTAATTTTTTTGGCTTTATCTTTACCAACTTCAATGTTACCTAAACTCAAGACTTGGTATTTACCTTCCGTCTTGAACTCAGTAGTGTGAGCCTTATCGATACGGACACTACCTTTGACATAATCAAAGCCATGCGGTAAAGCATCTTTTAGTTGAACGTCATAGGCAGTTGACTTACCATTGTTTTCTACTTTAATAGTGTAGTCGACATAATCGCCAAGTGAGGCAGTTTTGACATCGCCTTCTTTAGTAACTTGTAGTACTGGATTATCATCAATGATAGCGATGTTGCTGCTGATATTATCATTGATGTTTTCTCTTGCACCTTCTGGAGTGACACAAGCATCTAACGTAGCAACTAAGTTATCACCTTTTAGCGTCTGAATAATCTGATCATCTATCGCATTGGCATTGTTTTCTGTAGGCACAAGCGATTCTAAACGGTACTTACCGGTATTATTGCCTGTCTCTTTTGCTTTTAGAGAATAAGTGTCTCCGCTTCCCACTGGTGGATTAGCTGATTTGATAGTGACCCAAACTTCATCAGGCTTATCTGACTGCGCATTACACTGAGCGTAGCTGGCTTGCAGATAGACGCTATCACCTATCTGAGAGCTATCTTTAGTATCAATCTTAGAGTCACCATTCATAAAGTTTATACTGGGAGCGACGATGATTAGCTTGTCAGTGACTGTTGATGCTATTACTGAGTGATCTTCTAAGACTACGGCACCAATTTTAATATCAGCGACATTACCTTCTTTACCATTAGGGTCAGATAATGCTTCTAAGATAAGATCAATACTTGAGTTTTGACCTAGTTTAATTTGAGCGGTAAGATTACTGTCTAATACGATCTGTTTTTTTGTTTCTTTTACACCATCGCCATCTAAATCTTGATAGAAGTAGACACGCAGATTAGTTACCGCAGTCGGGAAAAATTTGAGCTTGATAGTCTCATCACTATAGCTAGGGTTAGTTAGAGTGTTTGTCCAACTGACTGGGGCACCAGGCGCTACTGTCTGTAGAGATGGTTGACTTAAAGTAATGTCATATTCAAGAAGTGCTGAGGATTTGACTTGTACTTGGTTAGATATACTGCTTAAATCGACACTAGTACCATTATCAACATTATAGCTGGCGTTAGCGATATTATTAATAATCTGTGAAGCATCATTCGATGCAGCAACAGCAGTATTTGCTTGCATAAGTAGCATAGAGGTCACTAACGTAGTAAGCGCGCTAATGCCAAAGCGTGGTTTACCAGACGAAGAAACAGCATGATGCATAGTTATTATTCCTACTTATGAAAGAAAACATAATACATATAGTTTGTTATGGTAAAAGTGGAGTTTTCCTAATCTGTATTAGAAAAACTCCTCAATCAGTTTGGATATAGGGACAGCCTATTATTCAATAAGTTGCCATTTGATAAAGCGTTCTTTTTACTGTTTAATTTTTGCTGAGAAGGTGATAGTACCTACTGCTTTACCTGCTAAAGTAGCAAATGTACCTTTAACTAAAGGCGCTACAGTATCATTAGTTGCTGTAGGTGTTGCCTCAAAGTTATTTTCATAAACGAGAGTAGACTCTAGCGTATCTGATATAGCAACATTGCTAATAGCGGTACTAGTAAAGGTGTTGGTTGCTTCTAGCTTATAGAAGATACAAGCACCAGGTACTGCAGTAGTGCCACTAATATCAGTTTTCACCCAGCTATTACTAGCAATAGTACTAGCACTAGTGCCGCAAGCAGCGATCGCTTGATATTTAAAGAGATTAATACCTCGCATGGTCGTGGTAGAACTGGTATTTGCAACTGCTGGTGTCGGTGTACCAGCTATTGTGGTGTTTGCTTTGACTTCGATAGTCATCGTTTCAAACTTGTCAATGTCATTACCATTTGTGACGCTGTTATCATTCCCGCCGTTAGAAGAAACTTCTACAATGATTCTTGCAAATTGATCCTTTGTTAAACCATTAGATGCCGCTTGCTTAAGATCATAATTACCGCTAGTGTCCGGAGTTAATATGATATCACCAGTGTCATACTTACCATCCTTGTTGACATCTGCAAAGACTCTCACGATATCAATTTTAGTATTGTCAGTCGTTGGCTTCACGGTAAAGGTTACGTCGCCTGCAGTTGCTCCTTCAGTGACATCTGTACCTTTGTTGGTAATATCATAAACATAGATATTATTGCTACTAACTAAAGCTACTTCTTTGTTCGTACCGTCGCTGATAATAATGCTACGGCTCTGGTTACTGGTGGTAATCGGTGATTTAGTGTTGTCGTCTTTACCTTTATATGCCGCGGCTGTTGTATCTTCATAGTTTTTCTCAGTGGTGCCCCCTGTAGCATCGCCTGAGCTATCAACCAAATCAAAAGTACCATCGTCTTTAGTGCTGTCTTTTACCACAGCATAGTTGGTAATAACCGTGCCAGAAGCAGGTGTGCTAGCATCTTTTTTCACACGGAAAGTAACCGTGATGATCTCATTGATCTTGATATCTTGGCCGGTAATCGTAATCTCTTTACCGTCGGTTGATACAGAAGCTGTTTTAAGTGCACTATTACCACTAGTCTTTACTACGGGTGCTTGATAGATAGCAGTATCCGCGCTTGTCACTGCTACTAGACCAGCGGGTAGGGTATCGATGATAGTTACCGCGGTACCATCAGCATTACCTTGGTTGGTAATAGTAACGGTATAGTCAACAAAAGATGTAGCGTTGTTAATATCGAAGGTTCTGTTGCCAAGGTTAGTCGTTGCCGACTTTTTAATAGCATATAAAGGAGTAGTGGTCTTAGCGTTATCAGTGTTGGTTGCAACAGCTGGCTTACTCTTATCCGTTAAGAATTTACTAGTTGCGGTAACAGTAAGAATGCCGTTTTTATCAATGAGGCGATCTGTTGTACCAGCCTTACCTTGAACGACAAACTCAGCAGACTGTCCCGGTGCAAGCGTTACTTCGGGAGCAGTATTTGCAGCTACAGTGATCAGACTGCCTACATTTGCTCCACCAGCATCCTTAACTTGATAAGTGATAGTAGACCCAGATAAATCATAGTCGAAGTCATCAACTGTAGTAGAATTACTAACCCTGATCGTATATTTGTCACTAACGTTACCATCGTTTTTCAGCGTGTGTTTGAAGTCTACTGTTGAGCTAGCCTGTGGGTTAATCGGAAGATTAAGGTTCGTATTAACATTGCTATCCTCCTGGCCGCCAGTCGCAATTAAGCTAAATGAGCCTGTTTCTGAGACTTTAACGGTTACTGTGTTTGACTTTGCAGTTTGGGGTGTAGAGTTATCAGCCACAAGATAATTAGCAGTCGCAAAGTTGTTTACTATGACAGAGTCTTTAGCAGTATACTTAATATCCTCAGCATTGGCAGTGGTTAGGCCTATTGCAGTGACGATTCCAACAGTTAATACTGAGTACTTAAATAAACTTGGTTTCATGCGGTAAGTCTCCTAAAAGGTATTAGAATTAAATTAGTTAACAATGGTATTTAGTGCGACAGCGGCAGATTTCTGTGCTGGTAATAGCTTGATATTCCAACGCAGGGTACGGTATTCAGAAAATGGGATTTTGACCATCTTGCCATCGACTTTGCGCATCAGAGGCATATCCATATAGTTCTTACCATCGATGCTGGCTTGAGCACTTGATGGATTTGCTTCACCAGTGAAGGTCATGTTGGCAGGGATAGGTAGGATGACTGCTAGATCTTGGATATCTTTATTGATCGTATTGCTATAGGTCGCTTTATACTGAATAACAGTACCAGCTGGAGCGGTACGGACTGGAGAGTAACTGGTTTTACCTTCAGTGTTTTTGATAACTTGATTGACGGTTAAATCCATTTTTAAAGCGTCATCGGCATGCGCTGTACTGAATAAAATGACCGATGCTAAGCTCGCTAATAAGGTGCTGCGTAAAACATTGAAACCTTTCATAGAGTATTCCTTGCTTAAACCGTTACTATCAATTTGACTTCAATTACTGCTATAAAAATAAATTTTTTAGTGAATAAAAGTAAGTGATAGAGTGAGTATTGTTTCTTGATGCTATTGTCACAAAGTAAATACAATCTTTCACTATAAAAGCGACAAATGGCGTTTTTAAGTAGCCGAACGGTAAAAGCCCTATCTGGGAAGATAGGGCTTTTATCGAAAAAATTGAATTTTTTAAGATTATGAATAATGCAAGAGATAATCGATATTACGGATCCACAGTAGTTCCGTATTTGGTGTTAAAATATAGCGTGGCTTTAGTAGGGATTATTCCAGCAGGTTTATCTAAATTGAACATATTGGAAGTAATTGTGCCTGATGGTAGAGTCTTAGTATCATAAAGAGCAGAAGGAACGCCTTTAGGTAATGGCATAGTAAAGCTTGATGTCACTGGCTTACCATCTAATTTATTTTGTAATTTATCAGTGATTTGAATATCTTTCAAAGCAACATGACCTCGATTATAGGCCTCTATTCTATAAGCAATACATTGTCCAGGAACTATTCCAGTAATACCATTAGTACTGAATCCATTCGTTGGGAGGTCTGGTTGAGGATTTTGAGGCATATCAATGAAAGTACGTGAATCGTTACAATCATGGACATACTGCGATTTTATGAGTACGAGTGCGGAGTAATTAGCCTTTACTTCACCAAAATCAAGATTACGTGATCCATCACTTTCAGTTTTGTAGTCAAATATATTATTTACTAATGCTACCTCTCGAATATTTGGAGTCGTATCTACACTAAATTCCCAACCGCTCGGTTCGTTCTGCACCAAACATACTTTTTGTGGTGCTAGAGATGATATAACGTTCCCTGGAACAGTAAATTTATACTGACCTTCAACCCCTACAACCTGTGCTGTAGTACCAGTAATATTAAGTCCATCACAATTTGTTAGACTTACTGTCATACCTGTCGCAGAAATTCCTGATTCACCTTGGTCAAAAATAGCATTAAAGTATTTTGGATTGCTTGTGAATGTACTTGATATATCAGATTTAGTGTTGGTATTTATATCAGTGTTGCTATTTTCAGCTATACCGCCATTATCATTGAACACATAACCTGTAAAAGTATATGGCTTTGGCATATTGGTAATGGTACAAGTAATAAAGTCACCAAACTTAACATCAGCTAAAGTGAAGGAGCGAGTTTTTTGACTATTGTTATAGATCATATTAGCTGTAGGTAGGACAGTAGTACTATTGGTACAAATGTAGCTAGCATTATAAGCGGCGATATCTCCTTTACCTGAGGTGTTGATTACCTTTTCAGTGATAGTATAAGTCGTCGCTTCTTTTAGTTCTAATACAGCGCTAGTGCCAGTAGCTATGGCGTTACCTGTTCCTGTAGTAGTAAAGGAATTGGCGGCGATTGATCCGCCAGCCACACTAATCTCAAACTGATCTCGATCTGTATTGGTATCATTAACACGAGAGCCGTCTAATATTTTTTTTATGGTGAGCTTAGGTGGTACGTAGCAATAGCTATCCAAACGAATATCAATCTGCTGTTCAGTTGGTTCTCTAGTTCCTAAACGGGTAGAGCTAGCGTAGCGTATGGTAACTGAGCTTACAGGTTGATCGAAATTAATAGAGGCTTGGCATCTTGCATCTAAATTTTGGTTTTGGCAGCCCTTAAGCTCTGATTTCATTCGAGATCCATTGGTTGCTGGAAATCCTGTTCCTGTATATGGACTAGTTTCAAGGTCTGAAATAGAGGGGAACTGAGTTTGTCCAGTAATAAGTGTGTTATTCACTCCAGTACCCGCCACGATAACAAGATCGTCAAAGTTACTAGTGCTATTTGGCGTTCCAGTAAATGTATCTATATCAAATGCGCTCAATGCAACATTGGTAAGGTATATAGGCGCGTCACTGTTACTGTTAATAAAGTCGAATTTAATATCTGTATGAGCATTCTTATTAGCAAGCGTGTGAGTAATATTCAATGCTTGGCCGTTAAGAATATCTGAAAAGTTACTTGTCGTATTGCTAGAACTAGACTCTACTTTAGTCATTTTTATTTTCAAAGGGATGTCGCTACCTGAGATAGTTGCAGCGCTATTGCTATTGTAAGCAGTTAGTAAGTTTTTATAGTCGGTACTAGTTAAGCTGCCTTTTACACCTGTACACATGTCACTTTTTGAAGCTGCAAAAGATGAAGTGCTCGCTAATAATAGAGCAATAAAACTCATTAAAATCGCTATTCGACATATATATCCATCGAGTATTTGCGAGGCTATTGAATTTGAAAAGTGTTGATTTTGACGCATATTGCTATTCCTATAAGCTGAAACTTGCCGCAAACGTTTACCAAAAAGCTAACTATAAAACTCACTAAAATTTTGTCTATATTACGTAACTTACTATATTAAGCAATAATCTTGTAAAAGTATTATAAAGTAGACGAACGGCAGTTTTATTATGACCAAATACCAATCTATGCTAAACAATATTCTCTATCAGCAATCTCTAAAAATTTTTCTTCAACACCCCAAAAAAATAATCACTATTTATTTTAAAAATACTTGTCATATCATCATTTCTCTACAGCCATAAACAATTGACTCATAAGCGCCTATAATAGACTGCCATAATCATTTAATGACTGAATAGACACAGTTAAGTGTATATTCTATTTTATAATTATGCTTATTCAACAGGTATGCTAATGTACAGTGCCACTATTTTGTATAACTTAGCTGTATATAAATCTTATAAGGCAATGGAATGCTTAGATGCAGCAAGGAAGTCATCAAGTAAAGCGTTTGCTCATTACACACTATTTAATTAATAATATCCTGCCATCATGCAGGAATGACTAATAACAAGGATTGGAAAAGATGAATTATTACAAGGATGCTGATAGCAGCGAAACGCAGGAATGGCTCCAAGCTTTTGAGTCTGTGATTAAGCATGCTGATAAAGATCGTGCGCAGTTCTTATTAAAAGCTCTATACAACATGGGGGTGCAAGAAGGCCTACCATTTAACCGTCTCGATACGGCTTATATCAATACCATCGCAGTTGAAGATGAACCGATGTATCCAGGTGATTTGACGATCGAGCGCAAAATTCGTGCCTTGATTCGCTACAATGCCTTGGCAATGGTCATGCGCGCTAATAAAAACGATGATGACTTAGGTGGTCACTTAGCGACATTTGCTTCAAGTGCGACTCTTTATGAGACAGGGTTTAACCATTTCTTCCGTGCTGCCAGCGATCATTTCGGTGGCGATATGATTTATTATCAAGGTCACTCAGCACCTGGTATCTATGCGCGCTCTTATCTAGAAGGTCGCTTGACTGAAGAGCAGCTAGAAAACTTCCGCCGTGAAGTCGGTGGTAAGGGTCTATCAAGCTATCCGCATCCGTACCTAATGCCAGATTATTGGCAGTTCCCAACCGTTTCAATGGGCTTAGGTCCTATCATGTCGATTTATCATGCTCACGTCCATCGCTATATGGAAAACCGTGGTTTGTTAGAGAAAGAAGGTCGCAAGATTTGGACGTTCTTAGGTGATGGCGAGACTGACGAACCAGAAAGCTTGGGTGCTATTTCACTTGCTGGTCGTGAGAAGTTGGATAACCTCATATGGGTTGTTAACTGTAACTTACAACGCCTTGATGGTCCGGTTCGTGGTAACGGTAAGATCATTCAAGAATTAGAATCCGTATTCCGCGGTGCAGGCTGGCGGGTGATTAAAGTCGTTTGGGGCGGCAATTGGGATTCATTACTCGATAAAGACCATACGGGTGTCCTCAAACACCGTATGGAAGAAGCGGTCGACGGTGAGTATCAGCTGTATGAAGCGCGAACGCCTGAATTTACCCGTAAAGAATTCTTTGGTAAATATCCAGAGTTGGAAGAGATGGCAGATGCCTTGACGGATGAAGAAATCTCACGCTTGAACCGTGGTGGTCATGATCCAATGAAGGTCTATGCGGCATTTAGTGAAGCAATGAAGACCAAAGATCAACCAACCGTTATTTTGGTCAAAACGGTTAAAGGTTATGGTCTGTCTACCCAAACCCAAGCGGTTAATAAATCGCATCAGGTTAAAAAGCTTGATCAAGAAGGCTTGATGTACTTCCGCGATCGCTTTGATTTGCCATTTACCGATGAGCAATTAGAGACGCTACCGTTTTATCGTCCAGCCGAAGATTCAGCGGAGATGAAGTACCTTAAAGGTCGCCGCGAAGCGTTAGGTGGTCATCTGCCAAATCGCCGCAGTGGGCATATTCCTTTAAATATTCCTGATATATCGATTTTTGATCGCGTCTTAAAAGGTAGCAACGGAAAAGAGCAGTCGACCACCATGGTATTCGTGCGTCTGCTAGCTGCTATGCTCAAAAATAAAGACATTCAAGATCGTGTGGTACCTATCGTACCTGACGAAGCACGCACCTTTGGTTTAGAAGGTATGTTCCGTCAATTGGGTATTTATTCGGCGGTTGGTCAAAAATATACGCCAGAAGATAGCGAAGCTTTGATGGGTTATAAAGAAGCCATCGATGGTCATATGCTAGAAGAAGGTATCAACGAAGCTGGCGCAATGAGTACGTGGATTGCCTTAGCAACCAGCTACTCTGTCAACGCATTACCGATGATTCCGATGTATATTTACTACTCAATGTTCGGTTTCCAACGTGTTGGTGATTTGGCTTGGGCAGCAGGCGATTGTCAAGCGCAAGGCTTCTTACTAGGCGCAACGGCTGGTCGTACCACGCTAAATGGCGAAGGCTTACAGCATCAAGATGGTCATTCGCAAATTCTATTTAACGTGGTGCCTAACTGTGTGACTTATGATCCATGCTTTGGGTATGAGCTGGCAGTCGTGATGCATGATGGTCTGCGCCGTATGTATGGTGAAGGCGAACGTGTTTATTATTACTTGACGCTAATGAATGAAAACTACGATCAGCCAGCGATGCCAGAAGGCGCAGAAGAAGGCATCAAGCGCGGTATGTATTTACTTGAAGATAATGGCTCAACTCAAGTACAGTTATTAGGTTCTGGTGTTATCTTACGTGAAGTGCAAAAGGCGGCACAGATATTAAAAGATGAATTCAATATCTCATCTAACGTTTGGAGCGTGACCAGCTTTAACGAGCTGACTCGTGATGGTATGGCTTGTGATGATTACAATCGTCTGCATCCTATGGAAGAAGAAAAAGTTTCGTGGATCACTGAGCAACTTGCTCCGCACGAAGGTGTGGTCGTTGCAGCAACAGACTACATGCGCAATTATTCAGAACAAATCCGTGCTTGGTTACCTGATAACCGTCCTTATACCACGCTTGGTACCGATGGTTATGGTCGCTCTGATACCCGTGAGAATCTGCGTAGCTTCTTCCATGTCGATGCGGCTCACATTGTCGTTGCAACCCTCAAACGCTTGGCGGATGAAGGCGAAGTTGAAATGCGCTTGGTAAAAGACGCAATTTCAAGCTTCGGTATCGAAGCGGATCAACCACCTGCATGGCAGCAACAGCCTCATTACGATCACTTCCCAGATGCTCCAGCACCAACACCTGATCATATCAATCCAAACCCAGTACCTGAGTTTGTCGCTGAAGATGATGAAGAGATAAGCAGTGAAGGTCGCGCTGAAGATCAAGCCGATGCAGCCTTGCTCAATGATGATGACGTCAAAGAAAAATAACCATAAGACAAGGAGATAAAACATGGAAATTAAAGCCCCCGATTTGGGTGTCGATAGTGCCGAAGTCAGTGAAATTATGGTTGAAGTTGGTGATGTCATTACAAAAGACGATAATATTATCCTGATTGAATCTGATAAAGCCTCGGTCGAAGTACCAAGCTCTGCTGCTGGTAAAGTAACTAAAATTAATGTTGCAGTTGGAGATCAAGTCAGTGAAGGTATGGTGTTGATTGAGATTGAAAGCGATGCTGACAGTCAAGATGATAGCCAAGGTAAAGAGACACCTGTCGCTGACAATCAAGATAAGTCTAGTGATACTAAGCAAGAAGAGACGGAGAAAGAAGAGCAGAGTGATAAAGTAGCAGCTGAGTCAAATACCGCTCAAACTGCTCCACAAGCAGCAACAGCGACTACCCATGCGCTACCAGATTTAGGTGTTGATGAAGCGCAAGTGTCTGAAGTTATGGTCAGTGTCGGCGATATAGTCAGCGCCGATCAGTCAATTTTACTGATTGAGTCAGATAAAGCTTCGGTTGAAGTACCAGCGCCACAAGCAGGCAAAGTTGAAAAAATACTGGTGCAAGTGGGCGATATGGTTGCCAATGGCCAAGACTTTATCATTATTGTTAGTAATGACGCTGCAGCTGGTAATGATGCAGCTGGTACGCCTGACGTTAAAGAAGCTTCAACCAGTAAGCAAGAAGCTGCTACGCCTGAACCGCAAACTCAGACTACAGGTGAACCAAAACAAGCAGCGGTTAAATCTGCAGCTGCGACGAATAATGTCGCTGCGACTGCCGCTAGCAGTAAGCTAACAGAAACTCAGGTTAATGAGAAGTTAGCTGAAGTATATGCTGGTCCTGCCGTGCGTAAGCTTGCACGTCAGTTGGGTTTGGATATCAGTGAGGTGGCAGGTTCAGCACTGAATGCGCGTATCTTAAAAGAAGATTTGTTTGCTCATGTCAAACAAAGCCTAACGACAAAACAAGCTTCTCCAGCTACTGGAGCCGGTGCATCTAGAGCCAGCTTACCAAGCTTGCCTGATATGAGTAATGTTGAGATTTGGGGTGAAACAGAAACCCAAGACTTGACCCGCTTGCAGAAGGTATCTATACCGCAGCTGAATTATAATACTTACTTACCGCAAGTGACGCAGTTTGATTTGTCTGATATTACAGAGACAGAAAATCTGCGTAGTGAGCTTAAAGGTAGTATGAAAGCTGAAGGTATTGGGCTAACGATTTTAGCCTTTATCGTCAAAGCAACGGCTTATGCATTGACCCAACATCCGCGCTTTAACAGTCATTTAAGTGATGATAATACCCAGGTTATCCTACGCAAAAGCGTAAATATGGGTATAGCGGTAGCGACAGATGATGGCTTGATCGTGCCAGTGATTAAAAATGCTCACGAAAAAGGTATCAAGCAAATCGCCATTGAAATCGGCGAGTTGGCAGTTAAAGCTCGTGATAAAAAACTAAGTACCAAAGACTTGCAAGGCGCAAGCTTTACCATCTCAAGTCAAGGTATCTTGGGTGGCACAGCGTTTACGCCACTGGTAAACTGGCCACAAGTTGGTATCTTAGGTGCATCAGAAGCGACTATGCAACCGAAGTGGAATGCTGCTAAGCAAACCTTTGAGCCGCGCTTGATGTTGCCATTGTCATTATCATATGATCACCGTGTGATTAATGGTGCTGATGCGGCGGTATTTACTCGTTATGTTGCTAGCTTATTAGCTGATCCACGTCGCATTTTGCTATAGGTTCTATCATTACTTACTTGTTATCTAAATAATAAAAAGACTGTCAGAAGATGGTCTTTTTTATGTTTACTATTTTATCAAAGTATCGATAACTGACAGACACAAAAAAACCAGCGATTAAGCTGGCTTTTTTTATTCATTATATTTAGCTTATAATTTTGCTATATTAGAACTGTTTTACAAACGCAACGCCATAAACCCAAGGGCTGATATCGATTTCGCCAAGATCAGCGCCGTCTAAAGTAGCGTCTGTTTTAATGTCCATATAGCGAGCATCAATACGGAAAGACTCAGTAGGCGCGAATGGAATATCAAGACCGATATGACCTGCTACACCAAGGCTATCATCAAGTTTTAATTCAAGACCTGCAGCATTATTAAGTTTTTCTTTAAAGAAAGTCGTATAGTTCACACCAACACCAACAAATGGCTTCACATTCATAGGCATGTTATAGCCATCGAAGTGATATTGTAATGAAAGCGTTGGTGGTAAATGCTGAGTTTTACCTGTTAAAGCAGTTGTACCGTCAGGATTGTTGAGGTTAAAGTCATGATGAAATGGGATCGCTGCTAGTAATTCAACACCAACGTTATTAGCGATAAAGTATTCACCACTGATAGTTGGACGTACATCGCCATCAACATCAACAGATAAACCGTTATTTAAAGTACCGTTATCACTTTTAGGATCAACATAGTGTGCGCCAGCAGCAACTGTCCAAGTACCAGCAGGTACAGCAAAAGCAGTGGTCATAGTAAGTGCAGTAGCAGCGGCTAAAACTAGGGATTGTAGTTTCATTATTTAATTCCTCAACGTAATAGATGATTATTGGTAAATTTCTAATGAGGGATGACATTAGTTACCAATATGCAATGTTAGGGTTATGGATTAACTCGTAACATTACGGTTGCATTATAGTACAAAAACCTTACTAATAGTAAGGTTTTAAATGGAAAACAGTGATATTTTTATCTTAAGTTACCATCAGTGCCATTGAGATAAGTTAAGTTAGAGTTTATTAATTAAATCATTATCATCATTTTAGTGTGGCGTTTTTCGCCGCTATTTTATAAAGGAATTAGTTACCTATTATGCTCGGCTACTGTAGCAATTCGCCGCTTCGCTGTGAAAATGCCCGCTCAATTAAGCTGTTAAACCAAATAGACGCTTGCTGCCCAAAGTGTGGCTTGTTTTTGCTACCTGCTCAAAACTTAAGCAATCAATTACGAGCGGATGAGCGATTTTTACGCTGCATTTTTATTGTGATTGCCATTATATTGGTAGCTGCGACACATATTTATTATCTAAATTTTGTATAATAATGGCGTTTGATGAATAAAACAGCCATATTGGTTTTAATATAAAAATAGACTGCGGTCAAACTGCTATATAAAAGAGTTCTAAAATAAAGACTATAAGAAAATAGCTTTTAATTTTGATAGGTTTTTCAATCAATCATCAGTAAATTAGTGGTCGAAACAAGATGTTTTTATGACTAAGTACCTAATATGTCTAACTAATTAGCTGTGTATCTGTCAAACCATTTTGTCTCTCTCATAACGGCATTTCTCAATACTACATTTTTTATTAATACAAAACCGGTGTTACACCGAACAGGGACGGCATGCTACTCCAATTTATACGGCGCTTGCGTCTTTTTGTTTATAATACTTTACAGAACGATGAGCATGATACGCTCTTTAGTCGCTACCTCGATTATTTTCTGATTTTTTTGATAATGGCGAATGTCACTGCAGTTATCGCTGAATCTGTCGATAGTTGGTATTACCCTTATCAAGAATACTTTACTTGGTTTGAAAATTTTTCAATTGTGGTGTTTTCTATCGAATATTTGCTACGTTTATGGAGTGTTGCTGACGCCAAACCGGACAATACCACTTGGCGTCAGCGTTGGGACTGGTTAAAAAGTCCTTCTGCATTGATTGACATTATTGCGATTGCACCAGCCTTTTTGAACTTCTTTGTCAGTATCGATTTGCGTTTCTTACGTATTTTGCGTCTGTTTCGAATTCTTAAACTCACCCGTTATTTTGCTTCGTTACGTATTTTATTGGTGGTTATTAGTAAAGAAAAAGGCTCATTTCAAGCCGTTATTTTTATTTTAGTTATTATGATTGTGACCGCCTCTAGCGGTATCTATTTGGTAGAAAATCACGCACAGCCAGAGGAATTTGAATCGATACCGAAAGCGATGTGGTGGGCGGTAGTGACACTCACGACAGTAGGCTATGGCGATGTGACGCCGATTACCAATGCAGGTAAGATATTAGGTGCGGTTATTACCATATTGGGTGTCGGCCTTGCTGCATTACCGGCTGGTATTTTAGCCACTGGTTTGGCAAATGAGCTCAGTCAGCGCCGAGAAGAGCTTGAGCAAGACTTTCGAGAACAGTTGGTCGATAGTGATTTTGATTTGGTACAAAATCAGATGATGATTGAGAAAATCCGCCGAGAGCTTGGGTTAGATAAGGAGCAAGCACAGGAGATTGTGCTGCAAGTATTACGTGAGCGAGAGCTTGAGCGCCGTGAAAAAGAAGTGCGGCAAAAGAATTTTTGTCCGCACTGCGGTGAGCCGTTAGAATAAAGCTGAGTCAATAGCGTGCAAAATTAATAGTACGGTAGCTTCTCTAATGTATTAAAACTTACTAATGTATAAAACAAAAAATGGTGAGACGTTATGAATTAGCGCCTCATCCTTTCTTATAGTTACTGACTAACTAACTGCCTTGTTGTTAAGCTTATATTCCTTGTGGAATAGGTAAAGCGCGTGCCAATTCGTGCGCTACTTGTGCTGCTGCTGTTGGCAAGTCTGTCGCGGGAAGCGGTAGATTTTGTAGCGTCAGGTGCCAGTCGTCTACTTCTCGGCGCAAATGTGCCACCCAAAGTGTACTGCAATCACGCGGTAGCTGTTTTAAGTTGACCTCAAACGAGCGGTTGCCTTCATCATCACTTAAGTGAATCTCACCTTTTTTGACTCGGGTAAAAGACTGCCCGTGGTATGAGTTAGCAATTAAGGCAATATGCGTGATATGGGCTGGGATTTCATCCAAGTAAAGCCTAATTTGTTCTTGATCAAGCGGTGCAAGATACATTGCTTGATCGCCGCGATCTTTACCATTAAGACTGTCGCCTTGATGGCAAACCGATTCGGCTTTATCACGCAGCTGCTTAAACCACACGATGTCGCTGATAGTACAGTTATCATCATACAATACGCAGGCTATATCGATATCAATGGCGCTCTTATCTTTTATAAAACGCTTTTTTAGGTTTTTAAACACGCCCTTTTGCTCAATTTTGGTAAATTCATAATTGAGCGCAAAAAACAAAGTCCCCGCATCCAAACCCAGCCCTCTTAAACTGTCTGAAAGTAATGGTGATGGGGTAGTGGTCGACATAATATTCCTTTTTAGTTCTTAATTTTTTAATTGATCATCATATTTTTAATACTGCTAAATTATAGCGTCCTTGGCTTAGTTAACAAGCATTAGCCACTATTCATCATTTAAAGGATTGTCTAATACCGCTTGATAAAGTAGTGCGGGTTTGGCATCTAATAAACCATTACCGAAGCCACGTAACCACCAGACCAGTTGCGAGGTTAAATTAACCGTTGCCTTTATGGTCAAGGTTTTATCACTATTTATCGTGACAGTTTGATCCTCACTGAGTTTACTTTCTGTTAAGCTTTTTCCCGCTTGTTTGGTAAATTTCAGCTCAATAGTAGCCTGTTTACCATGATTGGGGAGCTGACTGAATAGAGGGTGGCTAAAGCCCATGCCACCGGCATCCAAATAGTGATCCAGTTGAAAATTATCTGGCGTTTGCGCTGCACTTTCGAGTATCTCAACACTGGCAAATCGATGCAAGGCAAAGGTGCGAATAATTAATTCTGGGTCATCTGTGCGCGTCGCTAGCAGATAGATAATTACCCCACGCTGGATGATAGCGATAGGGTTTAAGGTATATTCGCTGGCTTGTGATTTATTGCTACGGGTATAGCAGGCTTTGATTTGTAGTTGATAAAATAAGGCGTGATAAATATTATCTTTACTATCTAGATCAATATGCGGCGCAATCAAAGGCTGAGTAGCAGGCTCAATACGCACTCTATCAATCCATGAGTGAGTTACTTTACTATTTTTGAGTTGTCGACGTGCTAAGTCAAACCAAGGAAATAATTCATCTAGGATAACGGGTGGTAATAGTTGGGTCAGATTGGCTTCGACCATATTAAAAGCAACCGCTTGCGATAAATTCATATGCGGTAAGCTTTGTAGTGGAGCATCATCGCACCAGCGCCAGCCTTGTGGATTAGCGTTATTTTTTTCAATAGGAAAGCGTTTGGCGAGTGCATTTAAATCACGTTGTACCGTGCGTAAACTGATATCAAAGCCTGCCAATATAAGTTGCTCATAAACATGAGTAGTACCCACCCAGCGATTGCGCTGTAGCTGTGACAATACTTGCCACTGCCGCGCAGTTGTCGCTGCTCCGTGACGATTATCGGCTGTATCTTCAGAGGCTTTATTGTCCGAAACCACAAGCGCATTTGCTTGCTCATCAACAGAGTGTTGAGCTTGGAGATGATCGGCGTCAGTATGAGCTACAGTCATTCAGAGATAACCTTATAAAGTCACGAGTCAGATTTTGAGCTGCTAATAATTGGCTAGTAGCAAATTATTAATAGCGAATCACTAACAGATAATCATCGCAGAAAAGCATCGTAACGTCTAGGGATGTTCGTCGGTCGTTACGTCTTTGTCTTTCTTAACTGCTTTCCTTTTATCTTCTTTTTTTTGACGTTTTGCTTTACGCTTTTTATTAGCCTTCTTTTTTGATTTTTTATCATCAATGTCGTCATTATTATCTTGGTTTTCATCCCACAGCATCAAACGGCTTAATACTTTACCAAACAGCGTTTCCTTACGATAGCGACCTTTTTTATTCATGGTATCGATAGGCAAGCCAGTCATCAAGGTTAGCGCTTCATTGAGCGTATGCACGCCATATATATGGAAGCTGCCAGCTTTGACGGCTGCAATGATGTCGTCACGCAGCATGAGCTGTTTGACATTTGCCATCGGGATAACCACACCTTGCTGTCCGGTCAGTTCTTGCTCGCGGCAAGCATCAAAGAAGCCTGCAATTTTGGCGTTAATACCACCGACTGCTTGTACTTCACCAAGCTGATTCATAGAACCCGTAATCGCAAAGGATTGATTGATCGGTACATTTGCTAAGGCTGATAAAAGCGCACAGCCTTCACTGACCGTCGCACTATCGCCATCAATATGAGCATAGCTTTGCTCAAAAGCGAGTGAGGCACTAAAATTTAGCGCATGGTGCTGACTAAATAGTGCGCGTAAATAGCTGGTCATAATCAGCATACCCTTAGCGTGTAAGCTACCGCCCAAATCAACATCGCGCTCGATATCGAGGATTTCACCAGTACCGATATTTGGTTGAATGACCGCAGTCAGGCGTGCTGGCATGCCGAATTCACTATCTGCATAACTTACTACAGTGAGGGCGTTAACTTGTCCGACAGCACTGCCTTGAGTTTGAATAAGCTGCTGGCCGTTTTTTAGCTCATCCCAATATAGGTCGCGCAAGTATCCTGAGCGCTCGTCCATATCTTCGATGGCTTGCGTGACGTGATTCGCACTCACGATATTTTGACCACTTAAACGCGCCTGACGGTTGGATTCATGCAAGAGTTTAATGAGTAAATCACTGTGTAGACTCAAGCGGTCTTGATCTTCTGCTTGTAAGCTCAGATATTCAAGCAGAGCAGCTTGCGCGCTCCTATCAAAAGGATAAAGCTTGGCATAATCGATAATATCAGCCATCTTTCCTACCAGCGCCAATTCATGCTCATGGGTGCGAACCACATCATCGTGAAAGTCAGCGCGTACTTTGAATACCGCATCAAACTCAGGCTCAAGCTCAAGTAATTGGTAATATAAATCTGCTTCACCTAGCAAAATTACCTTAATATCAAGGTCAATAGGCGCAGGTGATAATGACAAGCTGCCTGTTAGGGTTAGCATTTGCTCGAGGCTAGAGAGTTTGATTTTACGTGACTGTAAAGCACGCTTGAGACCTTGCCAAGCATAAGGGTGCTCAAGCAAATGACTGGCTTCTAAGAGCAGGTAACCACCATTGGCGCGGTGTAAGGCACCCGCTCGAATCATACTGACGTCAGTGGTAACCGTACCTAACTGGGTAATTTGCTCCACATGACCCAGTAAGTTTAAGTGAGTCGGCAAATCTTCAAAGATAACGGGTGCACCGCTATCAGGCTCATGACTGCTAATGACATTGACTGCATAGCGGCTGGGTGTCGTGGCCAGCAGCGCCGTCACAAATTCCTCATCATCGCCATTGACGATACGCTCGACATGCGTAACCATGTCGCCAAATACTGCTTTTAGATACTCGATGACCAGCGGATGAGTCGTAAATAGCTCGTATACAGGCGCAAACAAAGGCTGTAGCGCTCGCCGCGCAATATTGCGATGTAACGCTTCAATCGCATCATTGGCTTCATCTTCTAATTGCTCTAACGCAATGGTCAGCTGGCTCAGCCGCTTTTGCATATGGTTCTTTTGAGCAAAATTACTCAGCTCAGCTTCATATTCTCGACCGCTGTATTCACTATCATCATACTTATTATTGCTGTCGACGTTATTATCATTATCATCGTCGTCGGTATGAATATCAGCATGGTGTTTTGTATTTTTGGTTTTATCTGTCGCTGTTGGGCTTTTATTACTGCTCGCCATTTTTGTACTATGAGCAAGAGGAGGGTTCTCTTCTGCAGGCAGTTGACTGGGGTGTACAAACACCGCTTTATTATCAAATGAGCGGAATGTCAACGCTAAGTCGTACTGTTTGCCCTCAGCATTTAGCGCCTCGTAAGCATGACTTTCTTTTTGATGCGTGTCATTTTTGATGGCTTCGATTTTGCTTTGATATTGATCACTACGAAAGCGTTGGCTCAGGCGCTTTTTAGCTTGCTGCCATAAGTTGTTGACCTGTTGTTGCAATAGCGCTGCCTGACCGGCAGGTAAGTGCAAAGCCAGTGGCGTCCGTGGATCGGTAAAATTATGCACATATACCCAATCATCAGGCGTCGGTGCATCGGCGGCGATGCGACTTAGCAAGCGACTAATCACTGTGCGTTTACCCAAGCCATTTTCACCAGCAGCAAACACATGATAGCCACTAGCGTGGATGTCGAGCGCAGTGTACAACGCCTTAAGCGCCCGCTGCTGCCCAAAACCGATATCTAAATCTGGTGCGGTGCGTGTATCTGTGGGCAGCAAACTAGGCTGGCTATAGCGTTTAAGCTGTTCGGCAGCGATAAGACAACGCTGATTAACTTCTGTGAATATAGGATGAGGTGTGATAGGCGCTGCTGGTTCACTATCTGTTTGCTTATTATGTGTCTGCTTATTATTTAAGGTACTGGCAGGCGTTATCATATGGCTGGCGTCTTTTTGGTCTTGATTCATAAGGGTGTTTGGCTGTTCGGTCATAAGCGTATGGTCAGTCGTTTAATAAGGTTGAATGGTTATTTATTTTTAATGCTTGGTTTTTACATTGGGTTCTTGATGGTCAATTTTTTATAATGGATAGGACATCTTACAAGATATAGCCGCGTTTTAGAGAAGTCATTAGGCGCAATTTTGTATCATACAGAGATGTATGTTTTAGCTAATAAGAGTGCGCTTACCTTAACTTCGATATGATAATTTTAAGACTATCAAGGAAGAATAACGACTCAATGTAGGCGTAGATAGTATAAGATGGCGTACATCGGCGCAATCTGCAACTATTCAATGGGCAGCCTGCATGATAAAATAGACGGTTCACGTATCAAAACTGGATAATTCCTTGTATGTCAGACTCTACTAAAATATCTTCATCATCTGCTAGCACAGGTAATATCCATATTGATCCGACAGGCTTTGTAAAGCTTGGCGCGCAATTACCGACATTAGCACATATCTTGGCACAAGCGATCGATGAGCTGAGTCTAACATTGAGTGAGACGCAGCAGCGCACGTTATTATTGTATTTAGACCAGCTTTTATTATGGAATAAAGCGTATAATCTGACCGCCATTACTGACCCAGTAGAGGCGCTAATCAAACATGTCATCGACTGCTTGGCTATTATAACGCATTTACCATCAGGGTCGCTGCTTGATATCGGCACGGGCGCAGGCTTACCGGCGGTTATTATTGCGATTTGCCAACCTGAGCGCTCATGTACTGCGCTTGATAGTAATCAGAAAAAGATTCGTTTTATTAAGCAAATCAGCAGCGAGCTTGGTTTGAGTAACATGCAGCCTATCGCCTCGCGTATTGAAGCGCATGAGGCCAGTTATGATGTGGTTACATCCAGAGCGTTTGCCAGTTTGATAGATTTTGTTGACGCAGCACAGCCAAGACTAGCCGATGGTGGTTACTTATGTGCGATGAAAGGTAAGGCTCCGAGCGATGAGGAGCTACAAGCGCTGGGCGATAACTGGGAGATTAAGACCATTAAACTTAATGTGCCACGTTTACATGATAGTCGTCATTTAATTGAATTGTCTGATAAAAATGTCTAAGCTATGAGCACACAAACAATCATGACACAACAAATGTTTTATTACGAAATATCATTTACTATCTTATTTAGACAATAAAGCTTAAACCTTGTTATTACTATTTTAGTATTAGAGCATTTGAGTTAAATAAGCTTTAACGAGATTCGGCATAAAATAAGTTACAAAAAAACGGCTTAAATAAAAACCAGTAATAGATCTTAATTAAATTGAGCGAGTGTATGGAAATCATAGCAATTGCGAATCAAAAAGGCGGCGTAGGTAAAACTACGACGGCGGTAAATTTGACCGCCAGTTTGGCTGCCAAGCGCAAACACGTACTGCTGATTGACTTAGACCCACAGGGCAACGCGACCAGTGGCACTGGCGTAGACAAAAATGAGCTAGAGTTGACCATAGCAGATGTGTTGCTTGATGGCGTATCGCTATCTGACGCTATTGTCAGCAGTCCAGCAGGGTTTGATGTTATCGGCGCCAATCGTGATTTAGCTGGCATGGATATTACTTTGATGAGTAAGACCAACAGTCATGAGCTATTTAAAACAGCGATGGCAGATTTGGTCAATGATCAAATAGCGGCTCAAAAACCTGCTTATGATTATGTGATCATAGACTGTGCACCCAGCTTGAATTTACTGACGATTAATGCTTTGGTTGCGACTGATAGCGTTATTATTCCGATGCAGTGTGAGTATTATGCCTTAGAGGGTTTGGCTGACTTATCACAGACGATAGAGCGCTTAACCGAGTTGAATCCTAAGCTATATATTCGCGGCGTGGTGAGAACATTGTTTGATGCCCGTAATACCTTGGCTCGCGATGTGTCTGCCGAACTTGAAGCGCACTTTGGCGATATTATGTATAAGACGCATATTCCAAGAAACATCCGTTTAGCAGAAGCACCTGCGCATGGTCTGCCTGTTATTGCGTATGAGAGATGGTCAAAAGGTTCGCGCGCCTATCAAAAGTTAGCCGCTGAAGTCATGAAACAAAGCAACTAGTTATATTGATAGAAGAGAAAATGGCTACTTATGAACACAATTAATGCGTCATAACAGCAAACGATCAGCCAAACAATAAAGTACTGAAAAGCACTTAATATATTATTTATTAGTAAGCCGCATTAACAATTATTTGGCTTTTATTTTAGCGTTAGAGGATAGGTAATCATGGCGAAGAAAAGAGGGTTGGCTGCTAATCGAGGTTTGGATGCCTTATTGGGGTCAATCAAAAAAGAAAAGCAAATTACCGCCTCTGCCTTGCAAGATGATATGGCTGCGCGTGATGCGACTTTGCCAACTGAAACATTAGATACAACAATGTCTGTCAAAACGGTTCAGGCAAAAGCCAGTGTAAAGTCGCTTGCTTCCGAGTCAATTACTTCGGAGTCAAAAGATACTGTTAATCGTAAAGCGCGTTCGCCGCGCACGATGACTAAAAGCAATGCTACTATTAATCGAGTGAATGGCACAGAAAATAGTGCATCTGAAGATCAAATCAGTTTGGTGCAAATTGATGTGACACGATTGCAAGCGGGTAAGTATCAACCACGCCGTGACATGAGTGAGACTGCGCTTGCAGAGTTGGCATCTTCTATTGAGCAGCACGGCGTCATGCAACCTATCGTTATCCGACCATTGCTGGCGAATGAGGACAAAAGTGAAGCGTTTGTGACTCATGAAATCATCGCAGGTGAACGTCGCTGGCGTGCCGCAAAAATGGCAGGCAAATCAGTTATTCCAGCGATTGAGCGCGCCTTATCAGATGAGCTTGCGATTGCGCTCGCATTGATTGAAAACATTCAGCGCGAAGACTTATCAGTGATTGAGCAAGCTGCAGCATTACAGCGTTTCCATACTGAATTTGGTATGAGTCATGCCATGATTGCTGAAGTAGTCGGCAAGGCACGTACGACGGTATCGAATCTACTGCGTCTGAATCAACTGCACGACACGGTGAAAGACCATTTAGCGAATAGCGCCCTAGATATGGGTCATGCGCGTACGCTCTTAGCCTTATCCTCTGAGCAGCAGCCTATTATCGCCCAAAAAATAATCGATGGTGGCATGACTGTACGTGAAGCTGAAAAGCTTGTTAAATCTATCTTGCAGCCAGCGCCCAAAGCCAATCGCACTGAACAAGCACAATCTCGCGATGCTGAACGTTTAACCCAGAGGCTCACAGACATGCTAGGGGCGGAAGTTAAGCTTAAGCATAAAAAAGATGGACAGGGTAGCGTCGAGATATTCTTCCATAGCCAAGATCAGTTAGCCGCCTTAATTAAGCACATCGAAGCACAGGCTTAAGCTATTGAATGCGTTTGAAATAACTGTTCAAATTATCTTGATGACAACCATTTTTATAAAAATATAAAAGAGAGTTCGTATGTGGGAGTTGGTAAAGGCGGGTGGTTGGCTGATGACGCCTATCGTGTTGTGCTCAATTTTGGCGTTAGTGATTATTATCGAGCGTAGCCATACTTTACAGTTTAATAAAATTGCACCTAATAGATTGCGCGAACAGTTAATAACTCGCCTACGTGAAAATGGTGATATCGGCCGTACGCAGTTAATGAATGTCAAAGAAAAAAGCCCTCTTGGCGATATTCTAGCGACGGGTTTGCTCTATCGCCAGTATGGCTTAGAGTCGATGACGATGCATATGCAAAACCGTGCCAGTGTACAAGTTCATCAATTAGAAAAGAACATCAATATGCTCGGCACCATAGGCGCGATTGCGCCATTGCTTGGCTTATTGGGCACAGTATTAGGTATTATCTCATCGTTTTTAGCCATTACTGATGGTGCGATGCAAGACCCGACAATGCTTGCTGCTGGCGTGTCACAGGCGCTGATTACTACCGCGGCCGGTATGATTGTCGCTATTCCCGCACTGGTGGCCTATCGTTACTTCCAGCGCCGTATTATTGATATCAATGCTCAGTTTGAGACCCAAGCAGGGCTCATGATTCAAGAGCTATATGATTATCAATTATTAGAGCATGCTCATAAGCCTAATGTACCTGCGCAACATATAGTGGCAGATGATCAGGCAGAAGCCGAGCGTTCAATTGATGGCTTGGGTTTAGATAAAATAGCAACCGCTACTTTGTAATAATGGTAGTACAGCAGCTATGATAATCCTACACTGAGCCCATTAGTACTAAGTACATTGAAGAGAGTAATATGCGCTTTAGAAAACCAACTGTTGAGCCGCTTGAAATTAATCTAACCCCAATGATTGATTGCTTATTATTTTTGATCGTATTTTTACTGCTTGCAACTTCGTTTAACCATTTTAGCCGTTTAAATATTATTCTTCCTGAAGCTGAGGGTGTCGCGCTGACAGAAGATAAAAATAGTATTGAGGTGGCTGTGCAAGAAGACGGTAGTTATCTGGTCAATGGTATCACTCTTGCCAGTAGTAACGAAGCTGAGTTGATCAGCATGCTACAGCAAGAGACAGGTAGTAATCGTGATATGCTATTTGTCATTGCCGCAGATGCTAATGCCACTCATCAATCAGTGATACGAGTCATGGATGTCGCTGGTAAATTAGGCTTCTTAAACATAAACATCAGTACCGTTGTTCCGCTTGGTCAACCGTTACCACAATAATTGTGGATGGTTTTTTATAATGGAATTAAATAGTGTTATTAAATAGTACTATTAAGCGCTTCGATTGTTTTATGACGCTTTATATCTATCGTTAGCACTGCTTGATTAGTGCAATTCATTCTAGTTATTATACCTAAATTGAGGCTTTTATGAGCCAACCTGACATTACCAAAACCTCCGATACTTTACAGGCAACGCCAATACCTAAGCTTAAGACATTGTTGCGTCTATTGAGTTATCTTAAGCCGTATTGGTGGGCGCTGATATTAGTTATAGTAGGGTTTGCTATTAATGCGGCAACAGAGATTTGGATTGCTAAGTTATTACAATATATCACCGATGCCATCAATCAAAACGATCGAAGCAAACAAGCTTGGTTTCCTGCATTGATAATTATGTTGTTCTTTGTGCGTGGATTGGGTAGCTTTTTGGGTAATTATTACTCCGCTTTAGTATCCCGTAATCTTGTTTATAAAATAAGGGTAGAGGTATTTAATAAATTACTACGTTTGCCGAGCTCGTTTTACTTAGCCAATTCTTCTGGCACAATTTCATCTAAGCTTATTTTTGACGTAGAACAGGTGACAGCAGCTAGTACTGATTCAATGAAGACGCTAGTGCGTGATGGCTTGACCGTGATAGCTTTGTTAGGGTTTTTGCTCTATACCAATTGGCGTTTAACCTTGATTTTGTTTTTGGTACTACCGCCAATCTTATGGTTGGTTAATTTTGCTTCCAAGCGTTATATGAAACTCTCCAAAGGTGTTCAAGAAACCATGGGTGCGGTTAGTCATATAACCAACGAGGTCGTTGGTGGCTATCAAGTGGTTAAGAACTATGGTGGCCAAGCCTACGAGTCGCAGCGCTTTGATGATGTATCAAAGAAGAATCTGCGCCAAGGTATGAAAATAGTTGTCACCAATAGTATTAATACCCCAGCGGTACAGTTACTGATGGCAACGGCGATGGCGGTCGTAGTGTGGCTGGCACTACGTCCATCGGTCATCGAAAATATCTCAGCAGGTGAGTTCATCTCCTATATCGCTGCAGCAGGGCTGTTAAGTAAGCCGGTACGCTCACTGACCGATGTTAATCAGAAACTACAGAGAGGTCTTGCAGCCGGTGAATCTATATTTGAATTACTGGATGAGCCTGAAGAAAACGACACTGGTATACTGGAACCTTCATTAACGGGCAGTATTCAACTGGAGCACGTTGGTTTGGTTTATCCAGATTCAACCGTTGCGCTGCGTGACTTTACTTTAGATGTGCGCGCAGGCGAGACAGTGGCACTAGTTGGACGTAGTGGCGCTGGTAAATCGTCCTTAGTAAATTTGCTAACGCGCACCTTATCGACTTCTTCAGGGCAGATTACACTTGATGGCATGCCGATTGAAGACATTAAGCTTGAGAGTTTGCGCGCCCAGATTTCTATGGTCAATCAGCAAGTGGTGCTCTTTAATACCACGGTTTTTAATAATATTGCTTATGGCAGCTTAGCCAATAAGACTCAAGCTGAAGTGGAGAAAGCAGCGAAGGAAGCGTTTGCTCATGATTTTATTATGAAAATGCCGAATGGCTATCAGAGTGAAGTGGGGGCTGAAGGTTTACAATTGTCAGGCGGTCAGCGTCAGCGCATATCTATTGCACGAGCATTATTGAAAGATGCGCCGATTTTAATATTAGATGAAGCCACTAGTGCTTTGGATAATGAATCAGAATACTACATTCAAAAAGCGCTTGATAATATTATGAAAGATCGCACGACGCTGGTCATCGCTCACCGTTTAACCACGATTGAGTCTGCTGATCGTATCGCTGTGCTAGATGGCGGGCGGATCGTCGAGCTAGGTACGCATGCTGAGCTGATGCAATTACACGGTCATTATGCGCAAATGTATGCTCGCGATTTTGAATAGCGGTTATTAGCCAATTTTAATTGATAGTGTTTTGCCGAATAAAATAAATAGCACTAGATGAATAGGATAAGTCGCAAATTATAATGAGTATTGAAACGACAATGACGCGTGCATGGCATCGTCAAGCCATTTGGCTTTGGTTTTTGTTGCCTATTAGTTGGCTATATGCTCTGCTTATGCTGTTACGCCGTCAAGCTTATAAAATAGGAGTTTTTTCTAGTTACCGCGCGCCTATTCCGGTAATGGTTATCGGTAATATTACAGTTGGCGGTAGTGGCAAGACGCCATTGATCATTACTTTAGTGCGCCATTTGCAGCAGCAAGGCATAAAAGTAGGCATCATCAGTCGTGGTTATGGTGGCGATAGTAGTCAGATGCCGGCATTGGTCAGGTCAGATAGTTTACCCAGTGTGGTGGGTGATGAGCCATGCTTGATTGTCAATATGACAGGGGCTGCAATGGCAGTATGTCCGAGTCGTCAGCAAGCGGTTACTACTTTGTTGGAGTCTTATCCTGACTTACAATTGATTATTGCCGACGATGGCTTACAGCATTATGCGCTGCAACGCGATATTGAATGGATTGTGGTAGATGCGGCACGTGGATTTGGTAATAAGCAGCTGCTACCAACAGGATTTTTACGCGAGCCCATGTCGCGGTTACAAGGGGCGCAAGTCGTCTATCATCAAAAGACAGACGCCTCATCAATTCATAATAGTAAATATGACAATAATGCCTCTCTGACTGAGCGTTTAACGATGCATCTACAGCCGGATGATTTAGAGCTCTTATGGCCATGTAATGATCAAGTCGATGGTTTAGCTATAGTAAATATTGTGGCGCCTGAGAGAGGCAGTCTAGTACACGCGGTGAGTGGTATTGGTTATCCACAGCGTTTTTTTGATACCTTAGACTCGCTTGATTTTGAGGTCATCCCACATCCTTATCCTGACCATTATGATTTTAGTCTAGCTGAATTGTTGCAGTATACCGAGCATCCTATCATTGTGACGAGTAAAGATGCGGTTAAAATAAGAGCGTTATTGGTGCAAGCTACTATCAGTGAAAAGCTTAGCGATGAATATAAAGAGTTGGTCAGCAGATTATGGGTATTGCCAGTAACTGCAGTATTGTCAGATAGTTGTTATGACCAATTACAGCAGCAATTACGAACTGTGAAGATCGCTATGAATAATGAAAAATTTGAGAGAGCAAACGTCTAAAGCTTATAATTGAAAACTTTGGATAATTTTTTAGGAATAGACCATGTCGCCAGCAGTTACGCCAGTCAAAACTCATATTGTCATTCCTGCGCGTCTCAAAAGCACGCGATTGCCTGACAAGCCATTATTAAGTATTCATGGCAAGCCTATGATACTTTGGGTGGCTGAAAAAGCACAATTGGCTGATTTTGCTGATGATATGTGTATTGCTACTGATGATGAACGTATTGCAAAGGTATGTATGGATGCAGGCTTTGATGTCGTGATGACCAGTAGCGAGCATGCTTCAGGTACCGACCGTTTGGCTGAAGTTGCTAGTATTAAAGGCTGGTCTGCGCATGATATTGTGGTCAATATGCAAGGTGATGAGCCACTGGTGCCGCCGTTATTGTTAGAGCAAGTCAAAGCATTATTGATGCAAGATGCTGATAGCGTGATGGCGACCTTATGTGAACCGATCGAAGACTATGATACTTTTATACGTCCATCGGTCGTCAAAGTCGTCAGTCAGACTTCTAACCAGCAGCAGCGGGCGCTTTATTTTAGTCGAGCAGCGATTCCTTGTGAGCGTGATGTCGTATTAGCAAATGAGAATAATAAACAACCACCAAAAAATGCCTTTCGCCACTTAGGGCTATATGCTTATCGCGTTAGTCTATTACAGCAGTTTGTCCACTGGCCACAAACGCCCCTCGAGATACTAGAAAGCTTAGAGCAGCTACGTGTGTTAGAAAATGGCGGGCATATTGCTATCGCAACAGCAGCGTGTCCGCTTCCAGCAGGCGTTGATACGCAAGAAGATTTAGACCGCTTAAATGCCATGAGTTTGTCAGCTTTTCAAAACGGTTGATATTAAATAGCCTAAGTAAAAATAATATGGTTTTTGGTTAAATGCTAAATTATTATTCCTTATTCAAAAGTATTGAGCGATGGCTATAAATAACATGACAGAAACGACAAGTACAATGCCAATGACGCCTATGACGCCAACGATACCTATGACTGATAGTATTTATTTTGCACCATTATTACCGTGGCAAAAAGAGCTATGGTCACAGCTGACGAAGCGAGTATCAATGCCGCAGCAATCCTTACCACATGCGCTCTTGGCTGCTGGTATGCAAGGAATGGGTAAGCGTGCTTTTGTATGGCGTTTGGTGGCATGGCTATTATGCCGCAAGCGTGATGTCAATCCACTCGGCGCTTGTGGAGATTGTGAGAGCTGTCAGTGGCTTAGATCGGGCACCCATCCAAGTTTACAAGTATTACCAATTGTCAGTATGCCGGTCAGTGCCGATAATGCTCATAATGAAGAAGCGTCCAATAGCACTGGCAAAGACAAAAAGTCTGCTAAAGCTGCGAGCAATGCAGCACTAAAGATAAAAGTGGATGATATCCGTGCCTTACAGCCTTTTATTTATCAAGGTGGGCAAGGTATGCGGATTTGTGTGCTCGATCATGCTGAGAAAATGACAATTGCTGCTGCCAATGCGTTACTTAAAACCTTGGAAGAGCCACAAGCACAAGTCCATTTATTGTTGATTAGTGATGCCCCTGCGCAGTTGCTACCGACGATCAAAAGTCGTGTGCAGCAGCTGGCATTACAGACGATTGACCCTGCTACTTCATTGGATTATGTAACTCAGACGTTGGGTAGTACAGTTAATCGTGAAGCGATTGGCACGGCTGCGATTGAGCAGCTTATACAATTAGCGAATGGTGCGCCTTTAGCGGCGATAGCACTTGCTCATGCGCCGTGGTATAGCAAGCGTGCGCTCTGGCTGACAACATGGCAGGCATTGCGTAGCGGGAAACGCAGTAGCGTAGCAGCAAGCGATTATTGGCAAACCCAGCTCGGTATTACAGAGTTTATCCAGTTGTCTGAGCTAATGTTGCTTGATATCCGCCGTGTTTGTTTAGGGTTTGATGCGCTGCAAAAAGACATTAATTTTTTGACGACTTTAGGTGATTATAAACCTATCGATACTGGGCTAGAGGCTTTTGTACATAGCTTACTAGAGACGAAAATAGCACTACAACAAAATGTGCAAGAAAAATTTGCCTATGATAAGCTGATGCAAGAATTGGCTAATTTATAATAGATAGCAAACCAAAAAAATACGATTAGTGGCATCAAATTCATATTTAAGATTTATGGTTTGCGCTTAAATACCATTAACAATGTATTGAAAAATACAGAAAACTTCATTGATAAAGGAAGCTGACTATGGCAATGCCAGGACGTGGTGGGATTTTAACCTGTCATATTGAAAATATGGATATGTTATATGCAAGCTATCTATCCTTTGTTACTAACGGCGCATTGTTTGTACCCTCTGACCGAGCGCAAAAACTGGGTGATGAGGTGTTTATTGCCGTGACTTTGCCCAATTCTAGCGAGCGTTTACCCATGAATGGCAAGGTAGTTTGGGTTAATTCCAAAGCCCAAAGTGGTCGACCAGCGGGTTTTGCGGTACAAATTGGCACTGATATGTCTGGACTAAGAATCAAAAACGAAGTCGAACGCTTATTGGCGGGTAAGATTGACAGCTTACAATCTACTTATACCATGTAGCATTTATGCCTATCAGTAATTCTAGGTGCTGTGATTAAGATGGATATTAAATAGACGGCTTCATTAAAAATAATGTCATAAAAACAGCCTTATACTTTTATAAGGCTGTTTTTTATTAGCAGTATAGTTTTAGACAATGTGAGTGCTAATAACGCGGCGGCACATACATATCATCAGGGATAGGCTCGCGGTAATACTCATCGTCGCGCTTTCGTTCAGGCAGTTCTACTTCATCGCGCGGCACTTCTTTATAAGGAATCTGCTCGAGTAAATGCGCAATACAATTGAGCCTTGCGCGTTTTTTATTATTGCCCTCAACTACCCACCAAGGCGCTTCAGGGATGTGAGTACGCTCAAACATGGTCTCTTTTGCTTTGGTATAATCCTCCCAGCGCCGCCGTGATTGTAAGTCCATCGCCGACAGCTTCCACTGCTTCAATGGATCATGAATCCGGCTCATAAAGCGAGAATGCTGCTCATCATCAGTAATTGAAAACCAATATTTTACCAAGCGAATGCCCGAACGTACCAGCATACGCTCAAACTCCGGTACCGATTGGAAAAATTCTTCGTACTGCGTATCTGTACAAAACCCCATGACACGTTCGACGCCCACACGGTTATACCAGCTGCGATCAAATAAAACAATCTCACCAGCAGCAGGTAAGTGCGCCACATAACGCTGAAAATACCATTGTGATTGCTCACGTTCAGTGGGTGCAGGTAGAGCTGCGACTCGACAAACACGAGGATTCAATCGCTGGGTAATACGTTTGATTGCGCCACCTTTACCCGCAGAATCACGTCCTTCAAATATCACAACAATGCGCTCACCGCGATCAACCACCCAATCTTGCAGTTTTATAAGCTCACGTTGCAAGCGTACCAGCTCTTGAAAATAAGTGCGTCGATCTAGGCGCTCTTGCTCACTCATCTCGCGACCATCAAAACGAAAGTCGCGCACATAATCATCTATCTCGTTTTCAAGTTCTTCATCATAACTATCAATTAAGTCTTGATGCATCTTGCGTCGTAGTTCGTCGTTTAAGAGATCTTTATCCATCCGCTCGATGAACGTCACTTGCTCAGGTAAGGTCATTTCACTAGATCCTTGCGCTGTTAAGGATTTGGGGCCACTTGCTGAGAAGGGATTGTTCATAGTAAGCTCCTGATAGATATTTTTATGGTTATTATAGGTATGACCTTTACTTTAACATATCTAATGATGAAGCTATGTATTGGCTATTTTTCATCGTCTAACTGTTTGGCTGTCTAATTATTTAACTATTTCATCACTATTTTGTTGGATATTAGGTTGTTAAATACGTTGTTATTAGCGCTATTAGCCTTATCGTTTTAAAAATCTTTTCATTAAGACAAAAAAGCACCCTCTAATCTATGGATTAAAGGGTGCTTTTATAACGAGCTACTATTTAGCTAAACAATAGCTTAGCTAAGTAACAGCGAGTCTTACTTCTCTAGAATACAAGTAACACCTTGACCGCCCGCTGCGCAGATAGAGATAAGCGCACGACCTGAACCTTTTTGATCCAGTAATTTGGCAGCAGTTGCTAGGATACGACCGCCAGTAGCAGCAAATGGATGTCCTGCAGCAAGTGAAGAACCATTCACGTTTAGTTTGCTACGATCGATAGAGCCTAATGGCGCATCAAGACCTAAACGCTCTTCACAGAACTTCTCATCTTCCCATGCAGCAAGGGTTGATAGTACTTGTGAGGCAAACGCTTCATGAATTTCATAAAAATCGAAGTCTTGTAAAGTTAGACCAGCACGCTCAAGCATACGCGGTACGGCATAAGCAGGCGCCATCAGTAGACCTTCTGTATCACCAGATTTACCGATGAAGTCAACAGCGGCTGTTTCTTGATGGACGATATAAGCCAATGGTTTTAGGCCATGTGCTGCAGCCCACTCGTCAGTACCCAATAGGATACAAGACGCGCCATCAGTCAGCGGGGTAGAGTTAGCAGCAGTCATGGTTGGTTTGGCATTCTTTTTACCAAAGACAGGCTTTAGCTTGGCCAGTTTTTCCAAAGTGGTGTCTGGACGCAAGTTGTTATCGCGAGTCAAACCTTTATATGGGGTGATTAAATCATCAAAGAAACCTTCGTCATAAGCACGTGCTAGGTTTTGATGGCTATTAAAGGCAAGCTCATCTTGCGCTTCACGGCTGATGTTCCATTCAAGCGTGGTGATCGCTTGATGATCGCCCATTGATAGACCAGTACGTGGCTCGCCATTCTGTGGTGAATCGATTAAATCTTTTGGATTTAGACCCATTAATGCTTTTAGACGTTGTTTGTTGTCTTTAGCGGCGCCCAATTTAATCAAGACTTTACGTAAGCCATCACCGACCGCGATAGGAGCATCAGAGGTTGTATCAACACCGCCAGTAATGGCTGAATCGATGATACCAAGGGCGATTTTATTGGCGGAGGCAAATGTTGCTTGCAAGCCAGTACCACAAGCTTGTGAGATATCATAAGTTGGGGTATGTGGGTTAAGCGCCGTGTTTAGGGCCGCTTCACGAGTTAAGTTGATGTCGCGGCTTAATTTCATGACTGCACCAGCAACCACTTCACCAATTTTTTCATCTTGTAGATTATAACGTTCAATCAGACCATCCAATGCAGCCGTTAGCATATCAGTATTGCTAACATCAGCGTAGCTACCGTTTGAGCGTGCAAATGGGATACGGTTACCACCTAATATAGCCACACGATGCTGACCTGAGCTAAGCTTGGTGGTACTGGCTTTTTTAGCAGCTGTGGTTGTTTTCTTGGCAGTTGTCGCTTCGACCTTTTTATCAGCATCTTTTTTATCAGTGCTGTCTTTGTCGTTATTAGCTTTATCGTTGCTTTGTTTAGCAGCAGTACTTTTGCTATCTTTCGCTGGCGTTTCTTTTTTAGGGCTCGCTACTTTTGAGTCTGTAGCCTTAGTGTCAGCTTTTTTCGTATCAGTCGCGGCTTTATCAGCAGCAGCCGTATCTGTACTTTTAGCATCAGTAGCTTTAACAACAGTAGCTTCAACAACAGGGCTTTTAACAACAGTGCTATCTGGGTGATTGTTTTTATTACTCATAATATTATCCTTAAAAAGTATGGGTAGAAGAAAAGAGAGATATTAATAAAAAGATATTTAGAACCTTTCGAGCAAGCTCAAAACACCTTAAACAACATATGCAGATATTAGCATTTATTGCGGCACATATTACACAACATCGTTGCTGATCATAAGGCGCTTTTTATAGCCCTACTGTATATCTTTAGCAAACGATGTGACGCTTATTTGCAGTCGTTGCAAGCTTTGATGGATATCAATATAAGCCTTATAAACTGGCTAGTATTGATTAAAGGCATTGCATAACGGTGCGTTTGATAATATATTGTTATCGATAAATGAGTTTGCCATAACTTATAGGTCTGATTTTAGCACAAGATAAGGCTTTTTGAAGCTAGAAAAAGTTGCCATCTTGTATACTGGCTTGTTTACAGATTGTTATAGACATTAGTAGCTTTTGGACTTGTTTATCATGGAAGTGTATAGTTAAGGCAGATTTACACCCATTTACTAAATACTAATAATTTTTATGAATGATGATGTAGGTGAGTCTCTATAATAGGCGCATTGCATTTTTGTTTACTGTTATTTTAACCGTTAACTATAGGATTATATTATGTCAGACCGTTATGGTGATTTTGTTCAGTCTTCTATTGGTAAAAAAGTAGCGAAAAATTTAGGCTTGCCTATGCCAGTAGATCTTGATCGTTTTGATAGTGGTCAACCTTCGGTACGCGGTAGTGTATTAGTTGGCCGTGCGGATGGTGCTGATAAAACGATCAGTGAGTCAGTGGCGCGTATTTTGTCAGAACTTCACACTGAAGTATTTGTGAACAGTGGCGATGACGCGAAGGATGCGCTTTCTGATGCGGGCGTTAAAGCAAAAGCTAATACTGGCAGTGATAATAAATTCAAAGTTTTATTGTTTGATGCCAGTAATATCAGTAATGCTGCTGATCTTAAACAAGTTTATGAGTTCTTTCATAGCGTTGCTCGCCGTGTAGAGAAATCAGGTCGAGTGATCGTCATTGGTCGTCCACCAGAAGCTATCACTGATATCGAAACGGCATTGGCTCAGCGTGCGCTTGAAGGTTTCGTGAAATCTGTTGGTAAAGAATTTAAACGTGGTATTACTGCCCAGCTTATCTATGTTGAAGAAGGCGCAGAGCAGAATCTAGATTCAACGCTACGCTTTTTCACCTCAGCCCGTTCAGCTTACGTCTCAGGACAGGTCGTACGTGTTAGTAAAGGCGATGCTGTTGATGTTGATTGGACGCAGCCTTTAGGCGGCAAAACCATGCTAGTGACTGGAGCAAGTCGCGGTATTGGTGAAGCAATCGCCCGTGTCTTAGCTCGTGAAGGCGCACATGTGATTTGTTTGGATGTACCGCAGCAGCAAGCTGACTTGCAGAAAGTCGCTAGTGAGATTAGTGGTTCTGCCTTAATGGTTGATATCACTAGTGATGAAGCTGGCGCAGAAATCGCCGAAGCGGCGAAAAAACGTGGTGGACTAGATTCCATTATTCATAACGCTGGCGTGACTCGTGATAAGACGCTTGCCAATATGGATGAGCAGAAGTGGGATATGGTTATCAATATCAACTTGGGCAGTATCGCTAAGCTGAACCGCTACTTGCTTGATAATGATGTGCTAAAAGACAACGCTCGTATTGTTTGTGTGTCATCGATCTCAGGTATTGCTGGTAACTTAGGTCAAACCAACTATGCCACCTCTAAAGCAGGTGTCATCGGCTTGGTTAATGCAACTGCTAAGCAGCTAGAAGACAATGCAAAAGGCATGACGATCAACGCTGTTGCCCCAGGATTTATCGAAACGCAAATGACGGAAGCGATTCCATTTGCCATTCGTGAAGCTGGTCGCCGTATGAACTCAATGAGCCAAGGCGGCTTACCAGTAGATGTGGCTGAAACCATTGCATGGTTTGCATCACCGGCTTCTGGCGGTCTAAATGGCAATACGGTTCGTGTTTGTGGTCAAAGCTTACTGGGTGCATAATATCGATTGATTAATAGCTATGTGTGATAAATAAGCCTGCGATAAATACATGCTATCAAGTGTGATTTTGATTTACCTCACATATGCTTACGAAAAAATTGCTGATAAATTGTAATAAAGCTGCCCAAGGGTGGCTTTTTTATGATAAAAACACAGTAATAATAAGTTGAATGATTTTTCACTCTGGTAAACCACTATTACTTTAATTAAAAATAATCATATTGATTAAAGATAGCCTCTACTTTATTGTTAAACCATACATTTCAATCAACGAATTTATAACTTTTTAGATGCAGCCATAAAATTTGCTCAAGCCCTACTTAGGATTTATTATGTCAGACAAACATTATGATGCGTTGCCAAAAGCGCATACTACCTATGCTAATATTGTAAAAAGTTTATTGCCTATCGGCAATGGTAAAGTCAGTCGCGATGAGTTGCCGCAAGCGACTTACTATGTGGACGATTTGCATATCGATCAAAGCAATCTTAACGATTACCGTAAGATTTGTGGCTTTGCTGACAACGGCAAAGTGCCTATTACGTATTTTTCTGTGTTATCACAAACCTTGCAGATGAACATGATGGTCAAAGAGCCATTTCCGTTTGCCATGTTAGGTTTGGTACACGTTGATAATAGCGTGACCCAGTTTCGTTCTATTGGCGAGCGTGAAACGGTTGCAATGGCGGTGACGTTTGATAATTTACGTGATCATGCGCAAGGTCAGCAGTTTGATTTTGTTACCACTGTAAAATCACAGGATGAAATCATATGGCAGGGGACGTCTACTTATTTATCCCGTAGCAAAAAACCTGCCAGTAGTAAGGATAAAAAAAGTACCCCGCGTCCAGTGACAGTTAAACCGACAGTCAATGAAGAGGGTGTGCATAGTATCTTTGAAGTGCCAGAAGATATCGGTCGTCGTTATGCGTTTGTTTCAGGCGACTTTAATCTTATCCATCTGCATCCGCTATCAGCGCGCGCCTTTGGTTTTCCAAAAGCAATCGCTCATGGCATGTGGTCAAAAGCCAAATGTTTGGCAATGATGGATGAGCTGCCGGATGCTTGCACGGTTGAAGTATCATTTAAGCTACCTATTTTCTTGCCAGCAGAAGTAGAGCTTATCGCTGATTCGGTGGCGCAGTTGCAAAGCGCAGAAGACAGTTGTGAGTTTGGGCTATTTAGCTCTAAAAACGACAAGCCGCATCTTGTAGGTGTGATTAAGTTGCAGGATGCAAACCAGTAAATTAAGATTTTTCTATCCTAATAGCCCTATCTAACGAACAAATTTATAATTATGACTTTACTTGAAAATGCGCTTAATTCAACCCAAGCTGATAACTCAGCAGCTATAAACCAAAGCGCTGCTAATGAGCCTAAAGACAATACTGTTGCTGATAACGGCATCAATCTCGCAGCTATTTTCGAGCCTTATTTTCGCCCTGATGAAAATACCATTGTATGCGGTACGCTCGATGACGAAAAAGTGGCGGCCTTGGCAGCAGCTGGGGTTGAGTTGGTGATCAATTTACAACCTGATGATGAGTTGAGCTTTGATGAGCGCGCAGCTGTTGAGCGCGCAGGTATGTATTATGAGCAGTTACCTATCAGCGGTGTCGAAGATTTAAAGCAGCTTAAAATATTGGCATTTGATAATATATTACGTCAGCATCATGGTAAAAAAATAGCCATGCATTGTGGCTCTGGTAATCGTGCTGGAGCAGTAATGGCGCTGCGAGCCGGTTGGCTACGTGGGCGTAAAATGGATACGGCTATGGAGCGTGGACGCAGTCATGGTCTCACCAAACTTGCAGAAGAAGTGCATAATCGTTTATTAGTACCGCGCTAAAATATAATTGTTACTGAATAACAAAGAGGCGACCAATAGGTGGCCTTTTTTATTAGCAAACTTATATCATAAACCTTTATTTTTGAGCATTTAGATACTCGATAAAAACGTAATATTTGATAAAAAACGAGGAAGTCATGATAAATAATGATGAAAATAATAAACAAGACTCTAATAAACATATCAATCCTAAGATTCAGCAACGCTTACAGCAGCTACTAACGGATTTACAGCTTGATGATGCACCAGCAGGTGGCGCGCTGGTGGTTTACCAAGCTGGGAAGTGTATCGCGCAGGCGAGTGTCGGTATGGCACGATCAGACTTGTCATGGAGTTCTAATACGTTGTCGCTTAATTTTTCTACCGGCAAAGGCATTTTAGCGACACTGGTTCATGTCTTGGTATCGCAGAAAATGCTCAATTATGACACGCCGATTGCTCATTATTGGCCAGCCTTTGCAGCACAAGGAAAAGCGCAAATTACCTTGCGTAACGTTATGTCTCATCAGGCCAATGTATTTTCGATTCAGAGTATTGAGGTAGATAATGACACAGTGCTTGATTGGGGGATAATGCTCGAAAAAGTCGCAGCAATGCCAACAACCGTACCTGAAGATGCCGCATTATATGACAGCGCTTATAGTGCGTTGGTGTATGGCTGGGTATTAGGAGGCGTGATAGAAGCAGTCACTGATATGTCATTGGCTGAGGCGTTACGTCATTATTTGACGCACCCTTTGGGCATTGTAGATAGCTGCTATTTTGGCGTACCAGACAGCAAAGTAAGCAAGGTTGCACGATTGGTTAAGAATTTTGATGTAGTAGCGCAAGAGGGCGGTCAAGAGAGCCGCCAGCAGTCAGCACAAACGCGTCCTCGCCGTAGTAAACCAGTCTTAAGAGCGGACTCTGAAAATACTCTACATACTTATACAAGCTTACCAAGCTATGCTTGTTGGCAGAAAAAAGCGATAAAAAATCAAATAACAGCAGGTAAAACGGATAGTGAAATTGTTGATGAAATACCAAGCTTAGATACGGCAAAAATCAATCGATTATACTTTAATAACAGTCAGCTCAATCTCAAAAATTATAAGTCCGCCCTTGTGCTGGCTAATAAACAACCTATTGATTATTACGATAAACAGACGCTACAGGCAATCATACCTGCTGCGAATGGCGTGGCTTCAGCGCACGCCCTAGCGACTATCTATGCAATGCTAGCCAATGGCGGCGTGTGGCAAGGGCAGACACTGATTGATGAGAAAACTTTTAAACAATTATCAACGCCGCAAGTCACTGGCATGGATGCGGTGATGCCAGCCCATATGGATTGGCGTTTGGGCTATCATCGTCGATTTAGTATCTGCCAAAGTGATGGTTTTAATGAGGTTATAAAAGATACTAACAATAATACTGAAAATGATACTGAGCAAGCCTTTGGTCATATGGGCTATAACGGCTCGGTTGCTTGGTGTGACCCTGCGCGGCAATTGTCTTTTGCCTTTATCCATAACTTTGATGTGACTATGCTCAATGATATCCGTCAGTTTGCACTGACTGAAGCAGTATTAGCGTTGGTTGATTCTGAGATTTAATGGGCATAAATTTTTATGAATATCAGTCTTGAGGTGTACGGTTAATGCTATTGATGCGGCTTATTTGGTGTCATTTTCAGTAGCCTTGCTGCGCTTAAACCATGGATAAAAATAGACGTTAAAATCACAATTGAGCATACTATCCAAAGTTTCAGGGCATCTTCATCGTTGAAAAATCCTTGGTTGAGTGCATAAGACAAATAGTACAAGGTGCCAATACCGCGAATACCCAGTGCGGAAATAGCATACTTTTCAGTACGGGGTAGATTAAGTCCGGATAAGGCAATAATCCCCCCAAGCGGGCGAATCAGCAATAAAAAAGTGAAGCTGACAATATAGACGCGCCACGTCAGCTCGACCCCAGCTTGTAGACCTTGACCAAGGAACATGCCAAAGATGACGAGTACCAACGACATCAGCAAACCTTCTGATTGTTCAGCGAAATCATGCAGTTTATGATGATAACTATGCTCATGTTCTGAGCGGCGGAATACAAATGCTGCTATAAATACCGCAATAAAACCGTAGCTATGAACATATTCTGCCAGTCCATATGCTAGCAGAGTGAGGGCTATCACTACATAGCCTTGAGAAATAGTCGTCTCACGGCTGTACTTCGAAAACACCAGTTTTGCCATTACTTTGCCAACGATAATACCAACCAGCAAACCTGCGCTAACTTTCCAGAGCACATCGTGGGTAAACCATGACCAAAGCATCTCACCCGTAAAACGCTGTCCTCCGTTATAGGCTTCCGCTATCTTAATCGCGAGATAGACAAAAGGAAACGCCAAGCCATCATTCAATCCAGCTTCTGACGTTAGCGTAAAACGCGGTGTATCTTCGCCACCAGTGTTAGGTGGCCCAACCTGTATGCTTGATGCCAGCACGGGATCGGTAGGGGCAAGTACGGCGCCCAATAAGATTGCTGCGCCCAGTGTCATACCAAAGGCATAGTAGCCTAAGACTGCCATCGTAAAAATACCAATCGGCATAGTGATGATCAATAGGCGTATCGTTGGGCGCCATAGTTGCCAAGATAGCTTGGTATCAATTTTGATACCAGCGCCGACCAAAGAAACTAATACCACAATTTCCGTTAATTTTTCGATAATTAGACCATTATCGATAGGGTTAAGAAACGCCAGACTCGTCCACCAATAGCCCATTAGTAAGCCAAAGCTCACCTGTAACATAGGCAATGAGATGGGAGTGCGTTTAAAAAGGATAGGAAACAGAGCGCCAGATAAGAAGGCAATGCCGCAGACCAATAAGAATAAATTATAATTTTCAATCATAAGGTTTGCGCACACTGTTATGTTTATTCAATAATTTGAAATTAACGATCAATGTCAGTTATTTATCAAAATAAAAGGCTGTTGTGGATGATATTTAATATATTTGCATAACAGACCATGCGCTTGTCATAACATAGCCGTTATCAATAGGTGTTTATAATGACGGTAAAATCCTTGCAATACCGCAAATAAACGTTATCAGAATAACGCCTACGTTGTTTTTTGGTGAAAAAAAAGCCTGCATAGCGCAGGCTTTGGATTACTCTATAATAATCGACTGTTTAAAAAGGTTGTGATTGAATGGCTCGTTTAGCGCTCTACTTGACTCACATCACGTACCGCGCCAGTATCCGCACTGGTGGTCATCGCCGCATAGGCACGTAGCGCAGGTGTCACATGACGCTCTCGGCTCACAGGCTTCCAAGCATCACGACCACGACTTTCCATCTCTTCGCGGCGAGCAGCTAATTCTGCGTCACTCACCTGCATGTTAATCGTACGATTTGGGATGTCGATATGAATAGTATCGCCCTCGACAACCAAACCAATCGCACCGCCTTCAGCGGCTTCAGGGCTGGCATGACCGATTGATAAGCCTGATGTACCACCAGAGAAACGACCGTCAGTTAAGAGTGCGCATTCTTTACCCAAACCTTTAGACTTCAGATAAGTAGTCGGATAAAGCATTTCTTGCATACCCGGACCACCTTTAGGGCCTTCGTAGCGGATGATTACTACATCACCGGCGACGATGCTGTCAGCTAATACGGCGGCGACTGCGTCATCTTGTGACTCAAAGATACGCGCACGACCAGTAAAGACTAAGATACTGTCATCGACGCCAGCGGTTTTGACCACGCAACCGCGTTCCGCAATATTACCGTACAATACCGCCAGGCCACCATCTGTTGAATAAGCATGCTGGGCACTGCGAATACAACCTGACTCACGGTTGACGTCAAGGTTTGACCATTCTTTTGATTGTGAGAATGCCTGAGTGGTACGTACGCCCCCTGGAGCTGCGATGTAGCGTGCACGCGCTTCAAGATTGTCAGGATTCATAATATCCCATTTATCAATCGCTTCTTTCATCGTCGTGCTATGAATGGTCGGCAAGTCAGTTTTGAGCAAGCCGGCACGATCAAGCTCGGCTAATAGCGCAAATACACCGCCAGCACGATGCACATCTTCCATATGATACTTTTGTGAAGCCGGTGCAACTTTGGCAAGGCAAGGGACACCGCGACTTAAACGGTCAACATCGTGCATCTTAAAGTCAACCTCGGCTTCGTTAGCAGCAGCAAGCAGATGCAAAATGGTATTGGTTGAGCCACCCATTGCAATATCTAAGGTCATGGCATTTTCAAAGGCCGCTTTAGTGGCGATTGAGCGCGGTAGCACCGAATCATCATCTTGCTCATAGCGACGTTTGGCTAGTGCAACAATAGTGCGACCCGCTTCTAAGAATAGCTCGCGACGTAGCGAGTGCGTTGCCAATAGTGAGCCATTACCCGGTAAAGCCAATCCTAATGCTTCGGTCAAGCAGTTCATAGAGTTGGCGGTGAACATACCTGAGCACGAACCACAAGTCGGACAGGCTGAGCTTTCAATCGCCAACACATCTTCATCACTAATGCTGTCATCAGCGGCATCCATCATCGCATCAACGAGGTCAAGCTTACGAATGGCATTACCTTTATTGTCAACACTTTGCGCATCACTTCCGCCGTCATTGTTATGACTGTGTGCCACGGTACTGGCGATGATTTTACCCGCTTCCATTGGGCCACCTGAAATAAATACCACTGGAATATTGAGGCGCATGGCTGCCATCAACATACCTGGGGTGATTTTATCGCAGTTAGAAATACAAACTAATGCATCTGCACAGTGAGCATTGACCATATATTCAACAGAGTCAGCAATCAAGTCACGACTCGGCAATGAGTACAACATGCCGCTGTGTCCCATGGCAATACCGTCATCAACTGCAATGGTATTGAATTCTTTTGCGACGCCGCCCGCTTTTTCAATCTCGCGCGCGACCAATTGTCCTAAGTCTTTCAGATGCACATGCCCAGGTACAAACTGGGTAAATGAGTTGGATATAGCAATAATAGGTTTGCCAAAGTCATCATCCGTCATGCCAGTTGCGCGCCATAGTGCTCGCGCACCTGCCATATTACGACCGCCGGTAGAGGTTTTTGAGCGATAATCCATGTGATATTCCTTACAATGAGGCGAGGTGACTTAAATTTTTCACCTTTAGGTTTTATATTAATAGTGTGCTTTTTATAGAGAGTGAGTACTATTGAATAATACTAGGTCGTTACCATACCATTAGATATGAGTAACTAAAAATAATTAGACGATAATCATTAAGACTTGAGGGTCAAAAATTTATGCAAGACGCTCTAAAATGGCGGTTTCAAACCAAGGTAGCTCAGTTTTATCTGTTTCTAGCTTAGCGATAACGACCAATGCATGAGTTGCTGGCAGGAACTGATAGTCAGCGCTGGCGTCAATAGTAAGTAGCTGCTTATTACTTTCAGCTTGCTCATCAATACTGACTAGTGTTTGCTTATCGTTTTTATAGAGGACGTCAATACGACCAAAAAACTGCCATTCTTTAAAAGCAGTAATGATAGCGTCAGCTTCGTTTTGAGTATAAATCTGCTGGGTGTCTTTGCCAGTATTGGTCCAATGCAGGCGAACGGCTAACTGTAATACCTCGCTAAATACCACCAATGAGCCAATCACTTTGACATGCCACGGACTGGATATGAGTGCTTCGTCGATACCAATCAGCTTAGCGGCCTCAGCAGCAGTCATGGGCGTATTAAATTTAGCAAGTAAAACGGGTATTAGCGGATGGGTCTGTTTGATACTGTCCTCTAAGCTATCATAGTGATATAAAAACGGTAACGGCAAATCTTGCGTGACGGTCTTTTTACTGATTTTGCAATTATGTATCTGCCAACTGATTGTCTTATCGGTCACCGCTTCAGCTAAAATAATAGCGTTAGGATCAGTGATTTGAGTACTATTCGCGATAGTAGACGCCTCTTGTCCATGGCTATCAGCCATAGCGTTATCTAATACAGATGCCGTTGCTGTATTGTGAGGTTCTGAATAAGTGTCATGATTATCTGATGATTGAGTGGGCAAGGCTGTCAAATCCATAAACGTAGGGTTATTAAAATAGAGGATTAATATAACATTTATAGTGTATGACTCGTCAATAAATTAATCATCAACCAAGCTGGCTTCTATATAGATGGATTTGGGTCGTTGCTTTATCAGGCACTTGTGCTTAACCTATATTTCGTCCACTATATTTTATGACATAATTTCATGACCTATTTATCATTCAGTACCTATAAATCATTAAGGAATAAAAATGAGCCAAGCTAATCAGCAAACTACCTATGACGATACTGCTTATAATAACGATAATATTTTTGCCAAAATGTTAAACGGTGATATTCCATATCATAAGGTTTATGAAGACGATAAAACCCTCGCTTTTATGGACATCATGCCGCAAGCAGAAGGGCATGTATTGGTCATCCCTAAGCAAAAAGCGGTTGACTTGGCTGATCTTGAACCTGAGTATGCAGCAGCTGTTTTGATGACTTGTAAAAAAATTATGCAGGCCCAGCGTCAAGTGTTTAAACGTGAAGGTATTATTCAAATGCAGTTAAATGGTTCTGAAGCGGGACAGACCGTTTTTCATTACCATGTGCACCTGATTCCCTCTAGTATCCATGAATTAGGTAAGCATGCTATCAAGATGGCCAATCAAGACGAATTGGCAGAGCAGGCTCAGCAGTTGGCAGCTATTATTAACGCTTGAATTTGAAGTTTCCTATTAATTTTCTTAATCAAAACAGTATAAAGAATTGATTTTCTCAATAATTATAAAAGGGCAACTAACAAGTTGCCTTTTTTATTACTTGGTAATAGTCATGTAATAAACGTTAAAGTAATGTTACAAACTAACATCAATACTGGGGTTTATAAAGGGTTTGTGGTAAACATTACTTCTACTTGGGCATTATCGCCTATTTGAGCATTGTCGCTTATTTTGACATTATTGCTCATTCCATTTTAGGGTTTTAAACAAAGCATCGTTTTTTAACACCTTAAGAATAATTTGAGGATATATCTTTTTAAGAAACTGATTTTAGAGGTTTCTTTAAGGTGTCCGTTTTAATGAGAACATCTTTATGAAGAGTAAGTCATCCCGTTCCACCATTTTATTGCCAGTATTTGTACCGGCAGCAGCCATTATGCTGCTATTAGTGATCGGCACTGCGGTTAATCCCGAAGCAGCTGGCGAGCTATTTAGTACCGTGCTGAATTTTGTCACCGATACTTTCGGTTGGTTTTATATGTTGGCAGTGGCCATATTTTTAATGTTTATTATCTTTCTAGCATTTTCACCTTATGGCAATATTAAGTTAGGGCCTGACCATGCCGAAGCTGAGTATAAGTTTCTTGAATGGTTTGCTATGTTGTTTTCGGCAGGTTATGGCATAGCCTTGCTATTCTACGGAGTAGCAGAGCCGGTAATACACTTTGCTAGTCCACCGTTATCGACACCGCAAACTATTGAAGCCGCCAAAGAAGCAATGCAAATTGCTTATTTTCATTGGGGCTTTCATATTTGGGCGATTTATGGGGTGGTAGGCGTGTCATTGGCGTATTTCTCTTTTCGCCATGGGCTGCCGTTGTCGATACGCTCAACATTATATCCATTAATTGGTGATAAGATTTATGGACCTATCGGTCATACCGTTGATGTGTTTGCGATTGTGGGCACGATGTTCGGTATCGCGACCAGTTTAGGTCTGTCAGTATCGCAAATTAATGCCGGCTTAAACTATCTGCTACCAGATATGATTCCGGTTAGTAACACGGTTCAGGTGATCATTATTACGTTGGTTACAGCGGCCGCTTTGGTATCGGTGTTAGCAGGGATGGATAAAGGCGTGAAGCGGCTGTCTATTCTAAATATGGTATTGGCAACCGCGCTGATGCTTTTTGTATTTGTTGTTGGCCCCACCATATTTATTCTTAATGCCTTTATGGAAAATACGGGCAGTTATTTGGGTAATATCGTTGAGCGTACCTTTAGCTTGCAAGCGTATCAATCGAGTGATTGGATCGGTAGTTGGACACTATTTATCTTTGCATGGACGATTGCATGGGCGCCATTTGTCGGTCTATTTATCGCCAAAATTAGCCGTGGTCGTACCATTCGGGAGTTTGTGTTAGGTGTGATGTTAGTGCCGACCTTGTTTACTTTCTTTTGGTTTTCGGTATTCGGTGATACTGCGCTACATATGATTATGGTCGATGGCTATGAATCGCTGATTACTGAAGTACAAAACAACCAAGCGATTGCTTTATTTAAGCTATTAGAAAATTTACCTTTTACTCAGATTGTCTCATCATTGACGGTGCTATTAATTATTACCTTCTTTGTAACCTCATCGGATTCAGGTTCATTGGTTATTGACTCGTTAGCAGCTGGCGGACGTAGCGATACACCATGGTGGCAGCGCACGTTTTGGGTGGTCACTGAAGGGGCGGTAGCAGCTGCTCTCCTTATAGCCGGTGGTCTTACAGCGCTACAAACAGCCGCTATTGTCAGCGCGTTACCGTTTGCCGTTATTATATTAATTTCGATATTTGGTATGTGGCGCGCGCTACGTATTGAAGGGCATCGTAACCAGAGTCTAGATAACGATAATAGAATTCCGCCACATCTGCTCAAGCCATCCGCATGGCGTGAGCGCATTGACTATATGGCCGATCAGCCAACTCGCGATAAAGTCTTGAACTATATCAAAGAGACTATTATGCCTTCGATGGTAGAAGTCTCTGAGAAATTTACAGAAACTGGCTGGACGACTCATGTCAATTACGATGCAATTAATAATCGTGCGGTACTAGAGCTGCAACGCGGCGATGGTGTTGAGTTTTGGTATGAGGTACGTTTGTCTGAGCATGACACACCGGATTATTACACTGAAGAGGGCGCTGATAAATTACCACAACAGCATGATCATCGCGCTGAAGTATATCTGCGCCGTGGTGGCCAGACTTATGATTTATATGGTTATGAGTCTGAATCAGTAATTAATGACATTATTGATCAATTTGAAAAATATCTACACTTCGTTAATGTTTCGCCGGATATTTTACCTTGGCGTATGCAAGAGCATGATGATGATATTACCTTAGAGCAGGGTAGTGTGTTTGATAAGTAGCTTGCTTTAATAACTTGCAATAATATTAAGAATGCTTAGAATAACGGCTTGTTTTCATTGACTTATTTTCATTAGGATGCAAGCCGTTTTTTATGTCTATTGATTCTTCCGTTTTACCTTTGTCTTTGTCAGTTTCTGACCATCCTTTATTGCAACCATTAGTGATTGGCGGCTTGACGATTGAAAACCGTCTGATAGTCGCGCCGATGGCTGGCGTGACAGATAATCCGTTCCGCAGATTGTGTAAATCGTTTGGTGCTGGTCATGCAGTCAGCGAGATGATTATCGCTGATACGGCACTGTATGCGCGCAAAAAATCGCTATACCGTGCCAACTTTGATAATGAGATAGCACCTATTTCTGCGCAGATAGCGGGCGCTGAACCTGATAAGTTAGCAGAAGCGGCTCGTTATCAGATTGATAATGGCGCGCAAATTATTGATATCAATATGGGCTGTCCGGCCAAAAAAGTCTGCCGTAAGCTGGCAGGTTCGGCATTATTACAAGATGAGGATTTGGTAGCGCGTTTATTGGACGCCGCTGTCAATGCTGTTGATGCACCCGTTACTTTAAAAACGCGATTGGGCTATGAGAATGGACGTGAGAACATCCTGCGTGTAGCAAAGCGAGCTGAACAAGCTGGTATTGCGGCGATTGCCATTCATGGACGCACGCGTGAAGATATGTATACAGGTGAAGCGCGCTATGAGCTGATACGTGAGGTCAAAGAAAGCATTAGTATTCCAGTAATCGCCAATGGCGATATTGATAGTGCGCAAAAAGCGCAGCGTGTTTATGAGTTGACCGGCTGTGATGCGGTCATGATTGGACGCGCTGCCCAAGGGCAACCGTGGATATTTCGTGATATTGAACATTTTTTACGTACTGGCGAAAGTCTTGACGCACCTAGCGTAAGCCAGATAAAAGAAATTGTACTGGCGCATTTAGAGGAGCTTTACGGTTTTTATGGTGAATACTCAGGCTGCCGAATTGCTCGCAAGCATATTGCCTGGTATACCACAGGCATTCCCAACTCTAATGCTTTTCGACAAGCCATGTATGGTGAAGAAAGCACCGCTGGTCAGTTTCGGGTAGTCGAAGCCTTTTTGCACGCTCACGAATAACGAGCAAAAACTCACAATTTGAGCAATAAACGGGTTAATACGCTATTAAATACTAATAACCATCAAAATAAATGGGCTTTACGGCTTATTTATTACCTTTAATCCAACTATATTTGCTATTCTTTAGGCGAACATTAACGGAAGTCTAATTCTTAAAAGGATGTTTCATGGCCAATCCCTCAAAAAAAGAAATCATTAAAGCGGTCAAAGATAAGCACATTATTATCACAGGGGCATCAAGCGGTATTGGTGAGCGTACAGCCTTTTTACTCAGTGAATGCGGTGCTCATGTTATCTTATTGGCACGTACTGAAGAGAAGCTAAAAGCCGTTAAAGAACGTATTAAGGAGCTTGGTGGTAAGGCCAGTTATTATCCTTGTGATTTGACCAATATGGATGCCATTGAAACAGTCAGCGCGCAAATTTTGGCTGATTTCGGTCATGTTGATGTATTAGTAAATAATGCCGGTCGTTCGATTCGCCGTTCGGTTCACGAGTCTACTGATCGTTTCCATGATTTTGAGCGCACTATGGATATTAATTACTTTGGTGCCGTCAAAATCATCCTTGGGTTTTTGCCGACGATGATTGAACGTCAGACTGGTCAAATTGTTAATATCTCATCGATTGGTGTATTGGCAAATAGTCCGCGTTTTGCTGCCTATGTTGCATCGAAATCGGCATTGGACGCCTTTAGCCGTTGCCTCGCCGCTGAAGTAAAAGGTGATAATGTAACAATCACCAATATCTTTATGCCATTGGTACGTACGCCGATGATTGAGCCGACTAAACTATATCGTTATATGCCTGCGCTTATGCCTGATGAAGCGGCGATGATGGTTGCAAAGGCGATTGTTCATAAACCAAACAGTATCGCTAGCAACATGGGTAAATTTGCTTCTGCTACTTATTCATTAGCACCAGCGATCAACGTTGGTATTCAATCGATAGGCTATCGTATTTTCCCAAGCACCCGCGCTGGTCTAACTACTGATAAAAAACCAAACCTTGCGCAGCGTGCCTTTGCTAGAATCTTACCTGGTGAGCACCATTAGAATGGGGTTTTTATTAGCTTTGACCTAAAATAAAAAAGGATGCTGCGGCGTCCTTTTTTAATACCTTAAGAAGCATTAGTAATTATATAAAAGGGTAGGATAGCGGTATTATTTTGGCTAGTGTATGGTTAGAAATGCGAACTATCTTTTATTTAATATTCGAAAGTGTGTTTGCGTTATCTTTATTTTAACGCACACCTCTGCTCTTGTAGTAGTAATTGCCAACACTATATTGAGCACTAGTATTCCATTAGCTGGCTAATTTTCAATACAACTCACTTGCTTTGATATAATCTTGACGCATATTTTGGCTATTGTTATATTTATTGCAAAGACGGTGTGAGCTCTAACACCACCCTTGTCGGCAAATTTTTGATAAGATTTAGCTGATTCAATATAATTCTTACGCTCTCTTTGCCCCTTGTAGTACATCACTTCAGGGTTTGATTGAGATATAGCATCGCCTTGATAGGCTAATCGTTCTGGTTGATTAAAATCCATTGGCATAGCCGAGGCGGAGAACATCGCCGCTATTAAAAAAATCGTTGTTTTATTTACGACCGAAAACTTAAGCAGTGGCATGACTTTTTTCTACTTACTATTGATGTCATTAATTATATATGCAAACTAATAGCATGGTGTGAGATATCTCTATAGTTATCTACTTGATAACTTTTTCGGTTCTAAATTCATTTGTCATAACGTCTGTTATAAGAATAAATAGATTTGCTAATTTAAGGAAGACTTATGGGCTTACTAGGCGGTAATGATCTAAAGGAACAGCAGAAGATTAATGAGCTTGAGATTAAGATCAATAGAGAAAAACAAAAGTTAGATAAGAAGCTAACACGACAAAAAATACTACTCGGTGCTTTTCTAGTAGATGCTTTAGAGAATGATGCAGTAGAGGGTTTAAAGAAATACACAGCTGATAATCTGTTGGATTTTTTGAGCAGACATACGGATAAGGAGTTGATGGCAGATTTGGTAAAGGAGCTTGGTAGTACGGTCAAGACTAAAACAGATTCTGATAGCAGTCAGGGCAACAAATTGGGGTAAGGACATAACAGCGGATAAGACAATCACAAGCACCTTACCTAGAAATAAAGTAAGAGGCAAACAGTGGAAGGATTGGAGTGAAAAATACTAGAAAGCAAAGGATTATAAAAGACAAAGTTAATATTTGGGTTAAATTCATATAAAGTTAGACCTCATGGATTACATAGAGTGTTGGAAGCAGGTCTTAAGATTCTGAGTAGTTTTAACAATTTTTCCAGTTAAAGGCTTTTAATGATGAAATACAACAAAGAATTTGATCTTATCAAGAATAGTTTTATTAACATGAAAAACAATACTCCCTTGTTATACTCTAAGACTATTATATATGTGCTTAATGAATATGAAGAAATTTTTAGCAGTACGCCGGTCTCTGATTATGAACTTTTGAATTATAAGAATTTAGATCCAGATTGTTATCCAATAGAACAAGCTAGTATTAGTGAAGAAAGAGTAAAATCGCTTGTCAATCGTCTAGTATCTATAAACTTTCAAGATATAGATACATTCGCAATGTTTCTTAGAAGTGATATAGAGCATTTATTTTATTTTGAACTGAAAGATTATATATGTCCAAACTGTGGTTCGGAAGGTGGTGGCGAAGTGTTATTGACAAGATACGAAGGCTATAGTCCTCTTTCTTTCTTATGCCTTGCTTGCAGTTATTCAGGATTTTTGAAAGGTGGTAAACCAGAAGGTTATGTGACTTCCGTGCCTCTAACGACAGAAGAACTTAAAGAACATGGATATTTACAGTAAATCGTAATAAATAACTTGTAGGTTAGGTACAACTTGTGATTTTCAGATAGATATTAGCACGTAGATACTGGTGCCTTCACTGGTTCGGTACCCTAGTAAGGACTTGAACCTTTGGCTGTAGGCTAATGTTATCAAGGTTTCAACTTACGGAAATAGTCACAGTGTACTTCGTAGTGTACCTAACATACATATTCTATCTGTGATCGGTGCGCTATACAGGCTTCGAACTGCTAGTATTGTATGTATATTAATAACTACGAAATCGTTAGCAGAGATCAAAACAGTCAATGGGTAATTCAATGATAAAGATAGAACCAGTAATGGACGCAGATATTGTTCCAGGTATTCAGGCTGCTGGTATAAAGTTAGGGATAAGTTTTGACTATTTTAAAAAAAGCACAGAACATATTTATAAACCTACGAAGGAAGAATGTGATGTGCTATCAACTCATAATTTATGGTTTTTTTTCCATAGAGATGAGATGACTATAGGTGGTATACATATAAATGAGATTTATTGCTACTGGGATAATAATATAGTTTTAGAGTTCAGTGGAGATGAATCCATATTAACTGGCATACATGTAATGAGCAAATATTCAGGGTATTTGTTAAAAAAATTAAAAATAGGGGATAGGCTTGATCTACTGAAATACGAACTTGGATTTGATTTTTACTATGGCCATGGAGATACTCATTACCTAAAGCCAAATCCGTTGGAATCAGAAGATATACTAGAAGGAGTGTATATTACTACAAATTATCTATTACCTTATTCTGCTGAATATCCAGATCATATTGTTACAGCAATCACAGTATATTTATAAATACACCGAAATCATTAGCGACTGTTTAGGCCCAAGCCTAACGATGAATCAACATAGTCAACTGGTTCCCTTGGGGTATACCCCAATCGAACCAGTCATTTTGTCCTCTAAACCTATTAATAGACCACTTAAAATAGACTGCTATAATGGAATCACTTAAAACAGACTAGCCAAACACACGCCATAATATCCAAAACAATCCTGCCATGATGATCGCGATAATTAATAATCGTTTTGCCCAATATGGCAACAGTGGCTTTTTATAGCCCAAATCATTGAGTTGACTGTCGACACCATCTTGTAGACTTTGGAAACCTTGTTCGGGCGGGGTAGACTTGACCCGACTCTTAATCAAGCGCTCCGTTTCTTCCTCAACCGGCTCTCTATCAAAGCTAAAGGCTTGACTCGGTATGCCTTGTTTATTGGCGATAGTATTAAGCTTTTGCTGTTGCTCGTTCTTCAGCTTTAGCTCGTAAGCATCTATCCGAGATTTAGCGGCATCCATACTGATATTTTCATCGGCGGCTAAAGTCTTAATCGCCATTACCAGATTGCCTTTTTCGACCATCATAATAACTGTCCTTGGCAACTTTGCATTGGTAGGCTTTGAGCCTGAATCAGAGTCAAACATGACTGTCCTTATTTGAGCGTGATAATAGGTAGGTATGATATGGGTTATTATAACCATTTTATACGAGCGGAATTCAAGCAAAAAAATACCGCAGTCATCAGCGTGTCTGCGGTATTTTTTATAAAGTTTATCTTACTTATGATAAACCTCATTTTATAAACTATCAGGGCTGGTTTACTTTTAAAGTAAAACGGCTATCGTTTATAGGTCTTTCCAGCGCTGAATAGACTCTTTAATCACTTCTTTGGCTTCTGCAACATCACCCCAAGATTCGACAACCGTTGTACCGGCTTTTTTAAGGTCTTTATAATGGCTGAAATGGAATTCTAATTGTTTGATAAGCTGTTCAGGCAAATCAGCTAGGCTGTTATAAGCATTGCCATTGTTGCGGTCATCCGCTGGTACGACGACGATTTTGTCATCCACTTCGCCATCATCAACGAACTTCATGACACCGATAACTTTAGCTTTTAAGAAAATGCCAGTCGTTAATGGGTATTCAGTGATGATTAATGCGTCCAACTCATCGCCATCTTCATCAAGCGTTTGCGGGATAAAACCATAGTTGCAAGGTTTGGCAAAAATTTGTGGATCAATACGATCAAGCTCAAATACAGCCAATTCGCGATTCCACTCAATTTTATGGCTGCTACCTGTTGGAATTTCTATTACCACGTTAATGATGCCACCGTCGACGTCACCTGCGTCTAAAATTTTATTAAAATCTGCCATAAAATACTCCAATTTGCTTTTGTTATGAATGTTTGAGTCGTAAAAGGATAAAGGTTGGCGTACAAGGATTGTTGCTGCGCCCAACTTGTGCCGCTGACGATTATAACAAGTTTGAATCAAATTTTCTCATAATGCTTAAGTCTAAGCGCGCACGATATTATGCAAAAAAGGATTATGCAAAAAGAGACTCAATCAATTTACTTTTTACTTTGGCGCTAGTGCTCGCAATTTGATGCGTCCTGCATGACGCTCAGCGATATTGTCTATAAGTTTTTGAGTGACTTGCTCATAAGTGAGCGATGTGGAAATATCGGTCGCGGATTTGTCATTGCGCGCTTGGTTCGTCTGCTCATCCATATTGACAAAATCGGCCAGCCGTAACATTTGCATCCCAGCGTAACCGCACGGATTAATGGCATTAAATGCTGATAAATCACAATTTAAATTAATGGCGATACCATGGTAGCTAAAACCATGTTTAATTTTGAAGCCGAGCGAAGCAATTTTCCCAAGCATAATTGTATTATCGATATCTATGTCAGCAGCAGATGCTTCTACATCTGTATCTCTATTGTTTTCTTCAGAGATGTCAGCATATAAGTAAACACCGGGTGCATCACGGCGAGCACGGGCACTAATATGAATGGGGTCAGATGATGATGGGCTTTTTACACAGTCATTGACCACATCTTCGATGGCTTGTTCAGCATGCGAGACCATATTGCGTACACTCCAGCCCAAACTGTCTAAATCAAACAACCAATAAATAACCAGCTGCCCATGCCCGTGCCATGTCACCTGACCACCACGATCTGTCTTGATAATAGGCGTGTTAGTACGCTGTAAGATATGCTCTTCTTTACCTGCTTGTCCAAGTGTATAGACGTCATTGTGATCGACAATCCATAACTCATCAGGAGTACGCAGCCCTTGCTCTTTTTTGAGGGCAATACGCGCTAATGTACGCGATAACATGGCATCGAGGGTAGGAACATAATCGGCGGTTGAGAGCGATTTTGTGATAAGTGTATCATTAAGCTGTTGGGTGGCGTTTTGCATGAGAGTGGCTGTCTTATAGTTTTGTTGTTCAGATGGATGTGTCTAGCTAATATTGAGTGTAGCAGTTTTAATATTGTCGCCCAAATTTAAATTTTAAGAATAATTGTCTCACTCTTTAAGCCTTCACTCATCTAGTTAGTCTAGAAACACCGTGAAATATCAATCACGTATCAGCTAACGGACACGCATCTTATACAAACCCAGTAGTCAATTAAAGGTGCTGTTCATTTGTTGGTCAATGCGCTACATTAAATGCCATTGAATAGAACGCATTGAATGGAATCTCATCAGCTTTCATTATTAGATACTACTGCGTAGGTAAGATATTTATATAAACACAGGGTCTAATAAAAAATATAGAGTCTTAAACTTAATATAGCGTGCCGACTCTAACGCATATGAAAAGGAATATAAATGACAGACAACAATCAGAACAATCAAGCCCAAAACAATCAGGCCGAAAATACGAACGATACTTACAATGAGTATGACTCGCTTAGTACCGTCAAAACAGTGGCTGATATGCAGGCGCAATTTTCACGCTTGAAAAAATTAAGCCGGACTCAACCCATTAATGATTGGGCCACTCGTGCAAATCAACTTGATAATTTAGAAGTGATGCTGAGCGATAATCAAGCATTGCTTGCTAAGTCTATTAGCGCAGACTTTGGCTATCGTAGTGAGTCAGAAACTCAGTTTGCCGAGTTATTCCCTAGCTTTACTGGTATCAGTCATGCTAAAAAACACGGTAAAAGATGGATGAAAGCGCAGCGTGTATCGATTTCAGCGCTTTATATGCCTGCACACAATGAGATCCTGCCACAACCATTGGGCGTGGTTGGTATTATGGTGCCTTGGAACTACCCATTGTTTTTGGCAATAGGACCAATGATTGATGCGCTTACTGCTGGCAACCGCATTATGATTAAAATGAGTGAAGCGGCGCCACAATTTGCGCAAACCTTTGCAGATACTATTTCGCGTTATTTTTCACCAGATATGGTTTGTGTGGTGATTGGCGAAGTTGAGATTGCTGAAGAATTTAGTAAATTGCCTTTTGACCATCTGCTGTATACCGGCTCTACAGCGGTTGGCAAAAAGGTCATGGCGGCTGCGGCTCCTAATTTAACGCCAGTCACGCTTGAGCTGGGTGGTAAGTCTCCCGTAGTGGTTTTAGAGGGTGCAAACTTAGAAAACGCCGTCAACCGTGTGATGATGGGTAAAACCCTGAATGCCGGTCAGACTTGTATTGCGCCGGACTATGTGCTCATCCAGCGTCAAGATCATGAAGAGTTTATTCGTCTGGCCAGAGAGTGGATGGAAAAGCACTATCCTAATATAGAAGACAACCCTGACTACTCGCGCATTATCAATGGTGAGCAATTTAAACGGGTGAAAGGATATTTAGACAATTTGTCAGGTGAGGGTGTTCATAAGCTTACTGCTGCTGACTCTAATGTTGAAACTCGTCTAATGCCGCCGGTAATTGTCAGCGAGCCTGCTCCTGATAGTGACGTGATGCAAAATGAAATCTTTGCACCCATCCTACCGTTAATACATTACGACACCCTTGATGACGCCATTGCCTTCATCAACGAGCGTCCACGTCCGTTAGCGCTATATGTATTCGGTGATAATAACCGTGACATAGACAAGGTTCGTACCAACACAGTATCAGGCGGTCTCTGTATTAACGAAGTTGTTATGCATGTGGTGCAGCACGACTTACCATTTGGCGGTGTTGGCGATTCAGGTACAGGGGCTTACCACGGGAAAGCGGGCTTTGAGCGTTTAAGCCATATGAAGCCAATCTTTATACAATCCAAAATTAACGGTCTGAATATCTTATTACCGCCGTATGGTGGATTATTTAAAAAGGCCATGGCGCTGTTTTTGAAATAGCTGTCGTTAAAAACAATGGATTAAATTGGTGTTAACAATCAATTGATATGAAGCATTCATTAATATAATCGTAGGGTATGGTGAGCGATATTATAAGTAATAGCATCTACTGAGGTAGGTGCTATTTTTTTATCTACAATTAAATTTTTAATTTTATAAAGCTTAACAACCATATCTTTTATGCCTATTAAAATGTAGAGAGTAGTCTTAATGATTGACAAATAAACATTTGTTATCAGTCTTATAAATCGCTACACTTTGTAGTGAGTCTAAACGATAGTGCCGTTACTTTTAAATGGATGTCTAGCAATAAACGCTTGGTTAAAAATCAGTTTTATTAAGCTAAAGGATAGTCATTCTAATCACAATAAAAATGATAAATAGGACATGCCGTGCGCCAATGGATTGCATTTAGCTTATTGCTCATAAGCTCGCTATTACTGTCTTCACCAGTGTCAGCCGCCTTGCCAACTTGTGACACGCCGATTAAGTTTGGAGCGCTAACGTGGGAGAGTGGACAGTTCACCACGGCTGTACTCAAATATATCACTGAGAGTGGTTACGGCTGTCAAGTAACAGAAGTGCCCGGTGCAGGTCCGGCGCTTGAAACGGCATTGTCACAAAATGATATCCAAATTATCAGTGAACAGTGGGTTGGACGTTCTCCAATCATGGAGCAAGCTATCGCACAGAACAAGGTAGCTGTCATCGGTGATACGCTCAAAGGCGGGGCGACTCAAGGTTGGTACGTTCCTAAGTATGTGCTGGATGAAAACCCTGGATTGCGCAGCTATCAAGACCTGCCTAAATACGCTGAGCTTTTTAAAGACCCTGAAAACCCTGGTAAGTCACGCTTTATGAATTGTCCATCTGGTTGGACATGTGAGATTTTTAATACTCGCCTTCTCAAAAATACCGGTTTGGACAGTGTGTTTAATAATGCGCATCCAGGTACGGGTGCTGCTCTCGATGCGGAGATTGCCTCCGCTTTTGAGCAGCACAAACCGTTATTGTTTTATTACTGGCAGCCTACTGGTTTGATGGCAAAATATGATTTTGCGGTGCTAGAATTTGCAGCTTATAAAGATGAGTGCTGGCAAGACTTGCTACTTGCTGATGGCACTTCTGCTTGTGTTTCTGGATTCCCTGTATCACCTCTAGGTATCGCTGTATCTACCCCGTTTATCGCTGCCAATCCGGAGCTGGCGGATGTTTTCAAAAAAGTACAGTTTACCTCTGATGAGCTCAATGGCGCTATCTTGGAGATGAGTGAAAGTAAGCGTAGCGGGGAGGAGCAGGCATTGGTATTTTTGCGTGAAAACCCGAATGTGTGGCAAGAATGGGTATCCGATGAAGCGGCGACGAATCTTGCGGCTAAGTTAGGTGTTAGTCTAACAGGCGCTGTTATCGCTACTGATACAGCAGCATCTAGTACGAATTCATTAGATTCATCATCAAAGTTCTTCCCCTCATGGTCACTTGAGACGCCACTTAATAAGGCACTAGCAAGCGTCGTACAAAATTACGGTGACGTGTTCCGTGCCATTAGTACGATAGGGCTAACGTATTTACTCATCCCTATCGAGCGATTATTAACCATTATTCCTCCATGGCTGATTATTGCGTTAGTGACTGTCTTAGCGTGGTTTGGCGTACGTAAGATTTGGTTTGCACTGGCGTGCGGTGCAGGCTTATTTTTAATTGGGGCATTTGGATTATGGGGCGCGCTGATTGACACGTTGGCGCTGCTGATCGTTTCGGTGTTGGTCACGGTGGTGATTGGTATTCCAATTGGTATTGCTATGTCGAGCAGTAAGCTGCTACGTAAGATCATCACTCCTATACTAGATGTGATGCAGACTATGCCAAGTTTTGTGTATCTAATACCGGTGCTGATGCTGTTTGGTATTGGTAAAGTGCCTGCGTTATTTGCGACGGTTATTTATGCACTGCCACCATTGATTCGTCTGACGACTTTGGGTATTACGCAAGTCAATCATGAAATGGTCGAAGCAGGGCGCTCATTTGGCAGTACACATTTGCAACTGCTTATTTGGATTAAATTGCCGCAAGCGCTACCCAGTATCATGGCAGGTATTAATCAAGCTGTAATGATGTCGCTTGCGATGGTGGTGCTTGCCTCTATGATTGGTGCGCCTGGGCTTGGTGAAGATGTATTACAATCTATTCAAACGCTCAATATTGGTCAGGGATTACAGGCAGGTACCGCTATCGTTATCGTAGCGATTATCATCGATCGTATTACTCAAGCATTTGGGCAAGGTAAGCGCGCGCGGCAAAAAACCATTGACGCAGGCAAACATCCAATTGGATAGTAGTTTGCTTAATGATAGAAGTCAGAGACCTAAATAGCCTTAGTGATAATAAAAGCTATGTCAATAGAACAATAAAAATAACGAGAGTCATCATGAATCATATCCAGCTCGAGAATATTAGTAAAATCTATAATGCCAGTAACGCGCAAGCACAGTCTGCATTGGCCTTGCTAGCTGAGGGTATGGATAGTATTGCGGTAAAGGAACAAACCGGTTATTCGGTCGGGCTTTATGATATCAATCTGAACATTAAGGCGGGCGAGTTACATTGCATAATGGGGCTATCAGGTTCTGGCAAATCGACATTGATACGTCATATCAATCGCTTGATTGATCCAACCAGTGGAAAAATATGGGTCGATACGGCTATTAACGCCAAACCCTCTACTGATGCAGTAGAAACTGTAAATTCTTCATCTGCTATAAATATTTTAGAGCTCAATGATAAAGGCTTGCAGCAGTATCGCCAGCAAACGGTCAGTATGGTATTTCAACACTTTGGCTTAGTACCACATATGACAGTCATACAGAACGTTGCTTATGGTTTACGTGTACGCAAAATGAGCGTGAGCGCGCGCCATGAGGTTGCTCGGCACTGGCTTAATGAAGTTGGGCTTTCAAACTTGGAGCAAAGCTATCCTGACGAGCTGTCAGGTGGTATGCAGCAGCGCGTCGGGCTGGCTCGTGCTCTGGCGACAGACAATCCAATATTACTCATGGATGAAGCGTTCTCTGCGCTCGATCCACTTATTCGTGCCCAATTGCAAGATCAATTGCTAGAGTTACAAGAGCGTCTGAATAAAACGATTGTCTTTATTACTCATGATATTGATGAGGCCGTTAAAGTAGGTCAGCGTATCAGTATTTTAAATGGTGGGCGCTTGGTACAAACGGGGACGTCAAGTGATTTGCGCCACCATCCTGCCGATGACTACGTCAAACAATTCATGCGTGCTAAAAATTAATTAATAAGATAGTTTAATCTTAATTTATATTAAGTCATCTAATGAATACTTTTGGTAATTCATTGATTGTCTTGATAATATCTTTTTATTTCTTCAGCCTTATCTCTATATATATGACATATGGATGCTAACCATTGCATTAAGCATACCTCCTCTATATCACTACTCTTACTACGTTGTTAAAAAAGTGTAGCAATCGCCACTTAACTATTAAAGTAAACTCCATTATCGATGTATACTATTAAGATAATCTAATGTAGATAATTTTTTATCAGACAGGTTTGTTTTAGCACATAGTTTTATTTTAATAACATGAGCAGATTGCAAAATTTCTTGTGCAACCATCATATTTTTTTACCTATCTTTACTTAAAAGTAGCGAGTAGCTCTACAGCACGTTTATTTTCTCCAAAAATCTCGTCCCACTCATTCTAATCAATAACGTAAGAAGACCATGAGCGACCTTATAATCTCTAGATCATGGCCGTAAGACTTCGTAAAAAGGACATATCATGCCACATAAAAAAATTCGCAATAATGATCGCAGCAATGCTAATGATTTAGCGACAAATTCACAACGCTCATCATCGCGTTGGTTAAAAAACGTCAGCGCTTTTGGCGTGACAACGGTATTGAGTGCAGGAATATTAGTCGCTTGTGGACAAATGAGCAGTGCGGAGAATAATGCGAGTAGTAGTGCCAAAGTAGGTAGTCAAAACAGCGGCGTGACTAGCTCACGTGATATGTTGCCATCTGATATGCTTAAGCAGATGCAAGCATTGCCACAGCTGACCAAAGGTTTGGGTAAGAATGGGGCAGCAGTGATTGACCCTAATAAACCAACCTTGGTTAAGTTTTGGGCAAGCTGGTGTCCGCTATGCTTAGGGACGCTGGCAGAAACAGAACAATGGCGCACTGACCCTAAATTTGCCGATTTGAATGTTGTTACTGTTGTAAGCCCCGGTCATTTGAATGAAAAAGCTGATGGCGAATTCAGTACTTGGTATGCTGGCGTGCAAGCCGATTATCCAAAATTGCCAGTATTATCCGATGCCTCAGGCGAATTGATTAACAAACTTGGCGTACAGGTTTATCCAAGCTGGGCGATACTCGATAAAAACGGTAATTTGGTGCATTTAGTCAAAGGTAATATGTCGGCAGAGCAAGCCTATGCTCTCGCTGAAAATGCCGGTAATGATTTTGCTGAGTTAAAAGCCGGCAGTGCTAAACCTGCTAACGCGCAAGCATTGGATAACAACAGTAAGATTGAGACCATCAAACAAAAAGATGGCGTTTATTATAACGACAAAGGTAAAGCGATTAATACCCGCTCAATCTACTTGGCTGGTGGCTGTTTTTGGGGCGTTGAAGCCTATATGGAGCGGGTGGATGGTGTCGTAGATGCCGTGTCAGGCTATGCGAATGGCGATAGTGCCAACCCAAGCTACGAGCAAGTGATCCGTGGTTCAGGACATGTCGAAGCAGTCAAAGTCACTTATGATGCCGATAAAACCGATCTTGATACTATTTTAAAATACTACTTCCGCGTGGTTGATCCAACCAGCTTAAATAAGCAGGGTAATGATCGCGGTGTACAGTATCGTTCAGGCGTTTATTATACCGATAAAGTAGATAAAGCCGTTATTGATGCCGCACTTAAGCGTGTGCAAAGTCAATATAAGCAAAAGGTAGTCGTTGAAAACGAAGTACTAGACAACTTCTACTTGGCTGAGATGTATCATCAAGATTATCTGGCGAAAAATCCAAATGGCTATTGTCATGTTGATTTAAGCCTTGCTGATGATAAGCCTGAAGGCACAGCACGTACTAAGCTTGCACCTGTAAACAGCGTTGCTGAGACGTTAGATCCTAAGCGTTATGCTGGGTTTGACAAAGGGGCGCTGAAAAATACACTGACCAAAGCCCAGTACAATATCACCCAAGATGCCGGAACTGAGCGAGCGTTTAGTCATGAATATGATGAATTATTTGCACCTGGTGTGTATGTCGATGTGGTGAGCGGTGAGCCATTATTCTTATCGACTGATAAGTACCAATCTGGTTGCGGTTGGCCAAGTTTTACTAAGCCGATTGATATGCAAGTGATTACTCAGCATGACGATATGGCATTTAACATGGTGCGTACTGAGATTCGTTCACGGGTAGCTGATTCGCATCTGGGTCATGTATTCCCTGATGGTCCAAAAGACCGTGGCGGCCTGCGTTATTGTATCAATGGTGGCGCATTGCAGTTTATCCCAGTCGATGTGATGCCGCAATCAGGCTATGCACCATTGGTCAAATTGGTTAAACCAGCGAAGCCTTAATAATTAATGTTGGTACTTAATCTTGCAAAAAAGACGTTAAGCAATGCTTAGCGTCTTTTTTATGGCTCATACTTTAATATGACATACGATAAAAAAATGATGAACAGGTTTGTTATCGTAGTATTTTTGCTGTTATAGTTTGCGAATTATGAAAAACAACTTAAATTTCGTTATACTCAAACGCTTATGATTAATCTTTCAGTAACTTTTATATAGTTACTATAACTACGTGCACCAGTTACTATAACTACGTGCACCTATTTTGTCGCTTGCTTCGTTTAGCGATTTTTCATCTTTGCTTTTAAGGCTGTAACATGACCGTTACCCATACTTCTACAACTACAACTTTTGAACCTATTATCACCTCGTTACTTGATAACGATTTGTACAAATTTACGATGCTACAAGCCATGCTGCATCAGTTTCCACAGACCCATGGTGTCTACCGTTTTCGCTGTCGTAACAATGAAGACACCGTTTATCCATTGGCTGATATTAAAGAGCAACTAGAAAAACAACTAGGCAGTTTATGCGAATTGCGGTTTTTAGAAGATGAATTAGAGTATTTGCGTGGTTTACGCTTTATGCGCTCAGACTTCGTTGACTACTTAGAGTTATTTAAACTTAAACGGCGTTTTATTACTGTCAGCACCGATGATAAAGGTCGCTTGTTTATCGATATCGAAGGCCCAATGATTCAGGCGATGTTCTTTGAAGTATTCGTACTAGCCATTGTCAATGAGCTATATTTTAATGCTTTATCAGATACTAGTGTGATTGAAGAAGGGCAGCGTCGGTTAGATAAAAAAGTCGCATTATTGCACAGTTATGCTGCGGCACAAGCGAAAAATAGTCATGATATACCGCCATTTATTGTCGCTGATTTCGGTACTCGTAGGCGTTTCAATAAACATTGGCAAGCTCATGTGGTTGAGACATTACACAATGCTGAACCAAAAATAGTTAGTGGTACTTCTAACGTTTATTTAGCAAAAAAGCTCGGGATAACGCCAATAGGTACTATGGCGCATGAATTTATGCAGGCATTTCAGGCATTGGATGTGCGTTTGCGTGACTCACAAAAAGCCGCTCTTGAAGCTTGGGTGCATGAATATCGCGGCGATTTGGGTATTGCGCTGACCGATGTCGTTGGGATGGATGCATTCTTACGTGATTTTGATTTGTATTTTGCCAAGCTTTTTGATGGTCTGCGTCATGATAGTGGCGACCCATATATCTGGGGCGATAAAGCAATTGCCCATTATAACAAGCTAAAAATAGATCCTAGAACTAAGATTTTAACCTTTAGTGATGGTTTAGATCTTAATAAGGCGTGGGATTTACATCAATACTTTAAAGATCGGATCAAAACCAGCTTTGGTATTGGCACCAATCTCACCAATGATATGGGTATAACACCATTAAATATCGTCCTAAAATTGGTTGAATGTAATGGGCAGCCGGTCGCGAAGCTGTCTGATAGCCCAGGCAAGACCATGATCAATAATGATACGTATCTTGCCTATTTGCGCCAAGTATTTGAGATGGATGAGCCAGAGTAAAAAAAGTTGGCTTAGCTATCGCTTTTCTCAGCTTTATCTTCTTCGGCAAAGGCCGCATCTAATGCTTGTTGTACGGCATTGATGCGAGTCTCGCAAACGCGATAAGCGGCAATCGACTCTTCAACCGTTGTCATTAAATTATCAATATCAGGCTCATCTTGTTGCTGCAATTCAGCCGCATTGTTTTTTAGAATATCGTAAGCCGCCTTAAAGGTTTTTGGGGCGGCTTTTTTGCGTTTGCGAGTAGGGGTGGTCATAAGGTTTCCTAATGTTCAAAGTGAAAGTAAAAGTAAGTAAGTAAGTAATAATCGTGGAGTATTATTATGGTGTTAGGTTGAAGATTCTGTGGATTCTGTGGATTCTGTGGGCTTCTTATCAATCTTAATGTCAATAATCTGTGCTTTTGCCTTACCGTCTTTTAAGACAATATGAATAGTCTGTTCAGGATAAAGCTGTACGCTACTGGTCAGTATGCGTTGGTCTTTCTCATCAGTGAGCATGCTATAGCCCTGTTTAAGCACGCGAGATGGTCGATGCAAGAGTACCATATCACGTAGATGTTCACTATCGCGCCGTGCTTGTATTAACTGCTGCTGAGTACTTTGCATAATCGTTTTTTGATGGTTTTTACTATAAGTAGAGGCGATTGATAATTGCTGATAAGCAGAGGCTTGTATTTGTGCGCGTAGCTCGCCTGTTTGTCTGGCTGCTTGCTTCACTTGGCGATTTGCACTTTGCTGAATACTACGCCACGCATAGTCACTGTCTTTTTGTAATGCCGTTAATTGACCAATCGTTTGTGATTGTATTTGGCTTAATTGACGTGCCGTTTGTTGCTCAGCAATATTCAATTGGCGCTGAGCAGCTTGCTTGATTTGTGCTTGATACTGTAGCGTCTGAGTGACTAGCTGTGCTAAATGGCTACTGATCGCCGCAATGACTTTTGACGGGGTATCAAAGCTGCTGTGCGCGACTTCATCTAATATGACTTTGTCACGCTCGTGACCAATCCCAACCCAAACTGGTATAGGCTGCTCAGCGACTAAGGCGGCAAGCTCATAATCATTGAGGTAAGCCAAATCACCTACTGCGCCGCCACCACGAATAATAACCAATAAGTCGGGTAGATGCTGATAAGTATCTTGAAATTGCTGCTGGGCGCTGACAATAGCTTGGCGAATCTCGCTTGGCGCATGATTGCCTTGAAAGGTCGCGTGATGATAATGAAAATGACAAGCCCCAGTGCTAGCGAGTCTATCGGCATCCGCTTGGAAATCGCCTAATCCTGCTGCTTTTTCAGGGGCAATGACTAAGACATGTTCGATATCAAACGGAGTCGGCAGCTGTTGATTGAGATGTAATAGACCCTCACCAGTCAAGCGGTCAACCATCTCTGCATATTGGCGCGCCAAATCGCCTAATGTGTAGCTAGGATCAATATCTTCAATCGTGAGCGAGAAGCCATATTGCGCATGGAAGCCTGCTGATACTTTTAATAGAACCGTTAAATCACGGTCAAGGGGCATACCAGTTGCACGTTCAAACTTTGCTAAAACGCGCGCCGCTTTAAAGCGCCAAAGATTGCCACGGCAGCTGGCGATGACTTTACCGTCATCATCTTTTTCTGCCAATTCAAAGTAATAATGCCCACCTTTGCTAGATAAGTTGCGAATCTCAGCTTTGACCCATACACGGTGATTAAAGGTTTGTTTGATAACCATATCAACCGCTGATAAGTAATCGCTAAGCCGCAGCACCGTATCTTCTAAATTGACTTCCAGACTGTTTTCTTGCTCAGCCAGCTCCGCTTCTAAGGTCGCTAAATCTTTGGCAGGCGCTAATACCTTTGATTTTTCAGTGCTCGCTTGTTTAGTATTTGAAAGATTGGGTTTGCGCATAATAGTAGACCAAAGGTAATGAAAGCTTAGAAATCGGCTAGGCGAGGTAAGAGGATAAAATATGAGACAGGGTAGTTTACCCCAAAAGCCTCTGTACAAAAAGCAAAGCCAACAAGCTGCGATTAATATATGGTCTTTATCGCAGCTTATTGGCTCTAGGTTACCTTTATATATTACTTATTGATGAGATAAAGGCAGTTTAACGTTATCGCTTATTGGCAACGGAAACTAATCATATATTCATAATCGTCATCACGTGATAAGTTTGGCGAGCCAGTACCAAGAATTGTACCGAGAACTGCACCAGCTTGACCAATCATACGACCTGTATTTTCATTTAATATGCCATTATATTTCACCGTATCATCAACGATAATAACCTGCTTACCTCGGCAAGTAGCCTTCGCGCTATCAAGTGCGTTTTGCTGAGCCTTTACTTTGGTTTGGGCGATACCAGTCGTCTCATAAAGAGAGTTTGCACGCTGGATAACTGGTGATGAAGGCGTGGTTTGACAGGCGCTCAAAGCGAGTGCGGCGACTAAAGTTGCCGCTAAAGTGGCGGTTTTATTAAAAGTATTCATAAGTTATTCCTCATTCCAGTAAATTAAGCATAAAAAATTGAGCACAAAAAATTAAAGACTTAAATTTAAAAATCGATATCAAAAACTGAACCTAAAAGATAAACGCATTAAATATAAATGATGCAAATACGGGTTTCATGAAACAAGTAATAGGTTTAAAGGTCAGGATAAATCTAACCTATTCATATGTTGAGTGTCTAGACGGTTATTGTGTTTGGTATTGCGCTTATATTGCATACTAAAATTGGCATGAGTAAAGCGGCGCTGAGTTTGCCAAAAAGCCACTGATTATGTCTGACTCGTATGTTTTGGTTATTGTGTCGTACCATTAAAATCAAAAAAGGCGATATACATGAGCAATACACAGCAAATCACTTGAAATATAAACCATATCTAGGATAATTGAGCTATTCATTTTTAATTAGTAAGTATTCTATGCAATTGATTCCCGCTCCTGCTGGCGTGCTCGAAGTCGACGCGTTATGGCAACAAGACAATCCTAATAACCCCAATACGGATACGGTGGCGCTGCTTTGTCATCCCAATCCGTTGTTCGACGGTACGATGAACAATAAAGTCGTCACCACCATGTATCGCTTCGCTCGTGACAACGGTATGCATGTGGTACGCTTTAATTTTCGCGGTGTGGGGCAGTCAACTGGCGAGCATGATTATGCTGAAGGTGAAGTGGTGGATGCAATGACCGTGTTACAATGGATCGCAGAGCAAACCCATGCACGCAAATTATGGCTTGGTGGTTTTTCATTTGGTGGTTATGTGATCGCGCGCGTGGCCGAGCAAGTCATGGTATCACCGCATATATGGGGATTGAGCGATTTTGAGATATCAAAAATTGCCCTTATCGCGCCCTCTGTTGAAAAAAATGACAGTAGTGATATCAGTTTGCCAGCTGACAATACCTTTGAGATTTATGGCAATGCTGATGAAGTCATTGACCCTGACAACATGCAAGCATTTGCTGAAAAATTAGGGATAGCTGTCAGTGTCGTCGATGGCGCCGGTCACTTTTTTCATGGGCGCTTGTCTGAGCTGAAAAAGCTACTAGAGCAGCATACTTATAATGGCGATACATAGTATGGTATAACAAACGCTTGATAAGTTTTAGTCACTCAAACTAGTTTTGCGCCACTCAGTATTGAAATGTTTTAATAATTTAATTGGTTATTTGTACGACCTTGAGCTGTGTTAACCTAAAGAATGGTTGTGATGAGCCATTCTGATATATCAGTTGCTACTATCTCAGTGTAAAAATCATAAGTTAGTAGCGATTGTCGGTATCAACACTTTATTCTAGTATTTATGTTGTCTAATGATGAGTCGTATTATGAGTTTATCTCCCCTACAACGTTATGAGCAAGCTATTAGCACTGATGAGTTTACTCGAGATGAGCAGCAATATCAGGCGATGAGCTATTTAGATGAGCTTTACCATCAGCTCAATGATAGCGCGTTACAAAAAAAAGGCTTTTTTAGTTTTCTAAAGTCAAAGCCTGCTGCACCCAAAGGTTTGTATATGTGGGGCGGGGTGGGACGTGGTAAAACATGGATGATGGACATGTTTTATGACTCATTAACCATTGAGCGCAAAATGCGCCAACATTTTCACCATTTTATGCAGCGTGTACATCAAGAATTAAATAAAATACAAGGTGAGAGCGATCCGTTAGAGAAGGTTGCTGATATCATTTATGCAGAAGCCGTGATTATTTGTTTTGATGAGTTTTTTGTCTCCAACGTTTCTGATGCCATGATTTTAGGTGATTTGTTCACTATGTTATTCAATCGAGGTATCACTTTGGTGGCGACTTCGAACATTGAGCCGTCAGGACTGTATAAAGATGGTTTGCATCGTGATCGCTTTATGCCTGCTATCGCCGAAGTTGAACGCCACACCATGGTGATGAATATTGATTCTGGTATTGATTATCGCTTGCGTGTGTTGCAGCAAGCCGAGCTGTATGAATCGCCCATGACCAAAGCCAATCACCATTGGTTAGCCAACCGTTTTGCCAGCTTATCTAATAATCAGAAAATCAGTAACGAGCCCATCATCATTAACGGTCGCGAAATTAGAATCAATGCTCGAACCGAAGATATTCTATTCTGTGATTTCCGTCATTTATGTATGGAGCCACGTTCGGCGTCTGATTTTATCGCCATCGCTAAGGAATTCAATACCGTATTGGTCAATGCCGTACCAGCTCTAAATGATGACCTACGTGACCCAACACGCCGTTTCATTTATTTGGTTGATGAGTTTTATGATCGTCGCGTTAAGTTACTAGTTAGAGCGCAGCAGCCAATTCTTGAGTTGTATCAAGGCGAGAAGCTGGCGTTTGAGATTGAGCGTACGCGTTCGCGCTTGCTTGAGATGCAGTCAGAAGACTATCTGAAAATGGAGCATCGTACAGAAGATGAGGATGCAGCATAGTTTTTATTTAAAGTTAGCTACGATTTAAACGAGTAATTTAAGCTACTATATAAAGCCAGCTATTATAGGCTGGCTTTTTTCCATCCCTATTCTATAAAATTATAATAACAACCCCACAAATAACTGCCAAAAATAACAACCATATATAGTAATAAATAAGGATGAGCCATGAGTACCTCAAAAGATAAAAAGGATCAAGAAGATAACCAGAAAGACAATACCGAAAGTCCAATAGTGACAAACTCACAAGTGACGGATGAACAACTGATTAATTGGATTAAATCGAGACGTAGCATCGGTAATCTTACTATCCCTGCGCCGACAGAAAACCAGATTAAAGTGGCTATCGACTGTGCCGTCACCGCCCCGGATCATAAAAAGTTGCAACCTTGGCGTTTTATTATCACGCAGGGTAATGCACGTCATGAGCTGGGTCGTGCTTTTTTGGCAGCAGCCGAAGCGCAAGAGGGAGAAACGCTGTCTGAGAAAGCAAGACAGAAAACCTATAACATGCCGTTACGCGCGCCAGTTATTATTACTGTCGTCACGCATATGCAAGCGCATAAAAAAGTACCGCCTTTTGAGCAAATGCTCAGTGCGGGTGCAGCGGTTCAAAACCTCATTTTAGCGCTAAAAGCACAAGGCTTTAGTACCGTTTGGCGTACAGGTCTGCTGTGTAACGAGCCAGCCGTTAAAGATTATTTCAACGTCGGTCCAGATGATTATGTCACGGCTTTTGTTTATACTGGTAGTAGTCCTTGTGATATGCCAACACGTAAGCCGATTGATATTGAGCCACTCGTACACTTTGAGTAATACATTTATCGGAGTAGCATTGCCTTGGCAAAAGCTGGGTAATAATAACACTGACTTGATTGAGACGCTTTTTCAATTAAGTTGACTGTTTAATAAATACAGCTAATTTTTATAAATAATTGTTCATACATAATGTTAGTCTCACTGTATACTCAGCATAAATTCTATTCATAATAAAGTCAGTCAATCTGGATAAAAAAATATGACAAGCGCTAATGATAAAAATACAGATATAGATAGTAACCAAGATGATAAAAAAATGATTGAGAAACAGAATAGTCTGTTGTCCGGCATCATTGAGCGCGCCACCAAATCAGGCATTGGACGTAAGAAGTTAAATCCTAGTGCGGTGGAATCTGCCGTAGCAAAAAATATGGCAGAGATTCATAACAATCCGACCAAGCTGCGTTTGGCTTTTTTAGGTGGTGGCAGCTTTGGCACCGCGATGGCAAATTTAGCAGCACGCAATGGTTGTGATACCACGCTTTGGGTACGTAATAAGCGCACCGTTAAAGCGATGGCGAAGTCGCAGATGAATAAAAAATACTTGCCGGGCTATAAGCTTGATGATCGCCTCAAATACAGCCACGATCTACAAGCGGCAGTAAAAGATACTGATATTATTTTTATTGCTGTACCGGGCTTAGCTTTTCGTGAAACGCTGAAAAGCATTGCTCCCTTTATTAGTGGGCAATCTATTGTTTCTTTGACCAAAGGTATGGAAAAAGATACCTTTGCTTTGATGAGCGATATTATCAAAGATGAGTTACCTGAAGTGAATTTTGGTGTGATGTCAGGCCCAAATCTGGCCATAGAAATCATGAAAAATATGCCGTCTGCCACGGTCATCGCCAGCGAATCTGAGCCACTACGCCATGCTGTACAAGCAGCACTGCACAGCGCCTTCTTTAGAGTGTTTGCCAGTGACGATATCCGCGGTGTTGAGCTTGGCGGGGCACTAAAAAATATTTATGCCATTGCGATGGGTATGGCAGCCGCTTATGAAGTGGGTGAAAATACCAAAGCGATGATATTAACCCGTGGCTTGGCAGAGATGAGTCGCTTTGGTGTCCATGCAGGCGCCAATCCGCTTACTTTTTTAGGGCTATCGGGTGTTGGGGATTTATATGCTACTTGTAGCTCAGAATTGAGTCGCAACTATCGTATCGGTAACATGCTCGGTCGTGGTATGAACATTGATGCCGCCGTCAAAAAACTGGGACAAACTGCTGAAGGGGTTAATACTATTCAGCAGGTGCATGAAAAAGCTACCAAGGAAGGCATATATATGCCCATTACCCATGCACTGCATGCGGTCATTTACGAAGATAAAGCGGCGCTAGGAGTTGCTTTGCATTTGATGGAAGCGGGTTTCCGTAGTGATGTCGAGTTTGTCATGGCTCATGACCATAGCAATGCTGCGCTCACTGCGCATATGCAAACCTCAACCAACAGAGCTGAGGATGACAATGAGGATAGTGACGTTGACAACAAGTAACGCGATAAATATCAAAACAAACACCACGACCATGTTTCAAGCTTCGACAGTTATTTGCCAAGGAAGGTTATGAAAGTTATATTAATACGTCACGGTCAAGCAGAGGATGAAACGCGTCCAGATAGTGCGCGCCAGTTGACCGATTTTGGACAGCAGCAAGCGGTACAGACGGCAGAATATATTGCCACTCATTATAACCCTGATTACTTTATCGTAAGCCCTTATGAGAGGGCACAGCAGACACTCAAAGCATTGCAGGCACGTATGCCTAATGTGCCATCGACAATACAGAAGAACATCACCCCTTCTGACGATGCACGTGCTGCTTTGGCAGACATTGCCAATATCGAAGCAGAGTGTATTGTCATAGTCTGCCACATGTCTATCGTTGCTAACATTGCTGGGCTGCTGACCAATGATTATCCCGAGTCGTTTTCTTTAGGAGAAGCGCGCGTATTCGAAATGGACTTTGTGATGGCTGGTATGGCACGCGAGATTGATCGTTTTGTACCGGATCAGCCTTATTAATATATGCTGTTTTGGTAACTAATAATTAACAACTAGATGGTAGTAGCTGTGGTGTTAGCAGCTGCGTTTATATTAACGCAGCTGCTATTAATATTCATGAAAACTATCTATATTTCTAACTAGATTAGTTTTTTGTAGATTAAAGCTTCAATAAATAACAGTTTCGATAAATAACGGCTTTGATGAATTATAACTTTAATAAGCTACCGCTTAGATAATTAAGGACACATTTGGTGTTACACGTTTGGTTAAGAGCGCAGCACAGTCCATTAGCGGTCTGGCATAAAGACAGTCAACACTGGCAATTGGTCGACGGTTGGCAACAGTTATATGATATCTATAGTAGCTATAAGGCAAGTAGCCAAAAAGCTGTTTGTCTTTATTTTCCCTCAAGCCATGTTTTACAAGTGGATACTGAACTGAATACGGCTCAGCTCAAACAATTGGGCAGTATTGGTAAGCAGTATTTGTTTGAAGAGACCTCTTTGACCCCAGTTGAGCAATTGGTAATTCGGCAGATGAGTCATACCGACAGCCATTATCTATATGCATTGGCACAAAGTGATATCGAGTTATGGCAGCAAAGCGCAAAGCTTGCTGGCATGACCATCGTAGCGTTGCTTCCTGATTTTCTATTATTGCCAACGCCAGAAGAAGGGGCAGGGCAGCAAATAACCTTGTACCAAGATGAGCAGACGATGCTATTGCGGCAATCGCTGTATCAAGGCATGGCGGTCAGTTACCTGCCTCTAATCTTTGAGCGTTTCCCGCATTTGAGCGAGGTTTTGGTATTACCAGCCATTGATGAGATGTCTTATGGTTCCAGTCACGCTTCTAATGAGAGTGTGGCTGATGGTTTAGAGTCTGGTAATGGTATTGATTTAACAAAGCCTGTAGCAACGGCCAGCTTTACCGCTATCACAGCAGCACTGATTGCTGACCATCAACTGTTATTAACTATACTGCCTATTATTCCTAAGCCTCTTGATAACCCTGAGCGTCATGCGCTGAACTTTTTTATTAAATCAACGGATTCGCAATTATCGCCGTATCTTCGTGTGGCGATGATGGTAGCGCTATCGGCATTAGTGTTGCAGATGGCGACTGATGCGGTACAGTGGTATCAATATAATGAGGCGACAGAGGCGACCAAGACTGAGATTGCCGCGCAGTATCAGTCTTGGTTTCCAAATGAGCCACTCAGTGCGCGTACAAAGCTGCAAGTACAATTACAACCAAAATTGCGTAGCGATAGCCAAGCCCCAGCGTCACACATAGCAGTATTGGCGCGAATATCACCTTTAATTAAGCAATCCTCATTAAGGGCGCAGGCATTAGTGATGCAGCCAACGGCACTCAGTTTTACGCTGATTGCGCCTGATCGTGGCAGTCTTGATCAGTTTACCAATACGTTAACGTCACAAGGGCTCACTGCCAAATTAGAGCAGGTTAATAGTAATGAGCAAGGTCAGTTTAGTGGTCAAGTGACCGTTAATGTTATAGAAAATAATAGCGCGGCGAATAATGAGGCGACGTCTTAGTACGGTACTCATCTTATACGCGATTAGAATCAGCGGGTCTGTTCTTTAATAATTTATATACGAGCTATTTAACTATTGGCAATAAAGGTTAATAATGAAAATATTACAGCGCCGCGCAAAACGTAACATTTCTATGCCTCAGACAAGTGTGTTATCAGCGCGAATGACTACCTATCAAAATATGTTATCTGCACGCTGGCAGATATTGTCTTCCCGCGATCAGTTGGCTTTGATATTACTGTCTGCTTTTTTACTGTTATTTGTTGGCGGTTATGGCGGCTATAGTGTTCATTATGCAGCAAATAATAGCAAAAGCGAGTATCACGAGCAGGTTGCGGATTATTTTTGGTTGCGTGCGCAAGCAGCTAATATCGATAGTAATGCACTAAATGCTGCCAATCCCGCTGACGGCACTGCTGCGCTGCCACCTGCCAGCAGTGTCAGCACACTGCTAAATAACTCAGGTATTGTAGATGCTCAGGTGATTGCAAATGGTGATGCGGTGCAACTGAGTTTTAATCATGCAAGCCAAGCGGTGGTGAGCACTGCACTTGGTAAACTTGAACAGCAAGGTTGGCAATTTACCCAGCTGTCCATGCAGCAAGATTTGATCACTAAAGCGATTCAAGTACAGGCGACAGTCACCTCTTAGCGTTTAGCATGGGCATATTAGGATTAAATCCATTTAAAATTAATCCGTAATATGTATGCTTTTAAAGCACACTCATTGAAAAAACGTTTATCTGACACAATTAAATAGTTATTAGCCACTGCCAGTGATGGATGTTTATTATGAATGACTCTCCTAATCGCCAAACTGAAGCGCGTTTGAGTCAACCGGTGAAAAAATCTGAACCAGTTGTGTCAGATAGTTATGCGCCTTTTGGTGTCTCATCCGATCATGGGATTACAGGGCAAGGACAATACGATATGACGAGCGATAATATAAATAACAATCTAAATCACAATACGAACGACAATATGAGTGGCAATATGAATAATAATAAGCGCCGATCTTTAATCACTTATAATCACATCACCTACTTGTTATATGTACTCAGTTATTTTACGGCAGGTCTATTATGGATTGTGCCTATTTTTATGAATTATGCCAAGCGTCAGGATGCTGATGGTTCCTGGTTAGCCACTCATTTTGATTGGCAGATTAAGACTTTTTGGTACAGTATTTTTTGGTTTATTATTGGTGTTGTCATTATAACGTTTGCCTTAGGTGGCTTTGGCGTTAGCATGTTAGCAGATAGCGGCAATATAGCCATCGGCTCGGTATTGTTAGCCGGTTTCGGTTTGGCAATTATGGGCTTTACCTTTATTTGGCATCTTTACCGGATTGTAAGGGGTTGGATTGCTCTGACGGATGGACGACCTGTACCCTAGAACATGAAATATAGAAGTATAGATAATTATTGCTAACCCCAATTAAGCGAGCGTTGATGATTATTTGTTAATGCTTTTATATAGAATTTGCCTCATGAAACTTTAGTCTTATTTCTGTTAAGCTGATATAATCGCTGCGCTTGACCTCATTCGCTTTTTTCATTCATTATTGCTTTTCAAGCAGGGTCTGTCATTACTATGTCTTATGCCTTACTTCGCCCTTTTTTATTTAAGATGGATCCTGAACACGCTCATGAGATGACGTTATCTTTATTAGATAAAGCTCATAAAGCACGTGTTCTAGGCTTGGTATATGGTCAGTCAATGCAGCCAACAGACTGTATGGGTTTGCAGTTTGCCAATCCAGTTGGCCTCGCCGCAGGATTAGACAAAAACGGCGATTATATTGATGCACTCGCTGAGTTGGGCTTTGGTTTTATAGAAGTGGGTACGGTCACTCCGAAACCGCAAATAGGTAATGATAAGCCGCGACTGTTTAGAATCAAACAAGCAGATGCCATTATCAATCGTATGGGCTTTAATAATGAAGGTGTCGATTACCTGATTGAAAATGTGAAGCGCTGTAAATATAAAGGTAATATCGGTATTAATATTGGCAAAAATGCCAACACGCCGGTCGAACAAGCGGCTGACGATTATGTTTATTGCCTAGAGCGTGTTTATCCACATGCCTCATATATCACAGTCAATATCTCCTCGCCGAATACTAAGAATTTACGTGACCTGCAAAGTGGCGAAGCGTTAACCCAGCTGTTGGATGCCATTAAAAACCGTCATAATCAGCTGGCAACAGAATATGGTTTTTATGTACCCTTGGTGCTTAAAGTTGCTCCTGATTTAGAGCCACTACAAGTAGACTATATCTCGCAGCAACTATTAGATTTTGAGATTGATGGTTTGATTGCGACCAATACCACGTTGAGCCGAGTCGGCGTTGAAGACTTGCCAGATGGTGAGCAAGCGGGTGGCCTATCGGGTCGCCCAGTCAGCCACATTAGCACCCAAATTTTACAACAATTCGCCGATCAACTGGATGGTAAAGTGGCGTTGATTGGTGTGGGCGGTATCGATAGCGGTGCCAAAGCGGTTAAAAAGATTGAAGCCGGCGCCGATATGGTGCAGCTTTATACGGGGCTTATTTATCGAGGCCCTGGATTGGTACAGTCTTGCATTCAATCCATCGGTGGTTATTACGACGCCATGGAAAGTTAAGTGCAAGGTTAAATAACCAAACCACCTATTCATTGCCACTTATTCATTAAGTCATGCATGGTTTAATGTAATACATGATTTATTGAAAAAAGCTTCGTTGAGCATGCTGCAAATTTCAATTAGACACCCAATATAACAGACATAAGCTAATGAGGCGATAAACATGAGTGGTTTAGACATTGTGATTGTCGTTGTCGTTTTAATTGGCTTGTGGCGTGGCTTCCAAGTCGGATTGATTAAGACAGCGGTAGGTTTGGTCGGCTGGTTTATCGCGCTCATTGCTGCGACCAGATTGGCAGGTTCAGTGGCACCGCAGCTATCAGGTTTGGTACAAAACCCTGTATTACAGATGGCAATGGCATTCTTAGTTATTGTGATTGCCATATTGGCCATTATGCATTTAGTAGCGTTTGTATTCTCCGGGGTGCTTAAAACCTTGAGGTTGGGTGTGGTAGATAAAATGGCAGGCGGTGTGCTCGGTGCTGCCAAAAATGTGCTCATGGTGTTGGTCATTCTTAGTATCAGCGCGCCATTATTGGTACAGATGCCGCAATGGCAAACCTCGGTGCTCGCGCCTGAATTACTGCCTTACGCACCGATGGGTAAAGAACTGGTCTCAGATATGTTTGGTTTGGCTTGGGATCAAGTCAATCAGTCGTAAGCTGTGAATAAAAAGCTATTTAATCGCCTTTAACATTCGTAAGGTACAATCCATCAATTATCAAACATCAATAGTTTGTCTTACTGATAATCAGCTTTATCTATTATTAATAAGATTTCAATCTTAGCAAATATCATCAACTTAGCGGTGAGTGATAGGTGAAACTTTAAAACACCTTGTCAGAAATCATGCCGTTATTATGTTTTCAATGTGTGGTTCAAATTCAAAATAGGATACAACTATGTGTGGAGTCGTTGGGGTCGCAGCTCATGAGCCGGTCAATCAAATTCTTTATGATGCTTTAACCATGTTGCAGCATCGCGGGCAAGATGCGGCAGGTATTGTGACTTTACAGGATGGACGCTTATACTTACGTAAAGAAAACGGCATGGTACGTGATGTCTTTATGAATCGTCATATGCAACGTTTGGTAGGTAAATTCGGTATCGGTCACGTCCGCTATCCTACCGCTGGTAGCTCAAGTAGTGCTGAAGCACAACCATTCTATGTCAACTCGCCTTATGGTATTACGCTTGCGCACAATGGTAATTTGACTAATGCTGAAAGCTTGGCAAAATCGCTTTATCAAGATGACCGTCGCCACTTAAATACCGATTCAGACTCTGAGGTACTATTAAACGTCTTAGCGCACGAAATGCAGAATTTAGGTAAAACCCATCCGACCGCCGATGATATTTTTGAAGCAACAAAAGCAGTTTATAGCCGCTGTGAAGGCGCTTATGGCGTGGTGGCGCTGATTACTGGTCATGGTTTATTGGCGTTTCGTGATCCTAATGGTATTCGTCCGCTAATTTTTGGTGAGCGTTTGGCGGCGAATGGCGGCACAGAGTATATGGTGGCTTCTGAGTCAGTAGCACTGACCGGTTCAGGTTTTAGCATTATCCGTGATGTCAAACCAGGTGAAGCTATCTTTATTGACTTAAACCATCAATTGCATACTTATCAATGTGTCGAGCCAAAAGAATATACACCCTGTATCTTTGAATACGTTTATTTTGCACGTCCAGATTCGATTATGGATAATATTTCGGTCTATAAATCACGTTTGCGTATGGGCGAAAAATTAGCAGATAAAATCCTTAGAGAGTGGGGCGAAGATCACGATATTGACGTAGTGATTCCTATTCCAGATACCTCACGTACCTCCGCGATGGAGCTGGCGCTTAAGATGAATATTAAGTACCGTGAAGGGTTTATGAAAAACCGTTATATCGGTCGTACCTTTATCATGCCAGGTCAGCAGCAGCGTAAAAAGTCGGTTCGCCAAAAGCTTAGCCCAGTACCATTAGAGTTTAAAGGCAAAAATGTCTTGTTGGTTGATGATTCTATCGTCCGTGGTACTACCTGCCATGAAATCATTCAAATGGCACGTGATGCAGGCGCAAGCAAGGTATTCTTTGCCAGTGCTGCGCCACCGGTTAAATATCCCAATGTTTATGGTATTGATATGCCAGTACGCAGTGAGTTGATTGCCTCAGGTCATACAGTGGAAGAAGTGCGTGATATTATCGGCGCTGATCGTTTGATTTTCCAAGATTTAGACGACCTAATTGATGCGGTAAAAGATACCAAGCACAGTAAGGTTGAAGGCTTTGATTGTGCAGTATTTAATGGTTGCTATATCACTGGTCAAATCGATGAGGCTTATCTTGATTATCTACAAGAACAGCGTAGTGAAACGGCTAAAATAGGTAAGAAAGGCATGCAAATCGTTGCAGATACACCAGTTGATATGATGGGTGTCGAAGAGCTATAAGCGATTAAATAATAAAATATAATAGCGATTCTCAAACAAGAAAGGCTGAATTTCCAATAAATTCAGCCTTTTTTATACTTAAAAACTAGGTTTGGAAAAATAGATTTCAGCTTGAAAAATTGGTCAATAGCCAGAGAAAACCATTAATCGCTGCGATACCAACCACCATGCTGACCAGTAACTGACGGCTAATATGGTAGACGAATAGTACCAATAATAAAGCACCAATTTGTGCCATCAACAAATGCACCTCTGCACTGTTTAAGCCAGTATTCTCTGACAAACCTTGATAAGACAGACTGGTTAAAATTAGTAATACCATTACTGATAGCGGTAAACTCTCGTTTAAGCGGTGTAGCCAAGGTGTATCGAGCAGTTTTTTGGGTATTAAAGCTGGTAGGGCGCGAGTCACAAAGGTCACTGCGGCCATAGCAAAGGTTGCAATAATCAAGTAGCTACTGGTCATTGGTGTCTCCATTCACGCTTTGTGGTGTCCAAAATCCACGCGCCAAAATCATCAGCATACAAATAGTAATTGCCACCAGTAACAACCAATGGCTGGTAAACAGCGAAGCGATCGCTAGCGCAATCACCGCAATACCAATGGGAAAGTAACGTTTGATACTTTGAAATTGCTCATACGCTAAAATAGCAAATAAACAAACCAACGCAAAATCTAAATGTGGTACCAAATCACTGAGGGCGCTGCCAATCAAAACGCCAATAGCACTCGCCAGTACCCACCAGCTTTGGTTGAATAGACTAATTGGCAGTATCAAGGCTTGCCGTGATTCGTTCGGTAAACTGGTCATCACCGAAAAAGTTTCATCGGTGAGGGCAAATAAGCAATAGGTCTTTGCAAGCTTTTGTGTGGGCAGATATTGTAGTAATGGCATGCCATAAAATACATGACGCAAATTGATAGCGGCGATATTGGTGGCGATACTACCAATCGGTAATCCGGCACTTAACATCGGTAGGCAGGCATATTGCGCCGCACCTGCATATAACACAATACTGAGCATAATCGTTGCCCATACGGGTATACCGGCAACTTGGGCAAGCACACCAAAGGCAATGCCCGCTGGTAAATAACCCATGGCTACTGGTAAGCTTTTTTTAAAGCCTTCTGCCCAGTTATAGCGCTGTGCTTGATTTTGATGAATCTCATTTGATTGGGTATTCACGTAACGTCCTAGTATTTACTGTTTCTGTATATCGTTAAATATGGAAAGTGGCGGTATAGCCTGATGCTGATCGGCTAATGCTCAAGTTGGAGTTTTTCATAGCTACCCGTTTGGTGAGCACGGTATAAAAAGCCACCAAGGATAATCATGCGTAGGAGTAATAAACACCAAACGCTAAGCCAAATACCAGTCATATCCCATTGTTGATAAAGTAGCCAGCTTAATGGGAAAAAGACGGCTGCTAATATAAGAGCTGCATTACGAATGACGTTACCTGCCGTTAAACCAAAAAATATCCCATCTAGCCAATAAGCACCAACCCCAACGAGGGGTAATAACACAGCATATAGATGATAGTTGTAGGCAAGGGTAAAAACCGGTTCAATATTGGTCATAAATTGCAAATAAGTCGGCATTGCAAGCCACCATATTGCGCTTAGCATGATGGCAAGACCATAGCTTACAACCGCAGTGCGTTTTACAATAATACGAAAGCGTGGCCAATCGCGTCGTCCTGCTGCTTGTCCACTTAACGTCTCAGCAGAGACTGCCACCCCATCAAGGGCAAAGGCTGAGATACTCAATACCTGCAATAAAATGGCATTGGCTGCGAGTATGACATCACCACTTTGTGCAGATAGGCGAGTAATCCAAGCAAAGCTTAAGGTTAAAATAAGCGTACGGATGAAAATATCTTTATTTAGTGAAAATAGCCTAAGCATTTTAACTTTGGTAAAGTGCTCTCGATCCGCGGTAAATAATGCCTGCCAAGATATTTGCAGATGCTGACGGCTGAGCCATAATGCCAATACCACACCCAACCAAAACGCTATCATGGTTCCTAACGCCACGCCGACCAAGCCCATATTCATAACAAAGACAAAAAACAGCGTCAGAATGATATTGAGTATGGCGATAAAACCTTGTTGGTAAAGCATATAACGGGTCTTGCCTTGACCTGCAAACCAGCCGATAAAAGCAAAGTTCATTAGCTCGGCTATCACACCCCAAAAGCGTACATCTAAATAGGTCTTGGCTGCTATACCACTATCAGGATTGGCTGAGAGTGCTTGTAGACCAAAATCAATTAACCAAGGTTTGGCCAGTAGTAAAACGGCGCCAATGATAAATGCCAATACCAAAGCACGTTGCAAAATAGGTAGCAGTGGTGATTGTGTAGTATGTGGTTTTTTTAATGTGCCATGAGTTGAGGTGTCGCTATTAGCCAGCTGACCTAATGCCTGAGCCGAAAGTCCAGATGAAGCATACTGCAAAAAATTGAAACTGACGAGCAATAAAGACAGTAACTGTATCGCGAGTCCTATACCAGCAAGTTTGGCGGTATCATTCATATTGCCGACAATCGCGGTATCAATGACGCTTTGTAGCGGCATCGCAAGATTTGCCAATAATACCGGCAATGCAATAGCGATGATGCGCGCATAGCGAGTATCAATAGGTGGTATAGCACTTGGCGGCAGGGTAGATGGCATAGAATGATCGCTTAGATAGGCAGATTAAGCATGTTTATAGATAGTATTAAAGATAAGATTTTATAGCAGCATTAGACTTTTTAAGTATCGATTTAGCTATCGATTTTATTTTGACCATATATAGACAAAAGCACCTAGAGTATAGGTGCTTTTGTCAGGGTAATGTTTATCTACTCATTCATTAAAGTAAAGAATGTAATAAGTGAGCAGTGATGCCGTTATCAATCTTGTTCAAACATCTTTGGGTCATTAAAGGTCACGATTTCTTCTTCAAACTCAGGTTTTACCTTAACGATAAAGTCATCACGTGATAGACCCATGGCTAGAGGAATCGAGCTTGCGATGTAAGTGGATGAATAAGTACCAGCAAGTAAACCGATGAAGAGCGCGGCTGAGAACCAGAATAAGCCATCGCCACCCAAGAATAGCATTGCTAAGACCACTAATAGCACGGTTGAGATAGTCATAATCGTACGGCGCAGTGTCTCTGTCAATGATAAATCAATCGTTTGACGCGGCGTGATACCACGGACGCGGCGAAAGTTTTCGCGGATACGGTCATAAACGACGATCGTATCGTTCAATGAATAACCAATCAATGCCAAAATAGCGGCCAATACCGTTAAGTCGAACGGAAAACCAAATAACGCAAAGACACCAATGGTCACGATAGCATCATGGAATAGCGACAATACTGCACCAATAGCCAATTTAAACTGAAAGCGTAGGGCGACATATCCAAGCATACATGCCAATGCCAATACAATCGACAGGACTGAGCTTAAATAGATCTCGTTACCAACTTGGCTACCAATGATATTAACATTACTGATTTCAACGTCATTATTAGGAAGTTTTAATGCTTCACTGAGACTAGCGCTAAGCCCATCAACGTTATCAGATTGAGGTGGTAGGCGTACCAGTAGCTCTTGAGACGTTCCTAGATACTGTACGACAGCATCATCAAAGCCATTATCAGCCAAGGCGTTGACCACATCGGTTTGCTCAACAGACTGCTCATAACGCACATCTGCTGAAACGCCGCCGGTAAAGTCAAGACCTAGGTTTAGACCATTGACCGCAATCGCAATAATACTACCAATCACCAAAATAATAGACAAAATCGCCATTGGCTTTTCTATCTTCATAAAAGGAATGATACGTTGGTCGCCAATAGCTTTGATACCGCCTTCTGCATATGCGGCGGCATCGTCGGCAGCGTCACCCACTGCTAAGTTAGGATCAATAGCGGTAGTCGCGAGCGCTTGGCTGCCTTTATCAGCGCCTTTGGCACTAGAGCGAGTTTTACTAGCTATTTTTTTGGCTGTAGCGTTATTGGTTTGGGTATTACTACCTTTGCCATCACGGCGCGGTTTTTTACGACCACGCGCACTTGCTTCACTGCTTGAGCCGTTCGGTTCAGGATTATTCTGTTGTTCTAGAGGGTTATTCTTATCGATTGCCATAGTGTTCTCCTAACCGATGCTCAGACGTTTGATAGATTTACGTTTACCGTAAGCAATTTGTATCAGCGCACGCGTTACCAAAATGGCAGTAAACAGCGAGCTGACAATACCGATCGCTAAAGTAATCGCAAATCCTTTAATCGGACCAGTACCAATCGCAAATAGAATAAACGCGACCAGTAATGTTGTGATGTTGGCATCGAAAATACTACTATAAGCACGATCAAAACCTGCCACGATAGCAGATTTTGGCCTGACGCCGTTCGCTAGCTCCTCACGGATACGCTCAAAAATCAGGACGTTGGCATCGACTGCCATACCAATGGTCAAAACGATACCAGCAATACCAGGTAGCGTCAGTGATGAGCCTAAAATTGACATGATAGAGATGATAATAATAACGTTAACCGCCAGCGCAACGTTGGCAATCACACCAAATAAACGATAGAAAATTATCATAAACGCAAAGACTAACAAATAACCAACCTGCGTAGAGAATAACCCTTTATCGATATTTTCTTGACCCAGTGATGGACCGATAGTGCGTTCTTCCACGAAATACATCGGCGCTGCTAATGCACCTGAACGTAGCAAGAGCGCCAGCTCAGCCGCTTCAGCACTACTATCAAGCCCCGTAATACGGAAAGATGAGCCTAGCACCGCTTGGATATTGGCGCGGTTAATAACTTTCGTTTCAGCATAAGGTGTGCGGACTTCTACAGTCTCGCCAGTGGCTGGATCTTCTTCATAAGTGATTCGTTGCTTGTTTTCAATAAACAGAACAGCCATTTGTTTACCGACAGCGGTGCGGGTAGCGTTTTGCATTAGCTTACCACCAGCACTATCTAGGGTAATACTCACTTCAGGCGAACCACTTTCATCGATACCTGTCTGAGCATTAGTGACTTTTTCACCCGTGACAATCGCTTGGCGCTCTAGCAATACCGGCGGACCATCAAGGGTGTTAAATGGAAACGCTTCAGTACCGGCAGGTGGAATACCGCCTGTATAGTTTTCGGCACCTTCAGCGACCATACGGAACTCAAGGTTGGCAGTACGACCAAGGACACGTTTTGCCTCAGCGGTATCTTGCACACCTGGTAGCTCAACGACGATACGGCTAGCACCTTGTGATTGTACTAATGCTTCTGTTACCCCAAGCTCAGCAATACGATTGCGTAGGGTAGTCAGGTTCTGGTTGACCGCATAGCTATTGATTTCATCTAATGTTGCATCGTTATACGCCAAAATCAGCGCCGGGCCTTGTTCATCAATAGAGGATTGTAAAGTAAATGTATTACCCATCGAGCTTTGCAAAACATTTTGTGCACGGTTGCGAGCGTCCGTATCCGCAAAATGTAACACCACGCTACGCTTATCGTTTTTGATGCCTTTAACCGCAATGCTTTCAGCTCTTAGGTCACGTCGAATATCACGACTGGCACTGGTCAAACGTTGTTCGAGCGCTTTGTCCATATCAACTTCTAGCACAAAACGAACACCACCGCGCAAATCAAGACCAAGTTTCATTGGTTTTGCGCCGATATCACGTAACCACTGCGGCGTCGTTTGGGCTAAGTTAAGCGCGACTACATAATCTTCGCCTAAATTCCGTCTCAATACTTCCTGAGCCTTAAGCTGATCGACTGGGGTGTCAAGACGTACCAGCGCACTGTTGCCTTGAAACGTACCGTCATGGTAGTTCAAACCCGCTTCTTTCAGTAAGCTTTCAGACTGAGTCAAGATACCTTCAGACAACTGCGTGCCTGCTGCGGCACTCGTAATCTGTACGGCAGGTTCATCAGGATATAGGTTAGGAGCAGCATACAGACCGGCAATGATTAGCACGACGGTGATGAGTAAGTATTTCCAAGCGGGATATTGCATAATCACTTCTTTAAGTTGATAAACTACTGGCGACGCAGGCCACAAGTTAGCAGATGGGAAGTTAGCGACAACAATGGTGAGGTACTATATTGAGCAGCCATAGCAGTCATGATAGTGCACCACTGTGATCATCCGCGATGATAGTAAAGCATAAAACGATAAAGCGAAAAATGACCGTAAATAATGTACGGTCATTTTGTAGTCATTACAACTATTAATTGATAACGAATCATTAATAGTCAGTCATTAATAACCATCTAAGTCATTGGTGATGATTAAACGCTTTCGATTGTGCCAGCTGGCAATACTGAAATAACAGAGGCACGTTGTACCTTAACGTCGGTATTGTTGTTTAAGCTAACAACGGCGTAATCGCCTTCCAAGCCTTTGATGCGACCCATCAAGCCACCAGCAAATATGATTTCACTACCAACCGTCAACGCATTGACCATCGCACGATGCTCTTTAGTACGTTTAGATTGTGGGCGAATAACTAAAAAGTAAAAAATCGCAAAAAAAGCAACTGGTAATAAGATTTGACCGAACTGTTCCATATCTCTCTCAATAAATTATAGATAGTAATAAAATTAAATGCATAGTAACAAAAAATCCCAGACTTGGTAACTGTTAATCATAAGCTGGGTACGTTTTTGTTAACGTACTGGCATACTAGCAGTCAATATTTGCTGCGACAATCGCTTTACGCTATTAAAAGGGTAGTATATAAAGGCAATGAATACCTAGAAAAACCCAAATTAGTATAAAGCAAGTCCTGCTTTAATAATGAGGATTATCGAACCTTTGACGTCCTTTGAAGTCCTTGAGACAAACAGTGATTTATTGTGAAATATCAGCATCAATGCTACTATCAAAGGAGAAGTCATCAGTGTTAAAAGTGCTGCTCAATATTAGCAAGTTTAAAATAAAATACGTACGATTATCACAATATTCTGCTGGTATGAATTTCTCTCGCTTGCTGTGCGCTTCGACAGACAGAGGCTTCGCAAAATTCATACCAGCAACATTGTATTTTTTTTAAAGTGAATCGACCATAGCCTGTATTAGACGGGCTTTTAGCAAATGACTGTCAAAACCAAATCAGGATTAGATGTTATCAGATATTATTTTCTATCTGCTCATGATATGGTCGTGATATATTGGTACTTCCTTTTTCTTATTTGTCTAGGTTATCTAACTTGTCCACCTCTTTTATGTCTGTACCTCGTTTATACCGTCCGCGCGCTTGTCGTAAAGACGCATCTGCTAAACCTCCCCCGACGATGGGTGACAAGACTTGGTTTAATCTCAAGCCATTTTCTACGTTATCACTATTGATAATCTTGATATTGCCGCACTCTGTTTGGGCTGCTGATGGCTTAGCGAACCCAAGCGCTAGCAGCGTATTACTACTCATACTATTTGTAGTAATCGCCATTGGCATCTCATTTATCTGTTCACTGGCAGAGGCAGCACTATTGACGATGACACCGTCCTATATTGCTGACCTTCAAGAAACCAATCCAAAAAAAGCAAGTATGCTAAGACGCCTAAAGATTGATAATATCGATCAGTCTTTAGCTGCTATCTTGACACTAAATACAGTGGCACATACCTTAGGCTCGATTGGCGCTGGTGCGCAGGCAACGATTGTATTCGGTAGTGCCTGGTTTGGATTATTCTCTGCAGTCATGACATTGGCTATTTTGTTTTTATCCGAAATCATGCCAAAAACACTCGGCACTGTATACTGGCGTCAATTAGGTGGCATGGTCGCCTATTTTGTACGAGGGATTGTATTGCTGCTGTACCCTTTGATTTTAGTCTCAGAAAAATTGACCAAGCTACTTGTGCGTGGCAAAGAACCGCAAGCGTTCAGTCGCCGTGAGTTTGCCGCGCTTGCCAGCATTGGTGAAGAGTCAGGACAAATCGATCCATTAGAGTCACGCATTATTCGAAACCTGCTGGCATTCGGTGCCATTAAAGTTGAAGATATTATGACCCCGCGTTCGGTGATGTTATCTTTTGAAGAAAATAAGACGGTCGCCGAATTATTGGTTGATCGACCAAAACTCACCTTTTCGCGACTGCCGATTTATGATGGCGATTTAGACAATATTACTGGCTTTGTATTAAAAACAGACATGTTATTGGCAAAGGTCAATAATGCGGTAGACAAACCATTAACACAGTTCAAACGAGACATCACCTTTGTATTTTCAAAGATGAAGTTGTTTGATGTGTTGGAGTTGATGCTAAAAAACCGTATTCATATTGCGATTACGGTCGGTGAATATGGTGAAGTCAAAGGCTTAGTCACCTTAGAAGATGTGTTTGAGACATTGTTGGGTCTTGAGATTGTCGATGAGATAGATCGTGTCGAGGATATGCAAGCATTGGCACGGCAAATGATGGACAGACGCGTCGAGCGCTTGGGTCTGAAGCTGAGTGATGATGAGCACTATGAAGATAATAGTGCTGAGAATAAGCAATAAAAAGCTTCAAAGGACATGTCCGCTCAAGCTATGAAAACTCAAGAAATGGCGGCAGTCATTGGGCAAACTTGCTTTAACAGATAGTTTTGCTTTACGGTTCGCAATAATTACACAGGGTGTCACATGGCTGTGAGAATTGAATGATAGGCTAAAACTATCTTAACAATAAGCTGTGAAAAATATCAAATAAAAGTAATTGTTAAAATTACCAAGCAATAAATGGTCATAAACAGATGGACATAAATTATCTGTGCTGATGAATATAAACAGCACTCTATAATTAAATCGTAAATAAAAATTAATGATCCATACCTGAGCATAACCAAGATACTACTACTAAGGAATATCATGAAAAGACTATTGGGGAAAGGGCTGTTGCCTCTATTGATAAAAAGCGCTAGCGTGGCTGCAGTCGTTGCCGCTGCCAGCACGATGAGTATTAGTGCGCAAGCCGCAGACATGACGGAATCTTTAGTACAAAATTACGCCGCCGCTATGAAAGCATCAGCCAATAGCCAAAACATCAATCAGATAGCGCGCTTAGTGTCTGATGATGCATTGATTTCAATGTCAAGAAAAGGCAAATCTACTAGCTTAGATAAAGATGCTTATCTAAAATTACTCCAGAATAGTTGGAGCAATACCTCGAATTATCGCTACGATATCAGTGTTGATAATATTGTAATTACGGGTTCACAAGCAAAAGCCAATGTGACGACCAATGAGAGCTGGGTAAAAGATGGTCAAAGAGTCTCGTTTGTCACCACCTCGAGAGTGACATTGACTTTATCTACTGGTAACGCGGTACTTTTACGCGCCGTCTCACAAGTGGCTATTAACTAATTACCTTAATAGATACTAACTAATGGCTATTAACTCACGGTTGATTGGCCACCATGAACCGCGTTGCTTAAGTATCATTGCTTAAACATCATTACTGAATAAAGTAGGTTAATAACAAAGAGCTTTCGCCATCAAAAGATACGGCAGATTGGATTTTGTGCATTATCTTTTATATTGGGCTGGTCTTTGTTTGATATTGCGTACTATACTGTCAATCAACTTTATTTTATCACTTCTTGTTGTTAGGAAACTTCCACTATCATGTCTACTGTGTCATCAAACTATCGCTCATTCATTGCTTTACCACTGACGCTTGCGGTGTCGACTTTACTTATCAGTGCTTGTAGTAATACAACAGCGGTGAAAAATACAGGTGCGACCGGCAGCTCAGCTGTGATTACGAAGCGTCCTACCAATCAAGCTGCTAAGCCAACGACTAACGCTGACTATTCAACGGCGTTCTTAGATGCCGAAAGCTTAGATGAGCTGGCTGATTTATTAGAAGCCACCGACATGACGATGGTTGAAGGCAATAAACTTGCGATTCAACAATATGGTGACTTGTGGAATCGCCTCCGTGCGGGCTATCGCATGAACGGTGGGCAACCGGTTTATAATCAGCGTATTGAAGCACAAAAAGGCTGGTTTACCAGTAGACAAGACTATCTAAACCGTTTAACGGCGCGTGCCAGTCGCTATATTTATCACACCGTACGAGAAGCTGAACGCCGTAATATCCCAACTGAACTGGCTTTGCTACCTGTTATTGAAAGCTCCTACGATCCAAGTGGTACAAGTAGTGCAGCAGCGGCAGGCTTATGGCAGTTTATTCCCAGTACTGGACGTATTTATGGTCTAAATCAAAGTAGTACTTACGATGGTCGCCGTGATGTGATCGAATCAACGCGCGCCGCTTATGACTTTTTGACGGCATTGCACAATCAGTTTGGTAGTTGGGAATTGGCATTGGCCGCTTATAATGCGGGGCCCGGTCGTGTGCAAAAGGCCATTGATGCCAATAGAGCTCAAGGCTTACCAACCGACTACTGGTCACTAAGATTGCCAACTGAGACCATGAACTATGTGCCGCGCTTTTTGGCAGTTGCCGAAATCGTCGCCAAACCTGAGCAATATGGTGTCTACCTGCCGGCTATCGCTAACCGCCAACATTTCCGTAGTGTGCCAGTTAATTATGGCGTGAGCTTGGCTGAAGTATCACAAGTGACCGGTGTTAGCTACGACGAATTAGAAAGACTAAATACGGCGCTGACCTCAGCACGTATCGATTCATCAGGTCCGCAGCGTATTATTATTCCTAATGATATCAGTCTCTCTACTGACGCTAAGTTGAGCGCGCTAAGAGGGAATGGCAGTAGTAATGTCATTGCTTCTAGTAACGCTAGCAGCAACACAACGCCAAGCTATTCAGGAACTACGACGCCAAGCTATAACAATAAGCCTTATAATGGCGGCGTATCATTACCCTCTACCGGTAGTGCCCTTGCTGATTATGCTGCCAGCGCCAGTGTACCGCAGCAGACCACAAGCTATATCTCACCAACTGCATCACCGACGAGTAGCTCTGTTTATAGCGGCAATGCATCAGTTCGTACTGAGCCACCGCTAACATCAGCAGAAACGAATAAAATCAATGCTGAGCTAAAAAGCAGTAACAGCTTACCGACCACATCGGCGCAAATTACCCAGAACAATACCATCACTCAAGAGCCGCCGTTAAGTAAAGCAGAGCGTGATTTTATTGCCAGTCAAATTCGGATTAATACGCCTGAAACCAATGTCATTAACGCGGATGGTAATATCAATCTATCGGCAGTACAGACGCAACAGTCTGTCTTAGAAGCCACGGGACAAGAGAAGAAACTGAGCTTTCCAAAAACCTCAGTCAGTAAACCAAAACCTCAAGGCACACGTACCACTTATACGGTCAAACGTGGTGATACTTTAGCTAATATTGCCAGTCGCTCTGGTGTAAGCTGGCGCGATATTGCTGAATGGAACCAGATGGATGCCAGTGCCAAGCTGCTGTCTGGCAGTACCTTATATTTATATAATGCCAAAACTATCGAGCCGTTAAGCACGGCTAAAAGCACCATAGCAAGCCAGCCTGAAAGCTATGTGGTACAAGGCGGTGATACCTTAATAGGCACTGCCAATCGCTTTGATTTATCAGTGACCCAGCTTGCAACCTATAATAACTTGAGCAGTAGAGCTGACTTGCTACGCGGTCAAAAATTATGGCTTGTCCCTGGTAAAGTAACCGCACCAGTCAGCACACCGGCTGCACCATCGACTAAACCAAGTAAGACATCGACTGCGACCAAAAACTATAAAGTAAAAGCAGGCGATGGTTTGATTGCGCTCGCCCGCCAATTTAATGTATCAACCGAGACGTTGGCCAGCTTAAATAACATTGGTACGACGGATTCATTGTATGTCGGTCAAACATTGAAAGTGCCTGCCAGTGTTGACTTTACATCTGTGAGTAGTACGCCTAGTAGTACAACGAATAATACTAGCAATAGCAGTAAAGCCAGTGGTTCAAGCTCAGTGCCAACGACCAATTATAAAGTCAAATCAGGGGATACTTTAATTGGCATTGCTAATAGCATTGGCGTTAGTGCCGAAGAAATTGCTGCCGTAAACAGTAACTTTGATGCAAAGGCGCGCTTGCAACGTGGACAAACGATTAAAGTGCCAGTATCTAAAGAGTTGGTGGATCGTCAGCTCAATGATGAAGCGGTCAGCTACAAGGTTAAATCAGGCGATACCTTAACGGCTGTCGCCCAACGCTACAATATTGGTTTGAGTGATTTGGCAACAGCGAATAATTTGAAAACCAATTCTAATTTGATACTTGGTCGTACGATTACTATTCCTGCTAAAGGTAGCGTCAGTAGTTCTAGTAACAGCAGTGCTGCTACCAGTAACAACAGCAAGAGTAACAGTGCTGCTAGTGCAGAGACGAAAAGCAGTACCAATACGTCGACAGCCAATAGCAGTAGCGGCAAAAAGCTTGGCAACACAGAGAGTTACAAAGTTCAGTCTGGTGATGGACTCATTGCGCTAGCCCGTCGTTTTGGTGTTTCAGTAGAGGATTTAGCTGCCACCAATAACATGGCAACTGGTGCACAGTTACAGCGTGGGCAGACCATTAAAGTACCGAAAGTAACGGTCAGCTATACCGTTGGGTCAGGAGATAGCTTGATTGGACTGGCACGTAAATATGGCGTGTCAACTAAAGAGCTTGCTGATATGAATAATATTGCAGTGGATACGATGCTGCAACGCGGTCAACGCCTCACGGTACCTAATCGCTAAGCTAGCTATATTTTTATAAACGTTATGCATTAAAAAAGCTGCCCTTGTCAAAGAGCAGCTTTTTATTTGGCTATCTATATTTAGAGATTTTTAGTTAACTGCTTTTAAGTAAAATTATTCAACTAAAAGTAAAAGCGGTCATTAGACAGTGGCGGTCTTAATCGTCTCAAGATAACTTCTGATATTAGTCACATAATGCATCGCTTGACCATAGCGGCTGTTCGAAGCTTTGTTTTCAGATAAATAGGCATATATATTTGCCCAACTTTTATCATTGATACCATTAGCACTCAACTTACGCTGGATGCCTTTTACGGCATTTGGACCCATGTTATACGCGGCTAGCGCAAACCAAAGCCGGTCTGTTTTTGGTACATCAGCAAAATCAGTCTTCATCTGCTCCAAGTAACGAGCGCCGCCACCGATACTTTGGTAAGGGTCAACGCGGTCTGAGACGCCCATTGCTTTAGCCGTATTATTGGTCAACATCATAATACCGCGTACGCCTGTTGGCGAGACGGCATTGGCATTTAAATGCGATTCTTGATAGCCCATCGCCACCAGCAACTCCCAATCATGATTGTAGGTACGTGCTTGTTCTTCAAATGAAGACTGATAATCTGGCAGCTTTTCTGTCAGGGTCTTTTTAAAGTGGTCTTGACTATAGGCATCTTTTAGCAAGTCTTGATTATAAAAAGCAGCTAGCTTCTGCGTATTTTCGAGCTTGATGCTATCACATAAAAAATAACTGGCTTTTTGTGATAATGGGTCGTTGGCTGAATTGAAGGTCCAGCTCACTTTAGGGTGTAAGCCATTTTTGGTCAAACTGGCGTCATAACCACAGCTGACATTGACAGAGGATAAATTAAGCTGGCTTTTTAATTGCGTACTGGCAGTGGTCAGTGCCATATCGGCATCGCCTGATTGTAATGCTCTGAGCGCCGCTTCTTCATCAGCATAAGCTTTGAGGGTAACTTTTACTCCGAGCTGATCAGCATAGTTACGCACTAAGTCGTAACCGAAGCCATGTTGGAAGCCGTCAGTCGCAAAATACGTGCTGTCACCTGGAACTGCAGCAATGGTTAAGGTATTCTCCAGCATGACATGATCATAGGCTGGTACCTGCGTATGTATCGTCGTCAAACTCTCAGCAGGGAGAGAGAGAAGGGCAATACTAGATATTTGCGCCAATTTTTTGGTTTTGGTAAAACGAGTTACTTTAATAGGTGTAACAAATGGAACGATGTTACTTTTGGTGCTCAGTAAGCGTTTAGATGGACGCAGTATATATGAGATACGGCGTTTGGCCCCTCGCGCAGATACTTTCACACGATAAGTAATACGCTGCATGGATGTCTCCTAATTTTAGCCATCCTGCTTATCGTAAAAATGCACATACATTTATAGTCGCTCTATGCTGATCTATTGAGTATAAATGTATGTGTACTTTAGATGCTAAGGCCCTTATTAAACGCATAAGTGCTATATCACCTTGTTTAAATATAGCGCCGCTAACCTAAATCTTATAAAGGTAGCGGTAAATTTTATCTCTCAGTCATCTATTAACGTGCTATCAATCTGGTTTTTAGACATTTCTCTTAAAACTTTCATTTTAAAAAATAGCTTTCAAAAACCAGAACGCACAATACCATGAAGGATATAAATCAGATGATTCCTTCACCGATGATAGAGTTGACTAAGTATTAAACGACTATAGTAAACATAGATAAGGTCATGAATAAGTCATTAAGACAAAAACGTAGTTAAGTGGTTGGTGTGCTAATGTTATCAACCTGTGCTACGCTGATATTAAGAACTATCTACTCTTTAAATAATTTGTAGTAGAGTAAATAGCGCCCAATATCGCTTGTCCAGCAATAAGGCTAAGCAAATCACCGTATTTAATAGTTATTAGAAACACACTATCAAATCAGTGGTGCTTTAGCGTATTGCAACACTAAAAAAGGAATACCGTACTGCTAAAAATATATTGTGCAGACATAGTATTCGCAATGGCAGCCATCTAAAATCTCATCAATTCAACAGAATAATGAGTTTTTAGATAGTCACTATTATTTCAGCGCCATAACCGGAAGCTATAATAAATGGGAAGTCTCATGACAAGACGTTCTTTCTTCAGGTGCTAATATGCGGATATTTATTATATTATTCAAGTGGAGTTAATAGAATAGCGATAAAACTTAACAATCAAGCTACAGACGGTTAAAAACAGCACAATTCTAGGTGTTATTTACATGAGCGCTGATACCTTCAAGTCAGAATAAAATAAATATCTGTGTAATTAAGCAGGGTTATCAATATCCACAAAAGTCACAGGCAGTCCAAACTGCTGAGCAATGATATTGCCTAATGCTTCAATGCCACCGCATTCTGTCGCATGATGTCCACAGGCAAAATAGTCAATCCCAAGCTCACGAGCAATATGGGTGGTACGCTCTGATATTTCACCAGAAATAAATGCATCACAGCCCATCAATGCTGCTTGCTCAATCATATCTTGTGCGCCGCCCGTACAGATGCCCACCCGTTCAATCAGTCTATTATTTTCCCCATCGTCCTTAGTGTTCGTCGAGATTTTATAATCCGCAGAAATATGTAATGGCATACGCCCCAATGCTTGGGTAATCTGAGCGATAAGACTTTGAGCATTCTGCGGTGTGCAAATGGCAATATTGCCAACGGGGTGTGTTTCAGCAGGATAAAGTGCCCCGATGATGGTCATGTCTAATGACTCAGCCAGTTTAGCGTTGTTGCCAATGACAGGGTGGGCATCGAGCGGTAAGTGATAGCCAATCAAAGAGATGCCATGTTGCATCAGTTTACGGATACGTTGACCTTTCATGCCAGTGAGGGGCGCAGATTCGCCTTTCCAAAAATAACCGTGATGTACCATAATGGCATTGGCATTATCGGCAATAGCGGCATCAATCAATGCTTCACATGCAGTCACACCAGTGATGATGCGCTGAATGGGTTGCCCGCCATCTACTTGTAAGCCATTGGGTGCATAATCTTTAAAAGCATCTGCTGATAAGTAATCGTCACAAAATTTGCTTAAGGATTGTGCGGTAATCGTTGTATTTGATGATTTGGTTAAGATATCGTGCGCGCTCATGGCATTCCCTTATAACGGTTTCAGTAGCTCAAGTATTTATAAAACATAGATAATTTTTCATAATAGCTATTTTAACATGATGCGATAAAAGAGTAGATAAGCTCAATAACTGAAACGGTACACGATGCGTTACTATTCGGCTGTTTTGCCAGTTATAATTCGCATACCTGAGCCTGTATGATTGATAGCGTTTAACGCATCTTATCTTGCTAATAGCACATGATTGGTAAGAGCTGTTTGACTTTGTTTATCATTAACTGTTTTTACAAAAATTTATAGAGGTTTTTATATGTCGTCATCTCGGAATGCCAACAACAAGGCTGGTCTGTCAAAGTGGTTACCTTGGATTTTGTTGCTAATAATGATTGCAGCATTTGTCTGGTTGTTTGCGAGTATGAAGATGGCATCAGAGGCAGAGTGGGAACCGCCGAGGACCACACCTGCTGAGCAGCAAGCCTCTGCACCTGTGGGAGATACAGCAACAGCTATCTCTTCTTATCATAATGGTGTTGCTCGTGCATCGCAATCAGTCGTCAACATCTATACCACCCAAACGATGGCAGAACATCCTTATATGAATGATCCGGTTTTGCGTCGGTTTTTTGAGTTCCATGGTGGACCATCAGAAGAACAGGGCAATACCAACTTAGGCTCTGGCGTAATTGTCTCAGAAGACGGTTATATCGTGACCAATGCGCATGTACTTGAAAAGGCAGATGAGATTACCGTTGCTTTTAATGATGGTCGCAAGAGCCGTGCTCAACTGATTGGTACGGATCCAGACAGTGATTTGGCGGTGATTAAAGTGGATATGAAAGGACTAACGCCATTGGGATTCCGTAAAGAACCTATTCGTGTTGGGGATGTGGCCTTAGCGATTGGTAATCCGTTCGGTGTGGGTCAAACGGTCACTCAAGGTATTATTTCAGCAACTGGACGTACAGGGCTCGGTGTGAATAAGTTTGAAGACTTTATTCAAACCGATGCGGCTATCAATCCCGGTAACTCAGGTGGAGCGCTGGTTGATGCTCACGGTGAGCTGGTTGGTATCAATACGGCTATTTATTCACGCTCTGGTGGCTCTATGGGTATTGGTTTTGCCATTCCTACTGCTATCGTTGAACAAGTGATGAATGCACTTATTAAAGATGGTAAGGTCAGTCGTGGTTGGCTCGGTATCGAGATACAGTCACAACTGCGAGATCCTACGCAGCTTGAAACTTCCACAGGTGTAGAGGTTCTCAACGTTGTTCCTAAGAGTCCAGCGGCTAAGAGTGGTCTGCGCGTTGGTGATATTATCCTTACGATTGATGGCGTTGAGATGACTGATGCCAATACTTTAATTCAGTATGTCGCTCGCAAAGCACCTAATACCACGCTCTTTGCTCAAATCTTACGTCAAGGTAAAAATGCGCAAGTGAAGATATTGTTAGAGGAGCGTCCAGTAGAGGAACCTACAACAGTTCCCGTTGTCATCCAAGATGAGATACTTGGTGGTACTCAGCAGCCAAGCTTACAAGGTCCAGAACAGGATGTCCCGATGATGTCAGAAGCAGAGCGTGACCGTATGCGTGAAGAGCTTTTAGAGTTATTTGAAAGAGATGGTGCGCCTTTATAGAGCAAGTCTATTGCCTACTATCTGATATTTAATACCGATATAGTCAGTTAAATATAAAAGAGGTACGTTAAAAATAGCATTATGCTGGGTTAAGTTTTCCTCGCTTGCTGTGCGCTTCGCACTCCAGAGGCTTCGAAAAATTTATCCCAGCAGTACCGTATTCTTTTTAAATCGAATCGACTATATAAAAAAGCGCGCTATCTTTAAGACAGCGCGCTTTTTTTATTGATTTTTAATTGGTTTAAAGACTACTTTTCAATAGAGTCATGGCTAATATAAATCACCCCTTGTACTCTACAGCAGCAGGGCAGGATTTCATCTTCTTCAATCATGGCTAATGGTTCAAACGGATAATCAATGACATGGGAGCTGGCGATACGCTTTATCCGGCAACTGCCACAATAGCCTTCCTTACATTGATAATTGACATCGTGTCCGGTGCGCAGCAGTCCATCAAGCAGACTTTCATCATCATGCAAGTAAAATTGCTTCTTACTCGTCATTACCCAAGTCATAGTTTTTACCCTATCCATTTCCCTATCATTTTTTACTGTCTAAACGCCGTTCTTTCAAAAATCATTCTCTAAAGCTCTAAAGCTCTAAAGCTGTAAAGCTGTAAAGCTTTAAAGTTCAAAGTCATCAAAGTCGCTGTCTGATAAGTCTGAGTCAATTTGACCGACCAAGTACGAGCTGATTTCAGTTTCTTGCGGTGCAACCTGCACGTTATCAGAAGACAACCACGTATTAATCCACGGAATAGGATTTGATTTAGAATTTGGGAAGGCGACTGGTAAGCCAACCGCTTCCATACGTAAGTTGGTGATATATTCGATATATTGGCAAAGGATGTCTTTATTGAGACCAATCATTGAGCCATCTTTGAATAAATAGCCTGCCCATTCTTTTTCTTGCTCGGCGGCCTTACGGAAAATCTCGATACTTTGCTCATAGCACTCATTGGCAATCTCTACCATCTCGGGATCGTCGCGACCGTTACGCATCAGGTTAAGAATATGCTGGGTACCGGTTAAATGTAGCGCCTCATCACGAGCAATTAGCTTAATGATCTTGGCATTACCTTCCATCAGCTTGCGTTCAGCAAAGGCAAACGAGCAAGCAAACGACACATAAAAGCGGATAGCTTCTAGCACGTTGACCGCCATCAAGCACAAATACAGCTGTTTTTTCAGTGATTTTAAACTAACGGTCACTTCTTTGCCATTAATGGTATGCGTGCCAGCACCGTGCATATTGTAAAGCTGTGAATCATAGTACAAGTCATCGTAGTACTTAGCGATATCAGACGCACGCTCTAAAATGTGCTCGTTTTGCATGATGTCATCAAACACAATACCGGGATCATTGACGATATTACGAATGATATGGGTGTAGCTGCGTGAGTGAATGGTCTCAGAGAACGTCCACGTCTCAATCCATGTTTCAAGCTCAGGAATAGACACCAATGGTAATAAGACAACGTTTGGGCTACGACCTTGGATAGAGTCGAGTAGCGTCTGATATTTCAGGTTACTAATAAAAATATGCTGCTCATGTGACGATAGATTGCCGTAGTCAATGCGGTCGCGTGAGACATCGACTTCTTCTGGACGCCAAAAGAATGATAGCTGTTTTTCAATCAGCTGCTCAAAGATAGGGTGCTTTTGCTGGTCATAGCGCGCCACATTGACTGGCTGACCGAAAAACATCGGCTCTTTTAAAGCGTTGTTTGGTGTTTGGCAAAAAATTGAGTAAGTCATCGTTCTACCTTTATAAGTGATACAGTTTATTAATCTAAAAGTTTGATATGTTGGTTTGAAAAATGCGGCTTTTAAAACATCAGCAAAAATACGTTATAGGCTCTCTATTATAAGTTCTCTAAAGATATTTGTATTGGTACTTGTCCATCATTCATATAAGCTTTAAATATCTCGCTAAGCTCGACATCATCTAAGCCCTCTAATTCATCGACGGCACTCTTGCGCAGTGTCTCCAAATCAACGTCTATTGCTTCTTTTTTCGTTGGTTTCTTTACTGGTTTTTTTGGTTCTTTTGCTGCTTGTTTAAGTGATTCTTTCTTTGGTGCTTCGTGCAAGCTTAACTGCTGCCGAGCGTCTTCGATGTCTACTGTGACTTGTACGATGTATGATTGACCATCGTTTAGGTCTGAAAATACGTTAGGGATAAACAAACCACCGTCTTTGATGATTGCGGTATATTGCACGTCTATGACCTCCGTCATTTTTATTTTATCTATGTGTTTCAGTTATAGCGGTAAAGCCAAAGTGTTTTTATTTAATAGTCATTATATTAAGTAGCCAATCCCGCCTGCCGCTTGTATCTGCCTAGCCGATGCCGCTATAGTCGAGGCTAAATGACCTTGTGAGGGTGTTACTGATTTTTTATTAACCGTAGAGTTTAGGTACAGGGTATCTTCATCACTTGTAACAATTAGGTTGTTATAAAAGTAGTGAATAGAAGGCATCTTATAAATACCCTTTATTAGAACTATTCATCATCAAAAATCCTTCTAAAATTGTCTGTATCAACTAAAGGATCATAAGAGTTAGTTTGTTTAAAAAAATCAGTACCTATTATCATAGGTTTATACTTCACTAAGTGTTTTTCATAATGTTCAGCTGTGCCAACCTCGAACAAGTAGTGCTGCGGGAAGTTATTATTTTTCAATAATCTATAAGGAAGAGCAAAATCTATGATTATGTTTTTTCCTATTCCCACCCATGCATGAATATCCTGTACACCTTCACTAACTCTATTTTCGTATTCATACTTTAACAAATCAGGAGAGGTTTCGAACTCGTCATCTGGAAAATCATTGACATTTACATCTCCATAAATCATCTCGACATCTAAATCTAATGCTTTTAGGTAAGCGAAGGATGTTGCTGCAATATTAAGGCAACTATTACCTAGATAATTTTTTAAACCGAACCTTGCATCGATTATATGATGTAGTTCATTTTTAATTATCTTCTCAATTTCCTTAAATGCATAAGACTCTTGAGAATTGAATTTCTTCGAATTCCACTCAATATTAGGCATTTTGAGCTCTTCAGATAACTCAATCGCTTGCTTAAGCATATTTGGATAATTATAATTACTTTGCATATTAAAAGACTCTAAAGTTAAGCTTATGAAGGATTAGTTGTGCCAAATTCTCGTATAGAATAAAGATGAAAATCAACCCACTACTTTCAATGTTTAGATTGCTTTGTCTGTTACGCTAGTGAATTTTTCTTGGATTTAAAGTCTCAGGAAATAAATCACTGATAGAGCCTTTCTTTGGGTAAGCTTTGTTGACAGAATACATGAATTCTTCCCAGTTATCAGATGCTCTCATTAAGCCAATCACAGCATGTAAATGCATTTCAAGTGCTTTTCTTCCTTGGTTTTCTGATAAATGTTGATGATCTCTATGTTTAGCAAGACCTTTTTCATCTCTTGGATTGAGTGCTTTTAGCTCATTAACTAAACCAACTGCCATTCGATCGTAAACTATATCGTTAGTATAGGTTCCAACAACACCAGGTCTATTAAATGTGCTCCATTTCCAGTCTTTTAATCTAAATATTTGTTCATAAAACTCATCGGGAAATGTCTTAGTCCATGCAAGAAGGTCTTTAGTAATGTAAAAATTGAGAATTTCTTGTAAGGCTTCTGCTTTACGAATGTTCTGATATCCAGTGGCCTCATCTACCAATGCAACGATACCAACCTTAGCTAAGGATCTGATGATGATTGATGCCTGCATAGCGGTATCTTTCTGATTTTTATATGTTACTGCGCCTGCTTCATCGGCTAATATATATAGCTCACAAACTAATGGAATAATTATGGCATCAAAGCCTTGAAAGCTTTTACCGTTTTCATCCTGATATAAGATTTTTTCTTTTACGTCATTCAGTTCATCGGAAATAAATGGCTGTAAATTTTTAGCATCCATAAAAGAAGGGGTGTCAGGTAAACGTGCATTACCTCTTACTTCTCTACCCAGAGCCTTAAAAACATCTGAATGTTTTATTATGCGTCTACCATCATTAAGGACAGCACATTCTAGCTCGACATCAGCAATTTTGATTGTACCTGTATACTCTGAAATCAACATAGAAAGTCCTTTTTACATTTTAAATTAGCTGGTTTAACTTGGATCTTATTCCATTAAATCCAAGTTAAACCAGAGTTCTATATTAGCGAATGGCAGGCTTAACCCAAAAGCTAAACCCACTATCCATCAACCTAGATCTTACAAGCACCGCCAGCACAATCATCTTCCATATCCGCTTGCGCATCGTTCGCACCATCACGCGTGTTATGGTAGTACAACGTCTTCACGCCCAGCTTATACGCGTTTAGCAGATCTTTTAGTAATATCTTCATCGGTACACGGCCGCCTTCATAACGAACCGGATCGTAGTTGGTATTGGCAGAGATACTTTGATCGACGAACTTCTGCATGATAGCGACCAGCTTTAGGTAACCGTCATTGTTCGGCATTTGCCATAGTAGCTCGTATTGGTTTCTGAGCTTATCAATCTCAGGCACGACTTGCTTTAAGATGCCATCTTTTGACGCTTTGATAGACACCAGACCGCGTGGTGGCTCGATACCGTTGGTCGCATTGGCAATCTGACTAGAGGTTTCAGACGGCATCAAGGCAGTTAGGGTAGAGTTGCGCAGACCGTGAGTGGTGATTTCAGTGCGTAGCGTTTCCCAATCGAGATGTAGCGGCTCTTGGCAGATTTTATCCAAGTCTTTTTTATAAGTATCAATCGGCAAGATACCTTGCGAATAAGTAGTCTCATTAAAGGCAGGGCACGCGCCTTGTTCTTTTGCCAATTTATTTGAGGCTTTTAAGAGATAGAATTGCAACGCTTCAAAGGTTTGATGAGTTAGACCAAGCGCGCTATCGTCTGAATAGCGTACGCCATTTTTCGCTAAGTAATACGCGTAGTTAATCACGCCAACACCTAGCGTACGGCGACGCATACTGCCATTTTCAGCGGCTTTAACTGGATAGTCTTGATAATCGAGCAGGGCATCAAGCGCACGGACGATAAGCTCGGCTGGCTCTTCGATATCGCCAACGTTTTCGACTTTACCTAAGTTGACCGCAGATAGCGTACAAAGGGCAATCTCGCCTGCTTCGTCATTGATGTTATCAAGTGGCTTAGTCGGCAGGGCAATTTCCATGCATAGATTTGACTGGCGAATTGGCGCAACGCTTGGGTCAAATGGGCTATGGGTATTGCAATGGTCGACGTTTTGGATATAGATACGACCGGTGCTGGCACGCTCTTGCATCATTAAGCTAAACAATTCCGTGGCTGGAATTTGACGGCTACGGATTGATTTATCTTGCTCGTACTTAGTATATAGCTCTTCAAACTTATCTTGATCTTCAAAGAAGGCATCGTATAAGCCCGGCACATCAGAAGGTGAGAACAAGCTGATATCTTGACCTTTAATCAGGCGGCTATATAAAGTCTTGTTAATCTGTACGCCATAATCCATATGACGGACACGGTTGTCTTCGACACCGCGGTTATTTTTCAGAACCAATAATGACTCAACTTCTAAATGCCATAATGGGTAAAATAACGTCGCTGCACCGCCACGGACGCCACCTTGTGAGCAGCATTTAACAGCTGTCTGAAACAATTTATAAAACGGTACACAGCCAGTATGTTGCGCTTCACCGCCACGGATAGGGCTACCAAGGGCACGAATACGACCCGCATTGATGCCGATACCGGCACGCTGAGAGACATAACGTACGATGGCGCTGGTGGTAGCGTTGATAGAGTCAAGGTTGTCACCGCATTCAATCAGGACGCATGAACTGAACTGACGTGATGGGGTACGTACGCCCGACATGATTGGCGTTGGTAGCGAGATTTTGAATTGTGACGTCGCATCATAAAAGCGTTTCACATAGTCGAGACGTTCTGATTTGTCATAGCTGGCAAACAGACACATGCCAACTAACATGTATAAGAACTGTGGGCTCTCAAAGACAGTCTTAGAGACGCGATCTTGTACGAGGTATTTACCAGCCATTTGCTCAACAGCAGCATAAGCAAGATTCATGTCGCGCCAGTGGTCAAGATATTCTTCTAATTCATCAAATTCCGCACGGCTATAATCGGCTAGGATATGCTGATCGTATTTGCCCGCATCGGTAAGCTTTTGCACATGATCAAACAGATGCGGCGGGGTAAATTTATTGTAAGCAATCTTACGCAAATGGAAGATAGCCAAACGTGCAGCCAGATACTGATAGTCAGGGGTGGTTTCAGAGATAAGATCAGCGGCAGACTTGATGATGGTTTCGTGAATATCACGAGTCTTGATACCTTCATAAAACTGAATATGCGACTTTAGCTCAACTTGTGACACCGACACATTATCTAAACCGTGAGCTGCCCACTCGATAACCTTATGAATTTTATCTAACTCGATAGGCTCTAAACGTCCATCACGTTTGGTTACTTGGATTTTATCGATATGTGTCATGCTGACCTCGTAAGTTGATTGCTTGTTAATTATTTAATGATTTATAGTGATGCTGCACGGCGTATAACCGGCAGGCATTCTTTATGACGCTATAACACTCTGTCATGGCAGAGTGTTTTTTTAGGCAAAAAGCTGCCTCTGCTCAGAGTGATACATTAAATCACTGAGCACTACATATAGCGTATTTGTTAGTAGGTGGACACAATATAGCGGGAAAATTTTGAAAATGCTATATTGATTTTAGTATCAAACTATGTTGCTCAGAGGTTGCAACGTGTTCAAATTTTGGCAAAGGACGATGGGATAAGGGTTAGACGGCAATGATAAAAATAATAAAAGTTTTGTAAAAAAAGGCGTGAATTTGCTTTTTATGGTTTGGTCAATTGACCAGCAAGAGTCGCCGTCATGTGATGCATATTTCGGGTGATGATTGTACCCTAGACAACAAAAAATCGCCACCCATATGAGTGACGATTTGGACGAAAAAGGTGCTGGTTTTTTCTAAATGAATATCAGCGTGATTATACGACCATACGTACCGTTTTTGCGCTATCAAGTGCGGCATATAAGATATTTACTTGCTCAACATGGGTCAAATACAAGTTGACACGAACCGAATGAAAGCGACCAGTTTTTGAAGGCCTGACTTCTGTAGATGCCAAATCAAATTCTGGAAATTGGCTACCAAGGATGAGCTTCACCTCATTCAATAAGCTGTCGTGCTCGCCTTCATGACCAATGATACTCAAGGGATAGTTCATTGGGAACTCCCAAAGCTCAGGATTTTGCACGTCGGTTTTTTTGCCTTTGATGTTATCGGTATCATTGACCAACTCGCCGATGTTGACCTCTTTTTTAGTCACTTGCTCTTGTTGGTTGTTATTTTTCTTGCTTGAATTTTGATTGCTGAAGTTTTGATTGGTAGTGTCTTTTGGGTCATCGCTCATGATGTTGTCCTTATTTTTTATTGAATAGGGTCAAATATTGGCGCTTAAATAAAGCACAAAAAAGCTGAGACTCGCTCAGCTTTTTGATAATATTTTGCTTAATAACGTCCTGTCTACTTTATATGGTCTAAGTCAGCTATTTTCAAGAAGCTGGTTTTTATAAAGTAGATTTCTAAAATTAGTCATTTTCAAGGAAAGAGCGTAAATGCTCAGAACGTGAAGGATGACGTAATTTGCGTAGCGCTTTTGCTTCAATCTGACGAATACGCTCACGCGTTACATCAAACTGCTTACCGACTTCCTCTAGAGTATGATCGGTTGGCATATCGATACCGAAGCGCATTTTTAGCACGCGCGCTTCACGTTCAGTTAAGTTGCTAAGCACATCACGAGTGGCTTCACGCAGACCTGCAGCTGTCGCATCGTCAACAGGGCTTGAGATAGTACCATCTTCGATGAAATCACCTAGGTGCGAGTCTTCATCATCACCGATTGGCGTCTCCATTGAGATAGGCTCTTTGGCAATTTTTAGCACTTTACGGACTTTAACTTCGTCCATCTCTAAGCGTTCGCCTAATTCCTCAGGCGTCGGCTCGCGTCCCATTTCTTGTAGCAATTGGCGTGAGACACGGTTGATTTTGTTAATTGTCTCAATCATATGCACAGGAATACGAATGGTGCGTGCTTGGTCAGCGATAGAGCGGGTAATTGCCTGACGAATCCACCATGTGGCATAGGTTGAGAACTTGTAACCACGGCGATATTCAAATTTATCAACCGCTTTCATCAGACCAATATTACCTTCTTGAATGAGATCCAAGAACTGTAGACCACGGTTGGTATATTTTTTCGCAATAGAGATAACCAGACGTAGGTTAGCTTCGACCATCTCTTTTTTGGCACGGCGAGCCTTTGCTTCACCGATAGCCATACGGCGCGCCACATCTTTCATGTCGTGGATTTTCATATCGAGCTGCTGCTCGTAATCAAGAATCTTACGCTGTAATAAAATAACGTCGTCGGTGACTTTTTCTAACGTGCCAGCAAATGCAGGCTTGCCTTTGATACGTTCAATCAACCAATCGACGTTGGTTTCATTACTAGGGAAGGTTTTACGGAACTCTTCACGCGGCATACGACCACGGCGAATGACCAAACGCATGATTTGACGCTCTTGCTTACGCACATCATCATAGACATCATGCATAATCGCCATTACTTGATCTGACAGGCGATTGTTCAGTTTTAGCATCATAAAGCGTACAGCAAGTTGCTCGTAGGCTTCATCAGCTTCTGTGCTACCACGACCATAATCAAGTAAGGCTTGCTTGGCTTTGATAAATAGATTTTCGATTTCTTCTAGACGTAAGCGTACTTCTTCTGGATCGATACCGCTGGTTTCTTCTTCGGCTTCTTCTTCAGTTTCGTCTTCGTCCTCGTCATCATCATCGCGCGCCGCTTTGGCTTTTGCTTTGATAACAGGCGGATTTTCTTTTTCTTCTTTGATGCGTTCTCTTTCTTCTTTCGCAGCCTCTTTTGCCTCTTGGGCAGCGATTTTGTCTGCTTCGGTTTCAGGGTCTAAGAAACCGGTGATGACGTCAGAGAGCTTCTTGTCGCCATCTTGTACTTTTTGATACTCGTCAAGGACGAACTGTACCGTACCTGGCCAGTAAGACATCGCATGCTGTACATCACGAATACCTTCTTCGATACGTTTGGCAATAACAATCTCGCCTTCACGAGTTAGTAGATCAACGGTACCCATTTCACGCATATACATACGCACAGGGTCAGTCGTACGACCAGGATCGGTCTCAACCGCTGCTAATACCGCTGCTGCCTCGTCTGCTGCTGACTCATCATCGCTTGACTCATCGTTCATCAAGATGTCATCGGCGTCGGGCGCAGATTCAAAAATTTTAATGCCAACGTCCGTTAGCATTTGTACGATATCTTCGATCTGATCACTTTCAGTGATAGAGTCGGGGAGTTGGTCATTCACCTCAGCATAGGTTAAGTACCCTTGCTCTTTACCCATTTGGATTAAGGTGGCCAGTTGAGATGTGGACTTAGAAACTGACTTATCGTTCATAAATACTCGCTTACTTGCATCGGACATTTTTATATTGTGACTTGCTATCGCTCGCTCGGTGCGTTGATGTAATCAATCGATTCATCAAAATATGGCGTAAAGGTTGTCAATAATAACAAAAATGAGTGGATATGAATAAAGGCTCAAAATACTACAATCACAGTGCCAAAAAACGGCAAAAAATTAGTAACGCTAAAAAGACTTCAAAATAGTAATACCTAAAAACTCATCATTAAAAAATGCTGGTTAAAAAACTTATACCTAAAATTGTGCTCAATAATGCGGGCTTGTCGTCATTCATCAAGCAGTGCTATAAATATATAGCGACACAGTTTAACACAGACCGTAGTAATCAAGCACGAGGTAGTGATATCTACCGACTGTTTTTTACTGATTATTTACCATCAGTTGAGTGTTTGACACTCTTTTAAGGTCGGCTTTGACTACTGGGTATATTGATTAATAGTGGGGGCAACCGCTATGCTTTTAAAGGGTTGCTTCTTGATAAATAAAAACCAAGGGTAAATATTAAGATTTAACCGTCGCCATTTGTGCTGATTGCTCCGCTTGCTGCGCGCGTAACCAGTCATTTAATAACTGTGATTGTTTACGGACAATCGCCAGTTTTATATTATCGGGGTTCTTGACCAAATCCTGTATCTTTTTCTTCATATGGCGTTCGATAAGCTGACTGACCAATCCTTCGACTAAACCATCAAGACTTAAGATATTACGTGTGGTCAAGGCTTTATAAAAACTGCCCCAATCGCGGCTAAGCATCTCTTGGGTCAGTGGTTTGACATTTGATAAGATAAAATGTGCCGCCGCGTTGGCATCTTTAGGTAAATAATTCAGACAGCGCTTAATCGTGCTGACGATATCGAGCAAAGCATTATCTTGTAAGTCCTCCCACGCGAGTGGGCGCAATGTATCGGCAGACGCTTTTTGTTTGATATGGGCAGGCAAGTGCAACTCATGAATACCGGCTTGCTGCCAAATAGACTCGATAGGATCATCAATCAAGGCGCGCGGCTGGAATAAAAAGCACAGCTGCAATTGCTGACTGATAGTCATCTCGCCATCAAAATCTAGCAGCGCGTCTTTGGCCTCGATATTTTGACTACGCTTACCGCCAAGCTTTTGATAAATATCATTATTGAGCAGATAACGAAAGCTACTGCCTTTCGGTAATGCAGTGGTCAAGGAGCGTACTTGCGACATGAGCTTGGCTTTACCTTCTACCAAGGTTAAGTCGTAACGCTCACTTAAATAAGCAAAAATATATTGTGACAGCGGCATGGCGTTAGCGATTTGTTCACGCATGGCATCGCCGCCCTGACTTTTTATAAAGGTATCAGGATCATGATTGTTGGGCAGTGTCAAAAACCTTAATTCTTTATCGTCCGCCAGCACAGGTAGCGCAACTTCAAGGGTGCGCCAAGCCGCTTTTTGTCCAGCACTATCACCATCAAAACTCAAAGTTAGGGTAGGGTTGAGCGTTAAAAGCCGTGATATCTGACTCTCATTAATCGCCGTGCCCATGGAAGCAATCGCTCCATAAATACCTGCTTGATAAAGAGCAATGACATCCATATAGCCTTCGACCACCAGCCAACTATCGGCGCGCTGCTGGCGTGATTCATAATAGCCGTATAACACATGCTGCTTATGAAAGACCGGCGAGTCGGACGAGTTGATATACTTGGGCTTCGCTTCATCATCAAGCGCACGACCGCCGAAGCCAATGGTGCGTCCTTGATTGTCTCGAATGGGAAAAATGACCCGATCACGGAGCAAATCATAATCACGTCCGGACTCTGAGCGACGTACTAGGCCGAGCGCTTTTAAACCTTGAATATCTTGCGGAAACTGATGCTCAAGATGCTGCCAACCAAAGGGGGCATAGCCCAAACCAAAGGTTTCAAAGATTTCGTCGCTAATACCACGCGATAAAAAATAATGCTTGGCATGAGGGTGGATGCTGAGATTATGCTGATAAAACTGCTGAATTTTCTCTAAAAGCTCGTACAGATTGCCGTCTTCATTGTCGCTGTTATTACTTAAGTCACTGCTATTACCTGCGTCACTACCGTGCAAGCCTACAATATCATCTCCGGCTGTCAACCATGCAGGCGGATAGCTGTCATCACCTTGATAATCTGAACCATAAGCATCCGTTGGATAAGGCACTGAATCGTAAGCGTCTGGCGGTGGATATTCTTCGTAGCTATTGCTGCCAGTATAAGTCGATTGCTCGTTATAGCTATGCTGATTCTGAATAGTCGAAGTAGAGCTGACAGAAGGGGCGTGAATGGTTTGGGCTGGATTTTTTACGCTGACAACTGGACTAGGCACTGATGGTGGTGCGATAGGTTTAGGCGCAATACGCTGATAACTGACGTTTTGTTGCTCTTCTTTTGGCACCTCAATGCCCGTTTGCTTTGATAGCTCATTGACCGCTTCAATAAACGTTAAGTTTTCATAATCACGCAAAAAACTGATGGCGTTGCCACCGACACTACAACCAAAGCAGTGATAGATGTTTTTTTGTGGATTGACATAAAAAGACGGCGACTTTTCACCATGAAAAGGGCAGCAGCCTTTATACTCAGCACCAGCACGTTTAAGCGTGGTATGACGCCCAATGATACTGATTAAGTCAGCTTGGCTATTTAATTGTTCAAGAATATGATTTGGGATACTCATACGAAAAACAGTTTACCATAGGTGTGCGTTATTTTAAGGCAGAACCAATATTGCACGCAGGCAATATAGAATAAAAACAATGAGGCAAAAACCAAAACAGAAAAAATAAGGCCAACTATGTCGTTGACCTTATTTTAGTTGATGTCTGTCAGCATACTTATGCTGAAATAGGATTAATTACCCTCTGTCATATCGATGCTTTCATTTTCAACTGCACCTAGGCGCACACGGCGATTTTCATCAGTCAGACGCAGCGGAGAAGTATTGCTTGTTGGCGCAGCTGTATTGGCAGCAGCGTTGTCGCTCGGCAATCTTAATTGATTGGCATTACGAATGACTTGGGTTTTGGTCGCCCCGTTGTAATTGCCTTCAGCAACTGAGGTGTCCTTGTTAAAACGGCTCAGCTGCCCAAAGGTCAATTTATTGAACAAATTACGGTCACGTTTGGTGTCGAGCTTGACGCGTCCATCAGCAGTTAGTAAATTTGGATAATTAATTTGCAATAGTGTTTTATACTCTTTTGCCAAATCATTTAGACCCAATTTTTCATGACTATAAGCAAGTACAGCGATCGCTTCTGGTACGGATTCACTGAGTGGATAGTATTGAAAGACCCATTTTGCACGATTGACAGCCGCGACATAAGCTTCGCGCTCAATATACCAATTGGCAGCGCTCATCTCACTTTCAGCAAACTGGTTATAGATAAAGGTCATGCGCTGAGCAGCATCTGGCGTATAAGGACTGTTCGGATACTTATTGATAAGCTCTTGGAAATTTGCAAAGGCAATACGCAAATATGCGGTATCACGTTCAGCTTGATTGAGCTTAAATAGTTTTAGGCCTTCAGACGAGCCTTGCATGTTAGCCACACCGCGCACATAGTAGGCATAGCTGACCTGCGGATTAGAAGGGTATAGACGGATAAACTGATCTGCACTGGCAGCTGCGGTTTCGTATTTACCACTTGCATATTGTGCATACATCATATCGAGCAATGCTTGTTCAGCATATTGTCCAGTCGGATAAAAGGTACGTAAGTTGGTCAAATCTTCGACGGCTTGGGTATAGCGACCTTTATCAATCTGGGCAATGGCGTTGTTATAGTAACCTTGCTCTGACTTCTCAGCAGTTTCAACCGCATCCACGTCTTTGCCGCCGGTCAGGTTTTTAAACGTTTGACAACCCACCAAGTTGACACTTAGGGCCAGTAAGGTGATTGAGGAAAGTTTGATAAACGTATTGCCAACAGCTTGCATACTTCTTCTCCGACACAAGACGTATAATAGCAGTAACGCTATCATACTATATATTAAGATTGATGATAAAAAACGATGCACAGGGCATCAATAGTGGTCTGTTATTAAGTATGCCAATTATCGAGCATACCTGTTATCGTTATTACAACAGCTGAATGAGATAGGGTATGTATTAAATCAATCAAACCAGAAGCGTTCATACAATGCTTGCAATAAATATAGTCCGATAATAATACAGTGCCATAGCATACAGCAAAACATGGCTTACTTTATAGAATAACATTTGCTTCGTCTATTTTTTCGTTATCTATTTTGTAGTTAGGTGCTCCAACCGTTGCTTATTTTTATTAAGCAGTACTTTTTTACCAAGCGACAATTTTTACTAATTTTACTAAGTGGCACTTTACATCTGCTACGAGCTTGAAGCACTTTACGCATTTCTCTTGCGCTCGATAGTTTAGCATGAGCCGCTGTAACGAGCGATATCCAATATCGCTGACATCGACAAATATACAGTAAATTACAGCAATGTTATATTTTAGAGAGTTAACGGCGGATGATAAAAGCTCAATTGAGCATTATAAAATGTTAGATAACGCTCAGCTTTTATAGGGCTTGAACGCTCAGCATGTTACACTATGGCGATATTACTTCCGATTTTTTGACCATGCCTATTTTTAATGGTCAGTTTTTAATAGTCAGTAAGCACCACCCAGTTTTCTTATGAAGTCTCCTTACAGAACAACGTCAGGGACTTTGCCATATATGAATCCGCCATGAATAATGATGCTATGACTACCCATTTACCACCGAATCAATCGCCAGATACTGATTCATCAGCACAAGAGTTACCAATGCCAAATAACGTTTTGAATAATAGTGATTTACCTGACGATAATCAGACAGCTTTTGATGAGCATATGTACGACGATAGCTTATCCGATGACGAAGTGCTAGATGGCGACCTTGACAAAGAGCTGGATGAAGAACTAGATGGTAATATCGATGAAGAACTAGATGAAGATGAGCACGGCGATGATGAAGCGTCAATAGCGGGGCAGGCAATACCCGTTATTATTGATGTCACGCATACGGTGATAGAAGATGAAGCCGGTTTACGTATTGATAAATTGGCATCAAAAATATTTACCGATTTTTCGCGTGCCCAGCTGCAAGGGTGGGTTATTGACGGCAGCTTGCTTTATAACGGTAGTGTGCAAAAACCAAAAATCCGTGTCAAAGCAGGCGATGTCTTGCATTTATCAACGACATTACAGCAGCATAGTGAAGATCAGCCAGAAAATATCGACATCGACGTGGTCTATGAAGATGACGATGTATTGGTCATCAATAAACCTGTGGGTATGGTGGTACATCCTGGCGCGGGCAATCAAACCGGCACCTTGGTCAATGCGCTACTCTATCACTATCCGCAGCAGCACCATCTACCGCGTGCAGGGTTGGTACACCGGATTGATAAAGATACTTCGGGGCTATTGCTGATTGGCAAGACTAAGCCTGCGCAACTGGCATTGATGGAGCAGCTAAAAGACAAGTCTGTCTATCGCCATTATCAGTGTGTGGTGGCAGGCGATCAAGCGAGCTTATTGCGTCATCGCCTTATCGATGCACCGATTGGTCGCCATCGTAATCAGCGTACCAAAATGACGGTGATGACGGCAGGGCGCGAAGCAGTCACGCATTTATTAAATGTGACCGCGCTCAATGGCAATTACTGTTTATTAGACGTAGGTCTTGAGACTGGGCGTACTCACCAAATTCGAGTGCATTTGAGTCATATTACCTATCCGATAGTGGGTGATCGGGTCTACGGTGGTCGTCGTCAACTGCGCTCAGGTCTGACCGAAGCGCAACGTCAAGCGATTAGTAATTTTCCTCGCCAAGCATTGCATGCTTATACGCTGGGTTTTGTCCATCCAACGACCGGTGAGGATGTTGAGGTTATGACGCCAATGCCTGAAGATATGGAACAATTGATTGCCGTGTTAAACGACGGCTATGACCCTGAAGAAAAATTATCGTACAAAGGTTATTAAAAAGGTTATTAAATAAGCCGCGATGAACGATAAGGGATGACTAAGCTATGATGAATAAGCCATGACTAATAAGCTTCCTATAACATTACTCGCGCAACTGGATGACGTGGCTGTTTTTCAAACGGCTGCTTTCTCAAGCATTGCTGCTGATGCTATATCGAAAAAACATCAGCAGACGCAACAGCGAAAGCAAGCAAGTTATGGCGAGCTGAATTTAGGCTTGCATGTCAATGACGATGCAGCTCAAGTATTAACCAATCGGATGCGTTTGCTCACGGCTATCAATGAGCAATTAGCAGCGCCACAACAAAACTCATCTACTAATAGCCTGCCTATTAAAAGCTTGCACTGGGTTAATCAAATCCATGGCAAGAAGATTCATGATATCGACGCGACAGCGCTGAGCATGGAGCCAATGGCCGCTGATGTGATGCTTAGTCAGCAAGTTGCTTTAGGACTGGCGATAATGACTGCCGATTGTGTACCGATTGTCTTATACCAGCCAACAACAGGGCAAATTGCAGCTATTCATGCTGGCTGGCAAGGGCTGGCGTGTGGCGTTATTAAGGTGACAGCCGAGCGTTTTAGTGACAGCGGGCAGATTCTGGCTTGGATAGGGGTTTGTATCAGTCAAGATAATTACGAAGTTGGTAGCGATGTTCGGGATAAGCTACTGGCAGGTTGCATCAAAAATCAGTCATTGACTATAGATGGTATTAATCATTTTGATGAACGCTACGTTATGACTGCTGTGATCAATGCTGATGCTGATGCTGATCTAGATGTTCAAAGATTACATAAGACAGTTGATAAACTATCAAGTTATGCTAAAGTCGACGAAGAAAAAATTAAGATAAACTTACCAAGGCTTGCCGCCGATCAATTGCAAGCAGCAGGTATCACAGTATGCAATTCGTCATCGATACCTTGTAGCTATGCTGATGATCGTTACTATTCTTATCGGCGTCAGACTCATTTGCAGCAGCCTGCCACAGGACGTATGGCATTGATTATTACACGTAGTGCTTCCATATAATAACTGAAGCATGGCAGCTAAAATACAGTAATTGAAACATAGTAACTTAATTATAGTAACTTAATCATAATGACTGCATCATAATAAATACATCATTTTATCATTAAGAATCACGAGCCTGATGAATCTTCTTATTTTTTATTTCATTATTTACCACCATTATTAGAGTTTGTATGAATACATCTGTCACACCGTCTATAGTATCACCTCATGATGATAACCCTCCCAGTGTATCAATGGCCGTCATTTATCATAGTAACTATGGTCATACCAAGCGTGTTGCCGAAGCAATAGTCACTGGCGCTCGTCAGCAATTACCAGCAGCGCAAGCCAAAGCAGTCGATGTGCATGATGTCGATTGGGAATTTTTGGATCAGGCCGATCTATTGGTGTTTGGTAGTGCAGTATATATGGGTAGCGTGACGGCAGGCTTTAAGATCTTTATGGATGAAACATCAAAGCGTTGGTATCATCGTAAATGGGAAGGCAAGTGGGCGGCCGGTTTCGCCAACTCAGGCGGACTTAGCGGTGATAAGCTTGCCGTACTCCAACAGATTTGTCTTTACACTATGCAGCATGGGATGAATTGGATCGGTATGCCGCTGATGCCAACAGGTCATGAAGCACATGATTTAAACCGTTTATCGAGTTTTTTGGGTTTGATGACCCAGTCGCTTGATGGGCCACCTGAAGAAACACCAGGAGTGGGCGATATTGATACCGCTATTTGGTTTGGTGATCATTTGGCCAAAACCATTATTAAGCATCAACCCAAGCATGAGCCAACATCTTCAGAAAGCTAGCATAAGCTGCCACTAAATCATTCATAGTTATTTATTAAACATCAGAAAGCAGATATCAAACCGATATCTGCTTTTTTTTGCTGTGCTCATTTTATTGAGCATTATTTTATTGAGCGTTATTTTGGAGGGTAATAGGTGCAGCTGGAACAGTTTTAACCAAAATGTTTTTGATAGGAGCATTTTTGACAGGAATTGGACTTTCGACAAATTGAAATGATTGGCAACCTGTCATCAATAGGACAGCTGTAAATAAATAGCTCAGGGTTAACAACTTCATAGTGGTATCTCAACAGGGAATCGGCGACGCTAAAATAGCGCCTATCATAAACAAAATAGAGCGTTGTGCAAGCGCTTGTTTCATAGCAATGGAAAGATAATGTTGAATGTAGAAGATATGATGACTTGAGCCTATGTATCTATTATGTACGGTCAAAACTATTAATTAGAGGTAATAAGCTGAATTTTTGAGATTTATCCATAACTATGTGTCTCTCATAGAAAGAAAAATCGCCATTCTATATTTCCTTAGTTATTGTTTTTCAAGGGATTCGTTAAATTATTAATAATTATAATATATAAAAACATATTAATTTAGTAGAGATTGGTACCGATAAATAGGTTCTTTAAGTTTTGTAAAAAAATGAGGGCAATGAGTTAATATTTAAGTAATAGAGGCGAAATAGTCTTACATTAGTGAGGTGGGCAGACAGTATTTAGTAACTATTTGGTTTTTGATTACTATTTACTAGATCTTTTAGTGAGCTATACAATTTTTTAGTGAGCGGTAAACAGAGTAGTAAAACAGATAATCATAAAAATTTAGATCAATATTAAATGTCATGCGCCATCAATTATTAAAACACCCTAGGTGCCAGCTATATGAGGATATTATGAAGCCACTTTCTGTGATGTTATCGATGCTTGTCATTGGTATTACCTCCAGCGCCGCGATGGCTGAAGGTGCTGACCTTGTTAATGCTAGCTTACCCAATGCTAGCTTACCTAATATAAGTCCAGCCAATAGCGAGCTTGTCAATCGAGGTGCCTATATCGCGCGTGCTGCTGACTGTATGGCATGCCATGGTGAAAGTTATACGGGCGGTACGGCGATTGAAACGCCGATGGGAGAGATCTACTCAACCAATATTACCCCATCTAAGCGTTACGGTATCGGTAACTATACTGAGACCGATTTAAAAAACGCTTTGCAAAAAGGCCGCGCGCCGAACCATATGCTATATCCTGCTATGCCATATCCTTCCTATAACGGCATGAAAGAGGAAGATATCAGTGCGTTATTTGCCTATCTGCAAACGGTGCCAGTCGTCGACGAAGCGCCCAAGCAAAAAACCGACTTGCCATTTCCGTTTAATATTCGTGCGCTCATGCTTGGTTGGAACTTTTTAAACGTCCCTTCTACCGAAAAGCGTGACGGTCTCAATGAAACGCAGCAACGTGGTGAATATATTGTCAACAATCTAGAACATTGCGGTACTTGCCATACACCGCGTAATAGCACGATGGGTTTTGATAAAAAAATGTATTTGTCGGGCGCTCAGCTTGGTAATTGGCATGCACCAAATATTACACCTGACGAGTCGAGTGGTATTGGTAGCTGGAGTGAGCAAGACATTATCACTTATCTACGTACCGGTGAGCTTGACCAGCGTGCTTATGCTGGTGGTCCGATGGGTGAAGCGGTCGCGCACAGTACGCAGTATCTAAAAAATGAAGATTTGAGTGCGATTGCCTCTTATCTAAAAGCAGTACCTGCCATCCAAACGGATGATAAGGTGTCTGCTGTCGATGTCTCACGTTTGCCAACCCGCGTTAGCGAGTCTATCACCCATGACTTACTTGCTCAAAAAGATTATTTGGCGCAAGCAAAAACAGAAGTAAGCAACGGCAGTAATTCACCAAAATCTTTATATTTAGCGACTTGTGGTAGCTGTCACGGTGTAGATGGCTATGGTCAACCCGATGCTCAATATTCTCCTATCGTAGGTTTAAGTAGTATCCGCCGTGATAAACCTGATGCGCTAGTAAACATCATTCTTCATGGAGTGGTAGGTAGCACCAATACCTCACCTATTATGCCTGCATTTTCTGATCAACTAGATAATGAGCAGATTGCCAGTATCGCCAACTACGTACGTGTGAACTTTGGTGGTCTTGCTAGCAGTGCCGTAAGTGCGGCGGATGTCGATCGTATCGCAACCACTGGTGCTGATAAGCCTTTTTTAATTAAGTATGCTGGCTTGCTTGCGATATTAGGCATTATTGTGGCTATTGCGGTCATTATATTTATTGTTCGAGCCATCATACGTAATAGGCGCCGTCGTTAATTTGAATGTTTATATTCAATAAGACGGCACAGCAATGGATATTATAAACGCATTTTACATGCTTATTATCAGACAAGATTTAAGGGCAGCAAGGTAGAGCGCTATAACTTGGTAAATAGACGCAAAATTAAACCAAGCAGATTAATAGAATAAGTCGTTATTAATAAAAAGAGCGCCTACTGTCATGTACCAACGTCTACTTTAAGGACATTATTATGAAAGACATGCTTCAATCACCCACGCGGCGTCAACTGCTCTCGATGATTGGTAAAACAGCAGGTGCAACCGCGATGTATCAGGCAATGACTACCTTAGGGTTTGCCTCAGAATCGAGCTTCAAAGAAACCATGGATTTAAAGGGCGCGCCTGCTGGTGCTACTATTGTCATTCTTGGCGCCGGTCTTGGCGGATTGACTGCGGCGTATGAGCTGCGCAAAGCGGGTTATGATGTCAAAGTACTTGAGTTTCAAAACCGTGGTGGCGGTCGTAGCTGGACGCTGAATAGTGGTGATAAATATACCGAGCTTGGTGGCGAAGAGGTCACTTGTGATTTTGAGGAAGGCAATTATTTTAATGGTGGACCATGGCGTTTACCAAGCCATCACTACGCTGTATTTCATTACTGTAAACAGTTCGGCGTTGAGATGCAGCCATTTATACAAACCAATGATCGGGCTTATCTGCATCGCACCGATCACTTTGGTGGTGTACCGCAGCGTTTGGGTGATGTAAAGAACGATATCCAAGGTCATGTATCAGAGTTATTATCAAAGGCAGTAAATGTTGGCAGTCTTGATCGCTCAGTAAACACTGAAGACAAAGAAAAGCTACTCGAAGGCTTAAAAGGCTGGGGTGTGCTGGATAAAGACTATCGTTATAGAACCAGCCACGAAACCAGTAAACATCGTGGCTATAGTGTGCTACCGGGTGGCGGGTTAATGCCTAATGAAAAGCCCTCAAAAGTTCTACCGATGAATGAATTATTAGATTCAGGCATGTGGGCAGATATTTATAGCAACCACAACGTCTATGTCCATCAACCAACGATGTTCCAGCCAGTCGGTGGAATGGGTAAAATCGGTGATGCATTCACGCGTGAGTGCCGCGATATGATTGAATTCAATGCCAAAGTCACCAAGATTCATCAAGACGAAAGCGGCGTAACCGTCGACTATGTAGACAGTAATAGTCCAGACGGCGCAACCAAAACCATTCGTGCTGATTGGTGTATCTGTAATATTCCATTAACTGTACTGACGCAGCTTGATATCAACGTTTCAAAACCGATGAAACAAGCGATGGCAGCCGTACCTTATGATACGTCTTATAAAATCGGTTTAGAATTTAATCGCCGCTTTTGGGAAGAGGATGAGTGGATTTACGGCGGCTTAACCTATACCAATATGCCTATTACCCAAATTTCTTATCCTTCAGAAGATATGTTTAAAGATGGCTCTGGAGTATTGCTAGGCGCTTATGGCTTTGGTGCAACGTCATATAAGTTTAATACCTTGACCCCGCAAGAGCGTATCAATGTGGCACTTGCTTACGGAAAATATATCCACCCACAGTATCCAAAAGAATTCCGCGCCGGAACCTCAGTCGTTTGGCATCGTATCCCGTGGACGCTTGGCTGCTACGGTATTTGGAGCGAGTCAAGTCGCGAACAACACTACGATACCTTATGCAGTATAGATAACCGTATTGTGCTGACCGGTGAGCATTGCTCGCATATTCCAGCGTGGCAGGAAGGGGCTATTTTATCTGGCATGGATGCGGCTAAGCGCCTGCATAAAAAAGCAAAAATGCTAGGTTAATAATGCTTAAGTAATATGGATAACGATAATAAATTCAGAGGCTATCATGGACAATCCAATCGTGAAAAAAGCAATCATGACACCTAAACTGCTGACGGTTATAGTGCTGAGTATGATAGGTAGTACTGCACTAGTAGGTTGTAGTCAACAAGCAGATGACGTAGAGACTGTGGCTAGTAAACACGATGCAGCACAAGCTCCTGACTACCAAGCAAGTCGAAACACGGGTAGTTGGGGCGGTGTCTATATGAGTCGTGAGGAGCTAAAAGCGCCGGTTATCAATGTTGTTGATGACAGCTCACTACCTAGTATGGAAAACGATCCAAGTATCAGCGAGTGGGAAGCGAAGTTTGAAGGCACCAATGCTTTTGTGACTACGGATGGCAAAAAGCTTTATCATGACTCATGTGCTGGCTGTCACATGCATAAAGGCGAAGGAGCGCAGGGAGCGGGCTATTATCCACCACTAGCAAACAATAGCAAGATGCAGTCAAAATACTACATCATTGATATTTTGATTAATGGCTTTCGTGGTATGCCGTCATTTCACATGATGATGAATGATGAGCAGATGGCTGCGGTTACTCAGTACGTTGTGAGTGATTTAAATGGTTTCACCGATACAGTTACTGCCGAAGATGTGGCAAAGCTTAGACATGCTAATCCGCCGGGCTATGATCCAAGTGAGTGACCCAAGCGAATAAATGTAAGTGTTTTGAATCACTCTAAATAACTACTATTTTTTTAACCATAAAAAAGCGCCCGATAGTTTGGGCGCTTTTTTGTGATTAAGACGTTGTAAAGTTCTAGCTTTATCTGGGACTGGCTGACCATACAGGTGAGCGAATGACGCCTTGCCCAGATTTACCAAACGATTCACCACCGTTCAGTGATTTAATGGTCAATACACCTTTTCCACCTTGCTTTGAAGCATAAACAACGCGCTTACCGTTAGGCGAAAAGCTCGGTGCTTCGTCGATACCCGTATTTCCCAAATTAGTAGTGACGGCACCGCCGCTATTCATGATAGCGGCTGAGCGACCACTTAAAAAAGCAATTTGTGAACCATCGCTACTGAATTGTGGGCTGGTGGCATAACCACTATTTGACACCTTGGTCGTACGTCCTGAGCCAAACTCATAACGATAAATCTGTGGTTTATTAAATCCTGCTCGATCACTAACGAACACAAAAGATTTACCATCAGGCGCATAGCTTGGTTGCACTTCACTGCTTGGCCAATTGGTAATTCTTCTAGGTTGACCGCCACTGGCGCTCATCTCGTAAATATCAGCGCTGCCTTCAAAGCTGCTTGAAAATAGTATTTTGCTGCCATCTGGTGAAAATGATGGACTTAAATTACTACCAGGGAAGGGCGTTAATGGTGTCGCACTACCACCGCTCACGCTTTGTACGTAGATAACAGGATACGATTTATCGCGTTGTACCGAATAAGCGATACGGTTGCCATCTGGCGACCATGTCGGCGAGAAGATAGAGCCTGCCACTTCAGTAATAGTTTTGGCGTTTTCACCGTCAGCATCCATTACCTTTAAGCGCGATACTTTCTCTTTTCCTGCACCAACCTCTTCGATATAGGCAATACGCCCTGAGAAGTCACCTGGAATACCCGTAATCAGCTCATAGACTTTGTCAGCGATGACGTGACCGGCGTAACGCATGCTTTCTTTATTGTTTTCAGCGGTTAAGGTTTGCTTACCTTCTATCACACGACCAGTTTTAACCTCAATCACTTCATAATCAGTCACGACCTTACCGCGATTACTACGAGTGCTACCAACCACGAGATAAGGAATACCCATACTTTGCCATACGGGCAATGTACCTGCCAGCTCGCTACTACTGCGCGGTTGTTGTGGTAGATTTTGGTTGGTGACTTTTAGTTCAGTTTTGCTCAAATCATTGAAAATAATAGGTGATAAAACGGAGTCGCCAGCAAACGGCACAAACGCAACTTGGCTTTGTTGGACTGGAATCTCATAATCCAATTCTAAAACGACCGGTGCCGCAAATACACTGGGAGCAACAAGTAGGCTTGAGGTGCAAGAAAGTAAAGAGAGGAATAGTTTTTTGTGGGTACGCATGACCAAGTCGAACTCCTAAATTAGGGTAATCATTGTTTTTATAAGTGCTAAGTTGGGTATTAAAGTAAGGCAATATGTCTGGCCGCGCAAGTCGCTTAAGGTAACGTTATCAATAATATAAGGATTGAGCAACCGATTAATTGCTACCCTTAAACTGTATGGTAAAAGTGGGGTATTTAGGATCATCGGCATCAATTGGTAAGCTACCCGTGTCCAGAACGGCTTGTTTGGCCGCTTCATTAACGGCGCTATCAGGTCCAGAAGCGGTGACGTTGACGATATTACCGCTAGCATTGACGGTAATCGTTAGCGTGGCACGTTGAGTTGAGCCCTTCGCTGCTATCGGTGGATTGTAATTACGCTTGATTAGGTTAATGATTTCGCTGTTACTTGCGCCGCGAGCACCGCTTGATGCTGAACGACTACTTCCTTTTGAGGTACTTGATGTCGTTGTATCACCAGATAGAGTCGATTGCCCGTCATCTGATAAGCTAAATTTTTGACCTGCACTACCAGAGCCACCCGTATTAATTTCTATGTTTCGGTCGTTGGCAGTGGGACGTTTAATCTTAGGAGGATTGTTTTGTTTATTACGAAAATCCCCAAGTTTTTTTTGTTCTTCGATAAGTTGCTGTCTTTTTTCTTTTTCAACTTGGTCATGTTCTTCTAGCACTGATTCATCTAACTGTGCTGCCCACTCAGCCATTCCGCGTTCATACTCTTGATTTTGCTCAAGCAAGCGTTGATGCTGCTCCTCACTCATAAGCATGGGGCGACTAGCAGGATCATCAGAGCGCGTAAAAACGGGCACGCGCTGGGAGCTTTGTTGAGTAGGATTTGGAGTGCTAACGCTACCGTCAAAGGATTCTGTTTGCATGGCACTTGATGCGCCGCTTGCACTGCTTTCAGACTGCATTGCACTGGCTGCCGCTGCACGATTGGCAAGGATTTGACCTTGCATCTCAGCCAATTGCTCAGGTGAAACCATGACCGTTTCGATGCTGCCAGCAGTTTCTACTTCCATATTTTGATAGGTATAGATAAGTATTCCAATCACGAGACTATGGGCAAGCAAACTGAGTAGCGTGGGCAAGGTCAGCCCATTGCCTTCGGGTTCAGTCGGTACATAAACGACAGGAGCATTATGCATGACATCTATACTCAAAAAAATGATACTCAAGAACGTGGCAATCAAGAAGGCGAAACTCAATAGAGGATTTCATCAGATTATCTACTTTATTATAACCAGCTAAATTAAACATGCAATTTATTACAATGAAGGGGTAGGCAGGGGAGCGCCAGTCAATAGCCCGACCTTTTGGATACCGGCTTGTTGTAAAGTCGCCATTAGCGTCATGATGGCGCCATATTGATTGTTTTGGTCGGCATTAATCATCACTTGTACCGGCTGAGCGCCTGCATCACTGCTTTGGCTTTGCAAAGTAGTTAGGGTATCAATCAGCTCCGGCTCACTAACAGGTACATCAACCTTGCTTTCATAACTGATAAAAATCTCGCCATTGCCAGTTAAAGAAACAATCACTGGCAGCTGGCTTTGACTCATGGTATTGGTTTGCTCTTTTGGTAAATCAACATCGACACCGGTAATCAGCATCGGCGCTGTAACCATAAATATCACTAGCAGCACCAACATCACGTCGATATAAGGAACAACGTTCATCTCCGCATTCAGCGCTTTTTTCTCACGGCGATAGGGACTTTGTTTCATAGACCAGCTACCTGAGTACTTTGATTGACTTGGTTTACTTGAGTGCTAGGTTGCGGATTTTCAATACTGGTTTCGCGTTGTAGCATACCGGTCATCTCATCGCAAAATAACGCGCGTGAATCATATAGGCGACTGGATTTGGCCGTAAAATGGTTATAAGCCAGTACAGCAGGAATAGCGGCAAACAAACCCATAGCAGTTGCAATCAATGCTTCAGCGATACCAGGGGCGACAGTGGCTAAGGTAGCTTGCTCAGTTTGTGATAGCCCCAAAAATGCATTCATGATGCCCCAAACGGTACCAAATAAGCCAACATATGGCGCAACCGAACCAATGCTTGCGAGCGTCGTTAGTCCTGACTCTAAGAGTTGTTGTTGACGTCCTAAGCCAACTCTTAGCTTGCGCTCGACACCATCAATGATGTCGTCTTTAGGTTGGCGTTTCTTATGCATTCTTAAGTATTCAGAAAACCCAACATAAAAAATCTGCTCAAGCCCTTGGCGCTCAGGTGACCCCTGAATCCCTTGATATAGTTTGGCTAAATCTTCACCTGACCAAAACCAAGTTTCAAACTGTTGGTCAAAGTTTTTGGCGGTACCGAGCCGCGCACTCATTCGAAAAATAATGACCCAACTGAGCAAAGAGGCTAATAATAATAATGCCATCACGATCTGTACCAGTAGACTGGCTTGGGTGATAAGGTCGATAATATTTAATGATTCAGGCATGTATTGAACTCATGGATAATTGATAATAGTCAATCTAAGTGGCGCTTTTATCTCAACCCACTAGTGTACTGTTAAACTAGATAAATATCACTAATAATGTGCTAATTACACAATGATGGTTTTTTTCTAAAAAACATGATGACAGCGTATAGATTTTATCATATTGTCCATATGGTCAACTAATTTGCACTCTTGCAGCTAGAAGGTGACCAGATTCATTGAAATTGTAAGATAATTTCACTAGAATGTTATCGTTTGTTGCTATCATTTTTCATGATAGTTTTGTATTTGCCAAATTATGTGTGGCTAAAGGACTAAAAGCATCATCTCTAACCTTAGTTTATAAGCGTCATTTACAGTCGCAATTTGGAAGCGTCATTTATCGTCGCAATTTGGATGTATTTTTATATGTTTGATTTAAACGCAGCATTGATTGTTGCAACTTGGAAGCGACAGTTATCAATACCGTTGGATAATGATAATTTACTTACTGCAATTTGGAAGCGACTCTTATGAACGCAATCGAACGCTATTTTGGGATCAATGGTGAAAACACCACGATCAAAACGGAGATTTTAGCGGGTGTAACCACGTTTTTAACGATGGCTTACATTATTTTTGTTAACCCTAACGTCCTTGCTGACGCTGGTATGGATAAAGGCGCGGTATTCGTCGCTACTTGTCTTGCTGCCGCGATTGGTTGTTTTATTATGGGGATTTATGCCCGCCTGCCAGTTGCACAAGCACCAGGTATGGGACTCAACGCCTTCTTTACTTATGGTGTGGTTTTAGGGATGGGCTACGCTTGGCAAACCGCACTGGGCGCAGTATTTTTGTCCGGTTGTATTTTTGTCCTGTTAAGTTTGTTCAAAATCCGTGAAATCATTATTAATTCTATTCCGGATAGTATTAAACAAGGTGTCGTCGCTGGTATCGGTGCGTTTTTGGCCTTTATCTCGCTACAAACCGCAGGCGTTATCGTCAATAATGACGCGACGCTGGTGGGACTTGGCGATATGACCACGTTTGCACCTGCGATGGCGGCATTAGGTTTTATTGTCATCGTTGGTCTGTCCCATAAAAAAATACCAGGCGCGGTCACCATTGGTATTTTACTGGTGGCGCTTATCAGTCTGATTACGGGTAATACGCAGTTCACTGGTATTATATCTGCGCCGCCATCTATTGCCCCAACGCTTATGCAGCTTGATATTGCTGGTGCATTCGATGTGGCGATGATCAGTGTTATCTTTGCCTTCTTATTCGTCGATTTATTCGATACCGCAGGCACCTTGATTGCGACCACCAGTCAAGCAGGCTTAATTGGTAAAGACGGTAAAATTCCTAATATGGGCAAAGCGCTATTAGCAGATTCAACCGCGACTGTGGCAGGTACATTACTGGGAACATCATCAACAACCAGTTATATTGAAAGTGTTTCTGGTATTGCTGCAGGTGGTCGTACTGGGCTTATGGCAGTGACGGTGGGGGTCTTGTTTTTACTCAGTATATTCTTTTCACCGCTCGCTGGTATGATTCCAGGATATGCGACAGCTGGCGCTATCTTTTATGTCGCTGTACTCATGATGGAAACCTTAAAAGATGTTAAATGGAATGATTTAACAGAAGCAGCGCCAGTGGTAGTAGTACTGTTATTTACACCTTTGAGCTATTCTGTCGCTGACGGTATTGCGCTTGGATTTATTACCTTTACTGCCATCAAAGTCGTAGCAGGTAAGTTCTCTGATATTAGTATCCCAGTTTGGATATTAACCGCCGTATTACTTGCCAAAATTGTATTTATATAGCATTTTAAGATAGGTTTAAGTTTAGCTGAAACTTAAACTTAAACTTAAACTTAAACTTAAATAAGCGACCGTTTTATTCTCTGAACCCTTGTTATCATTGAATGATAACAAGGGTTTTTTATGCTTAAAAATAAGTTATTTTATCAAAAATGTATACAAGTATTTGATTCGTAAACCAATTAAATATTTTTAGTAAACAATAATTTATAACCAAAGCGTCACTTTTATGGAGGTGTTAATAAATATTTGTTTTTAAACAATATTTTGATTGGTTGGAATTAAGTAATATCGTTAGTTGGAAGTTTTTTTTCATGTTAATATGACAACGTTAAGCGCATCACCTCAATCAACGCCGTAGAGGTTTTTCTTACCAGTGAATTAGTATCATATAAGACTGCAATTTGAGCCAGTAGCGTTTAAGTTTGATGGCTAATATTGCAATCGCACTCCTTTCACTACTAACAAGAAGAAGGCACTAATGCCGCTTAACTGTACGTTGTTGCCTTTATATTGTTAACGTAGTCCGTTTAACATTAGAACGACCTACTTGACCCCTTCCAGCCTATGCTGGATTTTCTCGTTTTGTAATGGCGCCGTTTGGTCTTTTGATTATTGCTGTGAATATTATTCATTATCTACTATTGATGACCTGCTATTAAAAGTCGTAGTGGTTAAAAGATAATAATGGTTATAGATAATCAAATTTCCGAAAGCACCATTTATGATGGTTTTTAAACGATAGTTATGGAGTTGTTATGAACCCAGTAGAGCAGTTTACCCCGCAAGAGCCGATTTTATTTAATCCTATCGATTTGCTATCACCAGAATATATTACCCAGTCGTCAGAGGAGCTACATGCACGTATCTCACCGTTATATAGCGTCGATGAAGAGCGCTGGTTAACGGACTTATTGCCATTAGCCAAACCCAGTGACGCAGAACGTGAAGCTGCTGCCACGCAGACTCGTCAGTTGGTCGAGCACGTGCGCAATGATGGCAAAGCCGTAAAAATGGTCGACTCACTATTGCTTGAGTACAGTTTGGATACTCAAGAAGGTATTCTGCTGATGAGCTTGGCAGAGGCTTTGATTCGAGTACCAGATAATTACACTGCTGATGCGTTGATTCATGACAAAATGAGTGTGGCTGACTGGAAAAAGCACATAAAAAATGACAATGGTTTTATGGTCAATGCCTCGACGTGGGGCATGATGATGACTGGCCGTGTCGTGAGTATCGATAGTAATACGACTGCATCAGGGTTTTTGGATCGTATGACCAAAAAGATGGGTGAGCCGGTCATTCGCAGTGCGATGCAAAAAGCCATGCGTATCATGGGGCATCAATTTGTATTGGGTGAAACCATTGAAGGCGCTAATAAAAACAGCCAACCTTATCGCAATAAAGGCTATACCTATTCATTTGATATGCTAGGCGAAGCAGCGATTACGCATAAAGATGCCGAAAAATACTTCAACGATTATCTGCATGCCATTAAAGCCACTGCCAGTATTAAAGTCAAAGAGGGCATGCCAAAGCCGTCGGTATCTATCAAGCTATCTGCATTGCATCCTCGCTATGAAGCCACCCAAGAAGCACAAGTGATGGGGTTATTACGTCAACGCTGCTTGTTACTGATTGAAGCGGCACGTGAGGTCAACGTTGATCTTAGTATCGATGCGGAAGAAGCCGATCGACTTGAGATTTCTTTAAAGTTATTTGAATCTCTATACCGGGACAACTTGACGGCTGACTGGGATGGTTTAGGTATCGTGGTACAGGGTTACTCTAAACGTGCTATTGCTATTTTAGTATGGCTAGCGCGCTTGGCAACTGAAGTAGGTGACCGTATTCCAGTACGTCTGGTAAAAGGCGCATATTGGGATACAGAAATTAAATTGGCGCAGCAAAAAGGTTTGTCAGGCTATCCTGTCTGGACGCGTAAAGAAGGTACGGATACCGCCTATCTTGCGTGTGCGCGCTTCTTGCTATCAGAGCATTTACGCGGACTCATCTGGCCACAGTTTGCTACTCACAATGCCCATACGCTTGCCTCGATTATGACCATGAGTGCGCATAGAGACTTTGAATTCCAGCGTCTACATGGTATGGGCGACGCGCTTTATGATCACATTTTACAAGCTTATCAAATCCCAGTACGTATCTATGCTCCCGTTGGCGCACATAAAGACTTACTGCCGTATTTGGTACGCCGCTTGCTTGAAAACGGTGCCAACAGCTCGTTTGTCCATCAGCTATTAGACAAATCTTATCCGATTGAGAAGCTGATAGTGCATCCGTATGACAAGCTACTGACCAATGCTACTTTGCACAATCCAGATATTCCATTACCACTAGATATCTATGGGGCGCGCCGTGCCAGCTTTGGTCCAAATATATTTGTAGAGTCACAATGGCTACCGTTCAAAGCGGCTATTGATAGTCATCTGCATAAAACTTGGTCAGCGACTTCTATTGTCAATGGCAAGGCAGTTAATGACTATGAAGCGGATGGCGAAACCCATCAGCTCAATACTCAAACAGTACGCGCTCCTTGGAATCATGAGGTCATCGCAGGTAACGTAGCCTATGCTAATGCAGAGGTGGCGCGCCAAGCGATCGATGCGGCAGTAGCAGGGCAATGCGCATGGCAGAAAGTCCCCGCTGCTAAGCGCGCTATGATATTACGTAAAGTGGCTGATTTATATGAAGAAAACTATGCTGAATTGATGGCATTATGCCAAATTGAAGCGGGTAAAACGATGCAAGACGGCATCGATGAAATCAAAGAAGCCGTTGATTTTTGCCGTTTTTATGCCGATGAAGCAGAGCGTTTAGACGCAAAAGTACACGAGTTTACTGATTTGGCAGGCAAGCTATCTCGTCAAGTTTATAAAGCACGTGGCACCTTTGTTTGTATTAGCCCTTGGAACTTTCCATTGGCGATTTATACCGGTCAAATTGTAGCGGCATTAGCAGCAGGTAATACGGTTGTCGCGAAACCTGCTGAGCAAACCAGCTTGATTGCTCATTTTGGTGCACAACTGATGTATCAAGCGGGCGTACCAGCAGAAGCGTTGCAATTAGTGATTGGTGCTGGCGACGTTGGTGCTGCATTGACCGCAGCTGATAATATAGCAGGTGTTATATTTACTGGCTCGACCCAAACGGCTCAGCGGATTAACCAAAGCCTGAACAGTCATGCTCAAGCTAGTGGCGAGTTGCCCGTATTTATCGCAGAGACTGGCGGACAGAACGCCATGATTGTTGATTCGACAGCACTGCCAGAACAAGTGGTTAGAGATGCGGTGTTATCTGCTTTTGGCTCAGCAGGTCAGCGTTGTTCTGCTTGCCGTATATTGTGCGTGCAAGAAGAGATGGCTGATGATTTGATTGAGCTGCTCCAAGGAAATATGGCTGAATTGGTCGTAGGCAATCCTTTATATGCGACCACAGATGTGGGCCCAGTGATCGATAACGATGCCAAGCGAGGACTTGAAGCACATATTGAGCGCATGCGCGCTGAGCCAACCGCCACTATTTTGGCGCAGACACCGATGAGCGACAGTGTGGTCGTCAGTCAAAAGCAATCGACCTTTGTATTGCCAACTGCGATTGAAGTAAAAAGCATTGATGTGATTGGTGGTGAGCACTTTGGCCCTATCCTGCATGTGCTGCGCTATAAAGCCCCTGACTTGAATAAGTTGATTGACGCAATCAATGGCACAGGTTTTGGTTTAACCTTGGGTATTCATAGCCGTATTGAAAACAATGTTGAACATATTGAACGCCGTGCTTTTGTGGGCAATACCTACATCAATCGCAACCAAATCGGTGCGGTCGTAAACGTCCAACCATTTGGTGGCTGTGGTCTGTCCGGTACTGGTCCTAAAGCGGGTGGTCCACATTATGTCGCCCGTCTTATGCAATTAAGTACAGAGCAAGCAGCTGTCGAACAAGTAGGTATTAAAAACAATACGACCGAATCAATCACTCAAACAGAACTTGCATAAGGAGTAGCAACATGGCGACTGAATTCAAAAAAAATCATGCCCAGGTTTGTGAAGCTTGGCGATTACTTAGCGCATTAGATCGTGCCATTTATATACAAGCGGCCATTCCAAAATTGGCATTGCTTACCGGTGATGCCAATAAAGCAAAGCGTTTGTTTGCTCATTTATTGAGTGCTGCGCCTATGCTGGATGAAGTACATCGTATGACTGGGGCTACTGGTGAAACAAATGATTTGTATGTGACCGCCCGTGGTAAGACAATGGTCATCGGTGGCGAGTCTGCCCGCGCAATGGCAGTGCTTGGGCAATTGGTAGCAGCGCTATTAACCGGTAACGAAGTAATATTGCATTGCCCAAGCCAAGATGAGATGTGTAATGAAGCAGAAAAAATCCTCTATGAGTCTGGTATCAGTGATGATGTGCTGAGCGTTGCTAATGATTCGCAAACGATTACGCTATTGTATATAGACCGTCTAGCGCAAGTGGCTGTCGCTGGTAATCAGAGCGAAGTGCAAGTAATCAGCCAAGAGCTTGCCAATACCGATGGTATTTTAACGCAAGTAATTGCGGTCACTGACATGGAAGGCTTGTCAGAGATGCTGACGCCTGATTATCTCTATCGCTTTGTCACTGAGCGCGTAAGAACGATCAATACCACAGCAATCGGTGGTAATGCTAGCTTATTGGAGCTTGGCACAGAGTAACTGCTATAAAAAAAGATAGAATCACAAGAATGACGGTTAGTAATTATTCCTAAAGATTTGGTGAATGATTGCTGACCGTTTTTTTATATCTCAATTTAATTTTATGGCTTTTGACTAAGGTGTGGCTTTTGACTAAGGATAGTTAAGGTTTTTAACCGATAACGACTATTTTATGAGTTTTTTTGGTTTTTAAACGAAATGACATGTTTTTTTAAGTTGTAAGTTAAATAAAGATAGTGATAATATAAATTAACCGTTTAGTCAGCAATTATTCGCTAAATGGCTGCTGAACGCCTTCAACACGGAATGTTGATGTACCTTAAGCCATAGAAAAAGGATTTGTTTATGCTTATATTCTCCGATTTTCCGATAGGGTAGTTAAGCCTATACCCGAACCCTTATTACCGCTTTCAGATTTACTAATAATGCTCATACATGATTGGTAAATTGAAAATTTCAAACCGCAAACAGATTAAGCCTGAGCAAGTCAGTAGTCAGATAGGCAGTCAGCTTATTCAATACCCGTATAACTTTCAGTATTGATGTAGGTATGATGATCGTCATCGTATAAATTTTATTAACATGGTAATTAAGTACTAACTTAAGGACAGAGCGTTTGTGCGCGACTATCCTTTAAGATACTGATTGTTAAAATTTTATTATTCGATTAGAGATAAAAGTATTATTTTATCTTCCTTTTATTCTGACAGCTGAGCATTGCTATGATTCATTTTTATTTGAACGGTAAATATAAGCAGTTAACTGACCTCAATCCGAATACCACGGTACTTGAGTATCTGCGCTTGCACGAAAAGCAAACTGATACCAAAGAAGGCTGCGGTAGTGGTGACTGCGGCGCTTGTACCATTATGGGACAAAAGCTACCTACTCAGGATGCAGACCACTCTAATCATGCCCCTTTTTATACCCTCAACTCTTGTATCACGTTACTGTCCTTGATGGATGGTCATCATCTGATGACGGCCGCTTTTATCGCGGACAATCCTGCCAATCATCCAGATCGTGCTTTATTGCATCCAGCGCAGCAAGCCATGGTAGATTGTCATGGCTCGCAGTGCGGCTTTTGTACGCCTGGATTTGTCATGACGCTGGCAAGTACCTATGAAAATCATCGTCTGCAAGTAGCAGAAGGGACGACGACTGACGATCTTAGTTATGATGACATTGTCGCTTCAATATCGGGAAATCTATGCCGCTGTACAGGTTATCGTCCTATTATTGATGCTGGCTTAGCTATGAGTGAGATTGGCAGACAACGTGATGCTGATCAGATAATAGCTAAAGACTTAACCATCAGTCTAGCGACAGATGCGATGGCAAGTAGCAAACCAGCCGCTTCAAATACCACCAACACTATCGCGCCTGCTCTTATTCAAGAGTCGCGTAAGCTGTTCATTCCGCAGTCCATTGATGAGCTCAATCAAGTGTTAGCCGCACATCCAAAGGCGACTATTTGGGCGGGTGGGACCGACTTAGGTTTGAGTGTGACGCAACACTTGGTTGATCACGATGTTATCGTACAACTGTCAGCGATTGATGAGCTAAAATCTTGGTCGCTTACGGATTCTAAATCTCTCAATGGCAAACAATCAAAAGATACAGAATTAAAAGGCAAGCAAGCTTCAGAGCAAATAGAAATACAATCTTTAGTATTGGGTGCTGGCATGAGCTATAAGCAAATGCTGCCTGTCCTTGAGCAATACTTTCCCAACTTTGCCAATTTATTTGAACGAATCGCCTCGCCGCAAATTCGTAATATGGGCACTATTGGTGGTAACGTCGCTAACGCTTCACCAATTGGTGACTTACCTCCCATTCTATTGGCATTAGATGCTCATATTCATATACGTCATTGCGCTGCTGTTGATAGTTCAGATATTGATTGTGCTGCTGACAATACCAATGACAATAATTCCCTTTCAAATCAAATGCCTTGTAATGACGAGATCATACCTTTACAAGAATTTTTCTTAGATTATAAAAAGACCAAACTGCGCGCTGGTAGTTATGTGGTTGCCCTGCATATTCCGCTGATGCAAGACAATCAGCATCTCTATATTCATAAGATTAGTAAGCGTTACGAAGATGATATTTCGGCCTGCTTATTGGCAGCGAGAATTGATCTGTCAGCAGATGGCTTGACGATTGAAAATGTAAGACTTGGTCTTGGCGGTATGGCAGCGATTCCTTTATTGGCTGCAAAATGTCAGCAAGCACTGATCGGGCAAGCTGTTGACGTTGCCAGTTTTGAGACGGCATCAAAAATGTTAGCGATGGATGTGTCGCCAATGACTGACGTTAGAGCCAGTCGTGAATATCGTATGCATGTGGTGCAGCGGCTAATTATTAAATGCGGTAAGCAATTGGTAGCAGATATAAAAGCTGAAAGCGTTTAACGTTTATGAACGTTATATAGAGTTTTTTAACATCTAAGTCCGCTTTCATGTACAGGCAAGTCAAAAACCGATATTTGCTATAAATACTGCTATTTATCATAAAACATTATTGATGGTAGTTATGATTTTGCGACGCAGCTTTTTAAATATTTTACTAAAAAGCAGTTGCAACATAGCTTTCACAATACAGTCAAAACGCTATAAGCAGACATTATGGGTTTTGCTAAAAATATAAGAGAGAGCCACCATGAGTCATCATTCTTCATTATTTGACAGCTATAGTATTCGCCGAGTACGTCCACCCAAAAATAAAATCGGTACCGGAGCCAAGCATGACAGTGCTATTAGTCATGTAATGGGCACAGCCACCTATGTGGATGACATGCTAAAGCCAGAAAGCACCCTGCATTTAGCAATTGGTAAGAGCGCTCATGCTCATGCACGCGTATTGAGTATGGATTTGAGTGCAGTAAGGGCAGCCGCTGGGGTAGTTGATGTCATTACTTTTAACGATTTGCCAGCCAAGACTGATATCGGACCGGTTTTTGATGGTGATCCATTGATGGTAGATGAGATCACAGAATATGTCGGTCAAACCTTATTTGCTGTTGTAGCAACTAGCCATCGTGCAGCTAAGAAAGCCACCCTTCACGCTATTGTAGAGTATGAGCTATTACCGGCGATTCTCACGATTGATGAGGCGCTAAAGCAAGAGCAGTTTGTGCGTCCCAGTCATTTTATGGAGCGCGGAGATGCGCAAGCTGAGTTGAAGGCAGCACCGACGCGCATTGCAGGACATATTCATATGCTTGGGCAAGAGCATTTTTATCTTGAAGGGCAGGTATCTTATGTCGTGCCTTGTGATGATGGTGGTCTTGAAGTTTATACCTCATCCCAGCATCCAAGTGAAGTGCAGCAGCTGGTCGCCGAAGTGGTTGATTTACCTTTTCATGCCGTTACGACGATTGTGCGCCGAATGGGTGGCGGTTTTGGCGGTAAAGAAACGCAAGCAGCCGCATGGGCGTGCTTGTGCGGTATTGTTGCCAAGCGCCAAAATGTGCCAGTAAGTATGCGCTTAGATCGTCAGGATGATATGGTCGTGACTGGTAAGCGTCATGAGTTCTCTAATCGATATGATGTCGGTGTCAATGATGCCGGTCAAGTGCTTGGCGTCGATATGCAGCTGTCAGGATTGTGTGGTTATTCGCCCGATTTGTCTGATGCTATCGTCGATCGCGCGATGTTCCACTGCGATAATGCCTATTATTATCCAGCCGCGCAGATAGCCGGTCACCGCTGCAAGACTCATACCGTATCTAATACTGCTTATCGAGGTTTTGGTGGTCCACAAGGTCTGCTGACGGCTGAGTATATGATGGATCATATCGCCTATACTTTAGGAAAAGATCCTTTGCAAGTGCGTCTGGCAAATTTATATCAAAACGGTCAAAGCACCCATTATGGTCAACCGATTGAGCATTTTGATTTGGCTACTATTATGCAGACGCTAGCAGATGACAATGATTACGATAAGCGTCGTCAGCAAATTACAGCGGCCAATCAAAAAGCCGAAGCCGAAGGTAGTGATAAACGTTTGGGTCTTGCCTTAACACCTGTGAAATTCGGTATTTCATTTACCGTACAGACGTTGAATCAAGCTGGAGCTTTAGTACTTATCTATACCGATGGTACCATTCAAGTCAATCACGGCGGTACTGAGATGGGGCAAGGGCTGTATATTAAAATTGCCCAAATCGTCGCCAATGAATTTGATGTCGATTTAGATACCGTAAAAGCAACAGCGACCCGCACGGACAAAGTACCGAACACGTCACCGACTGCTGCCTCGTCGGGTACTGATATGAACGGTAAAGCGGCGCAAAATGCTTGTATCACTATCAGAGACCGTATGGTTGAGTTTGCTGCTGAGCATTTCACAGTAGCCGCAGAAGATATCCGGTTTGAGTGTAATCACGTGCATATAGGCGACAAAGAAGTGCTCACCTTTGCCGATTTTGTTTTATTGGCTTATCAGCACCGTATTAGTTTGTCTTCGACTGGTTATTATAAAACACCAAAGATATTTTATGACCGCTCAAAAGCGTGGGGTCGACCTTTCTTTTATTTTGCCTTGGGTGCCGCCTGTTCTGAGGTTGAGATTGATACTTTAACGGGTGAATATAAGGTATTGCGCTGCGATATCTTGCATGATGTCGGGCAATCGATTAACCCTGCTGTGGATATTGGTCAGATTGAAGGTGCTTTTGTACAAGGCATGGGCTGGCTGACCGCTGAAGAGCTGATTTGGGATAAGAAGGGTAACTTAGCTTCTAACAGCGCGGCTAATTATAAGATTCCGACAGCTCATGATTTGCCTAAGCAGTGGAGCGTCAAACTGTTCGATCGTAAAAATGAAGAGCAGACCATTTATAACTCTAAAGCCGTTGGTGAGCCGCCATTTATGCTAGCAGCCAGCGTTTGGTGCGCGATTAATAATGCAGTAGCGAGCTTGGGTGATTATAAGAAAAATCCAGATTTGACCATGCCTGCTACGCCAGAAGCAGTACTCAAAGCAGTGATGCGTCTGCAAGGTCAAGAATGGGAAATCGCTTCTAAAGCAGAGGCAGAAACTGTTGAAAGTTTAACGCCGACTGATGACGATTGTGGTATCGATGATGATCGAGTCAAGCCGCAGCAAGTGCCTCATGGTAAAGATGTAAATCCGCCAGAGTCTGAAGGTCAGTTGTTTGACGAGCAACCTGAAGCCATAGAAAATCCTAATGTTTCAACGGCTCGTGGACCGGCACATAGTGAATAAGTCACTTATCGCACCGATGCCGATGGCACCAACAAAATGGTATGACGGACTTGCGCGATATCAGCAGCAAGGTATGGCGCACGTTTTGGCTACTGTCGTTGCTGTCAATGGCTCAGCACCTCGAGAGCTACAATCTAAAATGATTGTCACGCTTGATGCGTGCTGTGACACCTTGGGCGGCGGTAGTCTTGAGCATGATGTGACGATAACAGCGCGGCAACTGCTCAATGGTGAGCTTGAACCAAACGAATCGAGAGGCTTTAAACCATTAAAAGAAGGTAAGTCTGAAAAGGCACAAGCAGTACGTCGTGAAGCAGTCTACACCAAACACTATCCATTGGGCGCTAAATTAGCCCAATGCTGCGGCGGCAGTGTCACCGTTATGTTTGAATGTTTTAACGTGATACCGCCTATGTCATTGCTGGTTTTTGGCGCGGGACACGTAGCAGCCGCATTAATGACTATCCTTGCTGAATTGCCTTGTCAGGTAGATTGGGTTGATAGCCGTGCTGAGATGTTCAAGAGTTATTTGAACGCTGATGCTGGCACGGCAGATGGACAAGTGACTTATCAATTGCCTACCCATATTCGCCCGCATATTAATGAAGATCCGGTTGATTTTATCCAACCGTTTGTCGCTAATAGTATGAGAGGTGATTCAGCGAAAAAAGACACCCAGTATTTTATTCTAGTGATGACTCATGATCACAGCCTTGATTTTGATTTGGTGCGTGCGACGCTTGATGCCTATGTAAAAATCGGCATAGATAGCGATACTGATAATGACCTCAGCATCGATGACAGCAAGCTAGATTCATTACCTTATCTTGGTTGTATCAGCTCAGCGACCAAAGCCAAGCGTTTTAGAGATCGTCTACTACAGCGTGATTATAATGGGCAAATAGTTGATAAATTGACCATGCCAATCGGACTTAATACGGGCGGCAAAGAGCCAATGGCAGTCGCTGTCTCTATCGCTGCGCAAGTTTTGCAGCTTTATAATGATTTATAACGAATATTAAACCTAATCGACAGATTTTTTAATTATCTATTTATCTGTCTACCTACCTTTATAACATTGTTATCAGATTCGTCAGCCATAATATTCTATGGGCTGCGTTCAGTAACTTTGTGCTCGTATTAGGGTGAATAGATAATAGGGATTAATTTTTAACCGAAATACTTATCCATTATTGTGAGATTTTTTATGACCATACATATTTATCAAGCGCAGTTGCTGCATTATCTGACTGAAGAGAATTTGGCTGAAAGAATGCAGTGCACTAATTCGGACACGACTGATTTAACAAATGCTGAGCGCCGAGACCTTACAGTGGTTAATAAAAATATCACCTTGTTACCTGTTATTGCAGGCGTGAAAGTTTATCCTGAATATATTGCTAATGGTGCGCTTGTGGTCGATGATGTGACTGGTCGCGTAGTAGATTATGGCAACTGTACATCAATTATGTCGCAGTACGGCAAAGCCAGTAGACAAGAAAACAAAGCGCCAGTACAAATTCATGATTACCAAGATAAGCTCATCATGCCAGGCTTTATTGATACCCATGTACACTATCCGCAGATAGATATGATTGCTGCCTTTGGCGAGCAACTACTTGATTGGCTCAATAACTATACTTTTGTGACTGAAGCCAATTTTGGCGATGCAAAGATTGCTGATGACACGGCAAAATTCTTTTTAAACCAGCTACTCGCCAACGGTACAACCAGTGCCTTGGTATTCTCAACCAGTCATCCGCAGTCAGTAGAATCTTTCTTTAACGAAAGCACTCGCCTGAATACGCGTATGATTACCGGTAATGTATTGATGGACCAAAATGCGCCAGAGCATTTGTGTGTGCCGACCGAACAAGGTATCCGCGATACGCAAAATATTATCGATAAATGGCATGAGCGCGGACGTCAACATGTGGCGATTACGCCAAGATTTGCCATTACTTCAACCCCTAAGCAATTACAAATGACAGGCGAGCTCTATCGCAGTTATGACAGTGTTTATTTACAAACGCATCTGGCCGAAAACCTCGATGAGATTGCCTTTGTACGTGAGCTTTATCCCAATCATAAAGGCTATTTGGACGTTTATCACGATTTGGGATTATTGGGTCGGCGTACCACCTTGGCGCATGGTATCTACCTTGAAACGCCAGAGTATGAAGTGCTGCGTGATACTGGTACCCAAATCGCCCATTGCCCAACGTCCAATTTATTTTTAGGTAGTGGCTTGTTTGATTTGTCAAAAACTTTGAGTTATACCGGTGTGAGTATTGCCACCGATGTAGGCGCAGGAACCAGTCTATCGATGCTGACCACGTTATCAGAAGCTTATAAAGTGCAGCAATTACAAAAAAATCCGTTATCAGCGCATCAAGGGTTGTATCAGATTACCTTAGGCAACGCCCAGTCGCTATTATTAGACAATAAAATCGGTAACTTTATGCCTAATAAAGAAGCAGATTTTGTGGTGATAGATATGAGTGGCACTGATTTAATGGAGCGCCGTATGACACAAACTAAGTCGCTTGATGAGCAGTTATTTGTGCTGATGATGTTGGGTGATGATAGGGTGATTGAAGAAACGATTATCGCTGGCGTGAGTCGTTATAAAAAAACGGCTACTGTATAAGAGATTTTGAGCGATAGTTTGATTTTTTATCAACGAACAGAAAGCATCAGATAGCGATCAGCATTTATTTACTAAGATTTTTAAGTCTTAATGATATAAATGCTGATCGTCTTTTCTATTATAAAACTCATTAAGAATGAGTTAGTAATTATAGCTATCGTATTATTCTGGGTAATTCAGCCACACCCAACCGTTTTCTAACCACTCCATCACTTCATCAGGGTCAATCCCTTCCATATCATCAAGCGTTAAATACTCGCCATTAGATAAGCGTACGAGTAGTGCTATTGAGTTTACATGCAAATCATCTAGGCGCTGCCCATTGGCATATAAAACGATGTCATTATGCACTTGGGTATATAACAAGCGATTGCTATAATCGGCTTGTAATGTAGCACCGGTTGCCAATGCAGCTATCATCTCGTCAGTATTCATGGTTTCTTCAGGTACTAGCGCATCATATTGACGTTTACTGACCACTTCAGATACTGCTTGGCGAATAATATGATCACCGCGCTCAGATTGTAGCATTTGCAATAACTGAGCTTTGATAGCATCAATACTATCAGTCTTTAATTCACCTGACGCTTGCACAGCTTGTGGCAATAACATCGGTATAAATAAAGCGCTGTCGTTGGTGGCGATATCGGCTAAGCTATCGATAATTTGCATTAAATTCGGACGGCGACAGCCAAATGAGAAGGTTAGACAATCCTCTTGGGCAACACCAAAATGTGACAGCTTTGGTGGCACATAAAGTACATCACCGGCCTCCAATATCTCATCAAAAATAATCTCGCCCATATCATCAAACAATCGAATGGGCTCATCAGCGACAAACTCAGTATCTTTATCGCAAAACTTGCCCAGTTGCCAACGGCGCTGACCATAACCTTGCGCTAAAAAAACATCGTAATCATCATAGTGTTTGCCAACTGAGCCGCCTTTTGGCGCATAGGAAACCATAATATCATCGCGCTGCCATTGTGGTATAAAGTCAAATGCTTGCCACAATTGGCCAAGCTCAGGTGACCATTGCTCAAGATTTTGTACCAATACTGTCCATTGTTCTGGCAGATTATCAAAATCTGCTTCCGTCAATGGACTTTTTTTAAGTTGCCATTGCGGCTGATTTGTTTGCTTAACAGTGGCTTGAGTAAGCAGACGCGCTGTGGCATCTTCTTCTAACGCCAAACCAAGCATATCATCCGGCTCAAACATACCAATTAATTGTGGTAAACCTTGCTTAATTAAAAGTGGTTTTTTTTGCCAATATTCTGCTAAAAATTGCTCTGGAGTAATAGAATCGGGTAAACAAAGAGGTATAGAGGTCATTGATAGTTCCGTATTTTGAAAGGGGCAGGTGATTAATAATAAGGATTGCTTTATAGGCAGAGTTTATTGGTTTATGATTATCACCTAACTGATGACCATCGCTTAACTGATGCTTATCGTCAGAATATCTCGTTAATCCTAGGAAACTTATGAAAAAACTGCATTTTATCGTCATTATCGCCAGCGTGTTTTTGCTACAAGCTTGCGTACATAAAATTGTTACCGTACCTGTAAAAGTTGCCTATAAAACCACCAAAGGCGTGGTCAAAGGCACTGTCGCTGTTACCAAAGCCATCATACCGGGCGACAGTGATGGTGATAAAAAAGATGATTAATTTATAACTTGATTATAGGTCGTTTACGAGTTTGAAATAGAGTAATAGCTGCTGCAATCAGCCCACCGAGTAGTGCTAAAGCCATATCTTTGTGGGCATCCCAAACATCCCCTTGTTGACCGTTATAAGCTTCCGCGGCTTCTGGTGATAAAGTTGTCGCAATACCCCATTCTAGTAGCTCATAAAGTAGGCTTGACGACATATTAACCATAAGTGCAATCGCTATTAATAGCTTCGTTGATTGAACGTTAAATATAGATTTTGAACTCTCAACCATCGCAAAAAACAGCAAAAGCCCGTAGCTAAAATGAACGAGCCTGTCATACATATTCCGCTGCCAACCAAATAACTCGTTTAGGCTTATACCAAATAGCTGTTGCGTCCAAGCATCATAAGGTACATACGAGTATAAATAACGTGCCCCTATAATGTGAATAAAGAGAAAGATTGAAGCCAGTGCGTAGGAGCGCGAGCTAATATACCCGTAACGATAAGCGCCCAGCATTAATGCTAGAAAAAGCAGTGTACCAAATTGATGTAGCAGGTAGCTTGACCATTCTAGCGGCTCAATACTTGCCAGCACCATAACGATTAACACCGCCATAGTACTGACAACTACCGATTTAAAGTTTCGCAGCATGTTGCGCGCTTGTCTTTTTTGTTAGCTGTTATTAATAGCTAATGATTAAATCTTAGCAATCCACTCTTTAATAGTGCGTGCTTGCTCAGCTGCATTACCCACATAAGTTGCAGGTGTCATCTCACGCAGACGCGCTTTATCAGCATCGCTAACGGCAGATAATTCATCACTTTCGACGAATGTCAGCATCGCTTCACGAGTCATGGCGTTTCCACGGGTCAAGGCTTTAAGTTTCTCATAAGGGTTTTCAACACGGTAGCGGCGCATGACGGTTTGAATCGGCTCAGCTAATACTTCTTGGGCATTATCTAAGTCATCATTTAAACGCTTAGCATTTAATTCAAGCTTACCGACACCTTTTAAGCAAGCATCATAAGCAATCATACTTTGTGCCAGACCAACACCGATATTACGCAAAACAGTAGAGTCCGACAAATCGCGCTGCATACGTGAAATAGGTAGCTTTTCACCCAAATGAGCAAGCATGGCATTAGCAACGCCTAAGTTACCTTCAGAGTTTTCAAAATCAATCGGGTTGACTTTATGCGGCATGGTAGAAGAACCCACTTCGCCATCTTTTAGGCGTTGTTTAAAATAGCCTAAGCTAATATATTGCCAAATATCACGGTTAAAATCGATTAAGATAGTATTGAAACGTTTAACCACATCAAACAGCTCAGCAATATAATCATGCGGCTCAATCTGCGTGGTATAAGGGTTGAAAGTTAGCTCAAGGCTTTCATCGATAAATTTCTCAGCATGGGTTTGCCAATCAACGTCAGGATACGAGGCATAGTGAGCGTTATAGTTACCGACCGCGCCATTGATTTTACCCAATAGCTCTACTTGACCGATTTGCTTAATTTGGCGAGCTAGGCGATAAGCGACGTTTGCCATCTCTTTACCAAGGGTCGTTGGGCTTGCTGTCTGACCGTGCGTGCGTGACAGCATTGGCTGGTCAGCATGAGTAATCGCCAAATCAACGATGCTATCGGTCACTTGCTGCATTTTAGCAACGACGATTTCGCGGCTGTCTTTGAGCATTAAGGCATAAGATAAGTTATTAATATCTTCACTGGTACACGCAAAATGAATGAATTCTAACGAATCTTCAAGTGCTGCCTGACCACGGAATTTGTCTTTGATAAAGTATTCAACCGCTTTGACATCGTGGTTAGTGGTCGCTTCGATATCTTTAATCGCTTGCGCATCGGCTTCGCTAAAATTATCAACGATCGCATTTAAAAAAGCATTGGTATCCGTATCAAATGCTGCTAACTCACCAATCGCATTGTTATCAGCCAATGATTGTAACCAGCGAATTTCAACGGTGACACGGGCTTTAATTAGACCAAATTCAGATAAATAAGGGCGTAAGCTATCGGCTTTAGATGCGTAGCGGCCGTCAATCGGGGAGAGCGCGGTAAGTAGATTCATAGTAATACCTTAAATAATAATAAGAACGAAAAGACATTCAGAAGTGAAAAAAATAAGAAATAGAACAATTTTTAAAAATAAGCAATAGTACTAAAACCCACAAGGCGCATCAATAGAAGCAATCACGCCGCCGCCTAAACAAACCTCGTCAATATAAAATACCGCTGATTGACCGGGAGTGACCGCACGCTGTGGTTCATCAAACACCACACGCAGCTCACTACCATCAGCATTTATCGCAAACACTCGACAGGCTTGGTCTGGTTGACGATAGCGAGATTTTGCCATACAGCGTAAGCCATCTGAGCTAAAAATATCCGCAGGCGGCAAACCATCGACCCAGTCAAGCTTGTAAGCTTGCAGCTCATTGCTCAGCATCATCGGATGCTCGTGACCTTGGCCGACGATTAGACGGTTTTTATCTAAGTCTTTTGCCAAGACAAACCACGGCGCCTCAACACGGTCTTTAACACCGCCAATCCCGATACCGCCGCGCTGACCTAAGGTGTAATACATCAGGCCGTCGTGAGTACCGATAGTGAAGCCATCGTCAGTGACAATGTCACCTTTTTGCGCCGGCAAGTACTGTTGTAAGAAGTCTTTAAAGCGGCGCTCACCAATAAAGCAAATACCAGTGGAGTCTTTTTTATTGGCGGTAATTAGGTCATATTCTTCAGCGATTTGACGAACCACTGGTTTTTCAAGCTCGCCCACAGGAAATAGTGTTTTAGCAAGTTTGTCGCCACCAACCGCATGCAAGAAGTAACTTTGGTCTTTGTTACTATCCAGTCCACGTAAGAGCTGTGCCACTGTTTCGCCATTAGCATTCGTATAATTAACACTGCGGCGGGTATAATGACCAGTTGCAATATAGTCAGCGCCAAGGGTCAAGGCATAATCTAAAAATGCTTTGAACTTGATCTCTTTATTGCATAAAATATCTGGATTGGGCGTACGACCGGCTTTATATTCGGCTAAAAAATGCTCAAAAACGCGATCCCAATATTCCATCGCAAAGTTAGCCGTATGCAGCTTAATGCCGATTTTGTCACAGACCGCTTGCGCGTCCGCCAAATCATCCATCGCCGTACAGTATTCAGTGCCGTCATCTTCTTCCCAGTTCTTCATAAACAGACCTTCTACCTTAAAGCCCGCTTGCTGAAGTAAGACAGCAGACACAGAAGAATCGACACCGCCTGACATACCAACAATCACATGCTTAGTGCTAGGATGGTCAATATCGGCAAGCGTTAAAGGGCGATGGACGCTAAAAGAATCGGAAACTGGTATGTTTGAGGTATTTGGCATGGCTGACATAGAGCGGCTCAACTATTTATACTTTGTCCAAAGTTTATAATGGCACTGAAGACTACGGCAATGACTATGATTGGTCAGCTTGGCAAGTTGACAGTGTCGGTTTATCTTTTGGATTTGGTATTATGATAAAATAAGCGTCATATTATACCAGCTAATTGAAACTGGTGGCGACCTATGGCATCTTACTGCTAGTAAAATAGCTTTAAAAATTCAGATAATGATTTTAAATTATTCTAATCATCCTTAACTTATTTGGGAAAATAATGATAAAAATTGGTCAAGGTATTGACGTCCATGCGTTTCATAATAATGGTCAACAGCAGCAATATGTGATATTGGCAGGCGTACCGATAGAGCATACCCATAGTTTGCTAGCGCATTCTGATGGCGATGTGGTATTACACGCGCTTGCTGATGCGCTGCTCGGTGCGCTGGCGCTTGGTGATATCGGTCAGCATTTTCCAGATACCGATATGGCGCATGCAGGGCTTGATTCGCGGGTACTACTCCGTTATGTGTATGGCAAAGTTTTAGCTGCCGGTTATACTTTGGGCAATGCGGATATCACCGTGATGTGCGAGCGTCCAAAACTGGCGCCGTATAATCAAGCCATGCGTGATAATATTGCCAGCGACTTGCAAACTGATGTGAGTAATATTAGCGTGAAGGCGACGACCACTGAAAAACTGGGCTTTACTGGTCGGCAAGAGGGCATTATGGCCAATGCCGTGGTATTATTGGTACCTAATGTTTGATGCTTAATCGTTAAACCTTTAATCGTTAAACGATTAATCATGGTTGGTAGAAATGCCATATGTTAAACATGCTTGTAATTTGGCAATAATCGCCCCATGTACCAAACACCTTACATGCTGAAGTTAATGATCTATCGTTAATGATTTGGCAAATTAAATAACTATTTTCAATACACTGCTTTATCAATAGGAGCTTTTATGACTGAGCAAACCCCCAATACTGCTGCAAACGATGTTGAACAGCTGATTCGTGATCAAATCAAAGACAATAAAGTGATTCTTTATATGAAAGGCACACCGCAGTTTCCGCAGTGTGGTTTTTCTGCTAAATCGATAGAGGTTCTTACCCAAATCGGTCGTCCGTTTGCCTTTGTAAATATTTTAGAAAACCCAGAAATCCGTGCGACGTTACCAAAAATTGCCAATTGGCCAACCTTTCCACAGTTATGGATTGATGGCGAGTTGATGGGCGGATCAGACATTATTTTACAAATGTATCAATCAGGCGAATTAAAGCCTTTGGTCGAAGAAAATAGCCCAGCGGCATAATCGATAGAAACAACTCCTTAAGCTTTTTTATCATTAAGCTGATGAGTATTATCCCTAAAAGCCCGAGCAAGTCCTTAAGTGGTTGCTCGGGCTTTTATTGTTTTTGTCAGTTTTGACCCCATATATGACTCAAGATTCAGTATGATCAAAATATTAATGATAAGAGAGTATTATTATGACTAATCAACCAATAGAGCAACAAGTTAATGCAGCAGAAGCTGCCGAGCAAGCGGCTATCGAAAAGCGCCGTGAGCACCTAAAAAATGAATCGATACGTCTAATTGATATTGCAGGTAACGAGCCACATTCAGCACTCAAATGTATCCATCAATTAAGCGTAGCAGGCGGTGCAACTGAAGCGACTTATATTGCCATTGAGCAGCGCATCGTTGCCGATCAAGATGCGGCCGGTGCTTATCATTTGGCATTACTGGCACAAAACACCCCAGACTTACCTATTGATGCGCGTCAGCTCATCGAGCTGGTCGTCAATAAAGGCGATAACGATCAGCGTTTAGCCTTGCTAAAAAACTTGCTACTGCCACCGGTTGAGTTGATTAAAGAGCAGATTTTGGCCAGTAATGATGGTGATGCCATTGGCCAGATGAATGCGTATTTGCAGATTAATCCAGAAGGTTATGGCAGCCACCATATGCTCTCAAGTGGTCAGTCAGATCATATCGTTCCTCTTAGTTAACTCAGTTCAGTTAAATCAAAGCAGTTAAGTTAAGCCAAATGAAATACTTATCATTAAAAATAGGTTTCAATAGTTCTAGTGCAAAGCTTCTAATGCAATTATTTTAAAAGCATCGGGAAAAAGTGCTCAAAAATTGCTATAATTACCGGCTATTAATTTTCTAAACACGACCGATGCTGATTTACCCTGCTACAAGTTATTGCTAATAAATCAATTACTTGTAGTGGCACAGTCGCAATCCGTCAAGCGAGGCATACATGCAATACCCAAAAAATTACGACGTGGTAGTCATCGGTGGTGGTCATGCCGGTACAGAAGCAGCTTTAGCTGCTGCACGTATGGGCGCGCAGACTTTGCTATTGACCCATAATATCGAGACACTGGGACAGATGAGCTGTAATCCAGCGATTGGTGGTATCGGTAAGTCGCATCTGGTACGTGAGATTGATGCGCTAGGCGGTGCAATGGCATTGGCTACGGATAAATCGGGTATTCAGTTTCGGGTATTAAATAGCCGTAAAGGCGCTGCTGTTCGTGCTACACGTGCACAAGCGGATCGTATCCTTTATAAAGCGGCCATTCGCCATACATTAGAAAATCAGCCGAACCTTGATATATTCCAACAAGCGGCTGATGATATTTTGGTCGAAAACGGTCGTGCCACTGCGGTGGTGACGGCTACCGGCATTGTCTTTAAGACTGAGACAGTTATTTTAACCTCAGGGACTTTCCTAGGCGGCGTCATTCATATTGGTCTTGAAAACTCAAAAGGTGGACGAGCAGGGGATCCGCCGTCTATTAAACTTGCTGATCGCTTGCGTGAGCTCAAGCTTCCAGTAGGAAGATTAAAAACTGGCACGCCAGCACGTATCGATGCACGCAGTGTTGATTTTAGTGTGATGACTGTACAGCCGGGTGATACGCCATTGCCAGTAATGAGTTATATGGGTGATGTTTCGATGCATCCTGAACAAGTCAACTGCTATATCACTCATACCAATGCACGTACCCATGATATCATCCGTGAAAATTTAGACCGCTCACCGATGTTCTCGGGAAAAATTGAAGGTATTGGTCCACGATATTGTCCTTCCATTGAGGATAAGATTCACCGCTTTGCCGATAAAGACAGTCATCAGATATTTATCGAACCTGAAGGTCTGACTACGCATGAGCTATATCCAAATGGCATCTCAACTAGCTTGCCGTTTGATGTGCAGTTAGAATTTATTCATAGTATGAAAGGACTAGAAAACGCGCATATTACTCGTCCCGGCTATGCCATTGAATATGATTATTTTGACCCACAAAACCTAAAACCGACGCTTGAAACCAAATCTATTGACCGCTTGTATTTTGCTGGTCAAATCAACGGTACGACGGGTTATGAAGAAGCAGGCGTACAAGGTTTGCTAGCAGGTACGAATGCGGCATTAGTGACCACTAATAATAGTGAGTTCGATATCTGGACACCGCGCCGCGATGAAGCCTATCTTGGTGTACTGGTCGATGATTTGATTACTCATGGCACTACTGAACCTTATCGGATGTTTACCAGTCGCGCTGAATACCGTTTGCTACTACGTGAAGACAATGCTGATCAACGCTTAACAGAGACAGGTCGCAAGCTCGGTTTGGTTGATGATGTGCGCTGGCAGGCCTATGAAGAAAAAATGGATGCGATCAGTAAAGAAACGTCGCGCTTAAAAGATATGTGGGCAACACCTGCTAATGCGCTAGGGGCACAACTAACCGCGCAAACCGGTGAGGTGCTTTCGAAAGAATCAACTGCTTATGATTTGCTAAAACGTCCACAAATACATTTCACTGATATTGCTGCTATTACTGGGTCACAAGTTGACGCGCAAGTAGGCGAGCAAATAGAAATATCGGTCAAATATGCTGGCTATATTGACCGTCAGCAAGAAGACATCGATCAGATGAAGCGTCTAGAAAATACGGCGCTACCGATAGATTTTGATTATAGTGTGGTATCAGGATTATCCAATGAGATTGTACAGAAACTGACCCAAGTACGCCCTGCAACTTTAGCTCAGGCCGGACGTATTAGCGGTGTGACGCCTGCTGCCATTCAGCTATTGGCAATGACGGTTAAAAAACAGAAGAAAGCGCAAGTAGCATTAGGCTTATAAGTACAGTGAAAAGCGAGCCTTGATCATCTTTGATTAGATCAATCAGCTAAGGGCTCGCTATGTATAGAGAAGCATAAAAGGCTTATATAATTACGCGCTATACTCATATTATTCATGGTTATAGCCTTCATAATCATTCATGTTCTTAAGAATGATGCTTGCAATATCGCCTTAGCCATTTTGCTGACTTGAGTCTATTCATGATCGAAGCTATTTTATTCGCGATTACGATTGTTATGCCCAACCTTTTTTTAATGGGGTTGGGTTTTTTTATGCAAAGACGCGGCGAAGCCAGCCAAGCGTTTATTAATCAAGCGTCAAATTTTGTATTTAATTACTGTTTACCTTGTCTATTATTTTTTAGCGTGGTCGATAGTGATGTTGATTATGCTAAGCAAGTCGTATTGATAGCCGCTGGCATTGTTGTTACTTTTATTTTATATATTGGCTCTGAGCTATATGCTAGTCGCTTTATCAGTGCGCCTGCGGATCAAGGCGTCTTTGTACAAGGGGTATTTCGCAGCAATATGGCCATTATTGGTCTTGCAACCGTTGCCAATGCTTATGGGGAAATAGGGCTAAGTATCGGCGCGGTATACATGGGCATTGTGACGATATTATTTAATATCTTAGCCGTTATTACCCTTAGTCGTGTGTCCAAAAATGCAAACGATACTTGGATTAGTCGCATTGTCTTAATTGTCAAAAAATTGGCTACTAATCCGCTTATGGTGGCACTGATCGCCGCTTTTGCTTATAAAGCTTTTTCCTTACCGCCAATAACGGGCGTTCTTCATATTACTGGTGATTTGCTCGCGGCAGTTGCCTTACCCTTAGCGCTCATTTGCGCAGGTGCGAGCATTGATCTGAAATCTATGCTCAGCCCTTCAGGGATATCGATGCAGGCGAGTATAGGTCGCATCGTCATCGCGCCACTGATAGCCATCGCGGTAGGGCTTAGTTTTGGACTAACAGGTATGCACATGGGCGTACTGTTTTTAATGGCAGCCGCACCGACCGCCGCTGCAAGCTATGTCATGGCAAAAGCAATGGGTGGCAACGATATTTTAGCGGCCAATATTTTAGGGTTCACTACCGTAGTGGGAATGTTTGGTATGGCAATTGGAGCCGGTATACTACGCGGAATGGGGCTGATGTAGTAGGGTGGTTTAGACAACAAGTAAACCTTATAACAATAAATCAATTAATTAATCAATCAATCAATGGAGTCATTATCATGCAATGGTTAAATAAAGAAACCGTCACCAAACACTTAACGATGCAAGCGACGATTGATACGATTGAAAAGCTGTTACATTTGCAAGCTGAGCATCCTAATTGGGTCAAAGCACCAGAACGTTTGGTTATTGAGACTTTTAGTGATAATGATAAAAATAGCACAGGCTCGCATTTATCGATGCCTGCAACTATTTATGATGGCACGCAAGAATATACGGCGGTGAAATTGGTCACTATTTGCCCTGACAATCCCAGTCGTAATCTGCCAACCACGACGGCGATTATTACGGTATCGGATAATGCGAATGGCGAGATTCTAGCGGTGATGGATGGTATCTATATCACGCAGGTACGTACGGCAGCACTATCGGGCATTGCGACCAAATATATGGCACCCGATGACTGTCAAAGCGTGGCAGTGGTTGGTTGTGGGGGCATGGCCTATGAGCAACTACACGCTGTGCTTACTGTGCGCCCTGAGATTAGAACAGTTTATCTTTGGAATAGAAGCATGCAAGGGGCAGAGAGTTTTAAAGCTCAATTTGCTTGTGATTATCACCAATGGGATGTGGATTTAAAGGTTTGCGAACAGCTTGAAGAGGCTATTAAAGACGCGGATATTATTAATCTTGCGACTCGTTCTGATACAGGTTTGTTTAGCGCCGCGCAAATCAAACCGAATATGCATATCAATGCGGTAGGAGCATATCTGCCATCGATGAAAGAAGTCAGTAATGATGTTATTGAGAATAGCAGCATGATCGTCGTTGATGATTTAGTAGGTTGTCGTCATGAAGCAGGGGATCTAATCCAAGCACATGAAGCTGTTGATTGTACATGGACATGGGATGATCTGAGCGGTGATTTACAAGCGCTGGTGACAGGCGCGTTAAAACAACAAACAATGAAGTCTGATAAAGGAATGACCTTATTTAAATCGGTTGGTGCAGCAAGCTTTGATGCCGCAGTGGCCATATACATTACGCAACTGGCTCAGCAGAAAAATCTTGGTACTGTTCTATTTTAGATACGGAGCTCTCTTAAAGGTTTGGCTCTCCTAAATGTTTAACATGCGCTGGTAATAAATAGTCACTTTCATTAGATAGTTATCAAAAGTCAGCTTTAAAAAAGCCTCCTATTCTTATATAAATAGGAGGCTTTTACGACTATATAAAAAATTACATGAACGATAATATATTGACTAACGACGATTATCACGTTTCTCTTCACGGCGTTTTTTGCCGCGAGGACTAATACTATAAGTAAAATAGCCGGCAATAATCATAACTGCAATAAAAGCCAAGATATATAAAAATATTGATGAACCAATAGCAGCAGAGGGTTCCATGACCGTAATCCCATTAAAGTTTATCTATAATTATGCGAGCGTAATGATCTATTGTAAAGTAAACAAATTTAGCTGAGCTGTAAGTTCAAGTGAGCGCAAGCGTGCTGCCTGATCATAGACGTTAGCAGTGACAATCAGCTCATCTGGTTGATAGGTAGCAAGAAACGCCGCAAGCTTTGGCTTGACGGTTTCAACAGAGCCGATAAACGACACCGACAAAGCGCTATCGACCATCATTTTCTCAGCAGGGCTCCAGATACTATCCATATCATGGGTTGGCTTTGGCATTTGACCCATTTCACCACGGCGCAAGCGCACAAAACTCTGCTGTGCTGAAGTAAAGTGATAATGTGCGGTGGCATCATCGTCCGCAAGCAATAAATTTGCCGCTAGCATGACGTAAGGCTTCTCTAAATAAGCTGATGGTCTGAATCGTTCGCGATAAGCTGTGATGGCTTGTCCAAGCATTTGCGGCGCAAAGTGCGAGGCAAACACATACGGTAATCCCAAATGCGCCGCTAAGGTCGCACCAAATAATGAAGAACCCAATATCCAAATTGGGATATTAGATTTTGCACCCGGAAATGCCTGTACAGGGCTATCATCTGTGCCATTCCCCAAAAAGTACATCAATTCTTGAACATCTTGTGGAAAGCGGTCAGCATCTTGCATCTGCCGACGTAAAGCCTGAAAAGTAGCACCATCTGTACCAGGCGCGCGTCCCAAGCCTAAATCTACACGGTCGCCATATAAAGCTTGCAAAGTACCAAACTGCTCAGCAATAACAAGCGGTGCATGGTTTGGCAACATCACGCCGCCTGCGCCAATGCGTATATGCTTGGTCTTAGCACCAATATGCGACAGCAATACCGAGGTCGCTGCGCTAGCAATGCCCGGCATATTATGATGCTCTGCCATCCAATAGCGGTTTAAGCCAGATTTTTCAGCCTGCTGCGCTATCTCAACCGTTTGGGCAATACCTTCAGCGATGGTTTTGCCAGTAGGAACGGGGGCTAAGTCCAAGAAGGATAAGGGAATGTGGTTACTCATAAATCACCTATTTTTAGATACCATATGGTTAATGGTAGTATTATTTATTATAGAATCATGCGGTTATAATATTTAGCGGATATTTTTATTTTGAAATCTGTTTCGTTGTTAGGAGCTTTTTTGCAATCTACTAAGAATGAAACAGGTGCTGAATGATTCACATCTCCTATAATGGGGTGATTGAACGAGATATAAAGCGCATATTTATATTGGTAACAAATCTCACCATTTAATAACGCCTAAATATTTTAAAAGCACTGAGACGCTGCCTATTTTTGACAGAAGGTAACGACTACGAGTATAGTCATATCCATTCGAATTAAAGACTGATTAATTTTTGCTTCGAATGCACGATTGATATTAGATTTTTAAAAATTATAATGACTCATTGTGAAAGGTAACTACATGAATATTTCAGCAAGAAACCAGCTTAAAGGTACGGTAAAAGAAATTAAAACGGGACCTGTGTCTACAGAAGTGGTTATAGACGTAAATGGTGTAGAAGTTGTTTCTAGTATCACGACAGGATCTTCAGATAGTTTGAATCTTAGTATCGGAGATGAAGTGGTCGCTATTATCAAAGCCAGTAGTATCATGGTTGGTAAAGAATAACTCAGCAAGTACAATAGCTTATCAGTATTTGAAAACAGCTATAAAAAAGCACTCAAGGTTTTAGTCTTGGGTGCTTTTTTGACTCACTTTTTAGCTTTCTTAAAATTTACATGTTATATGTCTTATTGGCTAAACTGCTTTTGACACAGCTCCATAAAGGCACGTCCATATTGACGAATTTCTGCATCATCACGTACCGCCATCCAACTGGTAAAGCGCCCAAAATGATCGACTGGAATGGCCGTTAGATTCTGATAATGGCTTGGCTCAAAAGCCATCTCCGCGATAATACCAATACCTAAACCCAAGCCAACATAAGTGCTAATGACATCGGCATCAAGTGCGGCCAGTACAATATCAGGCTCAAGACCTGCGTCGCTAAAGGTTTTGTCAATAGCGCCGCGCCCTGTAAAGCCGCCGTGGTAAGTCACGATTGGATAGCTGGCAAGGGTTGGCAAGTCGATAGATGTTAGCCCTGCAAGCTCATGATCGCTTGGTACGATGACCCGATGTGTCCAGTCGTAATAGCGATAGCAGCGCAGATAGTTATTGTGCAGCAAAGACTCGGTTGCAATACCAATATCGGCTTGTCCACGTATCACCATCTGTGCGATGGTTTCAGGATCTGCCTGTTGTAGGATTAGATTAACCTTAGGAAAGCGCTCTTTAAACGCTTTAACGACTTCTGGTAATACATAACGTGCCTGAGTATGAGTCGTGGCAATCGTCAATGTACCAACATTTGGATTGTTAAAATCGAGGCTTAAATTTTCAATCGTACGAATTTCAGCAAAGATAGACTCAATATGTGGCATGAGCGCGGTGCCCATCGTCGTAAGTCCGGTTAATCGTTTGCCTTGTCGAACAAATACTTCGGTTTTGAGCTGATTTTCAAGCGCAGCAATATGCTTTGATAGACTTGATTGACTGGTATGCAGCACCGTTGCTGCTTGACTTAAGTTATAGCCATTGATTACTGTATGCCACACCGTCTCCAACTGCTTGAGTTGAATTTGCAGATGCCGCTGATTAACCACTACGTCGATTGCCATCACTTGACCCTATTGTATAAATATACAAAGCTTGTCTGTATATAAAAATAAAAACGTACAAATATTCAATAAGCAGCTAGTGTAAATCAAAGCTATTATTCTTGTATATAATAAATAGCTATGAATTTATAGTAATTAGGAATATAGAAAGATATTTTGATATCATTTAGGGTGATAAAAATCATTAGGCTAAAGACTATTAATCGAATTGGTGATAATGCAAGGTTATGATACACGCCGTTACTATCATGAAATATAGGATACAGATCAGCGCTACCATCAAAAAGTTAATGCAAAAATATCTAGTCAAGGTAGACGTTCTCAAGTACCATAATTCAATTTTGCAGCAAATGTCATTTTCTTTGTACAGATTTAGGCAATTTTTATCCCAATTGTATTGATATCATAAGTGCACTCGATATAATTTTTGGCTAAAAAGTAGCCCACTGTCGTATTTTTTCTAAAATTTTTGGTGAGTTATTATGTCTGCTGTCCAATCTATACCGCCTAATCCTCCAGTCGCCAAAAAACCATGGGGTGAGGCGGCTAAAGCCTATCTTGACCGCCGCGCGATGATCATGTTGTTCTTGGGATTTTTCGCCGGCATTCCTATTATGCTGATTTTCTCCAGTCTGTCATTGTGGCTGCGCGAAGCAGGGATTGACCGTGGCGTAGTGACGATGTTTAGTTGGGCAGCACTCGGCTACTCGTTTAAGTTTATTTGGGCGCCTTTGGTCGATGCGGTGCCGTTGCCGATATTGACCAAACTACTGGGTCGTCGGCGTGCTTGGATATTGGTCGCACAGTTAATGATTATTTTGGCGATTTGTATCATGGCGAGTGTTAACCCGATTACTGAGGATAGCTTAACGCTGATGGCAGTTGGTGCGGTACTGCTTGGGTTCTCATCAGCGACGCAAGATATCGTGGTTGATGCTTACCGTATTGAGCTAGCACCGCCTAGTCTACAGGCTGTGCTGTCTGCCATGTATGTCGCCGGCTATCGTATCGGCATGATTGTGGCAGGTGCTGGTGCATTGTATTTGGCTGACTATTTTGGTTCCACCGAAGCTTTATATAGCTATGAGGCGTGGCGTAACACCTATTGGGTCATGGCAGCAGTCATGGGAGCGGGGGTGGTAACCACCTTGATTATTCGTGAGCCTGCTATTAGTCAGGTGCTCACTGCCAATACATCAGACGGCGATCAGCTTCAAATGCCTCGCAAAACGTCAGACTACGCGCGTTTATTTTTAGTATTTGTGTTATCTGTTTCTGGTTTTGTATGGGCATTCATTACAGCTGGGTCGCTACTGCCAGAAATTGACAGCGCAGTATTTGGATTCTTATTAGAGGTCGTACATCTGGCCTTGAGCTTAGCCGCTGCTTTGATTATTGGTTATGGTTTAGTAAAAGCGGGTGTGGTAAAAAAACAAATGGCGATGCAGATGTGGATTGAGCCCATTGCTGATTTCTTCCGGCGTTATGGTAAAAAAGCACTGCTATTGTTGGCGTTAGTTGGACTCTACCGTGTCTCTGATATTGTCGCTGGGGTTATCTCTAACGTTTTTTACTTAGATATGGGCTTTACAAAGATTGAGATTGCCAATGCGGTGAAGTTATTTGGGGTCATTATGGCCATTGCCGGTGGCTTTTTAGGTGGGTTATTGGCACAAAGAATGCGCATCATGCGTGCCATGATGGTTGGAGCAATCCTCGCCTGCGTGACCAACCTACTATTTGTGCTATTGACTTATCATCCAGGTAGTTTGCCTTATATGTATTTGGCAGTGAGTCTTGATAATTTGGCCGCTGGTCTTGCCAGTGCGGTGTTTATTGCCTTTTTATCAGCACTGACTTCGATTCGCTTTACCGCCGTCCAGTATGCAATTTTTTCTTCATTGATGACTTTGTTACCCAAGGTTTTAGGCGGTTATTCCGGCACTATCGTTGATAATACCAATTATCAATTCTTTTTTATGTTTACCTTTTTAATTGGTATTCCCATTTTAGCGCTGATTTATTATGTTGATAAATATATCGTGATTGGTGACAACGATGATATTTATGGTGACGGTGACGACGATAATAGTGGTGGTAATAAAGGTGTTGAGTTAACCAAAGCCAATCCTAATTTAGCCAGCACTAATGAGCCACCGCGCGCGGCAGAATAGGGTGCGCGTTATAATAAAGAAAATGTATATAATTATTAAGAATCATTTATGACAGCGCCTAAAGCACAAGACATAACAATACAGCAAATCACACAGCAAGCCGAAAAAATATCTACGGATGCTTCTATTCCGCAATTTTGGATAACCGATTGGCTGTTACATGTCATCGATAAGCCAGCGCTATTTTTAATAACTGATGATGGCTATCAGCTAAGTAATAGTGAGGTTAAGCGATTTAATAGCGGCGTGATCAAGATGCAACAGGGTACGCCATTGGCTTATTTAACGGGTACACAGGCGTTTTGGTCGCTTGATTTTACCGTTAATGAACATACCTTGATACCTAGACCGGATACAGAGATGTTGGTTGAACAAGTGCTGCTTTGGATAAAAAATCAGCCGATTAGTAATACCTCTAAGCGACTATTAGATTTGGGCACTGGCTCTGGTTGCATTGCGATTAGCCTTGCTCATGAATTAAAAAAAGCAAGCTGGCAAGTGGTCGCGGTCGACTTTTCGCTAGAAGCGTTAAAAGTTGCCCAGCATAATGCAGTCATCAATGATGTTGCTAATATTGAATTTGTGCGCGGCAGCTGGTATCAGGAGCTGCCTATTGATAATGATAAATTATTCGATGTGATTGTCTCAAATCCGCCATATATTGATGAAGCGGATGAGCATTTGGCAGGTTTGCTAGCAGAGCCTATCAGCGCTTTGAGTGCGCCCAATCATGGTTTGGCTGATATCGAACATATCGTGCATGAAGCACCGCAATATCTACGAGCAGGCGGCTTATTAGCGATTGAGCATGGTTTTGATCAAGGGCTTGCTGTTCGCCAATTATTTGCTGACTATCACTTCGATGACATACAAACAATTAAAGATTTTGGTGGTAACGATAGGGTGACGCTTGGTCAAATCTAGAGATTGGTTCTTATGATGACCCAATGTTATAGTCAGTTCAATATAAAAGAGGTACGTTAAAAATAGCGTTATGCTGGGATAAACTTTCCTCGCTTGCTGTGCGCTTCGCACTCCAGAGGCTTAGGAAAATCTATCCCAGCAGCACTGTATTCTTTTTAAATTGAATCGATTATATATATACGCCCTAATAAGATGTTTTTCAATAATAAGTTTTGGTGATGAATATGGCGCAGTCGTTACAGGCAGGGCAATTATTAGATGAAGAGCTACTGCGTTATGCCCGTCAGGTATTACTTGATGGCTGGGATATTGACGCTCAACTACGATTGAAGTCATCTCGCATTGTTATGATAGGCGCAGGCGGTCTAGGCTGTCCTGCTTCTGAGACTTTAGTTCGAGCAGGACTTGGGCAGGTTCATCTGATTGATGATGATGTGATTGAAGCGAGTAATTTACAGCGGCAAACGCTATTCTTACCCGACGATATTGGCAAGCCAAAAGCACTAACCGCTGCGCAAATGTTGCAACAAATCAATCCACTTATTACTGCTCGCGGTACGGTTGCTCGTTTGAGTGAAGATAATGCTTATGATCTTCTAGATATGGCGTCTGGTAAGCCAGATTTGCTGTTAGATTGTACCGATAATTTTGCCACCCGCGATGTCATCAATCGTATCAGCGTTCGTTATCAGATTCCACTGTTGTCTGCATCCGCAATAGCCATGCAAGGGCAGTTGGCATTGTTTGAGCCGCATCTAAATACGGGGTGCTATCATTGCGTGTTTGGTTCAGTGGTGCTTGATGCCGAGGCTGATGAGCGTACTTGTGCCAATTCAGGGGTGCTCGCCAGTACCACTGCTATCATGGGCAATTTGCAAGCCAATGCCGCTTTGCAATATTTAGGCTTAACCAAAAATCCACTGACAAATAAGCTGTTAATATGGGATGGTAGCCAGATGCAGCAACGGCTGATGGGCTATCGGAAAGATGCAGAATGTCCCGTCTGTAACGGCCAGCATTGATTGGTAACGGTTTAGCTTTTATCGCTTATTATTATCCATTCTCAAACATCCTTTTTATGACCATAGTTGTTTTTTATGAAAATTCATCGTCCGCATTTATTAAAGCATACCTTTAATGTCGTTAACCGTGTTCGTCAAACGGCAAGTGTCGCCGGTTTGTCAGCGCTCAGAGTAGCAAAGGGCGAAAAACCTGATGCTATGCTACTAAAAGAAACCTTTGAGCAATTGGGCACGACTTATATCAAGATAGGCCAGTTTATTGCCAGTACACCGTCATTATTTCCCCGTGATTACGTGCAAGCGTTCCAGAGCTGTTTGGATCAAACAACGCCGCTATCCTATGCTTATATTGAACAAGTATTAAAGGAAGAGCTAGCCGTTAATGGGTTAACGCTTGAAGATACGTTTGCGCATATCGACTCAAAGCCGCTAGCGTCAGCTTCTATTGCTCAAGTCCATGCTGCGCGTTTGCATAATGGTGATGAAGTTGTCTTAAAGGTGCAGAAGCCTGGCGTTGAAACCATCATGCAGACGGATTTAGGCGTATTGCATGGCGTGACTAAGTTAGTTGAACTGCTGATGCCGTCGATGAGATTTGCCAGTATTGCACCAATTATTGATGAGATTCGTCTACGTATGCTTGCTGAGACAGACTTTGTCGCTGAGGCACAAAATATTCGCGACTTTCAGCAGTTTTTGGCAGTATCAGGTAATACACGTGTAGTGGCGCCAAAAGTATATGAAGCGCACACTACCAAGCGTGTACTAACCATGAGTCGCTTATACGGTGTCTCAATGGTGGATGAAACTTTGATGCGTCAGTATTGTACTGATCCAGCACAAGTGATGGCGGATACGCTAAATACCTGGTTTGCAAGCCTCATGTTGTGTAATAGCTTCCATGCCGATTTGCACGCGGGTAACTTGATGCTATTGACCGATGGACGCATTGGATTTTTAGATTTCGGTATCGTCGGTAAGCTAAAGGCTGAGAGCTGGCGTGCGTGCATGGGTATGATGCAAGCAATGCAGGACAATAACTACCAAGCAATGGCGCATCATATGATTGACATGGAAATGACCCATGGTGGTAATCAGGTTGATGTGGTGGCATTGGGTAACGATTTGCAGCGTATGATGAAAAGTATCATGGCAGAAGACAAGGCCTTTACCAGCGGTATCCCTTTTAATACCAAAGAGCAGGCTGACGAGCTCAATACAATGATGCTTGAGATTGTCGACGTCGGCAAGCGCCATGGCATTCATTTCCCGCGTGACTTTGCCTTATTGACCAAGCAGATGTTATATTTTGATCGTTTTATGCGTACGCTTGCGCCTGATATGGATATGTTTAGCGATCAGCGCGTACAGATGTTAGGACAAGCAGAGACATTTGATCAAGCAAATCCTCCAACGCTGGATGTCTCGTAGGATTCAATACCGTATTTAATACTTTTTCAAATTAGCGGTTTATCACTGCTTTTGATTGCTTTTAACACAAAGGATTGTGTGCTCATTGCCACAAAATGGCTCCGTCATGATGACTGCTCTCAAAAGTCGTGTTTTTATTATCATCACTAATGAAACGGCCATCGCTTGGATAGGTCTGTATTGTTTAGCAGTAGTGATGGGGTTTGGACGGTTTTTATTTACCGCCACCTTACCTGATATTATGATTCAATTATCGCTATCAACGACTATTGCAGGTTGGATGGCATCGGTCAATTATAGTGGTTATTTTATTGGCGCGCTCATTGCGATGTTTGTGCCGCATCGTTTGACATGGCAAATGCTGATGGTGTGGACGATAGTCAGTGTCATCACGACAATGCTATTGGTTGTACCGAATATGTCATTAAAGCTATGGTATGTCATTCGGCTGTTTTCTGGTATCGCAAGCGGTGTGGCGATGATTTTGAGCTCATCGTTAGTGATTCAGAGCTTTAGTAACGAGCGCCGCTCCGTACTTTCAGCCTTACATTATGCCGGTATTGGCGTCGGTATTAGCGCTTCTGCCATACTGACGTGGTGGTTATTAACGCTTGGCTACCATTTCGATGTGATTTGGCTGGTGGCAGGTATTATTAGTCTACCGCTATTATGGTTGCTTTACGCCATACGTCCAACCAGTCTTAGTGCTTCTCAGCCAAATAATAATCAAATATCCTCAATTCGCCAAACCTATCTTAATTTTAAGCGCTCTCTATACGAGGCAGCGGCTGGCCATACCAAGCCTATTATATTATTGTCGGCAAGCTATGTGCTTGCAGGCTTTGGTTATATTACTTCTGCCACTTTTTTGCCGGTGATGGCAGCTCAGCGCTTGACGACACAAACCTATGCTGGACTACTAATTTGGCTGGTTGTTGGTGTTTTTGCAATGCTATCAAACCCTATTTGGGGCGCACTTGCCAAGCGAATTGGCGAGACCAAAACTTTAATGGGCTTAACGTTACTACAAGCGTTTGGCATGTATTTACCTATATGGTTTGATGGGGCTATTGGCTTATATGGTAATGCCGTTATTTTAGGATTAACCTTTGTTGGTATGGTGTCAATGACGCTCATTTTAATTAAAAATATCAATCCTGCTTATTCTAACTTATTGATGGGACTGGCGACTTTGGCCTATGCGCTCGGGCAATTCATAGGACCGCTGGTAACGGTGGCACTGGCTGGGAAAAATGATAATTTTAATGCTGGATTATTGGTCGCTGCTATAGGACTATTGATAGGATTGGTTTTAGTGTGCTTCTTTCGTCGTCAATCCCAACCAGAGCAAAGAACGACTGCTTAAACCACGCTGCGGTTAAACACTTCACGTAGCTCAAAACTGGTATGCACTTGAGCCACGCCTTCGATACGATTCAGCCGATGTAATAAAAACTCCTCATAATGAGCCATATCGCGTACGCGTACTTTAATTAAGTAATCTTCTGTACGACCGGTGACGATGCTACAGCTCATCACTTCATCGAAGCTTTGAACTTTACGCTCAAACTGCTCAAACCGATCAGCGGTATGTCGATCCATACTGATGGCGATGAATACGGCTAAGGGATAGCCCAGTTTTTGTGCATCGGTTTGAGTATGATAGCCGGTAATAACACCGCCATCTTCCAAACGTTTAATACGGCGCGCACAGGGTGTCGCAGATAGATTAACGCGCTCAGCAAGCTCAGTAATACTCATGCGTGCTTGGGTCTGTAATAAGCGTAATAGCTGTCTGTCCGTTTCATCGATATCAGTCGGCAACTGGCTGTTGGGATGGCTATTTAGCATAAATTATTCAATAATTAGTGGATTAATACAATTGTATCCATAATGATAGCGTTTATCACTAAAATAATAGCAATATATGTAAAATAAAACAGCTTTTCACTTTATTAACTTTGTTATTATAATGGCATAAACTCATATTATCTCGTATCATAAAATCTGATTTATTAGCTCATTTGCTAAACTTATTTACCAAAAATATAATTTGTTAGAAGTATAAACTGCCATCTCATCTAAGGATTGATCATGTCTGAACAAGCCACACGCACCACACAAGCTGCGCCTGCCGCACCTGCGACAGTAACGCCAAAACATGCCGCGTTCGATTATAAAAAGTATCGTCCTTTTGCGTTTGCGCCTTCGCTACCAGATCGTACATGGCCGAGTAAAACGCTTGAGAAGTCGCCAATATGGGCAAGTGTAGATCTGCGTGACGGTAACCAAGCCTTAATTGATCCGATGACTATTGAACAAAAAATGCGCTTTTTTAAGACTCTGGTTGGCGTAGGCTTTAAAGAAATTGAGATTGGTTTTCCATCGGCTGCGCAAGTTGAGTTTGATTTTGCCCGTAAATTGATTGAAGAAAATCATGTGCCAGATGATGTGACCTTGCAAGTGTTGGTGCAAGCTCGTGAGCATTTGATTGCCCGTACTTTTGAATCATTGAAAGGTGCCAAGCGTGCCATCGTTCACGTTTATAACTCAACATGCCGCATCCAACGTGAAAAAGTATACGGTAAGGATAAAGCTGAGATTAAAGAGATTGCCATTACTGGTGCTAAATTATTGGTTGAATATGCTGCCAAATATCCGGAAACAGAGTGGGTATTCCAGTATTCACCTGAGAGCTTTAGCCAAACTGAGACTGAATATGCCGTCGAGGTCTGTGATGCCGTTTGTGATGTTTGGAAGCCTGAATATGGTCAAGAGGTGATTTTAAACTTGCCAGCGACTGTTGAAGCGTCAACGCCTAACGTATTTGCTGACCAAGTTGAATATTTTTGCCGTAACCTTGCCAAGCGTGAGCATGTGACGATCAGTTTGCATACTCATAATGACCGTGGCTGTGCAGTGGCTGCTGCTGAGCTAGGGGTGCTTGCTGGCGCTGATCGTATCGAAGGCACGCTTTTAGGCAATGGTGAGCGTACCGGCAACATGGATATCATGGTCATGGCGATGAACTTGTTTAGCCAAGGTATCGATCCTGAGCTTGATTTTAGTAACATGAGTGAGATTGTGCAGGTGGTTAGCGAGTGCAATAACTTACCGGTACACCCACGCCATCCGTATGTTGGTGAATTGGTATTTACTGCCTTTAGTGGCTCGCATCAAGACGCTATCAAAAAATGCCTTGATTATAATGAGAAACATATCGAGCAGACCGAAAATGTTTGGGATGTTGCTTATTTACCGATTGATCCAGCGCATATTGGTCGCAGTTATCAGGATGTGGTACGTATTAATAGCCAATCTGGCAAGGGCGGTGTTGCTTATATTCTTCAACGCAATTATGGTTTCAACCTACCGCGCTGGATGCAAATTGACTTTAGCCGTGTGGTACAGCATCAAGCTGAAACGGCTGCCCGTGAACTACAAAATGATGAAATCTTACAAACCTTTGAAAACACTTACTTACAGCAAGGTAGCTTTGAGTTATTAGATTACAGCGTCAATAATAAAGGTGGTGAAGTTTACTTTAACGGCCAAGTACAGATGAATGGAGAGGCTATTACTATTGATGGAACAGGTAACGGTCCACTATCTTCATTTATTGATGGACTTGCTCAGCATACCGGTAAGTCAATACATGTCATTAACTACGCTGAGCACGCGATTAATCCGCAGCACAATAGCGTTGATGGCATCGATGATGATACCAACAGCGATAACAAAACCAATGCCAACGCTGCGGCTTATATTCAGCTAAATGTTGATGGTGAGGTTTATTCAGGTATCGGTACTTGCAGCAGCACCGTATCAGCGATGCTTAAAGGGGCATTATCAGCCTTTGCTCAAGCAGTCAGTACATCCGCCGCTTAACATTTAAATATTTAAGCATTTAAGCATCAAAGTTTAATAGTGTATTCCATAACGTCATGACTCGTTGCGATTAGCAAATCAGAGCCATGGCGTTATTTGTTTAATTTTTTAAGACTCATTAATTTATGTGCTACTGTGACGCTTATCAGATAGGCGTTAAAGCTTTAATAGCATAATGTTACTTGTGTTTTTAGTGACTAAGACTTACGCTAATGTACATATATCTCATTATTATAATACTATAAATAAAAAGGTTAATTATGGAACCTATCTCATTTGCTTCATTTTCATTAGCAGCTATTTTAGCGTCACTGCCAGTAAATGGCGAAGTAGTTAGTAAGCCGACTATTACCACCCATATCAGTCCTGCGATTGCTGGACAGTGGGAAATCGATCTAAATAATAATATCACGATGACTAAAGAAGCTGAAGCTAGACAAGCGGCATTAAAAGACGTAAAAAATATAGAAAGTGACGAGCCTAAAATAAGTGCAGGTGAGGGACTACTGACACAAAATGAAAAGCGTATCATTAATATTCAGCCGAATACCAGTAAAAAACTTATGGCCTCTGCAGCGAAATCAAATCAATGCCGTGAGCTATATAATTTTGCTGCTGACAATGAGATGTGGTCGGTAAGTGGCAAAGAGCGTACGTACGGTCGCTACTTAGTCACGCACCGTGAAGAAGGGTTACCCATTATTGCTATCAAGACGGTATATGATAACAATGAGGTAGATTGCTCAGGCAATCAGGTAGACCAGACTGATGAGGCCCTGATTGCATTTTTAAACCATGATGGTAATCAGATGCAGTGGTGTGCTGACCCTGATGGTACAAAATGCTTTATGAACTTCAAAAGAATTTTGCCCTAATAAATTGTTTTCGTTAAATGGCACTATTTATAACAATCTTAATTGGTCCGCATTAAAAAACCGCTATCTGTCAGATAGCGGTTTTTTATCAATCAAGACATTTCAGCAAGTTATGAGTCTGCTTTTGCTTTATTGGCAGTTAGCATTTCTCTTTCAAGATAATGAATATTTTGTGCTTCTTCAATAAAGTTTTTATCTGCCAAAATCACATCACGATGCATGGGGATATTGGTTTTGATACCTTCAATAACCAACTCATCAAGTGCATGTAGCGTTTTAGAGATCGCTTGCTGGCGTGTCTGACCATGACAGATGAGCTTACCAATCAATGAATCATAATAGCTTGGAATCTCATAACCAGGGTAAAGATGAGAGTCAAAACGCACGCCGGCGCCACTTGGTGCAAACAATTGCGTGACCGTACCTGGTGAAGGCATAAATGTGGTCGGATCTTCAGCATTAATACGGCATTCGATAGCATGACCTTGAATCTCAATCTCACTTTGACGATAGGACAGACCGTAACCTGCAGCAATTTTTAATTGCTCGACTACTACGTCGATACCCGTAATCATTTCGGTAACAGGATGCTCAACCTGAACACGAGTATTCATCTCAATGAAGAAGTATTCATTATTCTCAAATAAAAACTCAAACGTTCCAGCACCGCGATACTTGACTAGCTGACATGCTTTGACGCAGGCTTCCAAGATTGGCTGACGAACATCGTCAGGGATATCAGGGGCTGGCGCTTCTTCTAATACCTTTTGATGGCGACGTTGTAATGAACAATCGCGATCATAAAGATGAATGGCGTTACCGTTACCGTCGCCAAGTACTTGCACTTCAACGTGGCGCGGATTTTGTAGATAACGTTCCATATACACAGTATCGTCGCCAAACCACAGCTCAGCTTCTTGTTTTGCCGCTTGTACTTGACCGATAACTTCTTCAAAGCGCTCAACGACACGCATACCGCGACCACCGCCACCAGAAGCTGCTTTAATTAATAACGGAAAACCAATATTGCGCGCTTGCTCTTCGGCATTATGAAGCGTGACAGCACCTACAGAGCCGGGTACGGTTGGTACACCTGCTTTTTTCATGGCATTAATAGCAGAGACTTTATTACCCATTAAACGAATATGATCAGCGTTAGGTCCAACGAAGGTTAACCCTGCTTCTTCGACGCGCTCAGCGAATTCAGCATTTTCAGCCAAAAACCCATAACCTGGATGGATAGCGTCCGCACCTGAAATCTCAGCCGCCGTCAAGATAGTATTAATATCAAGATAGCTTTGATTGGCGTTAGGTTTACCAATACAGATGGCTTCATCAACAAAGCGCAAGTGCATCAAGTTTGCATCAGCCGTAGAGTAAACGCCTACGGTTTCAATACCAAGGGCTTTGCAAGCTCGAACGATACGTAGGGCAATCTCACCTCTATTGGCGATGAGCAGTTTTTTTATCATGGGGTCATCCTTGTCGAAGCGGCGTTTATTGATAGAGTCGCTATCTTTGGCATCATAGAATTTAGCTACGATAAATTAAGTAAACTCAAGTTACGTTGCCATATGAATGATAACGAGTCTCAATCATAACGAAGTAAAGTGTGGCGAATATCGTTACGCTTTATAGCGGACGATAGGTTGGCCAAACTGCACAACGTCAGAGTTATTGACTAAGATTTCGTCAATGACACCACTTTGAGTCGCTTCAAGAGGATTCATGATTTTCATCGCTTCAATAATGCCAAGCGTATCACCAGCTTGTACTTTTTGTCCCACCTTGATAAATGGCGGATCGTTAGGGCTAGGGGCTGAATAATAAACACCAACCATCGGCGACGTCTCAACGCTACCAGCTTTGACGGCTGCTTTTGCTTCAGTTGCAATAGGGGCAGCGCCGGCAGTAGGAGCGGCCATCATCGTTGGTGCTGGCGCATCATAGTGACGAGTTAAACTGATGTGTTCATCATCTGAGCTGATTTCTAAATTCACCAGTTCACTTTCTTCCATGAGGGCGATTAGGGTGCGTATTTTTTCAATATCCATAATTTTAATTTTGCCTTGTACTAAATTCGAGAAAATAGTGTAACTAAATATTGTGTAGATAATTGCTAATGATACCTATATTCACGGCAATGAGCAATCGATGTACAGTTGTTAACTGAATTTTTTTACATATTATGACGTAAGCACTCTTTCGAGTAAGAAATGCTTAATGATTTATCATAGTCTATGTGGTTAAGTAGCGCTAGTCATGATTAACAGATACTAGGTTTGTATAATAGGTTTGGATAAATAATATCTAATGATCAACCCCACATCGCCGTCAAGCGCTTTTGTTGATAGAGCAGACGCAATGTAAGCAAAATAGAGGATAAAAATAGCCCAGTAATTAATGCCATCCAAAAACCCTGCGGGCCAAGATCCGTGAAGCGTACTAAGTAAACGCCAAGCGGCAGAGCAACTATCCAATAACAAAATAGCGTGACCCACATTGGTACAGTCGTGTCTTGCATACCGCGCAATATACCAGCCACATTAACTTGCCAGCCATCAAATAACTGATAAGCCAGTGCAAAAATCAGTAAGTGCATGGCTTGTGCTCTTACGATTGGATTGTCGGTGAAAGCTGCTGCCAATTGTGGTCTAAACAACCAGACACCGAGCATACAAGCGAAGGCAATCACTACTGTCCATATCAGACCAGTGGCTTGCACTTGACGTAATGCCAAGAGGTTTTTTTCACCGAAGCGATTGGATATCATGATTGTCAGTGCCATAGCGACCGATATGGGTATCATAAACAGCTGCGAGGTCACTGATAATGCCACTTGATGCGACGCTGTTGCCAGCGCACCTAATGGACTAATAACCAGCGCACCTAAGCTAAATAAGCTTGCTTCAAAAAAGATAGAGATACCAATAGGAATACCAAGTTTCAGTAGTTTCTTTATTTGTGCACGATTGGGGCTGGCAAAACCATAAAAAAAGCGAGTGCTGGCAAATTGCTGACGTTTAGTGAAGCTGGTATAAGCAGCAAGCAATAGGACGTTTATCCACAATACAATTGCAGTTGCGACCCCGCAGCCGGCACCGCCCATCTCAGGCATTCCAAACAAGCCATGGATAAAGATATAGTTAAGCGGAATATCTGCGAGCAGACCAATGATGCTAATAACAGTTACTGGTTCAGGACGCCCAAGCGCTTCGCAATAACTGCGTAGCACGGCATATATGGCCATAGCAGGAAAACCAAATGATACGCCATGTAAATACTGCGTCGCTATCGGTTGGATATTTTCAGGGACGCCCATTATGCCAAGGATATTTGGTGCTAAATTAACGATAATAAAGCCAAGAATACCAATTACGCTAGCCGCCCATAAAGATTGCTGGGTGATATGGGGTACTTGGTTATGTTTGTTTTGACCAATTGCCTCACCAATAAGAGGCGTGGTGGCAATTAAAATACCGGTGGCTAATAAAAACAGAGGCAGCCAAATACCAGAGCCAACGGCCACAGCAGCCAAGTCGAGCGCGGAGACTTGACCGGCCATAATGGCATCGACGACACCAAGCGCAGCTTGGCAAAATTGGGTAATTAAGATGGGGAGCGCGAGCACGCCTAGGCGTAAGCTGTAGCTTTTAAAATCTCTAAAAGATAATGGGAAAAACATAATGAGCAACTTTTTATTCTTTGCGGTAATTATTATTGATGAGCAAATACTGCCATCAATAAATCAATAGCGAGACAGTAAGGTAGGAGTCGTGCCGACGATAATACTCCGATAAATAATATGAGCAAGCCCCTTCTTAACAAGAATATGCAGGCAGAGTATGTAAATAAAATCGATGACGCTAAAATAAAAATAACCCGTCAATTCAAATAATGAATTAACAGGTCATAAGTAGAGATAATGGTAAAGAAGCAAGAGTATGATGTCAATGTTTTAGAGGCGTTTGATGGATTTCATTTATGGTTTTTCCTAACATTTTAATGTTTATGATCGACGCATTAGCAGTTAAATGGAATCCACCTCATCCGCTATCAGATCAAGCGTTTCAGCCATATCCATAATCGCGTGCCAATGCTTGGGTTCAAGCGGAAGGATGGTTAATTGCTCACAGCCTTTTCTGAGTAATAAAGAATCCTCAAGCGCAGGCAAAAATTTAAGCTCTGATAGTGGCAGTATATCGGTAAACGCCTGCTCAAAAGTCACATCTACCATATACCAGCGAGGCTCATCTTCAGTCGCTTTGGGATCATAGTGCCGATGTTCAGGATGAAACTGGGTCGTGTCAGCGTAGCCTGCTTTGCTGATGATCACGATACCAGCGACACCAGAAGGTCTAGCACTTGAATGATAAAAAAAGGCCTTATCGCCTGCTTTCATATCATCACGCATAAAGTTACGGGCGCGGTAGTTACGTACGCCATCCCACATCTCTGTTCCTACGTGTTGTAGGTCTTTTATATTAAAACATTTTGGATTGGATTTTATCAGCCAATAGGCCATTGTCTTTATCCTTTTAATGATTGCTTATCATTCATTATCGTTTTATGTAGTAATAGTGGTTGTTAGATATTTTGCCTGTAATAGAACGCCGTTAACATGAGTATTTGTTACTGGTTTTGTTATTGATACGCTTTTATTTAAGATACCCTTTTTTTTCGGACGCTTAGCCGTTATCCTAGCAATACTTTCTGCTACTGATAGCTGTTAATCATTTATAGATAGACCGATTATGTCAAATATCAAATCTGTTCACTTTTCCAATAATCTGAGCGCTTTTAATCATTCTACTGCGAGTGCGATAGAAGTAAGCGACATTCCATTGGCGCTGTATATCCACATCCCGTGGTGTGTGAAAAAATGTCCTTACTGTGATTTTAATTCGCATGAGCTACCGATTGATAGTCAGTTGTCCATGTATGACGAGTACGTCGATGCGCTATTACTCGATGCCGCAGCGCAGCAGTCATTAACCCAAGGGCGAGAAATCAGCTCGATATTTATCGGTGGTGGCACACCGTCGCTACTTCCTATGGCGCAGTATCGGCGCTTATTTTCTGGATTGCGAGCATGTTTTAATTTTGCCAATGATATTGAAATCACCATGGAAGCCAATCCAGGTACGCTTGAGCATGCACCCTTTGCTGAATATTTAGATGTGGGCATCAATCGTCTGTCTATCGGTGTACAAAGCTTTTCTGCCGAGCAGCTAACAACATTGGGGCGTATTCACGATCCCAAACAAGCATTATCAGCGATTAAAGTAGCTCGTGCGGCTGGGTTTGAGCGCGTCAATGTTGATTTGATGCATGGTCTACCGCAGCAAACCTTGAATGAAGCAATAAACGATATCCAGACAGCACATGATGCCGGAGCAACCCATATATCTTGGTATCAGCTGACCATTGAGCCTAATACGGTCTTTTATCGCAGTCAGCCAATCTTACCCGATGAGGATAGCTTAGCTGATATTGAACAGGCGGGTCAGACCTTACTACAAAATTTAGGCTACCACAATTATGAGGTGTCGGCGTGGGCTGGCGCGTCAGATAAGCCGTGCCGTCATAACGTCAACTATTGGCAGTTTGGTGACTATTTAGCGATTGGTGCAGGCGCGCATGGTAAAGTAACTGTGAATAACGCCGCTGCTGAAAAAATAACCATTAGCGAAGTGGCTAGTGAAAAGTTGGCAGAGGCGGGTATTTATCGCTTTAGCAAATCACGAATGCCGAAAGATTATATGGACTATCAAGACGCGCCTCACCACAATGAAACAACTGAAGAGTCACCAAAAATGGTGGGCTGGCAGACGATTGCCAGTGATGAACTGGTTAGTGAGTTTATGCTGAATGCGTTGCGTTTGCATGCTGGTGTGGCATGGTCGTTATTTGAGGCTCACACAGGGCTTAGCTATGACAGCATTGCGATACAAGTTAATAAATTAATAAAACAAGGCTTACTGATGGATGATGCTGAACAGTTACAGCCGACCGCATTGGGCAGAAGATACCTCAATCAGATTTTAAGAGAGTTTTTGTAATATCATTTTGTAATATTATACTGAAAGCTTTGATTTCTTCGAATAGACTAAAATAATTCAGCAAGCGAACATTAAAACAAAAAAAGAGGCTTACCGAATGATAAGCCTCTTAAAAATAAGTCTAACAAAGTTAGTACTTAGATTTTATTTTGTACGTCTTGTGCACCGCCAGTTACAGCATCGCCAGCGCTAGATACGTCTTGACCTAGACCTTTAAAAGTGTTGCAACCAGTTAATACAAACATAGCCGTTAAAGATGCAATGATTAGCTTTTTCATAACAATTTCCTCAAAAATAAATGGTTGATTATAAATAACAACAGTGATGCTAAGCAGTTTACTTAAGCCTCACTGAAGGGTTATAGGATACGATAACAATGTGTTTAAATTATCTCGTTATCCATTACAGCCATCATAATCAAAGTTAAAATCGGTGCACAGTATCAAAATGTAATTATCGGCAGTAAACTGTAACTTTTGATTACGCTTGATATATAAGCCTAAATAATAAAACTTTAACCACTTACGGAGTCAGTATGACCATTCATATCGTGCTGGTAGCGCCAAAGATGCCCAGCAATACCGGTAATATTATTCGTTTATGCGCTAATAGTGGGGCACAACTGCATTTAGTCAGGCCATTAGGGTTTGAGCTGGACGATAAGAAGCTGCGCCGCGCAGGATTGGATTATCATGAGTACGCCCATTTGCAAGTACACGACGATTGGGCGATGGCCAAACAGGCATTGCAAGCTGCTGGTTGTCATATCATTACAGCGCTAACGACCAAATTGAGCACACCATTCTATGATTATGATTTTAGTGGGCAAGTAGCTGACAGCTCAGATACGGTTTTGGAATCGGCAGCTAATATTGCGCTGGTTTTTGGTTCTGAGACGGCCGGGTTGGCAGAGGATATACGTGAGAATATTGGTGCGGATAATTGGTTGCGACTGCCAATGCTGGCTGATTCGCGCAGTTTGAATTTGTCTAATAGCGTGGCAATATGCTTGTATGAGGTATGGCGGCAGCAAGGTTTTACTGGTGATGAAGGTCGCAGTATTGGTTATGAGACGCTGGCGGTCTACGACCCAAAGTAGCCGCTCTATTAGCACTAAAGCTTTAGTAATCAGATGTTTAAACGATATAAGAAAGCCGTTCACTATAAAAATTTAGCTTGCTTTGTCTTAACTTGCTTTACTATAAACAATTAGGGGGTTTCGGCAGCCCAGCGAGACGGTTGACGTGACGGGCGACCAAGCCAGTATTAAATAGCTGCTGTAGTTTTTGATTGCTGATGTCGTCCTCAGGTAAGGTTTTTTGGAGCCACTTAATCAGCGGGCGTGTGGCTGGGGCGTGATTAAACTTGACAAAAAACGCGCGTACTTGTTGCAACACCGCTAAATGCTCAGTATCTAAATCTAGAGCCAATGTATTGGCTAGCTGCTGTGCAATAGCAGGCGTCCAAACAGTGTGGTCGCATAAATGACCATCTTGGTCTAAGGCTACGTTGATTGCTGTAGCAGAGGGAATGGTAGAGGTGCTAGAAGTACTCATAAGGCAATCGTTATCACTTTATCAAACTTAGCATCATCTAAGTTAGTATCTTGCGTCATCGCAACCCATTCATTATCGCTCAAAATACCAGTTAATTTGGCGCTGAGATTGAGTTTTGCTGTTGTATTCTGATTGAGCTGCGCCACATCCTCAGCGAGGGCGTAGATACCAGCTATATCTTCCATTTCGATTTCCTCAATATCATCTAAATAAGCATTAAGCCAATCAATAAAAGCGACGGTTGTGCCTAATAAGAGGATGCTGTCACCAGCACGCCACGTCAACGCCATTTGTTCTGTGCTGCGTCTGAGCGTATCCATAGTGCTATGTAATTGATATAAAGTTGCCATAGTCGTGTCCGATTGCTTACTGTATTTGTTTTAATAGTAAAAATTTTGGCTAGTATCTGTTATTCAAAGCTTTCACATTTAAAGCCTTCATATTAAAAATTGAGAATTTGATCAAAGTTTTGGGAGTTAATAACTTCTGGAATCAAGGTTAATTGGGTCGCGACATCGGTCGGCAGCATACCAGTAATCCAGCCGCTAAATACATCATCAGGTAGCCAAGCTGGCGGCATATCATATAGTTCAAGCGATTGAATCATGCCATGTAGACGTGCGTCAGACTGCATCAAAAACCCAAATACCGGTGCATCCAAATACAGTTGTACATCATGCCCAAAGGTGGCTAAGGTCAAAGCGAGCGCGCAGCCTTCATAGCTTGCCATTTCAGTAGGTGTCTGCAAGCGAATGAGTAATTTCATGGTTTATTCCTAATCTTATTTATCGCTAACCGCTGTTATTAAGCTAGCTGTTATTGAGCTTGCTATTATCAGAACTGTATCACGCGACAGTCGCCTTGCATCATCATGGCAAGCTCACTCAGTCCTGCTAATGTAAAACCTGTCGCCAGATTTTCGCTATCTAAATGATGGCGCGCACTATTGTCGCTATCCGAGATACCGCGACTGAGCGCTGTGCTGACACAGACAGGCAGTGATATCTGATATTGCTCAGCGAGATTTTGCCATTCTTGGGTTATGTTCATCTGATCAGCTGACTGCCAGCGTAACCGATTGGCAATATTTGCTGCATCTGCATAGAAAAAAATATTCAGTAGTGCTTGATGGTTTTCAGGTCGGTTACTGTTATCACTTTTATCATTCATTACTGCTATTTGCAGATAACTACGAGCATAGCGTAGCGCTATATGGGCAAGCGGATGACTGGGGTCAGCGGTGATCAAGAGTAAGGGAGTAGGAGCGGTGGTCATGGTCATAGGCCTAGTATCACAAATTATAGTATCGTAGCTTATCTAGTATTAATAGTGCTCATTAATGATTGGTTATAACAATATAAAAACCAGCCACACTTAATGGTTAATGGTTAATGGTTAATGGTTAATGGTTAATGGTTAATGGTTAATGGTTAATGGTTAATGGTATAGTCAGTTCAAAATAAAAGCGATACGATTGTAATAACGTGCTATTGACTATATTTTTTCTTGCTTGCTGTTCGCAGGCGTGACAGAGGCTGCAAAAAATTTATAGTCAATAGCACTGTATCGTTTTTAAAATGAATCTACTATATCGCCAACTTTAACCATTTGCTTACCTATATTTTCTCCAGAAAATAGCCCAATGAAGGCATCAGGAATATTTTCAAAGCCTTCAATGAGGTTTTCTTTATAGATTAGATTGCCATTATTATACCAGTCTGCAAGCTGTTGCTTAGCTTCTGCAAAGTTGTCTTTAAAGTCATAGACCACAAAACCTTCCATGCGAGCACTTTTCTTGATTAAGGTATGCATCGGTCTTGGTCCTTGTGGTGGGTTTTCTTCGTTGTAATCTGCGATTTGACCGCAAACAGCAATGCGGGCATGCTCGTTGATATTGGCAAACACGGCATCGAACAATTCCCCACCCACATTATCAAAGAAGACATCAACACCATTGGGGCAAGCGTCTTTTATTGCTGCTTCCATATCATCGACTTGTTTATAGTTAATACCTTTATCTAAACCCAGATCGTTTTCCAAGAACGCGATTTTTTGGGCCGAGCCGGCAATACCAATAACTTTACAGTCTTTTATTTTGGCAATTTGAGCAGCGATACTACCCACAGAGCCAGCTGCACCGGAGACGACGACCGTTTCACCTTTTTTAGGCTGACCAATATTTAGCATACCAAAGTAGGCAGAGAGACCAGGAATGCCAAGCATACTGACTGCAGTAGAGATAGGCGCAAGTGTCGGATCTACTTTTTCAATATCTGCAATGTTAACCGTTTGATATTTCTGCCAAGCAAATCGACCATGCACGATATCACCGACCATAAAATTATCATCACTGCTTTCGATAACTTGGGCGACCGTTCGACTGGTAATAGGTTTATTTAGCTGAAATTTGCTGCCAGCTGCATCATCCGTGCCTTTATTCATAAAGCCACGCATGCCAGGATCAACGGATACGTAAATACTTTTAAGCAGCACTTCGCCTTCTTTGAGTGTCGGCATATCGATGTCATTAATTTTAAACGTGTCTGTCGTCGGTATACCTGAAGGGTGGTTAGCCAGTACAATTTCTTGGTTTTGTTCTTTTGTATTTGTATTTTTCATTTTTGATTACCTATTTGTTACCTTTAAAAGTCTTAAGGCTATTTTAAACTTTTTAAGGCTTTAAGATAGACGGAACATACTATCATGAACACATTTTATTACTAATAACCATATCTACAATAATTTATTGCATCTTGCTGCGCACAAATGCAGTCATCATTTATAGTTAAGTTATTTATGCTACCATAAAACCGCTCAAATCGAATGGAATCGACATGGTTAATAGTTATTTTATGCTCAGTATGTTCATCATTTGTCATAGGTATTTAGTCAGAAAAACTTTAAGACTATGCTCTAGATTCATGTTAAATCCTAAGTTTATGTAGTTTCATAGTTCCCTGCTGCAAGGAGTTGTCATCGTTATGCTATCTACCGTATTTAATGATAAAGGTTATCAACCCACATCAGAGCAGCTAGAAGCGCTACAAACAGCAAGTGAGTTTGCTTATCAAGTTTGGCAGAGTCGAACGGGTGCATGTCAGACGTTTTTGCGTAGTTATCCCTTAGAGAGTACCTTAACTCGCCAGCAAATCGATGATCTTATTCAAGATTATACCTTGGATGAAAACTATCAACTCGCGAATGAAACCAAAGTGATGAGCGGTCTACGGCATCTACGTATGCTATTGATGATGCGCTGGGTTTGGCAAGATGCATTGGCAGTCATTGAACTTGAGCAATTAACGGATGAGTTGTCCGAATTTGCCGATGGTTGTATTTTATTTGCGAAGGATTATACCTATCAGCATCTCGTTACCCAGTACGGGCAGCCAACCTTTATTAATGACAAAGGTAATGTGCAAGTTGATGATATGGCCATTATGGCGATGGGTAAACTTGGCGCGCATGAGCTGAACTTATCGAGTGATATTGACCTTATCTTTGTCCATCAGGCGCGCGGTGAAACTGACGGTGACAAAGAAAAAGGCACCCGCAGTATTGATAATAAGCGTTTTATGACGCGGCTTGGTCAGGGTATTATCAAGCTGCTCGATAACAATACGGCTGATGGTTTTGTATTTCGGGTCGATATGCGGCTACGGCCGTGGGGTGATGGCAGTGATTTGGCCATTCATTTATCGGCATTACAAAAGTACTTTGCTCAAAACGCGCGCGCATGGGAGCGCTTTGCTTGGCTAAAAGCGCGCGTGGTTGGGCACATAGCGCCACCGTTTTACGATGAAATACAAGCGCTTACTAAGCCATTTGTCTTTCGTTATTACGTTGATTATAGTGCTTTTTCGGCACTTAGAGAGATGAAATCTCTTATTCAAAATCAAGTTGCACAGCGCGAAGACTTGGATAATATAAAACTTGGCGCGGGCGGTATTCGAGATATTGAGTTTATCGTACAAGCGTTTCAATTAATTTATGGCGGTCGGCATCCGCAGCTACAGGTCAAGTCTTGCTTAAAGGCAATGCAAGTACTGTGTGAGCTTGAGTATTTAGAGCATGATACCTATCAAGAACTGCAAGCCGCTTATCGCTTTTTGCGTCGACTTGAGCACGGTATTCAGGCGATTAACGATCAACAAACCCAGCGCTTACCTCATGATACAAACTGGCAGCACAATCTGGCTGTGACGCTTGGGTTTGACAATTGGGAAGGGTTGCTCAATACCCTCAATCATCATCGATACAATGTCAATGTGCCGTTTGAGCGTATGGTCACTGAGCGTCAAGTTCCCGCTCAAGACGATAATGAGCTTGAACCTGCGCAACTTGATGAACAAATTGCCCGTTTAAATCAAGTGTTGACTGAAGAAAATCGTGCTCAACTACAAGATTTTTGGCAGTCAAAAATGGTCGCTAATTTGAGTAATGAGGCTCGTGAACGCTTGGATGACGCTTATCCGGTGATAGTGCATGCGCTACTTGCGCATCAAGAACAGCAGCAACTTGCCAACATAGCATTGCCACGTTTAATTGCCTTGCTTGAAGCTATCTGCCGTCGCTCTATTTATCTGGTTATGATTGCTGAGAATCCCAACGCCACGGTTGAGCTGATCCCGATGCTATCAGCCAGCCCTTGGATTGCTAAAGAGCTGGCTCATTATCCAGTATTATTGGATACTTTTTTACAGCAGCGCTATCGGCATTTGCCAGACAAGCCTGAGCTGCGTGATATTTTGCGCCAGCAGCTATTACGGGTGGAGCCCAATGATGAAGAGGAGCTGCTGAGCGTATTACGATTGTTCAAAAAGAACCAAGTCCTAGCGGTCGCTGCCAGTGATGTGCTGGCTGAGCGCCCGATAATGAAGGTATCAGATTCACTGACTTATATTGCAGCAGTGGTATTGGAGGCGGCATTAGAGCGTGCTTTTGCAGAAATTGTTAAGCGCTACGGTTATCCTATTAGTCAAGATGGTGATCCGGTTACTGAAGCCGATTGCGGCTTTGCGATTATTGGCTATGGCAAGCTTGGCGGTCTTGAATTATCCTATTCATCCGATTTAGACTTGGTGTTTTTGCATAAAATAAAAGAGCAGGGTATGACTACGGGTGAGAAATCAGTCAGTGGTATGAAATTTGCAGCGCGCCTTGCGCAAAAGCTCATGACGTATCTCAATACCCAAACTCGTGACGGCCGTGCCTATGAAGTAGACATGCGTCTGCGTCCCTCTGGCAATGCCGGTATGATGGTGGTTTCTTGCCACGCTTTTGAAACCTATCAGCTTGAGAAAGCTTGGTCGTGGGAGCATCAAGCGCTAGTACGAGCAAGAGCAATCTGCGGCGATAAACGCGTCACGGCACGTTTTTGTGATATTCGCCGAAGCGTTTTGGCATTACCGCGTACGATTGAGCAAGTCCGTATCGAAGTGACGAGTATGCGTATTAAAATGCAAAAACATCTAGGAACCAGTCAGTGGCAACAACAAGCTGGCAAGTTTCATCTAAAACAAGATGCAGGCGGTATTGTAGATATTGAGTTTTTGGCGCAATTTGCAGTATTAGCTTATTCACATGAACATCCTACTTTGACCAAATGGAGTGACAACGTCCGTATCTTTGAAGAAGTCGCGGCACTAGGGATTTGGGAATCAGCAGTCTGTCAAGATTTGACCGATGCTTATTTACGCATACGCGCCGCAACACATCAATTGGCATTGTCCGAGCAGTCGTTGTTGGTTGACGAGTCGCTTTGGACAGAAACACGAGCACTGGTACAAGCGCAGTGGCAGCATCTTATGGGTGTGGAATCAGCAGAATAACGATATGAGTATAACCATACCGCTTGTATTCAACGGCATATAAATAAAAGCCATGCAGTGACAAACTAAAATATTTCATTTGCGTGGCGTGCCGGTGATATAATCATTTGCGCATTAAATTTGTACATGAAAAAATTTGCACCTGAAAAATAGACACCCAGTGTCAGCATGCAATTTTAATTAAAGTATCCACTTAACACTCAACAAAAAAGTTAGACGTCAGCGCTAGCATAAGGACTATTAGATGAATATGGCAACACAGGAAGGCAAGCTTTGGATGAATGGCACGATGATTGAACAGCCGGATGCTAAGGTTCATGTGCTTACACATAGCTTGCATTACGGTATGGCGGTTTTTGAAGGTGTACGTGCTTACCAAACGGCTGACAATCGTACGGCAATTTTTCGCCTAAAAGAACATACAGAGCGTCTGTTGGGTTCAGCAAAGATTTTTCAGATGGATGTGCCTTTTGATGCTGCAACGCTTGAGCAAGCGCACAAAGACGTGGTTAAGCAAAACAACTTCGCAGAAGCTTATATTCGTCCTCTTATTTGGGTAGGTGCAGAAAAACTGGGTCTGTCGTCACGCGACAATAGCATTAATGCCATGGTTGCGGCTTGGCATTGGGGCGCGTACCTTGGTGAAGAGGGTATCAAAAACGGCATTCGTGTCAAAACATCTTCCTTCACTCATCACATGACCAATGTGACCATGTGTAAAGCAAAGGCATCAAGCAATTATCCAGTGTCAATCATGGCTAATCAAGAAGTGACCCGTAATGGCTATGACGAAGCTATCTTGATGGACCCACAAGGCTATGTTTGCCAAGGTGCTGGTGAGAACCTGTTTTTAGTTAAAGATGGTGTACTGCATACACCAGATCTAGGTGGTGGGGCGCTTGATGGTATTACTCGTCGTACTATCATCCAATTCGCAGATGATTTGGGCATCAAAGTCGTTGAGCGTCGCATTACTCGTGATGAATTTTATTTGGCGGATGAAATATTTATGACCGGCACGGCTGCTGAAGTGACGCCTATTCGTGAATACGATGATCGTACTATCGGTAATGGTGGACGTGGACCTTTGACTGAAAAATTACAAACTTTGTACTTTGATGTGGTACATGGTCGCAATGAACAGTATATGGATTGGTTAAGCTTTATTGATTAATTTTTGAAACGTTAAAATTTATTTTATAAAAAAGCTAAGACTTTAAATAGTCTTAGCTTTTTTTCTATCTAAAATAAGAGTCGCTATCATTAAAAATTTATTTAGCTGCCATTATATCTGATCACCGCAATAATCTAACTTGATACTTATGCAATAAATATTCAAACTCAGTACTTATTAACCATTCATACTCAAGCTCTCGAGCTGCTTTGATTTCATCTTACCAGTCATTGCTACCATTGTCAGGTAAAGCAGGGTGACACATAATTAGAGTAGGCAATAAGTTGGCAGATGATATAGGTAGCGCCGTATCTAGAGTTAGCAGCCCTGATGATAAATCAGCACTAGGCGGCGCATTCTGTAACCATTGCTCCCACAAGGTAGCTAGTTGCTGACTATCAGCATCAAAACCATATACACCACCAAATCTATCATTGGTTGGAATACGATTATACTCACATGATTTGCGCCAAGCGTAACCGCCCAAGCCATATATTATCCAAGACTTTAGATCGTTAACTAATGGCGTCGTAACGCGTGCGCTAAGCATGCCTTTTGATATCTCAACACTATAGCGGGCGCTCAGCTCGTTGATTAAACATTGACGAATAACAGGAAATTGGTGAATATGCTGATGCCCGTCAATAAATACGGGCGCACGTCCAAAGCGATCTTCAAAAGCATCCAATTGTTGCTTAATCACCTTAGTTACTTGCATAGGGTTAAAACGGCGTAGGTAGCAGGCGATTATAATTGATTTTAATGAACCACGTAGAGCAGAGGGGAATATTCCTGTAAAATCCAAATGCAAGCCGACATCGACATTGAGTTTTTTTAATTGATTTATATCGCTATCCGTAATTGTGCCGCCTACCATATAACTACTGGCACCAATGCGCCCAAGCTCAGCAAGGTGGATGACCGCATCATTTACCGCCCCAGACAGCCCTAGGTCATCAACATTAATAATAACGGCACGTGCCTCATTAGACAGCTGAGAAGCTGAGTTTTGAGAGTTAGGATTACTCATGATTTAAATGCCCAGAACTTACCTAATGCAAAGGTCATAATTGTAACGACGCCAGTCACGATTAACCAAATCAAAATATAGTATCGTTCACCGAACCAACTTAGACCTAAAACAAATAAAGCTTGGTTGGCTATGAAACCTGCTGCTGAGCTGCTAAACCATTTTACTAATGCAGATAAGTATTTATTGCTATTTTTCTTACCATTATGGTGTTGGGGGTTCTCAGTTGAGTGATCTGCTTGCTTGAAAGTGAGATAGAAGTGTCCAAAAAAACTTACTACAAAAGCGATTAAGAAAGCACCCACGTTTGCCCACGCTGGTGTGATTGTTGTGAAATTGACGATGCTCACGAGTACTAAGAAATGTACCAGAGCCGCAATCGCAAGCTCTGTATTTAATAGGCGAGTAGTCATCAAATCTGTAACCACATCAACGGAGTGAGCGCAGCTGCCATCATCGACAATAATAATCTCACAATTTGCTATTGTTGTTTCACTATTTTGTTCTGTCGACGATGTATCTATTACAGGAGCGCGTAGTGTCTTCGTAAATGCAAAGACTTCTGGTAAAAAAGCCTGTAAAGCACCAGCATCATTATACGCGGGTATGATAATAGATAAATAAGGGCGAGATTGTGACAGATGATGTGACATAAAAAATCCAATTATTTTATTCAATATAAATGATCGTTAAATAGCCATTTATAGACAATGCATTATTTGGAATGCTGGAAGCAGCGGCTTGGAACATAAGCCATCCAGTTTATTAATAATGGCTTCTCTACCTTGTCGTCACGCCAATCAACCTGCCATTGACCTTGTTAAGTAAAGGCAGCACGATATTTTCTTCACCCTCTTGCCATATCACTAACGTACCATTCTCTTGAAGACGCCCGATAGTCATCCAGGGCGAATGACTTGCAGTTCCTGATATGAAAGCCGCTATTCATCGCTACCAAAGACCCAAGCCAGCGATCGCGCGATAACGACTTTTGTGATTGGTATGCTATTAAACGTTTACGATTGAATATAAACATCACTATTAATAGTATATGAGCGACAAGCTGGGCGATAATAAACCCTATCCAACTAAAGTGGCGTTTGATGCTATACACGCCATCATCAAACTCATGTGAGCGCCCATTTGCATAACTGAGCGGTAGCCAATCATGCGTTATTAACCAATATAAATGTGGTACAAAGATTGCGAGCATCACAAAAGCCACTATCCACGGTTTTGGCTGTTTTAAAAGTGGCCATTGTCTTGGGAGTGCTAAATATAACGCCATTGGTATCAGTAAGAATATCACCGTGTACTTAGTCAGCATACCAAGTCCACTGAGCACACCGAGCAAGACCCAATCTCTTAAACGGTTTTTAGTCAGTGATTGATAAAACGCTAAATATAATCCTGCCCAGATAGGAAGCTGAGCAATATTATGATTAAATTCAAGACTAGGATAGGTGTAGTAAAGAATCGTAAGAGTCAGCACACTGCCGAGTAAGGCAGTTTCTTGTGACCAAACCTTTTTACCCAATTGATAAACCAAAAATAACGTGAGTAGCACATGCAATTGGCTAAGCAAGTAAGAGCCTACATGTCCAAATAGCTGGTAAAAGCTGTATAATATCCATGACGATAGTGGGGGGTGTTTATAATACCCCCATTGCCATTCGCTGCCTCAACTGATACCTTCACTCACATCCAAAGGTACGCTACTAGAAATAAATGCAGGCAATATACTCCAAGCTATAAAATACAAGCATAGAAATACAAAAAATGGTCGCCATTTTTTTATAATATTTTGTGGTTTAATAGACGCAGGTATGGATAAGCTCTTAAATATATTAGGGTTATTATATTATAAGGTTGTTTATATATCATTCCTATTAAATGATTCATGCGCATTGTAGATAATTATAGGTATAATTGCGAAAATATATGCGTAATATTATTATTAATTTGAAAAGTAAAAATTAGATGTGTAGTAAAAAGTTAACATGCATGTATTAATGTTGATATAACAATATAGTTCAATCTGGTATAGGTTTTTTTATGAAAATAGTAGTTACTGGCGGCGCAGGTTTTATTGGTTCTGCTGTTATTCGCCATATTATCCATCATACTGATCACGAAGTATTAAATATTGATAAGTTAACCTATGCTGGTAATTTAGAATCACTCAAAGAAATTGATCAAAGTCCGAGATATGAGTTTCAACAGATTGATATATGTGACAAAGAGGCGTTAGAGCAAGCATTTGATAGTTTTCAGCCTAATCTTGTCATGCATTTAGCAGCAGAGTCACATGTGGATCGTTCCATCGATGGACCTGCAGAATTTATTAATACCAATATCGTCGGCACTTACCATTTATTAGAGATAGCTCGTCAATATTGGCAGTCTCTTGATGATATAGACAGACCTAAATTTAAATTTCATCATATCTCTACTGATGAGGTTTACGGCGATCTAGAAGGAACGACTGATTTATTTACTGAAACTACCCCTTATGCGCCAAGCTCACCTTATTCAGCTTCTAAGGCTAGCTCAGACCATCTAGTGCGAGCTTGGCATCGTACCTATGGCCTCCCTATCTTAGTCACCAACTGCTCTAATAATTATGGTCCTTACCATTTTCCTGAAAAGCTTATTCCGCTAGTCATCTTAAATGCATTGGATGGCAAAGCGTTGCCTATTTACGGCAAAGGCAATCAAATACGCGATTGGTTGTATGTCGAAGATCATGCGCGTGCTCTATATAAAGTGGTCACTGAAGGAGAAGTTGGTGAAACTTATAATATCGGTGGACATAACGAGAAGCAAAATATTGAAGTAGTCAAAACAATCTGCCAAATATTGGATGAATTGCAACCTCGCGCCGATGGTATTCAATACGAATCGTTAATTACGTTTGTAAAAGATCGTCCAGGGCATGATTTGCGCTATGCAATCGATGCTAGCAAAATTGCCAATGAATTAAATTGGACACCGACAGAGACGTTTGATAGTGGTATCAGAAAAACAGTGGAATGGTATTTGAATAATATGGAATGGTGTAGTCGCGTCCAAGATGGCAGCTACCAACGTGAAAGACTAGGAGCAGGTGAGTAATGACGACAAAAGGTATTATTTTAGCAGGTGGTTCAGGTACGCGTCTTTATCCCATCACTAAAGGCGTCTCTAAGCAGCTGCTACCTATCTACGATAAACCGATGATTTATTATCCGTTATCTGTATTGATGCTTGCAGGTATCCGTGAAGTGCTTATCATTAGTACTCCTGATGATATTGATGGTTTTAAACGCTTACTTGGTGACGGTAGTGAGCTTGGTATCAATATCAGTTATGCCGTTCAGCCTAGTCCAGATGGGTTGGCTCAAGCATTTATTATTGGTGAAGCATTCATTGGTGATAGTAACGTCTGCTTGGTGCTCGGTGATAATATTTTTTATGGTCAAGGATTTACGCCATTACTCCGTCAAGCGGTCAATCGCCAAAAAGGCGCAACCGTCTTTGGTTATCAAGTGAAAGATCCAGAGCGTTTCGGCGTGGTGGCATTTGATGAAAATAAGCGCGCTATTTCAATAGAAGAGAAACCTAATAAACCTAAATCTCATTATGCGGTAACCGGTCTATATTTTTATGATAACGATGTTATAGAGATCGCCAAACAGGTTAAACCTTCTGAGCGCGGAGAGCTAGAGATTACCACTATAAATCAACAATATCTTGAGCGTGGTGACTTAAAAGTTGAGTTACTTGGTCGGGGCTTTGCTTGGTTAGATACTGGTACCCATGAAAGTCTATTAGAGGCTGGCATGTTTGTAGAAACAATTGAAAAGCGTCAGGGTTTTAAAATTGCTTGTTTAGAAGAAATTGCTTTTAATCATGGTTGGTTATTAGCAGAAGACTTGCAGCGTATCGGTCAACAGCTCAGCAAAAACAGCTATGGTCAGTATCTATTATCTTTAGTGGATGGATAATAATGAGTTTAATAAAATGGACCCACTTCCCACCGTTAGGCGATGATCGCGGCTCATTAGTCGCTTTAGAAGCAGAAAAAACAGTGCCTTTTTTAATTAAGCGAGTGTACTACATTTTCGGTACGCAGCAAGGTGTAGCGCGTGGCTTTCATGCGCATCGCAATCTTAAGCAAGTGGCTGTCTGTGTCACCGGTAAGTGCCGTATGGTTCTTAATGATGGCAAAACTCGTGAAGAAGCTTGGTTAGATTCGCCCACTAAAGGTTTATTGATTGATGGCTTAGTATGGCGAGAAATGCATGATTTTAGTGACGATTGTGTGCTCTTAGTACTGGCCAGTGAGCATTATGATGAAGATGACTATATTCGTAACTATGATGAGTTTATGAATGAAGTTAATAAGCCTTTTATCCACCCATTATCTGATGTTATGTCAACCACGATAGGCCAAAAAACTAGAGTCTGGCAATATAGCGTGATTCTTCCAAAAGCTGTGATTGGAGAAAGTTGCAACATTTGCGCACATACCTTGATTGAAAACGATGTTGTAATCGGAAATAACGTGACAGTTAAATCAGGCGTCTATGTATGGGATGGCATTACTTTAAAAGATAATGTATTTATCGGTCCTTGTGTCACTTTTACGAATGATAAGAAACCTCGCTCAAAGCAATACCCAGATGAGTTTCCAAAAACTGTTGTAGAAGAAGGAGCAAGTATTGGAGCCAATGCTACTCTTTTACCCGGTATTACGATTGGAAAAAATGCATTAGTGGGTGCTGGAGCAGTGGTCACTAAAAATGTTCCAGAAAACGCAATTATGGTAGGCAACCCTGCCGTTATTAAAGGGTATGTATAAATGATCCCATTTCTTGATCTAAAAGCAATTAATGCCCAATATCGTGATGAGCTTGTAGATGCTTGTACTCGTGTTATTGACTCAGGTTGGTATATCGGCGGCAATGAGCTTGAAAAATTTGAGCAGAAATTTGCTAGTTACTGTGGAACAGAGTTTGCCATAGGTGTTGCTAACGGTTTGGATGCGCTTATTCTTACCCTTCGTGCTTGGAAAGAGCTCGGTAAGCTCAAAGATGGTGATGAAGTGATCGTGCCTTCCAACACCTATATTGCCAGTATATTGGCTATAACGGCCAATAGTCTGACCCCTGTTTTAGTTGAGCCTTCTCTAGAGAGTTTCAATATTGATCCCAATAATATTGAGTTGGCTATTACAGATAAAACAAAAGTAATATTACCGGTTCATTTATATGGGCGCTTGGCTGATATGCCAGCTATTATGGATATTGCTAAGCGTCATAATTTGTTAGTGCTAGAGGATTCTGCCCAAGCACATGGCGCCTCTATTGATGGTAAGAGAGCAGGTAGCTGGGGTGATGCCTCAGGTTTTAGTTTTTATCCCGGTAAGAATCTTGGTGCATTAGGTGATGCTGGCGCAATTACTACGAGTAATGAAGAATTGGCTAATACATTGCGTGCATTACGTAATTATGGCTCACATGAAAAATATAAAAACTTATTTCAAGGCGTTAATAGTCGTTTGGATGAAATCCAAGCAGCGATGCTCAGTGTAAAGCTAGGCCATCTAGATACAGAAATTGCTCATCGCCGTAAAGTTGCCACAGCATATATTGAAAGTATTGATAATCCAGCGATTATATTACCTGCTCAACAACATAATGCTCACGTTTGGCATGTTTTTGTGATTCGCTGTGAACAACGAGATGCGCTACAGAAGTATTTAGCAGAACAAGGTATTCAAACTTTAATTCACTATCCAATACCTCCACATCAGCAACAGGCCTATAATGATTGGAATACTTATAGTTACCCAGTATCTGAAATGATTCATAAACAAGTATTGAGTTTACCAATTGGGCCTACGATCCCAGAACAAGAAGTGATTAAAATAATTGAAGTAATAAATAGTTTTTCTAATGTTGTTGAAGGGTAGTTTTTGATGAATCATAGTTCAAAAGTTAAGGATTCACTAGGGTTTATAACTCCTCCAAGAACTCAGCGAACAGAAGCTGAAATAATGGCTTCTTGGGATAATAAAAATGAAATAATGGTAAGTATCCATTGCATGGCTTTCAATCATGAAGAGTTCATTGAGGATGCTATAAACGGTTTTTTAATACAAGACACTAATTTTGCTTTTGAAGTATTAATAAATGATGATGCATCCACTGATAATACGGCTGAGATAATAAAAACATATGTAGAGAAATATCCAAATATAATCATTCCGATTTATCAAAAAGAGAATACTTATAGCAAAGGCTACAGAACTTCTCTTTTTAATTATTTACGGGTGAAGGGAAAGTATACTGCTTTATGTGAAGGAGACGACTTTTGGTTCGATAAAGACAAGCTTCAAATTCAAGTGGATTTTTTAGAAAAAAACCCGAAGGTTGTAATGTGTGGTCATGATGTCACTCGAATTGCACCAAATACTGAAGTGACTTTAGAGTCGGAGCTAAAGCTATCTAAAAATAAGATGTATTCACAGAATAGGATTTCATTAGGGCTTAACTTACCTTCAAAGTCTGCCATGTGGCGCTCAGATTTACCTTGTTTAGGTCCAAAAATGCCTATGGGCGATACTTTTTTGTTTAGTTATTATGGTAACTTTGGTAAGGCTTATAACTTTAAGAAAGCAATGGCTGCTTATAGGATACATGAAGGTGGTATTTGGTCAGGCTTAACGAGAGAAAAGCAAATTGTAGATTCCTATAGTATTTATCAGAGTTTAGCTCATTATTCACTACCTAAATACCAATCCATAGCCAATCTCAGGTTTCTTTTGTTTCTGTTAGAGTATAAAAAAATATTGAGTATTAGTGATTCTGAAATAAGAACTATAGTAGTAATTATAATTAAATCTTTTAATATGGGAAGTTTTATCTATGTATCAAACTTTACTATAGGTAGAATGATGCGAAGCATCAAAAGAAAAATACGTGCAATTCCTAAAATTCTTGGAAAGAATATATGATCCCTGTTACTAAAGCCTATCTCCCTAATAAAAAAAAGTATCAGTCTTATGTTGATCGTATTTTTCAAAGTGGCTGGCTAACCAATAATGGTAGCTTACTTAAAGAATTAGAGCAGCGGCTCGCAGAGTATCTAGGTGTTAAAAATATAATTTTAGTAGCGAACGGTTCGCTAGCATTACAATTGGCTTATAAAGCTTTAGAATTAAAAGGTGAGGTCATTACGACACCTTTTAGCTTCGCTGCTACGACTAGCACGCTAGTATGGGAAGGCTTGACTCCCATCTTTGCTGATATAAATCCAGACAGCTTTAATATTAATCCAACATCTATAGAAGAATGTATTACCTCTAAAACCAGTGCTATTGTACCTGTACATGTTTTTGGCAACCCCTGCGATGTTGAGGCTATTCAAGCCATTGCTAATCAACACAAGCTTAAAGTTGTTTATGATGCGGCACATGCTTTTGGTTCTGATTATAAAACTCAAAGCGTATTAAACTATGGTGATATCAGTACTTTGAGTTTTCATGCTACTAAACTGTTTCATACCATTGAAGGTGGAGCAGTCATTACCAATGATGATGAGTTAGCTAAAAAAATACGATTATTGATTAACTTTGGTATCACTAGCCCATCAACTATTGAAACAGTTGGCACCAACGCGAAGATGAATGAGTTTGAGGCAGCGATGGGGCTGTGTGTATTAGATGAAATAGAAGGAATCAGAAAGCAACGTGGCATTATTTGGGAAACTTATAAACAAAATCTATGTGGCATGTTTGAGTTTCAACAATGGAATGAGCATAGCAAAAACAATCATGCTTACGCACCAATATTGCTTAACAGTGAAGAGCAATTGCTTAGAGTTGAAAGTAGGCTTAAATACCACGATATATTACCAAGGCGTTACTTTTATCCAAGCTTAGACACGTTAGATTATCTCGAAAGTAAACAGGTTTGTCAGCATTCACGAGATATTGCAAGCCGAGTGCTTTGCTTGCCACTCTATCCAAACCTAAATAGTACCGACCAAAATCTAGTTTTAGATATAATATCAAGGGAGGGTTTATGATTTTAGCCGTAATGCAGCCCTATCTTTTCCCATATATAGGCTATTATCAACTAGTTTATGCATCCAGCATATTTATTTTTTATGATGACGTCAACTTCATTAAACAGAGTTATATAAATAGAAATAATATATTAGCAAACGGTAAAGCTCTACGTTTTACATTACCCGTTTTAGGTGCGTCTTCTAATGTACCAATTGAAAGTTTAGAGTATTCAGATGGTAAGAAAATACTAAGAACTATAGCGCAAGCCTATAGTAAATCACCATATTTCTATGATGTTTTTTCTATGATTGAGTCTGTTTTTAGTCAAGAAAATAGAAGTGTTACACATATAAATAGAATGAGCATCCAAGTGGTATTCGAATATTTAAATATTGATAAAAAACTACTTACTGCCAGTCAAATCAATTATGATAGAACCCAAGAAAGAGCCGATAGGCTATTAGAGCTATCTAAGATGCATAGTTGTGATCAATATATTAATTCCCAAGGGGGCAAGAAGCTTTATCAAAAAGGATATTTTGAAGAGCAGGGAGTGGAGCTAAATTTTATAGAAACTGAAATTCAACCGTATAGTCAAAATTCAGATGAATTTATTCCTTATTTATCAATGATTGATATTCTAATGAATTGTAGTAAAGATGATATTGTTGAAATGTTGAGTAGCTATAAGCTCAGTTAATAAAAGTATACTTAGTAACTTTTTTATAGGTATGAATATTCAAAGGTGTAGTCTAGTTATGAAAAATATTTTAGTGATAGGTGCATCAGGTAGTTTGGGTAAAGGTGTCGTTGAGGAGCTAAAAGATAGGTATAGTATTACAGGTACATATACAACTCGACCATTCAAAATAGATAATATTGTTAGTAAAAAACTTGATATTACAAAGCGTAAAGACTTTGATGTTTTAGAGAGTGACTATGATGCAGTGTTTTTAGTTGCTGGTGCTATGCCTGCAATGATGGAAGGTTACACTCCTCAAAGCTATATTGATGTGAATATTACTGGTGTTATGAATGTATTGGAGTACTGTCGAACTAAAAAAATCCCAAAATTAATTTATATTCAAACTTTTTCTGATGTTTCAGCTTCGTTTTATACAGGCATACCGATACAAGATGATAGTCCAAGAACTCTTACCTTAACTGGTGATCACGCCATTTATGCAATATCTAAAGTTGCTGCATGTGATCTAATTGAACATTATCACCAAGAGTATGGGTTACAAACTATTATTTTCAGAATACCTACAGTATATTGCAATGATAATAATCATAAATACTTTGTTGATGGTGAGCTTAAAACTAAAGCCTACATAAAGATGATTGAATCTATTATGAATGATCGTAAGGTTGAAGTATGGGGAAATCCCAAAAACTCAAAAGATATGCCATACATTAAAGATTTTGCTGTATTAATTCATAAGGCTTTGGAGAATGATATAGCACAAGGTGTCTTTAATGCTGGTACAGGTAACCCCGTTTCGTTAGAAGAGCTAGTTGATACAATGATAGAAGTTTTTTCAGAAGGGGAAGCTATAGATAAAAAATATTTACCTGATAAACCATCGCAACCAAACTTTACTTTCGATATGCAAAAAACAAAAGAGGCTTTTGATTATAGTCCAAGTTTTGGAATAAAAAAAATGCTAATTGATATTAAGAATACTTTACTTTAATAATTTTTTAAAAATAATGAAGAGTTGCTATATTAGTATATAAATTTTATTTATATACTAATATAGCAAAAGATGTGTAATTGAAATCAAAATTAATATCTAATTGAGCTGGTAAACCCCCCCCTTCTAAAAACAAGAACTTTTGAAAGTAGAGGTTAACTGCTAAACTATCAGCAGGAGATTACTATGAAAAGACACGCTTTAGCGACAACCAAATCGTCAACATCTTAAAACAAGCCGAACAGGGTGTGCCTATTGATGAGCTTTGCCGTGAGCATAATGTCGGCTAAAGCACCTTTTATAACTAGCGGTCTAAATATGGCGGCATGGATGCTGCGCTTATCAGTCGTTTAAAAGAGCTTGAAGTTGAGAATGCTCGATTAAAGAAGATGTATACTGATGAATATCTTAAATCAGATATCCTACAGGATACCATGTCAAAAAGTGGTAGCGACTCAAAGGCGCAAAGCGCTTGCTTGTCACTACATTGATGATCGTGGCATAAACATCCGTAAGGCTTGCCTGATCTTTAACATAAGCGTGACCTGCTACTACCACAGGGCAGTCACCTCTGATGAGAATAGTCAAATAGCTGACTTGCCTATAGAGTTGACTACTCAGAATAAGAATTGAGGCTCTGGCTTATGCTTCTTAAGCTTACGCAATGTGCTAGGACTACCGTACGACCATAAACGTGTGTATCGCCTCTACTGTGAACTTGAACTGAATCTTAGAATCAAACCTAAACGTCGCATTAAGCGTGCTAAACCACTGCCACTTACTGTCCCTGTAGAACCGAATCAAAGCTGGAGCATGGACTTCATGCATGATGCTTTAGCCGATGGCAGGGCATTTAGACTGTTCAACGTGATTGATGACTATAACCGTGAAACCTTAACCGTTGAGATCGACTTCTCATTACCCACTCAAAGAGTCATACGCAGTTTAAATCGGTTGATTGAATGTCGAGGCAAACCTGCCTAATTAAGATGTGATAATGGCCCTGAATACATCAGTAACGCGCTTAAAGATTGGGCATTAGATCAAGGCATTGTGATCAGTTATATTGAACCTGGTAATCCACAACAAAACGCTTATGTTGAACGGTATAACAGAACGATGAGGTATAATTGGCTGAATCAAGAATTGTTTACTAGTTTAGATCAAGTCCGTCAGCAAGCAGAAGACTGGTTATACTATGATAATTATGAGCTTCCTAATATGGGCAATGGCGGCTTTACGCCGATACAGAAACTAAACCACGCAGCTTAATTCTATTTGATAAGTGTCTTATGCTTGGGATTATTACCAGCTCATAGAATATTATATTAACTTTTATAATAAAAATAATTTCGTTGTTCTATTTACTATATAGAATTTAAAAAAGTTGTAAAGTACACGATATTTTATATAACCTTAAGCCTCCCTTAAAGCAAAAATTAATCTTATGAGAAATAATAAACCTTTAGTGTCAATAGTAATCCCTTGTTATAACCATGAGAGTTTTGTGCAAGCTTCTATCCAAAGTGTCATAGACCAAACATATAAAAATATAGAGTTAATTATTATAGATGATGGTTCGAAAGATGGATCGATTGCAAAGATTAAGGAGATGACGGCATTATGTGAGCAGCGTTTTGTTAATTTTGAGTTCAGATTTAGACCAAATAAAGGTTTAAGTGCAACTTTGAATGAAGCTATAGAGTGGTGTCAGGGAGAGTACTATTCGGGTATCGCCTCAGACGATGTGATACTTAGTCATAAGCTAAAAACGCAAGTTGAGTTTCTGAATGAGCATCAAGATGTTTTAGCCGTGTTTGGCGGAGTTCAGCATATTGATGAGAATGACAAAATAATAGCAACCAGCTTAAGCAAACCAAGGTACTATGATTTTGAAAGAATAATAATGCACAAGTTTGACCTGCCTGCAGTGACACAACTGATTAGACTACAAGCATTAAAAGAAACAGGTGGCTATGATTCCAGCATCATTTTAGAAGATTGGTACATGTGGTTAAAACTAACAAAGCATGGCAGGATTTATTATATGAGTGAAATATTTGCTTTTTATAGACAACATGATAACAACCTGTCAAAAGATTCAGAAAAAATGGAACAGGGTAGATTGGATGTATTAAGTTTTTTTAAGGATTCAGAATATTATAATAAAGCACTCGTCAATATAAAGTGGTTTAATACTAAAAAACAGTATGAAGAAAGCAATGATAAAATAAAATATTCACTAAGACTGTTTTCTATTAAGCCATTTAAAACTGCGAATTATTTTTTCAAAAAAATTATAAAGATAATAAAACTGTCTTTAAGGTAAGTAATATTTTATATCTATTTGAATTTGCTTAAGGAGAAACCATTGAAAGTTTTACATTTTGTCACAGGCGGTTTCTCTGGAGCTACAAAGGTAGCTGTTGACTTAATCGCTGAACACAATCAATTACCTTCAATTGAGAATTTATTGGTATTACGTCGCAAAAGCACGACAGTAGCGGAAAAGTTAAAAGAATTAGATGAGAAAAATATTGAATATCGAGTGATAACAGGTTCGACTCATATCACTACAATACTTGAGCTAAAAAAGCTATGTGAACAATGGCAACCTGATATTTTAGTTGCTCATGGATTTCCTGAGCATTTACTAGGACGTCGAGCAGGATTGTTGGCTAAAGTACCTCATTTAATACAAGTCGAGCATAACTCTAAGGAGCGCTATACTCCTTGGAAGCTCTACCAAACACGCAAATTAAGTAAACATACCGATAGAGTGGTCGCGGTTTCACAAGGGGTTGCAAAAACCTTGTCTAATCAAGATTTAAAGGCGCCTATCCAAGTGATCTCAAATGGCATTGATACTATGCGATTTGGAGGAGATAACCAATCGCCTATAAGTGATAGACCACAAGACTTAATTATGGTTGGTAGGTACGCAAAGAGTAAGGATCATATTACCTTAGTTGAGGCAATGCATGAGCTCAAAGAACAAGGAGTCATTCCACATTTAATGTTGGTAGGCACTGGACGCGAGCGTTATAAAAAAGAAGTTATGCAACTGGTACAACAATATGCTTTAGAAGACCAAGTTCAATTTATAGATTATAGTAACGAAGTTGATAAATTACTGCTGGAGCACAAAGTATTTGTGATGTCTAGCAGGTTTGAAGGACTAAATCTGGCTGTACTAGAGGCAATGGCGAGCGGCTGCTTAGTTATTGGTAGTGAAGCAGTAGGGGTAGAAGAGCTGATAAATCACGAAAAAGATGGGTTTCTTTTTCCTATTGGCGATGCTAGCAAACTAGCTGCTACAATAGCGTCGGTATTATCTAATCCTGCAGATTATCAGCAATTAGCGTCGGCTGCGCGACAAAAGGCCTTAAGCTCTTATAGTAAAGACCATGTTACTCAAGGCTATCATGAGTTATTTGAAGAATTGCTCGAAAAATAAGCTAGTCATTTGATAGTTCTATAGTCGTTCCACTATAAAATAAGTACAGTACTACTGGGATAAGTTTTGCGCCGCCTCTGTCTGTGCAGGCACAGCAAGCAAGAAAGATTTATCCCAATAGCGCGTCGTAATATTTCTACTTATTTTATTTAGGACTGACTATCGTATTATTGGTAATAATCAATCTGAGCTATGCTGAAGCAGCCGTACAACTAAACTTGGTAAACTGACGACTCGATGAGGAGTTTACCATGACGAAGAAAATTAGAACTTATAGCACAGAATTTAAAGCAGAAGCTGTTAAGAAGATAGCGGACAATAACGGTAATATTTCAGCCACTGCCAAGCAGCTTGGCATAGCCATGAAAACGTTATCCAACTGGCATAATAAAGCCAATCAAGGCAAGCTTGTCGGCACAGAACAATATGATCCTGAGCTTATGGCGGCTCTTCAGGAAATAAAGCAGCTCAAGCGGCAACTTAAAGTGGCCGAAGAGGAACGAGAGATACTAAATGAGGAGGGATAAAGCGAAGCACTGCTTCGCCCCGACGCAAGATGAAAGCTATGCTCGAGTGGGGCCACGGCGTACTTTGCAAAGCACAGCTAGTAAGGTACGCTTTTATAAAAACTAATCGGCATATCTTTACCGTAATGAGCATGTGCCGTGTATTAGCTTTAAACCATCAAGCTACTATGACTGGGTAAGTCGTAACATCAGCGAGCAGCAGATACACCGTAACCACTGTGAGCTATTAGTTAAAGCCGCTCACAGTGAAACTAAAGAACGTTATGGTGTTGATCGACTGCATGCCCACCTAAGTGCGCAAGGGTAGGATATCAGCCAATATATGGTTAGAAGCATCAAAGAAGAATACGGCATCAAATGCCGTCGCCACAAGCGGTTCAAAGTTACTACCAACTCCGATCATAACAAGCTTGTCTATTCAAACGTGCTGGATCAGCAGTTTGATGCTAAGCGTCCTAATGAAGCGTGGGTCAGTGACATTACTTATATCTGGACAAATGAGGGTTGGCTATACTTAGCAGGTGTTAAAGACCTCTACACTAAAGAGCTTGTTGGATATGCCATAAGTAAGCGCATGACCGCTGATTTAGTCTGTAAAGCATTGAACATGGCAATCAAGAATAAACGACCAAGCCAAGGGCTGATTGTACATTCAGACAGAGGCAGCCAGTACTGTAGCCATGCTTATCATAAAATAATTAAGCAACATCAGTTTAAAGGGTCAATGAATGGTAAAGGTAATTGCTTCGATAATACGCCAATAGAAAGCTTTTGGGGCGTATTGAAGAACGAATTAATGTATCACCAAGATTATAGAACAAGGTCTGAAGCCATTAGCGATATCATTGGATATATCGAGTTGTATTACAATCATACTAGGATTCAAAAGGGTTTGGGCTATAAAACGCCAAGGCAGGTGTGGTTTTATTATTATCGTCAGGCTGCATAACTACAATCTCCCAAGTTTAGTTGTACGATGTTGACGGCAGGGGGCAAATCGCAAATCGCATTGCGATCATTTAATCGTTGATAATACTTTTCTTATTCTGATATTATTTGGGTGACTAAAATACAGTAGGTTACTTAAAAGGAATATCTTCAGCAGATATCGCCTTTCTCACATGCGAAGCAAGCCTATTTGCTTCTCTTTTTAGCTTATAGGTGAATGATTTTTTTGTTTTATTTACTTTGTTGCTACGATCTGTCATTAATGAGCCTGGCAATAATAACTCCGAGTTAGCACCGCGCAATATAATTTCTTGTATACATAGAGCAGGCGTCATTTGGTAAACTGGCTCTAAATGCTCACAAAGAAAAGCATCAAACATCAGCTCATCTATTGGTATTAACTTGTTTTTGGTGAAATAATCAAAATAAAGCTTAGCACCACGTAATGATAAAATATAGCTACCCGAACCTAAATGAATACTCTTTAATTGAGCAATATATCTTTTTCCAGCGATAACGGCATGTTTATCAGAAGACAGAATTATCTTATCATTGACTGTCTCAGTTTTTATAATATTCCATTCAGGCTTAATCCAATCTATCGTATTCAATAAATACTCAGCATCCTCTCCTAAATAGACATCATCCTCAAAAACAGCCAGATAGGGTATTCCTTCATCAATCATTTTTTTCCAGATTGAGACATGACTCATCAGACATGCTAGCTCGCCACCCGTAAGGTCGCTCTCTTCAAAATTTATGGACAATTTTTTGGCATATGACTTAGCTGCATCTGGCGTCAGTGCATCGAAAAACCCAAACTCTACATGATTTTTTTGGAATTCCTGCTCGATATGATGTCTGCGGTCTGTGGCAGTTTTGAGGCTAATAACGATATTTTTCATAAGGTATGAACTATTTATGTGAATATAGGTTTTTGATAGCAAAACGCTTATTTTGCATCATTCTTTTCTTCTTCTTTAAGCTGTATGACCAGTCTCTGTTTTCTAAATCCCTACGCTCTATATTCTGCGCAGTCGCTTCACTCCATATATCGCTATCTAACCCTGTAGGGTAAACTAGAGCTGGCCAAATTGCCAAACCTTTGCTATTCCGGCTAAGCCAACTCTGAAAAAAAACATCGACCGGCATAGTGATGGTTCTACCTTTTTCTATAAATTCCTGCGCACCCTTTCTCGACCATATTAGCCCCAATCCTAGTACTGGAAAATAATAAGCATGCCACAAGGTATGATTGTTAATTTGAGTAATATCTTTGGTTATTTTCTTTTTTTTAGCGGCAATATTAATTAAATGCCATTCTAATTCATTTTCATGAGATAAAAATGCTATTAACTGCTCGGTAACAGATTTGAAGTCAGAAGATATCTCCATATCATCTTCTAATACAACTAAAAAGTCTGCATCAGTTTTCAAAAATTCTAACGCACAGTTATAATGACTAAGGTAACAACCGATTTCAGAGTTTAATAAACTACGCCCTAAAATCTTGCGAGCTTGATTATCGTCGTAGTTCTCAAAATCTGATAATTTTTTTCCGCGACCATCGAATGCTGGGAATCTTTCAAACTGCCAATCAATGTTATCCAACTGACTTTTGGCGCTTTCTAAACGTTCATAACTTTCATCTAAATTGATTAGGTAGGTTATTGTTTTCATCTCTAAGACATTCCTAACTATAAATTTGGACTTACGTTAAAGTTGGGCTTTCTGTTTTTATTAAAATATTAAAAATGTATTAAATAATAAAAAGTGATTGCTACGCTAACAAGTGGATAAAATGAGCTTCTATTTTTCGATAATAGATTTCATCTAAAAAAATGGAGACTAGCATACAAAGATGTCGCCCCGCAATATCAAATAAATAGTTTGACGCTATTATTTATGCTAATTATAACAAGATATGCATCACAAATACGAAAGATACCTTACTATGACGTCTACAAATCGACCTATTATATTACTGATATTAAAAGCATTGGAAGGGCGGGGCGCTGAACGTATGGTCACGACATTGGCACGTGCTTATATTGAGATGAGCTATCATGTTCATGTTCTGTGCTTAGAGGAGTCGCAGGACATGCGACTAGACTCTCGCATTCAGTATCATATTGTACCTTATAATCAGCCGCTATTTGAGACAGAGTCTGAGCAAGCCGATGTTTATAAAAAGGTTGCTGAGCGCATAGATTTCTATGTCCTAAAGAACATAGGAACACCTGATTTAGTTTTGGCTAACATCTACAAAGTCAACTGGATCATGGCGTATAGTCAACTACCAAACATTGTCAATGTATTACATACCGCATTGTCCAAACAGTTTCAAGAGAAGCTGGCAATTATGCCTGATCAAATCATGGCTCATTTAAAAATGGTCTATGGTGCACATCCTTGCAGTTGTGTCAGCGAAGGTGCACGCCAAGACTTATTAGCATTAATAGGCAACTTGAATAGAACGACAACGATTTATAATCCGTGCAATGTTAATGAGATTCAAAAAGCCGCTGATCAACCGTTAGCTATCGAGCAGTTTGGCTTGATTGATAAAATGTATATTATTCATGTAGCATCATTCGATACGATGAAAGGTCATCGAGAGTTATTAGAAGCCTATGCCAAAACAGCGAAAAAATTACCTTTGGTATTGGTGGGGAAAGGACGACTTCAAGCTGAAATGAAACAGTTGGCTATCGAGCTGGGTATTGATGATTGTGTTCATTTTTTAGGGTTTCAAACCAATCCCTATCCGTTTATTGCCGCAGCAGCGTTGCTAGTAATGACTTCTAAGTTTGAAGGTTTTGGCTATGTGATCGTCGAGGCGCAAGCATTAAATGTGCCTGTCATCAGTACGGATTGTCCCTTTGGCCCAAGAGAGCTACTGCCAAAGAAAAACTTAGTGCCTGTCGGCGATATCAACGCATTAGCAGCACTGATGAATCAGGAAATAGATAATTTGAATCACTATAAAGTTCCATTGAATCAGCAGCTATTGCCAAGTCATATAGCCAAGCAGTATTTAGATTTTGCTGAAGGAGTAAAAAATTATATTAATTAAAGTTGAAGAGAGATTTAGAGATAGGAGAATGATTGATCACGATCATACCATGCCGTTTATAGACTTCGGCCAATAAGTTGAACGATGGCACAATGGTATTGCTGATAACATTGTTAAGCACGGTCGGCGCGCTACGCTCTTTATCTTCGTAAAAACGTGGCTCATTGCTATTTAACAGATCAAGACCATATAAATGGATGGCGGCAGCACCACGTGAATAAGCCAACTGTGTAGCAACATAAGTAACGGTTCCTGCTTCTACAAAACCGTGAGTGATGTCTAAAGACAGTCCGATAGATGCTGGCTGATGATGGCTATCGATAACAAATTGAGGGTTCTGAGCAAATGCTGATAGTGGTGTTTTTCTATTGAGCGCTTGGAGTTGTAAGTCTTTTTTTAGCAGCAAACGACTAAATTCTGAATCATTTGCTTTAACGCCCCAAGGTCTATCGACAGGATAAATAATACGTATGGCGTTATGATAATTGCTGATTATACTAGGATGGGTAATTGCTAATGCCTCAAGTACTGCCAAAGTAGCATATAACGGCTGACCGGTATAATACTTTTCTAAGATATCGTACTGATGCAAAATAAAGCGGGCATCGCTAATGACATAACCGACGATATTGGTAAAGTGGTGCTGAGCGGTGAGACTGATGCTACCATTAATAAAAATAGTTGCAGTGGCTAATAAATCGGTAAAATCTACGTCAACAATAGACGGACCTGAAGCAATAATATTGACGGCTTGCTTATTTAAGTTTTGTTGAGTATCTGCTGCATTAAAGGCATGAATAGATACGATTTGATTGTTAATGTCAAACTCAACGATAGGAGGTAATGCCAAGTTCAACTCCAGATATTTTCGATGTCTATTATTTTCGACGCCTGTATTGGTATTTATATCCAATACGCCTTTAGCCAAGGACTCGGTTTCACGTGACGATACCATTTACCGCCGCCGCCATTAATGGCATCGGGTGGATTAATCTCACCATGAAAGATAACAATTTTTGCGCCATCAGGTAGAGTAGGCGCGCGTACGAAGTTAAAAGGAATGGGCGCGATACACTGGTATTTAAAGCTGACACACCAGTCTTTATTCCAATATTCAAGATGATGATGCTCACGTAAATAATTAGACAGGTAAGCTTGCTCATGACGAACTTGCTGTCGAATCGTATCAAAGTTGCGCTCAAAGTTTGCAAGCAAATCAGGATAAGTATTCATGCCGATATTAAAGCGATATACCGAGCTATTACCAATCATACGCCATGGTTTTTTCCAGTCACGGATAATCACTACGCTGTCTTCGTGCTCAGCTTCATAAGTAAAAAAGCCATCGATATTATCAACGATCACGATATCAATATCTAAAAATAACGCGACGCCTTTGAGGTCATATAATTCTGGCTTAAAAGTAGTGAGCTTTTTCCAGCCACGCTCAGGTCCAGCAGGTAAATTAAGCTCAGGTATCGGATGACAAATAACAGCAGGATCAATACCAGTGCTGTCATCGGTTAAGCAGACCATCTGAAAGTCTAAGGTCAGATTACGACGAACCATATTATAGAGGCGGTTGACATATTCAGCACCATATTTATCACCCCATTTCATACAAATGATATAACGCTGTTCAGAATTTTTGCTGTTTGTTAGCGTTTGATTGGTTGATGAATTTTGATTTACGTCAGTTGCCATAGTGCACTCATATTTATATAAATAAGGGACTAACTATTAAAGGTTTAATAAAGAGTATAATAGTCAGCTAATACCAGTAGTCAGAGCAGTCAGTAGCCTAAGAATCTCACTATATCGATGTTATTTATTATCGACTCTAGCGTGATAGGTACGAATGAATTCTGCTAAATCAGCGTCATCAGCGCTATAAGGGTTATCTATCATAGGGATATGCTTAAAGCGTCGATAACCCCACATATAATGACTGTAATTATCTTCAATCATACGTTGCATTGCTAGATTGAGCGCATAAGCCGCCGTTTCAGTATTTCGATCATATAATGCTGGGTCATCGAGTTTATAGCAATAAATATCAAAGCCACGCCCGTCATCACGGCGAATACATGCCAATCCGACCAGTGCGCACTTAGTTTTACTAGCAAGTTTAGAGGCAAGGGTACTGGTTAACGTTTCAACACCGAAAAAGGGCACGATGACACCGCCCGATGGATCAGGAACGTGGTCGGGTAAGACAATACTAAAGCCACCTTGTTTGAGTGTTTTAAATACTGCCTTTACCCCGCTACCATCCGTCGGTACTAACGTCGCATTGAGGCGGGCACGACCTTGTAATATGAAATCGTTGGTAATGTCACCTTTTACGGGTTTATACATGATGGTTGGCGAGCCAAATTGATTGAGCCAAGCATTCATCATCTCCCACGTACCCAGATGCGGTACGATCGCGAGCATGCCGTTAGAGCTGGCAAGTCCGTCAAGTAAAATGTCTTTATTATGGACGTCACGAATTTGCGCGATACTCCATTCAGGTGGCATCGCCCAGCTTTTGATCGACTCAATGCTGGTCAAGCATTGATGATAGATAATCTCTTTGGTTAATGCTTGTTTTTGCAGATCGGATAACTTAGGCGCAATCAGCGCTATGTTGATTTTAACAGTGCGCATGATACTAGCGCTTGGCATCCTTAAAATTACCCAAGCAGCAAAACGTGCCAGCATCTGCAAAACAGATAGTGGCACGATTGTGAAAATATGATACGGATTCATGACCATTCACATGGTGACGAATGACGTAACAGGCAATGTAAAAAATATCTGCGCATTATCAGACCATTTATTCAGCAGGTTTGTTGGTGTCAGCTTGCACCTTTTCACGCACACGAATACCAAGCTCACGTAGCTGCTTGCTATCTACTTCCGCAGGTGCTTGAGTCAGTGGACACTCAGCAGTTTTGGTTTTTGGGAAAGCGATGACATCACGAATGGAGTCCGCGCCTACCATCAACATAATTAAGCGATCCAAACCAAAAGCCAAGCCACCATGCGGCGGCGCACCGAATTTTAGCGCATCGAGCAAGAAACCGAACTTGTCTTCAGCCTCTTGCGCGCCGATACCTAAAGCCTCAAGTACCGCTTGCTGCATATCAAAGGTGTTGATACGTAAGCTACCACCGCCAACTTCTGTACCGTTTAAGACCATATCATAAGCGATAGATAGCGCAGTTTCTGGGCTGTCTTTTAGCTCTTGTACGGTTCCTTTAGGCTTAGTGAACGGATGATGCATTGACGTCCATTTTCCATCGTCAGTCTCTTCAAACATCGGGAAATCAGTCACCCAAAGCGGTGCCCACTGACAAGTTGTCATTTCTAAGTCTAGACCGATTTTCTGACGTAGTGCACCGATTGCATCATTTACCACACTGGCTTTATCCGCACCAAAGAAGATGATATCGCTATCTTCTGCAGCAGTACGCTCGATTAAACTAACCAATACATCATCCGTCATATTTTTAATGATCGGAGACTGTAGACCAGACTCTTTGTCCACGCCGTTGTTGATTTTACTAGCGTCATTGACTTTAATATAAGCCAAACCACGCGCACCATAGATACCAACGAATTTGGTATAAGCATCGATTTGTTTACGGCTTAATGAGGCGCCACCAGGTATGCGTAGGGCAGCAACACGACCTTTAGGATCGTTAGCAGGACCAGCAAATACTTTAAAATCAACGTCTTTCATCAAGTCGGCAACGTCGATCAATTTAAGCGGAATACGTAAATCAGGCTTATCTGACGCATAGTCACGCATGGCTTCTGCATAAGTCATACGTGGGAATTGCTCAAATTCAACGTCCATCATGGTCTTAAAGACATGCTTGATAAGACCTTCGTTGATATTCATGATCTCTTCTTCATTTAAGAAAGAAGTCTCGATATCTACTTGGGTAAATTCAGGCTGACGGTCAGCACGTAAATCTTCATCACGGAAACATTTGGCAATTTGATAATAGCGGTCAAAACCTGCAACCATCAATAATTGTTTAAATAGCTGCGGTGACTGCGGTAAGGCAAAAAAGTTACCCGGACGTGTACGCGAAGGGACGAGATAATCACGCGCGCCTTCTGGCGTTGCACGAGTCAAGATAGGCGTTTCAACGTCTAAGAAGCCATGATCGTCTAGGTAACGACGAATCGCTGAGGTAGCTTTAGCACGGAATACCATGCGATCTTGCATTTGCGGGCGACGCATGTCAAGGTAGCGATACTTTAGACGCAAGTCTTCTGATACCGTGGTTTTCTCATCATTTAATGGGAATGGCGGCGTTTCAGACTTTGCCAATACTTCAATTTCTTTAGCCAATAGCTCAATATGCCCACTGGTCATATTATTGTTTTCAGTACCTTCATAACGGCGACGTACACGACCCGTAATTTTTAGTACGTATTCAGGACGTACCGCATCAGCAGTAGCGAACGCTTCTGGGGTATCAGGATCGACGACTACCTGCAAGATACCAGCGCGGTCACGCATGTCTAAGAAAATCACGCCACCGTGATCGCGACGACGATGTACCCAGCCTACGACACTAATGGTTTGCTCTATTAAGCTTTCGGTTACGGCTCCGCAATATTCGTCTCGGTATTCGCTATGCGTCATAATGCTTTGCGTCATAATAAGGTTATCCAGTTGTCAGCCCAATTCGAAATACAATCATGCAGCCATCGTTGTGCGATCCAAGCTATCCGCTAAAAAGCACAAACAACGCGATTAAGACAAATAGTCATCACGTTGGCTACAGAAAATTTAGTGTAAAGGCATATTATGCCTAATATGCCTTTGTTATACAACCGAATCAGCCGAATCAAAGCTCAGCAAGGATAGGTATATGGCGTATTTATGCTGTAACAATTGCATTAAGTTAAATATTGTTCTTTTGCTTGAAAATATCAGCTAGCGTGCACATATCAGCCTAACTTATAAAATCATACTAAAACTATCTTAATCATTGAAGGAATCGTATTCATGCTTTTTTATCCCTCTAAGAACCCCGTTGAGTTAAGAGTTATACATCTAAATAAGAATCAAGAGCAACGCCGTGAAGACCTGATGGAAGCAACCCAAGGTAAAGCTGCCCTCAAGCAATTAAAAAAAACGATGACTAAGAAAGCAAAACAAGCGCTAAAAACCAAAAACAAGAAGAAAAATACCGATAATAAGCAACAAGTCTTTGTACTCGATTTTGATGGCGATATTAAAGCAACTGCTGTCAAACATCTACGTGAAGAAATTAGCACGCTTATTAGTACGGCGAATAAAGGCGATGAAGTCGTCGTGCGCTTAGAATCAGGCGGTGGGTTAGTACATGGTTATGGACTAGCAGCAGCACAATTGGCTCGCCTAAAAGATGCCGGCTTTAAACTAACAGTATGCGTCGATAAAGTCGCAGCTAGTGGTGGTTATATGATGGCCTGCGTAGCGGACAATATCGTGGCTGCGCCATTTGCCATTATTGGTTCTATTGGTGTGGTGTCACAATTGCCTAATTTCCATAAATGGCTCAAAAATCATGATGTAGATTATGAGATGTTTACGGCTGGTGATTATAAACGCACAGTGACTATGTTTGGTGAAAATGACGACGAAGATCGTGCCAAATATCAAGAAGAGTTAGAGCAAACGCACGAGTTATTTAAGCACTTTGTTAATCGTTATCGCGGTATGCTTGATGTAGATAAGGTTGCGACAGGCGAGCATTGGTATGGCGAAGATGCGCTGCATTTAAACCTAGTCGATAAATTACAGACATCAGACAGTTATCTGTTAGAGCGTATGGAAAACAACGACGTCTATGCACTGCATTCACGCCAAAAGCCAACACTAGCAGAAAAATTGGGGTTGTCACAAGCCGCAGAAGCAACGTTAAATATGGCAGTTGAGAAACTACCCGATGCTTTGATGCGCTTTGATTTCAATAGCCGTTTAAATATTTTAAAGTAGCTTTCTAGATGAGCTTTTAGAGGGTAATGCTATAGTGATTTGACTCTAATCCAAGCATTGTTTGTATTTTGTAAAAGGCGTGTCCCAGCGGGTCGCGCCTTTTTGCTGTTTATTAATAATCCCTATGTTATAAATATAGGATACCAATGAGAGTATACGTACGTACACTATAAAATTTTAATTAAGCTTTTTATAAAAGCTTGATTAAGACAATCAACAAGGAAAGGGATGTCATCTATGTCTACAAACACCTTAATGTTTACCGCAACAGAACATGGCCAAGCCATGCATGCCAAAGTCAAAGCGTTTATTGAGACGCAAATTGAACCAATAGAAGCGCAATTTTGGCAAGATTGTCATGAGCAAAATCCTGATGGTAATTGGAAAAATTGGCAGTGGCCAGCAAAGTACGAAAGCTTGCGCAAACAAGCACGCGAAGCAGGTCTATGGAATTTATTCTTACCTGATGATGAATTGGGCGCAGGGCTTTCGGTCACGGATTACGCACCGATTGCAGAATTGACGGGTCGCAGTTTGCTGGCACCTTATGTGTTTAACTGTAATGCGCCTGATAGCGGCAATATGGAGTTGTTATGGCGTTATGGCTCGCAAGAGCAGCAAGACAAATGGTTAACGCCTATATTAGAGGGTAAGACGCGCTCTGTGTTTTGTATGACTGAGCCTGATGTGGCATCAAGTGATGCGACCAATATGCAAGCGACGGCTGTGGTGAAAGGCGATGAGATTATCATCAATGGTAGTAAATGGTGGTCATCTGGTCTCGGTGATCCTGCGGTTGATGTATTGATTGTTATGGCCTATACCCCTGATGAAAGTAAAGACCGTCATCATCAACATTCTATGGTGTTAGTACCGGCAAAAACAGCGGGTGTAAACATCGAGCGTATGCTTAAAGTATTTGGTGATTATGATGCACCACATGGTCATGGCGAAGTCAGCTTCAATGAGGTACGCGTGCCAGTCAGTCACTTTATTGGTGGACCAGGTATGGGCTTTGAGATTGCGCAAGGTCGCCTAGGGCCAGGTCGGATTCATCACTGTATGCGCTGTATTGGTGCCGCCGAAAAGTCTCTAGAGTTGGCGATTAAACGCGGTATGGAACGTACTGCTTTTGGTAAGCCATTGCTACAATTGGGCGGTAACTTTGAACGTATCGCTGACGCGCGCATTAAAATTGACCAAGCGCGTCTATTAACGCTATATGCGGCGCAAAAGATGGACGCGCAAGGAACGAAAGCGGCACTCACTGAAATCTCTGCCATCAAAGTCGTCGCGCCAACAGTCTTACAAGATGTGGTCGATATGGCAATCCAGATTCATGGTGGTATGGGCGTTTGCCAAGATACGATGTTGCCAAGCTTCTTTGCTCAAGCACGTGCGCTACGCTTAGCCGATGGTCCTGATGAAGTGCATAAAACTATGATTGCTAAGTTAGAATTGAAACGTCAGGGTTTTAGCCGTCCGTCAAAACCTGCTAAAGCCTAATTTAGCTGGTAATAAGCGTATGTAAATTGGTTTTAATTACCATTTTCTTGACGTAATCTTTAATTGAAATTCACTATTAAACCATTAATAGTGAATCTTCACCCCTATACTCATTGATAAAAATAACTGACCACACGATAAGGAATGTCTTATGGCAACTGTTAATCATGCCAAAAATACTGCTACCGATAAACAAACACCTAATAAAGTATTAGATAAAGGTGGCGCTGTTCGTGATGGCGAAGAGCTTGATGTCAAAGCCGTAAGCACATGGCTGTGCGAACAAGGTGTCGACATCCAAGGCGAACCTACCGTTACTCAATTTTCAGGCGGCGCCTCAAACTGGACTTATCGTTTGCAATATGATGGTGAAGGGAAAAACCAAGACTTAATCTTGCGTCGTCCACCAAAAGGCACCAAAGCCAAATCTGCGCATGATATGGTACGAGAATACACCGTTCAAAAAGCCTTAAAAGACGCTTATCCTTATGTACCAAAAATGGTCACACTATGTACTGATGAAGACGTTATCGGTGCTGATTTTTATGTTATGGAGCGTATAGAAGGCATTATTCCGCGTGCCAATTTACCAAAAAGTATTGATTTAGATCCAGAGCAAACGCGTACGCTATGTACAAATGTCATCGATGCTTTGGTTGAATTGCATCAAGTAGATTATAAAGAGCATCCTGAATTGGTGACCCTTGGTCGCGGTGATGGCTACTGTGAGCGCCAAGTAAGTGGCTGGGATAAGCGCTATGTCAAAGCGAAAACACCTAACGTGCCAAGCTTTGCCTTGGTTCGACAGTGGCTGGGTAAGCACACGCCTGCTGATAGCAAAACTTGCATTATTCATAATGATTGGCGTTTTGACAATGTGATTTTGGATGCAGCGGACCCGACCAAAGTAATCGGCGTACTCGATTGGGAAATGGCTACCCTTGGCGATCCGTTGATGGACTTGGGTAGCGCCTTGGCTTACTGGATTGAAGCAGACGACAATATCATCATGCAGCAGTCACGCCGTCAGCCTACGCATTTAAAAGGTATGATGACGCGTGATCAAGTGGTTGCTTATTATCTTGAAAAGACAGGATTAAAGATAGATAACTGGGCTTTTTATGAAGTGTTTGGTTTATTTCGTCTAGCGGGTATCGTCCAGCAAATTTACTACCGCTATTATCATAAACAAACGACCAATCCTGCGTTTAAGAACTTTTGGATTATCGTCCATGTACTACATGCCAAATGTCTTAAACTGATTGCTCAGTATGAAGGCGAGGCGCTATTTACCAGCCATGTACAGCCGCATCTGCAAGATATGGGTGTCGATACTGCTATGATTGAGCAGCTACCAACTCCTGTACAAGCCGTTATTAAAGGCATTTTGCCAAAGAGTTATTTTGCGCAAGCAGCTCATAAAACTGAATAATAAGCGTTTAAAAAAAATCAAAAAGTATCATTAATGAAGTGATAATAAAGCAATAATAAGGCAGTATTTTATGACAACCATACTTTTAGCGCGTCATGGTCAAGCGTCATTTGGTCAAGAAAACTATGACCAGCTGTCAGAGCTTGGTGAGGTACAGGCACAAATGCTAGGTCAACATTATGCTACGACCCAGCGCCGAATCGATGCTATTTTTACCGGTAGCTTAGTCAGGCAACAAGATTCTGCACGGCATTTTTGGGAGCCTTATCAGTCATCTGTTGGTACGGATAGTGATATATCCAGCAAACCAGCAATCGATATGAGTGCGCCAGATAGCTATGTACTGCCACAATTTGATGAGTTTAATCATAAAGATGTATTCATAAAATCCGATCCTGCTTTTATGAGTAAAGGTGCCATTGCGCTTGAGATTGCTAAGTCAGAGATGCCAGTCACGCGCCTAGCTGAGCTTTTTGATGCCGCGATGCAGCGCTGGCATAGTGGCGACAATGATCATGACTATATCGAAAGCTGGTCACAATTTAATGAACGTGCAAAGCAAGCGCTTGAGCAAGTACGCATCCAAGTGGCAAACCTAAGTTTAGATCGTGATAGTACGGTTTTGGTGTTTACTTCAGGCGGTGTGATTGCAGCAATTACTGCGCAATTATTACAACAGGGCAGTCAAACCGCTTATCAGCTGAATAAAAGCTTGGTCAATACGGGAGTGACGTCTATTACTTTAAAAGAGCAGAATGCACGTTTATTGTCTTTAAATGAATACAGTCATTTATTTGCTGAGGGCAAACGCTTTGTGACATGGCGATAAGCTAGTAAGTAGTTTTAATGGTAAAGCTTTTTTAATAAGGTATAGTTGATGCATTTTAAAAGTATAATAATTTATGGTGAATTAATAATTAGCTTAAGCGGATAAATACAGCTAGCTAGACAGTTAATAAAGTATTCACGCTATATTGATATCGTTATTGATACATAAGGGACTATTCATGCAAAATAAATTACTGAGCCTAGTGGCAAAAACGGCTGCCAAAAGTAAAAATCAATTATTTAGTGCCATACAGCCAGTGCGTTATCTGAAAGGGCTGAATAAACAGCAGGTTGGTCATGGCAAAACAGTTTTAATCACCGGTGCCAGCTCAGGATTGGGCGAGGGCATGGCAAAATTGTTTGCTAAGCTTGGATATAATCTTGCTATTTGTGCAAGGCGTGCCGAACGCTTAGAGAGCCTTCAGTCAGAGCTGATGGCACAATACCCTGATATTCGTATTGAGTATCGCGTGTTAGATGTCAGCGATTATGACTCAATTTTTGAAGTTTTTGATGCTTTCGCCACTGATTTTGGTCATATTGATCGTGTCGTTGTCAATGCGGGTATTGGCGATAGTCGTCGTATTGGTAAAGGGCGCTTTGACACCAACCGCCGTACGGTTGAGATCAACTTTATATCAGCGCTAGCGCAGTGTGAAGCTGCGATGAATATCTTTCGTGCACAAAACAGCGGTCATCTGGTGGTGATATCAAGTATGTCAGCGATGCGCGGACTACCTAAGCACTTAACTGCCTATGGTGCGAGTAAGGCGGGCTTGGCTCATTTGGCAGAAGGCATTCGTGCTGATATGCTATTAACCAAATTGCCTATTCAAGTTTCTACTATCTACCCCGGTTATATCCGTACTGAAATCAATACCAATGCTAAACCGTTACCGTTCGAAGTTGATGCGGATACGGGCACTAAAGCCATCGTTGCAGCCATTGAAGCTGGTGTAGAAGAAGCTTGCGTACCAAGCCTACCATGGTCAATTGTGGGTCAGGCAATGAAGCACTTGCCCTTACAAGTCGTTAATAAAGTAAGTTAACAGCACTTGCTTTGAGATTGGTATCAATCAAGAAACAAGAGACAATAAAAAGCCCTCTACATCATAATGTAGAGGGCTTTTTATTGTCTCTTGTTTTAAGGGTACAACTTTTAGAAACTACAGTGTTTGAGGATTGTCTGACATATGTTTTTCACGCAGTTTTTGGCGTAATACTTTGCCGACATTACTCTTTGGCAGCTCAGTAACGAATTCAATATGACGCGGACATTTATAGCCCGTTAAATTATCGATAGCAAATTCTTTAATAGTACTTTTGGTGACATTATTATCGGCAGGTATAATGTAGATTTTAACGGCTTCACCTTGATGCTCATCAGGGATGCCAATCACTGCACAATCAAGAATACCCTTATAATCAAACATGACAGATTCTATTTCGTTCGGGAAAACGTTAAATCCTGACACCAAAATCATATCTTTTTTACGGTCAAGTAAAGTGATATAGCCTCTGTCATCCATGCTGATAATATCACCAGTACGGAAATAACCATCTTTAGTAAAGTCATCGGCATTGTCTTTATTAAAGTATCCTGAGGTAATATTTGGCCCTTTAATGCACATCTCGCCAGACTGATTGAAACCCACATGCTCACCATTATCATCGACCACGATAACATCGACACTCGGTACAGGAATGCCAATGGTGCCATTAAACTTCCGATCAGTAATGACGTTAGCAGTACCGGCCGCAACCCCTTCGGTCATGCCCCAACCTTCAACCATCGGACAGCCAGTAACTTCTAACCAGCGAGCGGCTGTTTGTTCGGTTGCTGCCATGCCGCCTGCTTGTGAGATGCGTAATGAGCTAAAATCTAAGTCTTTAAAGGTTGGTTGATCAAGTAGTCCTTTAAACAAGGTATTAACCGCAGGTAAAATATGGAACGGCTGTTTTGATAAAGTTTTGATAAACCCAGGCATGTCACGTGGGTTAGGTATTAATATAAAAGTATAACCTGAGCGCATGCCCAGCATGCTAAGCATAAAGGCAAAAATATGATATAGTGGTAATGCCATGACCATATTGATATAGACCTCATTAATCTCTGAGGTAATAGGGCGATACCATGCTTCTGACTGCATAGCGGCGGCTACGACGTTGCGCTGAGTTAAGATAGCACCTTTAGACAGTCCTGTCGTACCACCGGTATATTGTAAGATGGCTGTTTGTTGCAGTGAGGTTTTTGGCGCTTTAAAAGGCAGAGTTTTACCTTTTTTAAGCACATCAGGGAATTTCGTGACATTATATTTAGGATCATTAAGATTGTACTTAGGGACTAAGCGTTTAACCTGACGGATGATGGTATTAACTAAAATACCTTTTAGACCCATCATATCGCCCATTTTTGATAGGACAATACGTTTGATATTAGTCTCTTCAATGACTTGCTCAAGTGCTTGGGCAAAGTTATCGACCACAAAAATTACTTTAGCGCCTGAATCATTTAGTTGATGACGAAGCTCGCGACCAGTATATAGAGGATTGATAGGAGTGCATACGTAGCCTGCGCGCAAAATACCAATCATCGTCGGCAAATATTGCGGCACGTTTGGCATCATTACGGCCACTACGCTACCTTTAGGAATGCCTTGCGCCTGCAACCATGCAGCAACGGCAAGGGAGGCTTTATCCACATCACCATAAGTATGAGTGACGCCCATACAAATAGTCATAGGATGCATACGAAAACGGTCAAAGCACTCTTCATATAGCTCTATGAGACTTTCATATTGATCAGGATTAATAGTCTTGGGTACGTTATCTGGATATTGAGCGAGCCAAGGTTTATCGATTGTCATACTTAGTGTCCTTAAATTTTGCGATCAGTTAAGGCGCTATAAAAAAGTAGTCACATCCATGTCAACAATATGATTCATCGCAACGTAAGCGATGGATTGTCGAGTGTTATCCCATTTATTCACAAACTGCTAAAATACGGTGGCCTTTATAAAATTTTATTCAATTACGAATTGATATAACTACAAAGAATAAGCACCTAAGTATATTAAATGGCTAGTCATTGCTTTTAATACTTCGGAAACGTACTTCCGAAAGAGGTGAGTAAGTTAACCTCAGTCCAACCTACTATCAATTTAAATTAAGAAAAAATAGCGTAACATGTTTTGGCAACACATTAACATAACTACCATTGATTTGATTATTCTTATACAAGAACTTGATAGTTTATAGTTAAACTTGATAAATTAAAAAATATATGTTGCAAGAGAAAAAAGATAAGTGGTTGAGAATACAAGATGAACTGTATTTGAGAGCGGCATTTAAGGTTAAAAAGTATTCGTCACTTAGTCAATAACCTTTAATATAAGTAAAGCTACGAGATCAATTTAATGATTCTCTGTTAGTCAACTAGTTACAATAGGGTGGTTTTTAGCATCAAAAAATGCATGATAAATAAAAAAGCGCCCTACATAACATGTAAGGCGCTTTGAATAAGGTTTCGCTTTAATTATCGTTGCGGATTGTCTGCCATATGCTTTTCACGGAGTTTTTGACGCAGTACTTTGCCGACGTTACTCTTTGGTAGCTCACTAACAAACTCAATATGACGCGGACATTTATAACCCGTCATATTATCTAACGCAAATTCTTTAATAATACTTTTGGTGACATTATTATCGGCAGGTATGATATAGATTTTAACCGCTTCTCCTTGATTTTCATCAGGGATACCAATCACTGCACAATCAATAACGCCTTCGCACTCAAGCATCACTGACTCAATCTCATTCGGATATACGTTAAAGCCTGAGACCAAAACCATATCTTTCTTACGATCTAATAAGGTAATGTAGCCTTTTTCATCCATGCTGACGATGTCGCCCGTACGGAAATAACCATCTTGAGTAAAGTCATCACCACTGTCTCTGTTAAGATAACCTGAGGTAATGTTAGGGCCTTTTACGCACATTTCACCAGCTTGGTTGATACCGAGGCTATTTCCCTCATCATCAATGACAATGACATCGATACTAGGAAGTGGTAAGCCGATAGTGCCGTTAAACTTGCGGTCTGTTACGATGTTAGCAGTACCGGCAGCAACCCCTTCAGTCATCCCCCAACCTTCAACCATTGGACAACCTGTAGTCTCAAGCCAGCGCTTTGCTGTTTGCTCAGTGGCCGCCATACCGCCTGCCTGTGAGATGCGTAATGAGCTAAAATCTAAGTTTTTAAAGTTCGGATTATCGAGTAGCCCTTTAAATAAGGTGTTAACCGCAGGGAAAATATGGAACGGCTGTTTTGATAAAGTTTTGATAAACCCTGGTATATCACGTGGATTGGGTACCAGAATAAAGGTATAACCTGAGCGCATGCCCAGCAGGCTTAGCATAAAGGCGAAAATATGATACAGCGGTAACGCCATGACCATATTGATATAGACCTCATTAATCTCTGAGGTAATAGGCCGTGTCCATGCTTCTGACTGCATGGCAGCAGCTGCGATATTACGTTGAGTTAAAATGGTTCCTTTTGATAGTCCCGTTGTACCACCGGTATATTGTAAAAAGGCTGTTTGATCCAAAGACAATTTTGGCTTTTGGAAGGGAAGGTTCTTGCCTTTTTTAAGCACATCAGGGAATTTGGTGACGTCGTATTTAGGATCATTAAGATTGTACTTAGGGACTAAGCGTTTAACCTGACGGATGATGGTATTAACTAAAATACCTTTTAACCCCATCATATCGCCCATTTTCGATAGGACAATACGCTTGATATGAGTTTCTTCAATGACTTGCTCAAGTGCTTGGGCAAAGTTATCGACCACAAAAATTACTTTAGCGCCTGAATCATTTAGTTGATGACGAAGCTCGCGACCAGTATATAGAGGATTGATAGGGGTACATACGTAGCCTGCGCGCAAAATACCAATCATCGTTGGTAAGTATTGCGGTACGTTTGGCATCATGAGTGCAACCACACTGCCTTGAGGTAGTCCTTGCGCCTGTAGCCATGCAGCAACCGCGAGGGATGCTCTATCCATATCATCATAAGTATGAGTGACGCCCATACAAATACTCATTGGATGCATACGGAAGCGATCAAAGCACTCTTCGTATAGCTCCATGATGCTGCTATATCTATCTGGATTGATAGTTTTAGGTACACTAGTAGGATAATTCGCAAGCCAAGGTTTATTTGGCATCATAGTCAGCGTCCTTGAAATTTAATATAGGTTAAGTTTTTGTAGCTAAGCAGCCAGATCCGTGTCAATAAGAAGAACAGCGCTGACATAAAATAATTATCGCTGATTCTGATAATATCCTTATCTATTGACGGACTACTAAGTTTCGGTGCGGTTATTTACGTTGATTAATGATAAAAGGGTGAGAGTCTAATGAATAAACAGTCTAATCTTAGATGAATATACTGAACTAAAGTGTTTTACCAGTTATCTATAACTAAAGTATAATCTATCTAACATAAAATGATACATTTAAGCAATACAATAGCATGAATCTAGGTAAAGTCACTATTAGCATGCGAATACTGCTCAGTCCATACAATATAGCTGTAGATGAATATATCTAGTCTTTAATAAAATAAAACCAGCGACCATCATGGCAGGCTAAACTGTTATGTATCATGAAAGAAGATTGTTAGTGCAATTACTCATCATTATGTAGTGCTAGCACTTGCTGAATAGCATCGTGTAATTCTTGTGGCACACGAATAGGGCGCATTGGTGCGATATTATTAACGTCAGCATCAGACTTATTATTAGATATAGTGTCTGTTGTTAGCTGGTTTTGTACGCAGGCCACGACGATTTTAGCCGTGCTTAATAAAGTGGCGCTCGCCTTATTGTTGCCAGAAGACTCGTTCTTAGGTTGCTGACGATAAATACTTTGATAAAAGATAATACTGGCGGGCTTTAGCTCAACTTTATCGATACGCACAGTGATAACTTCATCTAATAAAATGGCGCGTTTATATTGCAAGTCTGCTTGACTGACGACAAAATGCTGAATATTACCGTCATCGCTCTGCAAAAAATAACCATTTAGACCCAGCTTAGTAAACCAGTCACGGCGGCAGTTTTCAAAGAATACTAGATGATTGGCATGGTAGACTATGCCACCAGCATCAGTGTGATTGATATAAATACTATAATTAGTGGCAAATAGCGGCGTGGTCGCGCTACTTAGTTTTGATGCTGCGTGTGTATTTTTAATAGTAACGGCTGTCATAATAATGCTCAATAGATTTTTTTTGATAAAATGGTTAAATAAAGTGGCTGGATAAACATCGTTTAATAAAAATTACGGTATACGATAGTGAAGATAATAAGCGAGCGATACCGCATAGGTAACCACTAAGCAACCATAAGGTAGCCACGCTGAATAGCTACTCTAACTCAAGATATAAAGGGGCGCAACAGATAGAGTTGTCTATGTCTGTTATCATAAACCTCTGTGCTCTGCCGTATTTCACATATTCATATCAGCACTTATTTATAGCAGCACTGTTTCATAACAACATTTATTCAGAGAAGCATTTATTTATAAAAGCACTGTGATTTTATTTATTAGTATAGGATAATTTATGACCCGTTTTGTTTGCTTTAATATTAATGGTATCCGCGCCCGTCAACATCAGCTTGAGGCGGTAAGAGATATCATCGATCCTGATGTCATGGGTTTGCAAGAAACCAAAGTGCATGATGAGCAGTTTCCTCTTGAAAATGTTGAAAGTTTGGGTTATCACGTCGAGTATTTTGGACAAAAAGCCCATTACGGTGTGGCATTGTTATCTAAAGTCGCCCCTATTTTTGTACAAAAAGGCTTTCCAGGTGAAGATGCTGAGGCGCAAAAACGCTTTATTCATGCGCGTTATGAGTTTGACGGACGGGAGATTGATGTGCTCAATGGCTATTTCCCACAAGGAGAGAGCCAAGACCATCCGACCAAATTCCCGATGAAACGCGCTTATTATGCAGATTTAATGGCGTATATCGACACTCTAAAAGCAGAAGGACGCTCACTTGTTATCATGGGTGATATGAACATTGCACCAGAAGATATCGATATTGGCATTGGCGAAGTCAATGCTAAGCGCTGGCTGAAAAATAGAAAAACCTCGTTTTTGCCAGAGGAGCGTGAGTGGTATGCAGCACTGATGTCGCGTGAGCTGACTGATACCTATCGTCTGCATTATCCAGAAAGTACGGAATTGTACAGCTGGTTTGATTACCGCAGTCGCGGTTTTAATGATGACCCTAAACGCGGGCTGCGTATCGATCATATTTTATGTACACCTGATTTGGTCAGTCAATGTGTTGATGCTGGTATCAGCTACGAGCTGCGCGCTATGGAAAAACCGTCTGATCATGCGCCTATTTGGACAGAATTTGACTTAACTAAAGTATAATAAAGATGATTTTATAACCAACTTTATCACTCATAAAAAATATATAAGTATTGAAGAATAAGGATTTGACTATGGCGGTTGGCAATATTGCAGTACCTGAGACGATTTATCCCATTAATGGTATCAAATTAAGCGCCACCGCAGCAGGCGTACGCTATAGAGATCGTGATGATCTGGTGATCATTGAAATCGCTGCTGACTCAACGGCTGCTATTGTGACGACTAAAAATGCATTTTGTGCCGCTCCTGTGCGTGTATTACGTGAGCACTTTGCTAAAGCGGCACCTCGTTATTTGGTAACCAACACCGGTAATGCAAATGCGGGTACTGGCGCTGATGGCAAACGTCGTGCGACAGATATCTGTGCTGCATTAGCTGCTAAAGCTGGCGTGGATACCTATGCTGTGTTGCCGTTTTCGACTGGGGTGATAGGTGAGCCGCTAAACAGTGACGCCATTATCGCTGGACTAGACAACGCATTAGCCAATTTAGCGCCTAATAATTGGCTTGCAGCAGCGAATGGTATTCGTACGACAGATACGATTCCAAAGCTCGCCAGTAAAAAGATCGATATTGCTGGCAGTAGTTATCATATTACTGGTATGTCAAAAGGCTCAGGAATGATCCGCCCCAATATGGCAACGATGCTCGGCTATGTGGCAACTGACGCCAATATTGCCGCTGATTTATTACAAGAGATGCTTAGCACTATTAATGAGCAGTCTTTTAATCGCATTACTGTCGATGGTGATACCTCAACCAATGACTGCTGTGTACTGATAGCAACGGGCGCTGCCAGCTCAGATATGATTGATAGCCCACAGCATCCACATTACCAATCGATATTTGAGGCTTTGACTGAAGTTTTTGTTCGTCTAGCACAATTGATTGTACGTGATGGTGAAGGCGCTACAAAATTTATGACCGTAAAAGTTACGGGTGGTAAAACCACGCAAGAATGCTGTGATGTCGCGTATGCCGTTGCGCATTCACCTTTGGTTAAAACAGCGTTTTTTGCCAGTGATGCCAACTGGGGTCGTATATTAGCAGCCGTTGGTTATGCTGGAATTGAAGACCTCGATACCGAGCAAGTCGATGTCTATTTAGACGAGGTTATGATTTGTCAAAATGGTGAAGTTGCACCGAGCTATACAGAGCAGGCGGGCAAGAGCGTGATGAATCGTCCGGAGATTACCATTCATATCAATTTAGCACGTGGTGATGCTAGTGATACGGTTTACACCTGCGATTTGTCTTATGATTATGTCAAAATAAATGCTGACTATCGTAGTTAAGTATCCTCTCTAAGTTCACGTAAAAAACGCTCAGAATCGCTATGATCCTGAGCGTTTTTATTTTATCTTCCATATTATGAAGGTGTGGTTTGAAATCATATTATCTAAAATTATGCTATTTAAGTTACTAATAAAGACCATTGATTGATACTAGTTGCAAAAGCTGACGTTAAGTTACAAAGTAGTTATAGAGCGTTAGTTACTTTGCAACCTATACTAATTGCAGTAAACAATAAACGGTACTTCAAATAGGCTACTTATTTTATTTCGTTAAGTATAGGTTTTATTGAGCTTGATGTCTTGCTTGCGATGAGCAGCGGTATCGTTATAAATGCCTACTATATTTTGAGCCCCGACAACAGATTAAAAAACAGATTAAAAAGCGCTCAGAAAAGGCAATAATTAATACTAATACACTGAGGATTAAATAATGAAAAAACTAGCAATTGCAGCATTGATGACGACTTTTGTTTTATCGGGTTGTTCGACTATGGGTATGAATGATGAACGTACCATGGTAGTAGAAGGTGAAGCTATGGATGTTAAAGTTGTCAGCATTCCAAGTTTTAAGATAGAAATAGCGCCACTTAAAGCAGTATGTGAGCTTCAAGCGTCTAATGGTACGATGGTTGAATCAGAGTGCCTACAGTATCGTCAAACTTATCAGAAAAACTACACGCTTTTAAACGGTAATATCCAAGGCTTCACTTATGAGCCAAATTACCGCTATATTCTAGATGTTCGTCAAGAAGCGGTCATGAATGAAGCAACTAATGTCGTTAAGCCAGTTTGGATTCTAAATGAAGTTGTGTCAAAGAAAGCCGAATAATTATTAATTGATTACTGATTAATTGCATTTAGCGTAAACAAAAAGACCTCTAATTCGTTAGAGGTCTTTTTTATTGCATGAATTTTTGTAAAATTGATATCGACAAAGGCTATATCAATAAAGACTGTATTAGCACTGGCTATATTTTACACTGACACCTTGAGTGGCGGTAGGTATACGGTTGTCGGCATAAACTGCCAGTCCACCACGTGAGGTTTCTTTATATTTATCCAGCATATCTGCGCCCGTTACTTTCATGGTTTCGATGACTTTATCTAAAGAAACAAAGTGTTGTCCGTTACCACGGCAAGCAAGTCGTGCAGCATTGACGGCTTTGACAGCGCCCATTGCATTGCGTTCGATACAGGGTACTTGTACCAAGCCGCCAACAGGATCGCAGGTAAGACCTAAGTTGTGCTCAATACCAATCTCGGCAGCATTGAGGCATTTAGCAGGATCGCCACCTAAGATTTCCGCCAATGCAGAAGCTGCCATCGCGCAAGCAGAGCCGACTTCACCTTGGCAACCAACTTCAGCGCCAGAAATAGAGGCATTTTGTTTGATGAGACTGCCGATAGCAGTGGCATTTAACAAAAATTTGCGCGCACCATCTATGCTATAACTTGATAAAAAGTCGCGATAATAATGCATGACGGCAGGAATGATGCCTGCCGCCCCATTGGTGGGTGCGGTCACGACATTACCGCCATTGGCATTTTCTTCATTGACTGCCAAGGCATATAAATCAATCCAATCCATTGCAACCAGTTTGTCATTTTTTGCAATCGGCTGATCTTTTTCAGCACACAGTTGCAAATATAATGCTTGAGCACGGCGCTTCACATCTAAACCACCGGGTAATATGCCACTGTTTTGGCAGCCTCGCGTCACGCAATCTTGCATCGAATCCCAAATAGAATCTAAATAAGCAAATACTTCTGATTGTTCACGATAATGAAGCTCGTTCGCCAGTACCAAATCGCTGACACTTAAGCGATGCTGACGGCATTGCTCTAGCAGCTCTGCGGCGCTATTGAAGGGGTAAGGAATAACATCAATCGTTGGCGTGGCATGATCTTCATCCGGATTGGTCGCATCTTCTTCATTGATAACAAAACCACCGCCAACAGAATAGTAGGTTTGCTGATAATGGCTGTCGTCTGCTAATAGCACACGGATAGTCATGGCGTTAGGATGGTAGGGTAGGACGGTATCACCATACCAGTGAATATCACGCTCAGTATCGAAGGCAATCAGATGCTCGCCTGCCATATTGAGCTGCTTATCTGAAAAAATCGGTGATAGATATTGACTGGTCAAACGCGTATCGATGGTACTGGGAGCATGCCCAAGTAAGCCTAGTAATATGGCCGTATCGGTTGCATGGCCTTTACCTGTCGCCGCTAGGGAGCCGTATAGCTCAATCTCTAGTGCTTTTATATTGGTTATATCAGTTTGCTTAAGTAATGACTCTAAAAACAAGTTAGCCGCTACCATTGGACCGACAGTATGAGAGCTTGAGGGGCCAATGCCGATTTTAAATAAATCAAATACACTAATCATAATAAATTACCAAAAAAGTGAGGTGGAGTCAGCTTAACCGCATAGCAAAACTATCGCGCCTACATAGAAGTATGATAGGCAACAGAAGATTACAGGCACCGTTGATCGGTGAATTTAGAGCGTCGTCTATGAAAATGTTTAAACGTGGTAGTTCGAGTGACGGGTGAATAATAGCTGTTGTTTATTATTAAATTCCGTTATGATGCTCGGCATCAACGCTTATGTAACATCCTGTAAGTTAACCGTCGCTGTAGAATACAGTAAGGTGCGAGCGGCCGAAGCGGTGAATTTAGTAGAACATATCTCGCCCGATACATCTAGCAAAATATGGCGGTTTTATAAAATAAAACATGTTATCTGCCTTTCTCCAAACAAGTGAGTGGATATAGTAGAAGCTTTTAAAAAGGCGTATCAATATACGCTGCTTTCTTGCTACTTGCCATCGCTAAGTTGTAGGCACAGGTGATAGTTTATAAGTTATATATGCATATTCCAGCTATAGTTTAATAAACTATTTTGTTGTTAGATATTTTGTATGAGCGGAACGTTATTATCACGGTGTTTGTTTTATCTTCGATTGACTATAATTATTTTTATTACATAAACAGCTGTCTATTATAATATGCTTTATTGGCAATAACCCTTATTGCAAATGTAGTTATTTATCATCTCTTTATTTATCCTAGCTATTACTAGCCTGTTATTATTAGCTTAGGCCTCATAGGACATTCGCGCATGGCAAACCCTCCAGAGAACTCATCTCAATTAGAGAAAAACAGTCAAGCCGAATCTTTATCTCCAACAGCGTTAGACGCTGCGGGTATCGATTCAGCTACGATGAGCTTACCGTATGATCCGGACTTTGAAAATGGCCGCTGGTTCCCTACATGGCGACCATTCAAAGGTGATTTAGACCGCACGCCAGTCGGTATCAATGAGTATTTGCCACCATCAAAAAGTATGCTACTTGGTGTACAACATACCTTTGCCATGTTTGGCTCGACAGTACTTGCGCCTTTATTAATGGGTTTTGATCCTAATTTAGCTATTTTGATGTCCGGTATTTGTACGGTGATGTTTTTTATCATCACTGGTGGGCGTATGCCAAGTTACTTGGGCTCAAGCTTTGCCTTTATCGGTCCAGTTATCGCAGTGACTGCTTATGCAGGTGTCGGGTTTAACGATAATTTGAATGTCGCTTTGGGCGGTATCATGGCATGCGGTATTATTTATGCTTTGATAGGCTTATTGGTGATGAAAACCGGTACAGGATGGATTGAGCGTCTGATGCCACCTATTGTTACCGGCGCCATTGTAATGATTATTGGTCTTAATTTAGCGCCAGTGACCATCCAAGGGGTATCCGCCAATCAGTTTGATGCGTGGATGGCTGCGTTAACGGTATTATTAATCAGCGGTGTGGCTGTCTTTACGCGCGGTATGCTACGTCGTCTCTTGTTGCTGGTTGGCTTGATATTATCTTATGTCGCTTATTATGTAATGACCAATATTATGGGCTTTGGTAGTCCCATTGATTTTAGTGGCGTGTCTACCGCTTCATGGTTTGGTCTGCCAAGTACTCATGCGCCGCGCTTTGAGATGAGTGCCATTATCTTAATTGCGCCGGTGGCATTTATTTTGGTTGCCGAAAACTTAGGACATTTCAAAGCGGTCGAAGGTATGACCAAAGCTCGCGTGACGCCTTATATGGGGCGTGCATTCTTTGCTGATGGCTTGGCAACGACATTTTCAGCGGGCTTTGGTGGGACAGGTGTGACCACTTATGCTGAAAATATCGGCGTCATGGCAGTGACTAAAGTCTATAGTACGACAATCTTTGTCATCGCGGGTTTAGTCGCTATAATGCTGGGATTGTCACCGAAATTTGGTGCAATTATTCAAACCATTCCACCCGCATTATTAGGTGGCGCTTCTATCGTCGTATTTGGTTTGATTGCGATTGCTGGTGCAAAAATTTGGATAGACAGCCATATCGACTTTAGTAAAAACAGCAATCTAATCATTGCTGCTGTGACCGTCATTATGGGTACTGGTAACTTTAGCCTGCATATAGGCGGCTTTGATTTGGGCGGTATTGGTACTGCTACTTTGACGGCTATTGTGTTGAATGCTTTATTTAATCGCCAAAAGGATTAACTTCTTAGCGATCTTAAGCTTAAAATAACTTAATACATTAATCAATAAAAGCCACAATGATTATTGTGGCTTTTATTTGTTATAACGTTTGTTTATAGCGTTGCTTATTTATAGTCACGCTTATAAAATCGTGCAAAAAACCGATAACGTCTTAGGGCGCGCGGCTTAGGTTTTAGTGAACCCAAATAGATGGCAAACATAGTCAGTAGCGCGCCACTCCATTGTAAGGTGTTGATAGATTTACCCAGCCAGCTGTAGTCAATCACCAATGCAGCAATGGGTTCAGTCAATAAGAGCAGCCCAGTCAATGCCAAAGATAGCTTGGGAATAGAGTAGGCGATAAGACCCCAGGCTAAGCACTGCATCACCGTCCCATAAATCAATATCCAGCCAATCTCAGACCAAGTATTGGGTAGAATATTACCCATATCAAAGACGAACATTGGCACAATCATCGCCAGTACGCCGCCGATACTTACTAGTTGCATCAATACAAATATCGGTGTTGGTTCAGTATCGTGCGTTTTGCGTATAAAAGTCATCGACGCGGCAAGCATCGCCCCTGATATAATACCAGTGACAAACCCCCAAGTAGCAGCCTTGTTTTGCGCAAACTCAGGACTCCCTATCATCGCCACACCTAACATCGCTAAAAACAAACTGATGAGCTGTAAGATAGATTGACGCTCGTTAAAATATAAAAAACCGATGGCCGCTAAAAAGAAAATCTGTAAACTGTTGAGTAAGGTTGAAATACCGGGACCAACCGCATAGATACTCTCGTGCCATAAAGCTAAATCCAAACCTAAAAATACGCCGGATAATAAACCATAAACGATAGCCCGCCTTGACTGCGGTAAACGTTGCCCCATCATTTTAGCCAGTATCGTAAAGATAATACCTGATATAGCAAGGCGCCAAAAAGCCATTGCCCAACCGCCAATAGCGACATGAGCTACAATCAAGCTACCCAAGCCAAAGATAATACAACCAATGACCAAGCCAGTTGCGGCGGAGCGTGAAGAGGCAATAGCCATGGATTATCCTTATATCAATACCGTTTTATTTTTTAAATCGTCGCGTGCTAAAGAAGTCGCTAAAATGAACCACATTGTCGATGTTTTGAGCTTAAATTGGAATGGTTCAGCATTATTTATTTTATGATGACAGTGCGTAGAGCTATGGTCGATCCAATTTAAAAACCATAGTGTGCTACTGACATGAGTTTTTTGTAGCCTCTGCCACGCTTGTGAACAGCAGGTAAGAAATTTTTTGTGCAGTAGCACATAGTAATAAGATATAAAAGATGACCTTTTGCTATCTTGAAAAGAATATATCAGCGATTTATATCCTTACAGGAATGGCATTGGCGCAAACGCTGCTATTTGTTACTCTGTTTTCTGCTTATATGGTGAAATGTCATCTTAAAAAATCCACATTATTAAAGTACTTCAATAGCCATTACTACTTTTAGCTTAGGTTTGCTTATGCTTCGACGTTCCTTATCAAAACGACAAATATCATTAATATCAACATCTGGATTGCAGATACAAATGATGCGGTACTCTCTTATTACTAGCGCTTTAGTAACGGCGCTATTTGCCGTGACAGGTGTCCAAGCAGCCAGCTGTAAAATTCCAAAAAGTTATTATAAAAATGTCTCTTGCACGGCTAGCAGTGGTTATTTTTTGGCAGTAAAAGATTTTGGTGCACCGGTAGCACTCATCAATAGTCAAGGTAAGAGTCTCGTTGATTTATCGCGCTATCAAAAAGTTGATGCTGATAAAATATCTAGCGGTCTATTGCCGGTCATGCGAAATGGACATGTCGGCTATCTCAATATGCAAGGTCGTGAAGTGATTCCTGTGATGTATGATGCGCTAAGTGGCGGTCAAGGCTGGGCGCGCCCCGTATCTGAGGGTCGCATTGTAGTCAAACAGGGTGGTCATTATGGCGTTATTGACACTGCCAATAAGACTATTGTGCCGTTTTCAGCATCCATTAGTGATATTGATAATTATCGTGGCGGTATGGCTCGCGTGCGCAAAAATAAAGCGATCAGCTGGTTGGATAAAAGTGGCAACGCTAAGAGCGACCCAAACAGCAGTGCTAATACTCAGTCGCCTTCGAAAAAAGAATCTGCTAATAATGTCAATAACGCCAATGCTTCAGAGCAGCGACCAGCGCTAGCAAGTCGTTTTACCACTTTACAGCCACGTCAACAAGACGGCAAATGGGGCTTTATTGACGATAATAATGTCACTATGATTACCTATTCGTTTGATGAGGCACGTGCATTTTCAGAAGGCTTGGCTGGCGTACGTATCAATGGAGAATGGGGTTTTATCAATCTGGGCGGCGAGCTTGTGATTCCTTTTGGTTTTGACAACTTTAATAATAATAGTGTGAGTACTGACGATAACTATAAAGACAAACCGTCATTTGTATTTATAGAGGACAAGGCTTGGATTGGCAGCTTAGAAAACGGTAATAAAATGTGTATTGATAAAGCAGGCGCTGCTGTTGGTTGTGACTAGACTTTAAGAGCAAGCTTAAGTTTCAGTATAAAAAATAATCAGAAAAATTAGCAACAAAAAAGAGTGATAATCCTATGAGTCATCGATAGGTTTGTCACTCTTTTTTTATAATTAGCTATTCAGCCAATAAGTTCAGACTGTAAAAAACTATTTGTCTAATAAGTGATTGCTAATCAAATCTACCATGTAAGGCTGATAATATTCAGGGATATCGTGAGCCATGCCTTCGATTAAATGAAATCTGGCATTAGGGATGGTCTTGGCAACTACCCGTCCTTGTGAGGAAGGCAGCAGACCGTCTGCGCTACCATGCAGCACGATCGTCGGTGCTTTGACTTGCTTGCTGAATCGGCTGATAGAGCCTGACGCTAAAATAGCATTCAGCTGTTGTACTGTACCAAGCGGATGAAAGTTACGTTGATAGCGTAGCTTGGCAATGTCACGCACCATTCGTACGTTTACATGTCCTGGCGTACCGACGGTCTTCATAAACCAGACACTATGACGTACAATATCGCGCTCAGAATGGCTCTCAGGACGATTAATCAGCGTGTATAACTGTTTGGGCTTGGGCGGCTTTAAAAAGGCACGATTGGTGGTGGTAAACATCAACGCCATCCGCTGTATTAAACTTGGATAACGCGCCGCCACGATCTGCGCAATCATACCGCCCATAGAGGCGCCAAGTAGATGTGTTTTGCCAAGCTGTAATGCTTTGATTAAACGCGCTGTATCTTCTGCCATATCGGTTAAATTATAAGCAACTTGTGTACCCTTATTAGATAACCCAGTTTGCAGACGCATCATCATTTTTAGCTGACTGATACGGGGTAGACCGTCAATCTGTACCTTAGAGGACAAACCAATATCACGATTGTCAAAACGAATCACAAAAAACCCAGCATCAATAAGTCGCTTAATGAAGTTATTTGGCCAAAATATCATTTGCGAGCCAAGTCCCATAATCATCAGTAATGGTGGATTATTAGGGTTACCACCAGCCTCAACGCACAGCTCGATGCCATCACCAATATCTATCATTGCTTGATGAAGATGCTCGCTAAGATCTGAGGCGCGCCATTGGTGTTCGCCAAATTTTTGCCATTCAGGGGTAGGGTAGCTGCCTAGACTTTTCCCTGACGTTTCAGGCAAGTTAGCGCTATTGTTGATGTCGTTTGATTCTGTCATGAACTGTCCTATTTAAAAGGTCGTTGGCTTAAAATTCAAGCATCTCAAAATCAAGCTTGCCAACGCCGCATTCCGGGCATGTCCAATCATCAGGGATATCTTCCCATTTTGTGCCCGGTGCAATACCTTCTTCAGGACAGCCGAGTTCTTCGTCATATATCCAGCCGCAGACAATACATTCATAACGTTTCATAAATAGTCCTATCGATTATTACCGGTGTTACCGTACGTTTTTAAGTTGATGTTAACTGCACATCAAAAATGATTACCGTCAATATGTAGACCGTAAAAACGCAGGTAGTTTAGCATATAACCGTCATTTTCATAGTTAAGTTTACACTTGTATATTGAGATTAATCAGCATTTATCAAGTCACTATGCCTGATTTTATTTACTTAAGCAGTGGTGTTTTTGCCTATCTCAGCGCAATATTAAAGCCGCTTATGATATAATTGCCGCCGCTAATTTTACAAATTCATACGTCGTTGACCATTGTTATATCATCATCTAAGTCATACAAGCTAAGGGTTATTATGAGCGCTAACACCGCCGTTACATCAGCTAATACCGCAACCGAGTCATCTAATACACTTAATATCGATCATCCATTTTGGCAAATCATTCGCACAGTAGCAGACTTCCCGAAAGTCGGCATTGATTTTTATGATATTACACCGTTACTGCGCAGTCATATTGATGAAGTGATTGATGCGCTGCTTACTGCACTGCCTGAAGGCGTAATGGACGAGGTAGATTGTTTGGGTGCGGTTGAAGCGCGTGGGTTTGTGTTTGCAAGTTTGCTGGCGGGTCGATTGGGTAAAGGTATGATTTTGCTACGTAAACCCGGTAAGCTGCCACCACCGGTCGCTAATAAAGCTTATGCCCTCGAGTACGGTAAAGACACGCTTGAGATGCAAAACAATCTGCCACCTGAGCGCGTTTTATTGGTCGATGACATCTTAGCTACGGGCGGCACGCTCACCACCGCTTATGAGTTGTGTAGATCAGCTGGGCATACAGTAGTGGGTGCTTTGGTATTACTGGATTTGGTCGCTTTACACGGTGAATTTCCAGTGCCGGTTTATACGGTATTAAAGGCTTAGAAAGCTGAGTGTATAAAGTGGGTTGTACAGTATAAAAAAAAGCGCGCTGAACTCATTCAGCGCGCTTTTTTATGTCAGTCAGTTTTAAACCGTTTACTTAGCTTGCTCGTAATTTTTACAAGACTGTTCTACTAGCAGACGACTAATCGTTTTTGGCGTAGTGACTTTGAAGTCTTTGGTGGTCAGTATTGGCTGTTCTGATTGCCAAGATTTTATAACCTTGCCATCAGCGGCATAGTTAACGTAAGCGCGCCTATAGTAGCTGGCGTCTTTACAAGAGATGAGCCATTGCTGATCGCTATGATGAATATCCGCTTCTTTACTTTTTTTCGTTACGCCTTTAGCTATGTTTTTAGTAACACTTTTTTGTGTAGGATACGTTCTACGAATAGATACGGTGATATTTTCGACACTTTTTTCATCGATGATATTAATATCGGAGCTTTCAATAGAGTCCAAATCTAAGCTAAAAGTAGATCCAGTCTGACTGTCTGATACTTTTGACCAGTTTACTGCATGAGCACTAAGCGCAAGCGTACTACCTGCTAATATCACTGCTAGCCGTTTCATAATTCAGCCTTGCTTGTGTAATTTAAAGACGCTCATAATAGCCAAATTAATAATAGCAGGCAAATTTCTTTTATTTCCTGCTACTCACACTGATAGAAAATCGTCGATATTAATTATCGTTTATATTGATTAACGCTCAAGCTAGCTATGCGCTCAGATCAACACTTAATCTATTAAGTCTAGTCACGCATAGTCGCCAACATCGCCGCCAGCTCATCACGCGCACCAATAAAGCCATCAATACCCTTTGGTAATAAGTCTTGAGTAACCGTATCTTGCTGATAGGCTGTACTGAATTCTTCCGGAGTCAAGCTCACTCGAGTCATGTCTTTCATGTCCATTGACATGCTTGGTGATAACTGACGAGTCACCTCTACATCCATCGCCGCCAGTTCATCAATAAGGTTAGGCGCTATGGTCAATAAATCGCAGCCTGCTAATGCTAGTATCTGCTCAGTCGAGCGGAAGCTTGCGCCCATCACTTGAGTGTTGTAGCCATGCTGTTTGTAGTATTGATAAATAAGCTTAACAGATTGCACGCCCATATCATCAGAAGCCGGCACATTTTGACGATTTTGCTGACGTTTTTGCCAATCTAAAATACGTCCAACAAAAGGCGAAATCAAAGTTACGCCTGCATCAGCACAGGCGATGGCTTGATGCTGACCGAATAACAGGGTCAAATTACAGTGAATATTCTGAGTTTCCAGATAGCGTGCCGCTTCAATGCCTTGCCACGTCGCTGCCATCTTAATCAGGACGCGCTCTGAATCGATACCGGCTTTTTGATAAGCTTCCATAAACTCCAAGGCTTTATCAATCGTCGCTTGGGTATCATAAGACAAACGTGCATCGACTTCGGTCGAGACGCGACCTTCAATCAAGGCTAGAATATCGCAACCAATCTGAATGGTCAGCTCATCAATCACGGCATCAATGTCATCTCGATGGCGACTCATTGCTTCTGAGAGCATCGCTTCATTATCAGGATTAATAAGTGCTTTGGTTATTAGGCTAGGATTGGTGGTCGCATCGATGGGTTTTAGGCGAGCAATGGCGGCAAGGTCGCCGGTATCAGCGACAATGGTGGTCATGGTGCGAAGCTGTTGTAATGCGCTCATCAGATATCCTTGGTATAGTCAATTAACGGTGTTATTTTCTTATTAATGGTTGTACTAGTACATAAACTTATGAGTACCATTAAACTGTAACATAGATTTGAACGTATGTTACCTGATAGTTTGAATGTGCTTAGCCCTTATATTATATAACTGTGCTAAGATTTATAGCAATTTGCAGGTTTACACTCATTTACGAATGGGCACTGTCCGTAGTTTTTGCTATAGTAGAGCCGGTCAGCTGGCAAGCTAGGCATTTACTAATTAATATATGGTTATCACAACACTCTGCTGGTATAAATTTTTCTCGCTTGCTGTGCGCTTCGCCAAACAGAGGCTTCAAAAAATTCATACCAGCAATACTGTATTCTGTTTAAAGTGAATCGACTATATAATAGTTAATGACGTGACTGTATCATTGAAGTGTTTTCTAAAAGAGGCTTTTTAAAAGAGGTTTCCTAAAAAACCCAATGATGATACGTTAAATGTCACTTAGTATTAAATATCAAAAGTGTTTAAGTGTTTTTTTAAATCAAATATCAATACAGTAGTTTTCAAAAAATAGTCATACTTAACAGTGATAAAATCTAAAAAAGGATGGGCGGTAATGAGTGAGCAGTCACCAGAGCAAAACGTGGACAATCTAAATCAAACCAGCGTAGGCGCTAGCGATACCGCAAACGAAAAAGAGTTTTTGGACAATATTCGCCAAAATATTGATGCAGTAGACTGCGAAATTCAGACACTGATTAATAACCGTGCCAAGCTGGCTCAGCAAGTGGCAGCGGTAAAGAAAAACCACATTGCCAATAATCCGACTGCCGATAATAGCAATCCTATCTTTTATCGCCCTGAGCGTGAAGCGCAAGTGCTAAAAGCTGTGATGGCTCGCAATACCGGACCAATCGCCGATGAAAAAATGGCGCGCCTGTTCCGTGAAATCATGTCGGTATGCCTTGATTTAGAAGCGCCGCAACGTATTGCTTTCTTGGGTCCAGTCGGCACCTTTACTCATGCCGCTGCATTAAAACACTTTGGTAAAGCTGCCGACACTGTTCCACTGACGACCATTACCGATGTATTCCGTGAAGTGGAAGCGGGCACAGCGATGTATGGTGTAGTACCCGTTGAAAACTCATCAGAAGGCGTGGTCAATCATACGTTAGATGGCTTTTTATCTTCGACGTTAAAGATTATCGGCGAAGTTGAGCTACCGATCCATCAAAACTTCTTGGTCGCTGAACATACTAAAATCGATGGTCTAAGCCGTATTTATTCGCATCAGCAATCACTAGCACAATGCCGTCATTGGCTCGATGTGAATTTTCCTAATGTTGAGCGTGTTGCCGTATCTAGCAACGGTGAAGCAGCACGTCGCTTGAAAAACGAGTGGCATTCGGCGGCGATAGCTGGAGATGTGGCTGCTGCAGAATATGACTTGCACAAGCTTTACTCAAATATTGAAGACAATCCAAGCAATACCACGCGATTCTTAATCATTGGTCACGAAGCGGTCGCGCCATCAGGCCAAGATAAAACTTCGATTATGGTCTCAGCTCATGACAAAGCCGGTGCGCTTATCGAAATCTTAAAACCATTATCTTATCATGGCGTATCTATGACCAGTATTGAAACGCGTCCAGAGCGTCCTAATAAGTGGGCTTACGTCTTCTTTATCGATATGGATGGGCATATTCAAGACCCAAATGTTAGTGCTGCGATCGCTGATATCCGCCCATTGGTCAAAGACTTACGTATACTAGGTTCTTATCCAAAAGCCGTATTATAGCGATAACAAGATAACAAGCAGCGGTCATTACTCAGTCAAGCGTCTTCGCCAATAATAGATGCGTTATCACATCTAAGGATAAACCATGCAGTCTACCCAATCGACAGAGTCCAATTTATCACCGCTAGTGCCTGCCTATGACAGTATTTTAGAGTTGGCACCTTATCAAACAGGAAAGCCGGTTGAAGAGTTGACGCGTGAGTATGGCGTCTCAGATGTGGTAAGGCTTGCCAGTAATGAGAATCCGATAGGCTGCTCACCGCAAGTCACGCTAGCGATTACTGAGCAGTTGGGTCAGCTGGCACGTTATCCTGACGGCAATGGCTATTATCTGAAGCAAGCATTGGCTGATTTTAATGATGTCAATGTCGATCAGATCACCTTAGGTAATGGTTCTAATGATTTGCTTGATATCTTGGCGCGTAGTTTTGCCGGTGTTGATGATGCGATTGTTTATAGCCAGTATGCCTTTATCATTTATCCGATGTTGGCTAAAATGCAAGGTGCTATGGGCATTGAGGTAGCTGCTAACCGGTTTGGTCATGACTTAAAAGCCATGAGCCAAGCGGTTCATGATAATCCTGATGCTAAGATAGTGTTTATCGCCAATCCTAATAACCCAACCGGTACGCAGCTTGAACATAAAGAGCTGCATGAATTTATGGTTAGTATACCAAGCTCAGTATTGGTAGTATTGGATGAAGCTTATATCGAATATAGTCCTGAGAGTAATAATCGAACACTGTTAGATGAATTTGATAATGTAGTCATCGTCCGCACCTTTTCTAAAGCCTATGGACTCGCCGGTCTGCGTGTTGGTTATGCGCTAAGCTCAGTTCCAGTAGCAGAGTTGCTCAATCGAATTCGTCAGCCATTTAATGTCAGCAGATTGGCTCTAGCCGCTGCCGCTGCCGCACTTGCTGATCAAGATTTTATTGAGAAAGTTAGGTCAACTAACCAAGGGCAAATGCGCTGGTTAGAGAAACAATTTGATGCGTTAGGCTTGGGCTTCATTAAATCACATGCCAACTTTATGATGGTAGAAGTAGAAGTTGAGATGGAGGACGTAACGGCTGCTGTGATTTACCAAGCGTTATTAGAGCAAGGCGTTGTAGTGCGTCCGCTGGATGCTTATGACTTACCTAACTGGTTAAGGATTACCGTTGGGGTCGCAGAAGACAATACACGCCTTATTGATACTCTGCGTTCTATATTGACTGATGATTAAGATTGATTGATGATTAGGCTTAATGCTGTCAAACTCAGAATTGTTAAGTTAATAATTTTTAAGTGAAAGATAATTAAAATAATATGCAAAAAATAAATCAAACGGTAAGTCGTCAAGCAGCCATGTTAAACAGATCTACTTTACAGCCATTATTCAATCAAGTTTGTGTGATTGGTCTTGGATTGATTGGTGCCAGTCTTGCGCAAGCTATTAAAGATAATGGTTTAAGTGAACGTTTAGTGGCAGTCGATAGTTATCTGCCAAGTATAGAAGAAGCGATTGCGCAAGGCTTACTAAATGCGGGCAGCGCTGTACTTAGCGATATTGTATCCGGCAGTGATTTAATCGTTATTGCCGTGCCGGTACAAGCGGCACAAGCGGTATTTTCTGATATCAAAACGGCAATGGATAATGGTCAAATTGCCACTGATTGCATTATTACCGATGTTTGTAGCACCAAGGTCAATATCATTGAAGCCGCTAGGAACGTATTCGAAACATTGCCTATAGGGCTAGTACCTGCACATCCGATTGCCGGTGCTGAAAATTCAGGGTATCATGCTCGCCGCGCTAATTTATTTGCCAATCATAGCGTCATTATCTGTGAGCTATCAACAACCAGTAATGTAGCCATTAATAAGTTACGCCAGTTATGGGAAGCAGTGGGTGCCACCGTCATGCCGATGGCAGCTGAGCATCATGATTCGATATTGGCACATACCAGTCATTTACCACATCTACTCGCCTTTAATCTCGTTGAGCAATTGGCCAGTCACGATGACAATTTAGATATGTTTCGTTATGCTGCTGGTGGCTTTCGAGACTTTAGCCGTATTGCCGCCAGTGACCCGAAGATGTGGCACGATATATTTTTTGCCAATCAAGGCGCAATTGTCAGCGCTCTCGATGAGTACAGCGTCTACTTACAAACGATGCGCCAGCTTATCATTGATAAAGATTCAACCGCCCTGATGGGACTTTTGGGCCGCGCGCAAGCCGCACGGCGACATTTTGGCCATATGTTAGCCAGCACTCCTTATACGGATACCTCTGCTATGTCAGCTTCTTATAATATTTCACCAAGCAACACCGTGGTCGGCACCATAACCATTCCTGGTGATAAATCTATCTCTCATCGCAGCATTATGCTTGGTAGCCTTGCAACAGGCGTGACACATGTCACTGGATTTTTGGAAGGGGAAGATGCGCTAGCAACCTTGCAAGCTTTTCGTGATATGGGGGTGACTATTGAAGGACCTGATAACGGTAAACTGACCATTCACGGCGTGGGTATGAACGGTCTAAAACCCAGCAAGACGCCATTATATATGGGCAATTCTGGCACCAGTATGCGCCTATTGGCAGGTATCTTAGCCGCTCAAGCATTTGATAGTGTATTAACGGGTGATACCAGTCTTAATAAACGTCCGATGGAGCGCGTGGCAGCACCGTTACGCGAGATGGGCGCGGTTATTCAAAGTACTGGTCAACAGGGCACAGCACCTTTAAGTATTACTGGTCGTACGAATGTAGGTAAGCCATTACAAGGTTTTGAGTATGATATGCCGGTAGCGTCGGCACAGGTTAAGTCGTGCTTATTGCTCGCAGGTCTTTGGGCAGAGGGAACCACGACGGTTGTCCAACCTGAAGTCAGCCGTGACCATACCGAGCGCATGTTATCGGCTTTTGGCTATCCAGTAACTGTCGATGGCAATCGCATCAGTGTTGAAGGTGGCGGTACATTAACAGGCGGTGATATCGCTGTACCTGCCGATATCTCCTCAGCGGCGTTCTTTATGGTGGCAGCCGCGATCAGCCAAGATAGCGAGCTGACGTTAACACAAGTTGGTATTAGTCCGACACGTACGGGTATTATTGATATCTTAAAGTTGATGAATGCTGATATCAGCTTAAGTAATGAGACTTATGTTGGTGGTGAGCCAGTTGCTGATATCACGATTCGCAGCTCAAATTTGGTCGGTATTGAGATACCAGAGTATTTAGTACCTCTGGCGATTGATGAATTTCCAGTCTTATTTATCGCTGCCAGCTGTGCACAAGGTCGTACCATTTTGACTGGAGCAAAAGAGCTGCGTGTTAAAGAATCAGACCGTATTGCAGTCATGGCGGACGGGCTACAAACGCTTGGCGTTGATTGTACCGTCACTGAAGATGGTCTGATCATTGAAGGCAAAGGTCTTGTAAGTCAGAATGGTGAGGTAAATAATAACCAGCCTGTTTTTGGTGGCGGACATATCACCTCGCATCATGATCATCGTATTGCGATGAGCTTTGCGGTTGCTAGCTTACGCGCATCGAAGCAAATTACGATTGAAGGCGTTGAGACGGTTAATACCAGCTTCCCAGGATTTGCTGAGCTTGCCACTCAAATCGGTATGTCTATTGAAGTCAATAGTAGCGCTCCTTAGTTCGCAATCTAGTATTAACTTGATTATTAGCTATATTGGTTGCCAAAGTTAACAAGATTGCTTGTTAATCGTTATATAAAATTTATGTAAAAACTGTTGTTGTCGTTAGCAATGTGTTCATGCAAATACAGGCATGAATACATTGCTTTTTACCTTGTATCCTACCGTAGTAACCCTGCGTTCTTGCCTATGAATTAATATCAATTGACATGAATAATTAAAATCAGGTGAGGGTGCGCTTTGCTCTAAAATAGTTGTTTCGTCTCATGACTACCCAGAATGTCGTCAAAAAAACAGTAGCTCCTATCAAAACGACCAGACGTGGCATTATTACCGCGCTGATCGCTTTTTCTATTTGGGGCATATTTCCATTATATTTTAAGCAACTGTCCGCCTATGACGCGACCGAAATCATTGGTCATCGTATCATCTGGACATTTTTATGCCTGCTTGTCGTGCTTATTGTTAGTAAACGCTGGCAATGGATTGATACGCTTAAGCAAAATCCAAAGTGGATAGCAATCACCTTTGTATCCGGTATTATTATCGCCATTAACTGGCTGACCTACGTTTGGGCGGTGAATGACGATCGTATCCTTGAGGCCAGTTTAGGGTATTTTATCGGGCCACTAGTAGGCGTGGCATTATCGATGATTTTATTTAAAGAGCGATTGCGTACCCTACAATGGGTAGCAATTGGCTTCGCTCTATTATCTGTCGTTATTCAAGTGCTTATGATTGGTAGCTTGCCGTGGATATCTTTGATATTAGCGTTTAGTTTTAGTACTTATGGCACTATTCAGCGCCAAACACCGTTGACTGCTGTTGATGCGATGTTTGTCGAAACGGCGATGCTGGTACCCATTTGTATTTGGTGGTTTTGGCAGGCGGATGTGGTGAGTAGCCAGCTTAGCTTTTGGTTTACCCCAAATATTTGGCTACTGATGCTAGCAGGTCCGATCACTTTGATACCGTTGTTGCTATTTAATAAATCCACCAAGCAGGTCGCTTATAGTATTCTTAGTTTTATGAACTATTTAACGCCGACCTTTATTTTCTTCTTAGCTGTATTTTATTATAAAGAGCCCTTTGACTTACACCGCTTAGCAGTATTTGGTTTAATTTGGTTTGGTCTGTTATTATTTAGCATTGACTTGTGGCGTCATCGTCCTAGCAAACAGCTAAAAGCAGCTCGCATGCATGATGAAAATTTACAGAATCATTAAGTTTAAAGTCTAATTATAAAAAACGTAGTCGATAAGGATAAAATGATGTTGCACACAGAGTCTGATGTGGTATTTGTAAAAGGTCTAAAGGTAGAGGCAGTGATTGGCGTTTACGATTGGGAGCGCGCAATAACCCAGCCAATATTGATTGATATCGCGCTTGAAACAGATATTAGTAAAGCTGCTGCGTCCGATGATGTAAATGACGCGCTTAATTATAAAGCCGTCTGCAATGACGTTAGCGCTTGGTGTCAAGAAATCAAAGCAGAGTTGCTTGAGCATTTGGCTGGGCAAATTGCAGATAGACTGCTTGCGAACTATTCTTGTCATAAATTGACTTTGAGCGTTGCTAAGCCTACCGCTATTAAACAGGCTGATGCAGTTGGCGTACAAATTACTCGCTATGCTAAAGCAGCTGAAAAAAAGCCTAATGACGCATAAAGGTTCATTCACTATGAATCTCGAAACGTTAAAAATAATTGCCCCTGAGCGGTTGCAACAGCAATCAGTGACGGCGGTATTATTAGCGTTGGGTAGTAACCATCGAGCTGAGCATTACTTGTCTCGCGTTCGTATGAAATTACAAGCGTTTGGTAGAGTACAGCTATCTACTGCCTTTCAAAATCCAGACTTTACGGCGACCGTAGAAAACCCAAAACCGGATTATACCAATCAATGTGTCTATCTGAATTTAAGCTCAGCAACGACTTTGCAGCAGCTACAACAGAGCTTTAAATCGTTTGAAGGTGATTGTAATAGACAACGAAAAATCGAGCCTAATGCCATTCGGCAAGTGACGATGGATATTGATATTTTACTAATAAAATTAACCAGTAATAAAAATAGCCTAAGCGATAAAAGCATATCCGAATGGATAGTGATGGCGGATCGTTATCCATTTAAAGCGCATGAGAGTGCGGGGATAGAGGAATTGATAGTAGGAAGTGGAACTGATTGTTAGGAAATAAGTTAGGCAAACGCTTAGCCCGTATATCACCGCTTCTAAAGCTTTGAAAGGTGCTGTTTATGTACAACAGAATATTGAATTTTTGTTTTAAAGAGGTGGGTAGCCAAAATTTTTTCGAGAAGGATTTAGGCTTAGATCAAGTGCTTAGAGAACACTTTATCGATATTCTTACGCAAGCTGCCGCCGCAGAGTTTTATGCTTGGCGTAGCAGCGTTCAGGGACGATTAGCTGAAATCATTATATTAGACCAATTTTCACGCAATATTTACCGCAATACGCCAAACGCTTTTTCTCAAGACCCTATGGCATTGGCCTTAGCTCAAGAAGCGGTAGCAGCTGGCATACTACAAGAACTAAAGAGTGTGGATGAGCGCAAGTTTATTTTGATGCCTTATATGCATAGCGAATCAAAGTTAATTCACCAACAAGCTGAGCTGTTATTTAAGAAATTTACTAATGAAGAAATATACGAGTCTGAGATCAAACATAAAGTCATCGTTGATCGCTTTGGTCGTTATCCACACCGGAATGAAATTTTGGGGCGGACTTCAACTGTCGAAGAAGTAGCGTTCTTAAAGCAACCTAATTCATCGTTTTAAGCAGACTGTTTCGGGTATCATCATTCATGCTATGGACAGGACGGTTCAGTAAGTGAGTCATTCAAATATAATATTAATTTTTAAGGCTAAAAGGATTCTATAGTCATGTCAAAAATTAAAATCCGAAGAGCGTATACAGAAAAGGGAAAGGATGATGGATAATGTATATTAGTAGACCGTTTATGACCGAGAGGCATAAAAAAAGAGAACCTAAGTTATAGCTGGTGGCCAAAAGATATTGCATCCTCAGATAAACTGAGGAAATCCTTTGATCATGATGAAGACAAGTTTAGTGACTTTAAACAATCCTATAAAAAAGAACTAGAAGACAATGATCTTAAAGATGAGTTTCTAGACAAAGTAAAAACTCAGCTTGAGAAACATAATGTTACCTTTATTTATGGCGCAAAAAATGAAGAACATAATCAAGCAGTGGTATTAAAAGCATGGGTTGAAGAAAAATTAAATTAATAAAGATGTTGTTCTATTAAAGAGGCGCTTCTATTATCATTAAAAAAATCCCGAAGCCGTTACATTAATTGGCTTCGGGATTTTTAGTTTTATTAAGAGTAAGGTTGCATGCAAGTGCAATTAATCAACTATACGCCTATTTTTGCTCAGCGCCTGCCTGATCCATATCTTTTTGCCCAATCACATCCAAATCCTCTAAGCAGAGTTTGTCATACTCTTTTTTGCAAAAATCAGGATCGATTTTACACATTGCTGCCTGCAGTTGATCCAAACGGTTTTCTGACTGCTGAATATGCTCGAGCATTTTAGCAAAAGCTTCAGCGACTGGGTCTTGTGAATAGGGGTCGATACCATAAGCCTGAAAAGCGGTGTCACGTGCTGAGCTCTGTGTGCTTGTCTTTGGCTCATCTTTAGAGCTATTGCTTTGCTCTGTATTATTGATTGTAGCGGCTGCTTTTATGACGCTTTCTTGTTGCTTGGCGTCATCGACTTTTTTCACAATAGGATTGCCTTTCTCGTCGTGATGATCGGATATCATGCGCGCTGCACTGCCGACCATGGTTGCGCCTGCTGGCACAGGTTTGACAACGACCGCATTTGAGCCAATCTTGGCGTTTTTACCAACAGTAAATGGCCCTAATACTTTTGCACCCGCACCTACCGTTACGCCATCTTCTAATGTTGGGTGGCGCTTGCCGTTATTTTGTGATACGCCGCCAAGAGTCACACCGTGATACAAGGTGACATCATTACCAATCTCGGCGGTCTCACCAATGACGACGCCAACACCATGATCAATAAAAAAGCGTCTGCCGATTTTGGCAGCAGGATGAATCTCAATGCCAGTGATGATGCGCGAGCCATAAGAGATAACGCGGGCAGCCAGTTTTTGCTCATTTAGCCAAAGACAATGGGCCCCGCGATGCAAAATAAGGGCGTGGATACCAGGATAGGTCAAGATAACTTCTAAGCTATTACGCGCAGCAGGATCGCGAGTAAATACCGCATCGATATCTTCTTTTAAATCTTTTTTAATACTGGCAAGCGATTTGAAAAAATTGGTTGGCAATGACATAAATCATCCTATCGTATTTTTTATTACAATCTCTTTAGTTATAGCAGCTTTGTATCATAAAATATAGCGATGGGCTATAAATAAAAACAGATTGCCTATAGATATAAAAGCCAATCATTAGCTTTTGTATCTATAGGCGCTCGTTTCTAATTTAGCTATCGTTAGTAATATATTTTAGCAGCTCTACAACCTGCTCAGGCGTTTGCGCCCATGCCATTGCCGCCGCATCCACTTCTTTTAACGGATGGATAATATCCTCAGCATGCAGGGTGATATACGGCTTACCCAAAGCGGCGCAATATCCCGCGTCAAATGCAGCGTTCCACTGCTTGTATTTATCACCAAACCGAATGATAGCAATGTCACATTTTTGGATCATATTTTTAGTGCGAATTGCATTAACCTTTGAGGACTGATGATCGCGCCAGAATCCATTGTCATTTTTACCTAACACGTCACCGGCTGCGTCGCTGGCTTCGTGTTCAGTTACTGCGGATGTGAACTTAATGTCAAGACCATGTTCTGTAGCACCTTGCATGATTTTCTGACGCCAGTCGCTGTGTATTTCTCCAGATAAATAAACGGTCCAATTCATAATAAATTCCTTTTTAGTATTAAATGCTGGTTATCATTAAATTCAGGGCAACTGCTAATTATAATTAGTTGCTGCTGTTGTTCGACTCATAAAAAATAATAGTAATCAAATAATGTGCGTGGTTTTCGGCAGTATATCAGCCGCAGTCTAGGGTAAAAAACCGACGTACCACGAATTGTAGCTAAATATTAGTCTTTTGCAAGTTTGGCAATCAAGGCGCTTAATAGCTGGTATTCTTTTTGATCGAGCTGAATACGTGATCCCAGTCGAGATAGGCGCGATGGTAGCGATTTCAAATGTTCGCTGTCTGCTAAACCGCGCTGAACCATCAAAGCGGTAGTACGCTGAGTAAGTTGTTGCAGTTGTTGTTGGGTGATAGCAGGCTCATCCCATTGTTGCCGCACGTAAGTATTCAGCATTGGTTGTTCTGACATTTCTAAACTGTCAGTTGTGCCTAATTTATCAGTATCAGTATCAGTATCAGTATCAGTGTCAGTGTCAGCGTTGATGTGCGTTTGCGCGTAAGCAAAAATAAAACTGGCAATCACTTGCACGGCTGAGGCGACATTGAGCACTGGATAAGCAGGATTGGCATCGATTTGAATATGATAATCTGCATACGCCAATTCTTCATTGGTCAAACCACGATCTTCACGGCCAAATAAGATAGCGATATTTGGTTGGTTAGTAGTGTGAGCGGTTTGATTATCAGTAGTACTCTTAGTTGTATCGAGAGCCGCCTGTTTATCAATAAAATCCAGCATGATTTTGGCCGCTTGTGTGGGTGTCACCACAGGGCGCGGCAAATGACGACTGCGACTACTGGCAGCAAATACCAACTGACAATTTTCGATAGCAGACTCTAGCGTCGGTGCTATGATTGCGGATGACAATAAATCACTACCACCTGCGGCATGAGAGATACTGGTTTCATCAATTGGTAGTTTGGGATTAACGACTGTCAATCGTGACAAGCCCATAGTGTGCATCGCTCTTGCTGCTGAGCCAATATTGGCGGGCAGGGTAGTATTAACCATGACCACTTGTAAACAAGACAAATAATCGTTCGCTGTATGACTTAGCGTCGACGCTGCCGGTGATGCTAAAAATGATGACACGTCGTTACTCATTGTTGCCCCAAGCGCTGGTTGATTTCTTGTTCAGCATTGTCTAATGCAATGGCAATATTTTCGATAAGCGGAGCTTGTTCGCTGATACGCTGCTCGCGGCATCGCTCTTGTAATTGACTGCTAAGGCTCACCAGTTGGGTTGTACCCAGATTAGCACTGGCACCTTTTAATGCATGAGCAAGCTCAAAGCCATTAGCGTTATCTTCTTCTTGTTGAGCGGTTCTTAGTTGTGTGATGCGGTGCTGACAGTCAGTAAAATAGACTTGTATTAAATCAGCAAAGTCTTCTTCTAATAAGTCGCGCATGTCTTCAAACTGCTCGTTATTGATAATCTCATCATCAATCTTGGCGGTTGTATTGTTATTGATAATCTCAGCCATGGTTATGTGTCCAATAGAATAAAGTTGAAGCAGGAAGGTTAACTATAATGAATTTTTTAATACGAATGAACCTGCTAAATGTACTGAAAACGTTAGCTGTAATGAAAGTGTAAGTTGTTTTCACTAATCATACTTTTCAGCTGCTGTAAATTATCATCGCTCGGATAGACGCGCCAATGCTCCGACAACCCTACATTGGCAATGCCATATTCTTCATAAATACTGAGTCCAAGCGGCAGACAGTTATCATTGATCGAAGCGTCTGTATTGCTAAGAGCATGATTGGCATAGCTTTGTTCAGAAACGCTTTGATTAGCACTGTTTTGATAAGTAGAATCTTGATTCATATCGTTTTCAAGAGCCAATAAATCATTACCATCTTCATCATATAAGCTGCCACCCATAGCAGGATCGTAAGCACCATTGTTACTGTTGTTAATATGGCTACCTTGCTCGTCCTGATCGTTATCATAAGACAGTTTTGGTGCAGGAATAATGCTGGCTTGTGCAGACTTGAGTAACGGTTGCAGGCGTGTCAGCAGGGTAATATCGCTACCATGGACTTTAATGCTGATTTTCTTCAGCCATCTTAGGCGCGCATCGACCATACTCATGGCATTATCAAGGCGCGCAAATAGGCGTCCATCACGCTCACGAATACTGCCTTTAATAATGACGACTTCATCGACTTTTAATTGCTCTTTGACACGGTTAAAGCGCTCAGCATAGCAGCTGACTTCTAATCTTGACGTACCGTCATCCAAGATAATAACGTTACGATTACCGAAGTTGGCGATATCGATAATCAATCCGGCAAAATAACAGCTGCCGTTGTAGCCGGTATCAGCTAACTTATCGAGACGTGCGCCTGAGGTATAACGTTTTAGCTCATCTAAATACTCATTAATTGGGTGTCCGGTCAGGTATAACCCCAAGGTATTCTTTTCAGCTTTTAAGCGATGCTTATCACCCCAAATCAGCTCTGGAGTCATCACCAACGGCGGCGCAGCGACGATACCGTCCATCTCACCAAACAAATCCATCATGCCGATCTCGCGGTTTTGACGGTCTTGCTCAGCGGCTTGTACTGCGCTTGGCAATTGACTCATTAATGCACCGCGAATCTCGTAAGCTTCGTCGGCTGGCAAGTCAGGTCGTAAAGTGGCGGCGAAGTCATCAAAACAGCCAGCACTTACTAATGCCTCAAGGGTGCGCTTATTGACTTTTTTGATATCGACACGGCGGCAAAAATCATATAAATCTTTGAAATAGCCATCGCGGCGGCGCGCTTCTACAATAGATTCAACCGCACCTTCACCAACCCCTTTAATCGCACCCAAGCCATAAATGATATTGGTCGCGGTATCAGCGACAAAATGCCACTCACTACGGTTAACCGATGGATTAACCACGGTTAGATCGAAGTTTTCACGGCAATCATTGATAAAGAACACCACGTTATCGGTGTTGTTCATATCCGAAGTCAGTACTGCTGCCATAAACTCAGCAGGGTAGTACTGTTTTAAATAGGCCGTCTGATAAGCCAGCACGCCATAAGCGGCTGAATGCGAGCGGTTAAAGCCGTAACCGGCGAATTTCTCCATCAAATCAAATACGCCACCTGAAGTAGCTTCATCGATACCTTGTGAGGTTGCACCAGTAATAAAGATATCGCGCTGCTTAGCCATCTCTTCAGGTTTCTTTTTACCCATAGCGCGGCGGAGCATATCAGCACCGCCTAAGCTATAGCCAGCCATTACCTGCGAGATTTGCATCACTTGTTCTTGATAGACGATAACGCCGTTGGTGTTTTCTAAAATTGGCTCAAGATTGGGATGGTCATAAATGACTTCTTCGCGACCGTGCTTACGGTCGATATACATCTCTACCATGCCAGCATCGAGCGGACCTGGGCGATACAGCGCGCACATAGCGATAACGTCTTCGATGTTAGTCGGTTGCAACTTGGCAAGATACTTTTTCATGCCCATACTTTCTAACTGAAAGACGGCAGTGGTTTTGGCATCTTGCAAGAGCTTATAAGCTTTAGCGTCATCTAATGGTAAGTCTTCTAATACCAACGCCTCTTTGTTCTCTTTAGAACGGCGCTTATTGATATTTTCAACGGCGGCACTAATGACCGTTAAGTTACGCAGACCCAAAAAGTCAAACTTTACCAGACCAACTGCTTCAACGTCATCTTTATCAAATTGACTGACACGGTGTCCTTCATCATCACAATAAATGGCACTAAAATCGGTGATTTTATGCGGGGCAATCAATACACCACCAGCATGCTTACCAACGTTCCGGCAAATGCCTTCAAGCTTAATGGCCATCTCCCACACTTCAGTGGCATCTTCATAATCCATATTATCAGGATTGGAGATTAAGTCTTTTAACTGCGGCTCTTGTTCAAGCGCTTGACTGAGCGTAATACCGGGTGTCTTAGGTATCAGTTTGGACATTTTGCTGGCAAGGAAATACGATTTACTTTGCGCGCGCGCGACGTCACGTACCACAGCTTTTGCGGCCATAGTACCAAAGGTAATGATTTGCGATACCGCTTCTCGGCCGTAAGTTTGAGCCACATAATCAATCACACGATCACGTCCTTCAATACAAAAGTCAATATCGAAATCGGGCATGGATACGCGCTCAGGGTTTAAGAAGCGCTCAAATAATAAGTCGTAATGGATAGGGTCAAGATCAGTAATATTTAGCGCATAAGCAACTAGCGAACCAGCACCTGAACCACGACCCGGTCCAACAGGCACGCCATTGGCTTTAGCCCAGCGAATAAAGTCCATGACGATTAAGAAGTAACCGGGGAAGCCCATTGATAGGATAATCTTTAGCTCATACTCTAGACGTTCATCATATCTTTGGCGAATATCGCTCCAGTTATCACTACGTGCTTCCATAGGAAATAGCTTTTCTAAACGATGTTCAAGTCCGCGTTGCGATTCTAATCGAAAGAAAGACTCGGTGGTTTCACCTTCAGGTACTGGAAACTCTGGCAGCACGTTTATACCAAGTGTCAAAGTCACATTACAGCGCGTTGCTAAGCGCAAAGTATTATCGATAACCTGTGGAATATCGGCAAACAACTGCTGCATTTGTGCTTGAGTTTTAAGATATTGCGCATCGGAATAAGTTTGCGGACGATTTTGGTCTGCAAGTACGTAGGAGCCAGCAATACAAACCCGCGCTTCATGAGCATCGAAATCATCTTGCTCTAAAAACCGTACGTCGTTATGGGCAATAATAGGTATATTGTGTTTAGCACCGGCATGAATAGCAGCGTTAATAAAAGCGTCTTCACCTGAGCGATTGGTCCGCTTAATGGCAAAATATAAGCGATCGCCAAACTGTTCTTGCCATTCTGTAATCAGCTCATCGGCTTTTTCTGGCATAGAGCCAACTAACGCTTGACCGACATCAGATTTTTCGGTAAATAAGACGATGACACCAGCCGCGTGCTCTAAAATATGGCTGCGTTTGATGACAGGCGTGCCATGATTGGTAGGGTCGGCGCGACCTTCGGTAAAGCCAAGCGATACAATACGCGTGATGTTTTGATAACCTTCGTTATCCATTGCTAGCAGAGTTAGGCGCGTGTCTTCATTCTCCATGATGACTTCACTACCGATGATTGGCTTGATACCAGCACCTAAGCAGGCACGGTAAAACTTTACTGTAGCATAAAGATTGGATAAATCGGTCAAGGCAAGCGCGCTTTGATTGTCTGCCGCCGCCGCTTTAATCAATGGCTTAATACGGACGATAGAATCGGTAATTGAATATTCGCTGTGGATGCCAAGGTGTACAAATGCCATAGAAGACTCTTACTGATGCGATCGAGAAGGAATGAGTTGTATGATGATAAATTTTTTATTATCAATACTTTATGTTTTTTTAGGGCGTAGTAAAACGCTAAAGTTTGTATTTTTAAGGTTTAAATTTGGTCGTTAATAATAGCATTATTTGGCGTAGACAGCCACTGATTCGGTTGGTTTAATCTCTTTGAAACACATAGGTAAGTTATTTGGGTAATATAAAAACCACATAAAAAATCATATTAAAAAGCCCTCTACACTATAAAGAATAGAAGGCTTTTTTTAATGACTAGATAAGACAAGCTTTAGCCTAATATCCAACCACTGCTGCATCGACAATACGTGGGTCGGATGCACCGTAAACACCGTTTGGCGTCATCATTATCGACTGCGTTGAACCCATGGCTGATTTTGGACTGACGGTATGTCCCATTGATTCAAGTTTTTTAACGGTATCGATATTTAATGCTTTTTCAACCCGAATCTCATCGGGCAGCCATTGGTCGTGAATACGTGGGGCATGAGTGGCCTCAGCGATATTCATATCGTGATCGATGACGTTTGAGATGATTTGCGTAACGGTGGTAATGATGCGGCTACCACCCGGGCTACCAGTAACGATATAAGGTTTGCTATCTTTAAATACCAGTGTTGGGCTCATAGAAGATAAGGGACGTTTATTTGCTTCTACCGCATTGGCTTCACCGCCCAGTAATCCATAACCGTTAGGGACGCCCGGCTTGGCAGAAAAATCGTCCATTTCATTATTGAGTAATATCCCTGTACCTTCAGCGACGAGACCAGTACCGTAAGAAAAATTCAGCGTATAAGTATTGGCGACTGCGTTGCCGTCTTTATCAACGATAGAGAAGTGCGTGGTTTGATCACTCTCATAGGGTAGTGGATTATTGGCTTTGATGGTTGCTGCTGGCGTGGCTTTGTTTGGGTTAATTAAGGCGCGCAGTTTATCGGCATAAGCTTGTGAGGTTAAGCCGCTGGCAGGTACATCAATAAAGTCAGAATCACCCAAATACTCAGCACGATCTGCATAAGCCAATTGCATTGCTTCTGCCATTAAGTGAATGGTTTGTGCGCTGTTTTGGCCGTAGTCTTTTAATGGATAGCCTTCTAAAATATTTAAAATCTGTACGATATGTATACCACCAGAAGATGGTGGTGGCATAGAGACAATTTCATAACCGCGATAACTACCCTTCACAGGTTCACGGGCGATGGCTTCATAATTGGCTAGATCCGCTAAGCTCATATTACCGCCAGCTTCATTGACAGCCTTGACTAATTTACGCGCCGTTTCGCCTTTATAAAATCCATCAGCGCCTTTTGCTGCAATTAGCTTTAGCGAATGAGCAAGCTCTGGTTGTTTCAAACGCTCACCCGGCTGATAAGCGCTGCCGTCAGCTTTAAAAAATATCTTTTTAGTACTAGGCCATTTTTGCATGCGATCGCTTAAGGCGGTGAGCGACTCAGACAAGCCAGCGGTGACTTCAATACCGTTCTCTGCTAATGCAATCGCTGGTGCCATGACTTGGCCGCGGCTCATCGTACCGTGATCTTCCAGCGCTTTGAGTAAGCCTGCGACCGTACCCGGTACGCCAACCGCTAAGCCATGATATTGAGATAAGTCGCTAACCGCATTGCCATCCTTATCAAGATACATATCGCGCGAGGCGCTACTAGGGGCTTTTTCGCGATAATCTAGCGCCACCGTTTTGCCTTGCTTAGCATCATAAACCATCATAAAACCACCGCCACCGATATTGCCAGCGCGCGGCAGAGTAACTGCTAAGGCAAAACCAACGGCCACAGCGGCATCGACCGCATTACCGCCATCTTTTAAAATCTTTAGTCCGATATCAGAAGCAAGTGCTTCTTGGGTAGCGACCATGCCGTTTTTTGCCCAGACAGGGTGATGGATAGCGTCCTCAGAATAGATGGCTTGATCAGCTTGGGCATTGCTAGTCGTGGATTTGAGACTATTGCTTTTGGATCGAGTAATACGTTTGGTTTCGGACAATACCGTTGGAGCGTCATTCATAATCGCTAGGTTTATGGCGCTGGTATTTATCGAACTCGTATTTATGGTACTTTTAGTGGGCTCAAGAGCATGAGCAGATACAGAGATTAAAAAGGTACTACTAATAAGTACAATAGCGGCTTTAATTTTTGTTTTGTTGCGAGAGTGATGACGGTGAGCGTCCTGATGAATTTTTGAGTTTGATTGATGCATCGTAAAATCCTTTTTACGTGAAAAAAGAGGGTAAGGTGTGATTGCGAGTGTTATTGGTCAATATTGTTACTGGTTAATCACACAAATATCTTACCTCAAAAAATAGATGGTTACTAAAATTAGATAAATAATTAAAAGATTAATAATTGTATTACAATAAAATTTTGTTATTAATCTCACTTTATCCAAAATCTCTGGAGGTTATTATGAATAAATTATTAGCAGCAGCGACAGGCTTAGCTTTTGCGTTTGGCACAACCCAAGTACAAGCTGCGCCGACTATCGAAGAGTTTATGTCTGCTGAGAATGGGTCAGGTTATTTTAATTGTGCTTATAAACTTAAAATTGCCAGCAAGAAGTGCTTGGTAACAACCTCAAACATTAATTCTTCAAAGGATTCTAGGGCTAGAAAGGTTTTTGGTGTTGATGAATATCTACCATTACTGACCATCAAATGGCCAGATGGTGACAGTAGCCGTTATGTAGATATAGGCGGTGATGAAGTGTATGAGTTAATTAATTTAGCAGACCGTAAAAGCTATAACTATAAAACGATTAAAAACGCTCGCCACAGTATAGATTTTACAAAAGGCTTGGTCATTATTAATGATGACTATAAAGAACATATCCGCTTATGGTAACCAGCTTTACTACTTGGTTGATGTGTAATGCGAAGCGCTATCTCATTTGATAGCGCTTTTTTTGCTTTTTAAATATAAAATTGATTATAAAATCTTAATAAATTGATAGATTTGTCTAAAAAAATGTCTGTACTATTCCTCAGTTGTAAACTTTTATGTTATAAATAACAGAATAATTACTAAAGTTATAATTGTCTGTTTTTATCAAATAAAGGGATTTTTATGGGGCAGCTTACTTCTCAAAAACGCACCTTAGCGCATCGTTCTCAAGTATCAGTTGTACAATCATCGATTACCGATAAACATCATCCTATAAAGCTTGCCGTTTATGCGCTTGCCGCCGTTAGCGCAACGACGATTTTGATGGGCTGTCAGACAAATACAGGTTTGTCGCAGTCTAGTCAAACACCTGCCACGACCATAGATTTTAGTGTTGCAGACAGCAAACGTAATCAAGCGCAATCTCAAGCCTTTACCAGCCAATTAAATGCTAGTGCCGAGCAGTATCAACAGCTATTTGATCAAAGCAAAAACCCCAATATGGAAACGCACGCTAAGACCCGTCTGCTTAGCGCTATTCAAAAACATTTAGCCAATGAGCATGTCGCTGTTTCGCAAGCCAATTATCACTCTGTTCCTTATATTAAAGCCGATAGTATTGATGCTGGCTCAAGCAGTTTTTTTAGAACACTGCTTGAGCTTTATCTCTCTAAAAACACAGAAACAGATGATTATAGTGAATACGAAGAAGCGGCTGACGCGACTGAAGAAGATGGCGAAGTAGATAATGCTGCAGATAGCTACCCTGAAGAAGATAGCTATGCAGCGGAATATAGCGAAGTCGAAGCGGCTGCTGCAACTGAGGTACTATCATATGATGAGCTTGGCTATGACCAACATGGTTACGACGAATATGGCTATGATGAAAACGGTTACGATAGAGATGGCTACGATGAATATGGCAATTCTCAAGATAGTAGCGATGATGAAAATGACAGTGATTATGGCGATAACAGCGACAGTAACAGAGATTTAGCATCAAAAATTCGTGGCATAAATGTTCATGGTTTACTTAATGATTATGAAAATATGCAAGCCAGAAAAGCCGCAAATGGCACTCAGGATGAAAACGCCATTCGTACTTATCCTGGAATGCTAACCCAACTTGTCAATATGTTCATTCGCACCCCTGAGCAAGTTGAAGCAATGAATGCTTACCAATACCAATATTTAACGGTCAATAGCGTCAGTCACTATAAACCACAGCAAAAACAGTTACAGAGTGTTTATAGCTATGATTATGTGTCGCCAACGATTAGCTCATCTGTACAGATTCCTCTTGCCCTCGACTTTACTAAAAGCGCAATCACTATCGATCCATCAGCATTGATGCCCATCTTGGCACTGGGTAATCCTGAACATACACCGCTACCAGCACAAATGACCTCGCATACGGTGAATTTTGGTTTATCTGAAGCTATTACCTCGCAAATACCTTCAGCAGTGATTTATGATGCAGTGATGAGTGCTTTACAAAATAGTATGGCAGAGCTAGAACCGGAGTATTTCAGCGCTGTTGATATTCGTGATGATCAGTTTGCTAAGCAAGTCGGTGCTGATAGGGCAGTCAAAGTCTACTTTGGTAGCCGGCAAAGTGGTGAGATGATAGGAAAAATGGTAAAAAATATCTCACGCTCACTACAAAAACATATCGATGAAAACCCTAATAGCTATCCTGATGATACGGTGCTTAAAACAGCGATTGCCAAGATTGAGCTATACAATAAAGGCTATCAAAGTGCTGACATGGGTGCATTACTACAGCTGGTAGAAGCAGTTAGTCCTATTTCTTTTAATCACATCAATTATTACTACTTAGATGGCTCAGATCGTCTACTCGCCAAGCAACAACGAGTCAATATCGGCAGTGGTTTTTTTGGCTCACAAAATACAGTCTTGAATCAGACTCGCTACGATAACGCCAGTTTTAATAAAAATCCGTTAACGCCATTATTGGCACAGTCATTTGGCGCAAAGGCCCCTGCAGCTATAGATGGCAATGCTTGGCTTGCAAAACAGCGCCAGCAAGAAGAAAGGCTTGAGAAGGCTCGTTATGCACGTTATGACTATGTGGAAGCTAGTACCGATTATGCAGAGGCAAGCGCCGACTATGCAGATGATGGCTATGCAGGTGATGGCTATGCAGGTGATGACAGTAGCTATGTAACGGATGAAGCAGCAGACATGGAAACTGAGGCAGAAGTATTCGAAGGCAATGACTGAGAGGTTATCACGTTTAATCATAATTACGGTCAATCATAGTTGCGCCATATATAAAGTCTTTATATAACGCCTTTTAAGGATAAAAAAATGAAAAAATCGAATGATGATAGTGTGGCATTTTCTGATATCAAAAAAACAAAAAAAATGTGCTTAGCGCCTTCTAAATCAGTGATAATGTTGAGTGCTCTGGTAACGAGTACGCTACTGATGACGGCTTGCCAGTCTACCAATCTGAGTCAATCTAAGAGTTTGAGTGCAGATAATACGCCTAGCGCTGCCAAAGCAGCATTAGCAACCGCACTACAGCAGCAGAGGCGACAGTCTTTTGCCTATCATAGTAATATTGAGATTGTGAATCAGCAGCAGTTTACAGACATCGATAGTACGCAATTGGCGGTGTCAGAAGAGGTTGATAGCTATTGTGATGCCACCCACGACAATGCTTATTCTGAGCTACTACTCAAAGCGCAAGCAGACAATAAAGATATTGCAGCGCTTGATTATGATGCTCAGCGCGATGCACTTAAGCAGTCTTATCTAGTATGTACTGATGCTTATCAGGCATGGAGAGACAATCATTATGATAGTACGGCTTATAGCGTTGATGAGGCGGCTGAGGATATTGTAGATGGAATAGCAGCGGAGGAGGCAATGGCGACATCAGTTTCAGCGTCTGATATGGATTCCGATAGCGAAGCAAGCATTGCTAATGTCTCTATGACTCCTGTTTCGCCATATTACGAAAAGCTATTTAATGAATATGACAGCAAAAAATCTAAACTGGATGTCAAAAAATCACAACTATTGGATGCTTATTTGCTACAGCCATTGTCTATGAATGCGCAGGGCGTTTATCAGCCGCTAGCTGGCAAGTTTACCATGTTGGGTAGTGTGCAGTATTCGGCGCGCAACCATCATAGTAGTATCAATCAGCCTATTTACGTCGATTTTAAAACGGGTAGCCTCTATCTATGGGCGGACAATTTTGCATTACTGACATCGAAGCTTGCTGATGATAAGTTAGGTACCAAGTGGCAAAATAAATGGCTAAAAATAGCGCTTGATGACGGTACGTTACCTAAAGGTTTTGCTCGAGCCGTGATAAAAAGTCATATTGAAGCAGGAGACAGGGTGTATGCCAAGGCTACTATGAGTCAATTTGATTTTATAGCGCCAAACATGTTGGCGGCACTTTCACCTAAATTGCCTGAACAACAGCTAGCACCCATGCTCAATAGTGCGGAAATTATCCGCCGTGTGAGAAGTAACGCTGAAGATGAGCAAGCTTATAAAGACTACATGGGTACTTTTTATCAGCTTATTACTCAGCAATACCCTGAGCTAATCATAAAAAGCCATGCTGATATGTCAGAAGATACTTATTTTGCGGATAGTAAAATTACCAGTAAATGGTTGGTCCAGCAAGGTTTAGAAAAAATGAAAGATTTTGCGGATGATAAAAATCTAAAAACTCAAGAAAGCTCATTAACTGAACTCACATCACCTACGCTAAGTTCGGGTCTGCCTGTGCAAGAGCTATATGGTTTTAGTAAGAGTGGTCAATTGCAATGGCAGCATAGTCGTCATTATCTTCCGACTAAAGAAAGTACTGAAGCCACTGCACAAAACAGCTTCATTATCGACGCACTTAACCAATATATGCCTATCCGTGCGCAAGATAAGGCATTTCCTAATTTACCTAGTGACAGTCAGGTGCCTAATGCTAGCAACAGTATTGATCTAAAACAATATAGCGCTGAGCTTGCAGAGTATTACCGTCAAGGCAATGGTACAGCGATGGGAAAAATGCTGTTTAATGTACTACCAATGTATAAACAGCGGTTTGGCTCGATAGATTAAGAGACGGAGCTTGATAAAATAGGTTTGGGATCGCTCTAGAAACTAGCATAAAACATAAGCTATTAAACGATTGAATTCTTAAATAAATCAGCAAAAAAGCGCACCGGCTAACCGATGCGCTTTTTTAAATGGTCAGATTTTAATTAAATAATAGTAGTCAATCACATGCCTTGCTGTTGATGCTTGCTATGCATGTTACGGTTCTTTGAACCATGATGACCTTTTGCCTGTCTTTCTGATTTTAATTGTGCCATTTTTGCACGCTGCTCAGTGGTTAATACCTGTGAGATTGCATGTTGGGTTTCGATACGTTCAATAAAGCGCTGCTTGGTTTTAGCTGCTTGCTGATCCGCCAAACGATTGACAGCGGCGTTGTTTAAAGTGCTGGCATTCGTCAATGCCTGCATCTGCTGCTGCATTTGCGCACGTTCTGCTTGATATTTTGTACGGTCATTTTTATAACCACTATATTTTTCTTGCATGATGGCTTTGATTTGCGCTTGCTGCTCGGCTGTCAAATCCAACTGTGCCATCGGACCTCTCATACCGCCTTTGTTCATACCTTCTTTATGATGCTTTTGCATTTTGCTGGTTGTTGGCGCAGTATCGGTGGTTGCATTGACACTGGTACAAGCAGTCACTGTAAATACGCTAGATATCGCTAATACTGAGCCCATAAATAATTTTTTCATTGTAATATCCTTGATTGGTTGTCTGAACCGGCTTTTAATAGAACCTATGATAGAGCAGATAGACGTTACGATGCTTTATGAAAGATTAAGAAAGGTAACGTTTATAGCGAATTGATAAGCAATTGACTGATAATATGGCTAATAAAGCGATCTAGCGCTGAAGGAGAAAGATGTGCCACACATATTACTAGGCGATGACGACGAAGAATTGACCCAGTTGTTACAAGAATACTTGCACAATCATGGTGTGACATGCGACTGCGTGCATGATGGTGAAGCGGTCATAGAACGTCTAAAGACTACGATGCAGGACGACTTACCTTATGATTTATTGGTGCTTGATATTATGATGCCAAAGATAGATGGACTTAGCGTACTGCGTCAGCTGCCAACTATCAGCGATATTCCGGTCATTATGTTGACGGCTAAAGGCGAGGAGATTGACCGTATCATTGGGCTTGAGCTCGGTGCGGACGATTATATTACCAAACCTTGTAATCCACGTGAATTGCTGGCGCGTATCAATGCCGTGATTAAACGTACGGCAACCCCTTTTTTAGAGCATACTCCGCTACCAGCCAGCCGTTTGCATCTTGACCAGACCCAGCGAATTTGTCAAATAGACAATATAGCGTTGCAAGTGACCGGTACAGAGTTTGACTTATTGGTTGCGTTATTAAAACAAAAGGGCGAGGTGGTGAGCAAAGCATGGCTGTCAAAAAACGTCTTGCAGCGTGAATTACAGCCGTTTGACCGTAGTCTTGATGTGCATGTTTCACGCCTACGTAAAAAACTCCAACCTTTTCATGATGAGCCGATTAAGGCTATTCGTGGTAAAGGTTATCAGCTGGTAATTTAATGACTGACATAACTGATATGACTAAAATGACAGGTTCATCAATAGAAAAACCGAAATTTAGAGTGCGTATAACGCTATTCTGGCGACTGTTTTTGAGTTTGCTATTGATGATTCTTATCACGTCTGTTTTATCCATTTCAGTTGAGCGCTGGCTTAATGAGCAAGAGCTGGCGACACGCATGGATTCTCAAATCGAAAAGCTATTAACTCAGCGTGAACGGTTAGTAACATCCTTGCAAGCAGGTGATTTATCCACCGTTAAGCAGATTTATAACGAAGACCGCAGGCTAATGAGTCAGATAAGAATATATGATGAGCAAGGCGCTATCATATTTCCGAGATATCGTTTTAGGGAAAGTCGGGGAGAGCAACGTCAAGCAATAGACTCACAAACCTCTGCGTCTTCAGAAAATCGCGGCTCTGTGAGTGATGCTCTTGATAATAAAGAATCGGATTATAGTAAATTCAGTAATAAAGCACGTGCCGATAGAAACCCTTATAGTCGCTACGACTTAAACAGTGATAGCTTAAATAGTGATAAGTCAGGCGAACAACCTTTTATCTTTAATGATATCTTGCAGCCCAAGCCGTCTCGTAAAGCCATTGCTAATGCCGACAGCCGCCCGGAGTTGGCTGATGTGATGGTGGTGTTACCTGATGAGCAGACAGTTATCATACAGCTGCGTCCGCACTTACTATTTAAGGATGTGCTGGAGTTGCAGCGCGGTAATTTCATGCTGCGGCTAGGATTAATTATTCTGTTTAGTGTCTTGGTGTGCTTTTGGCTCAGTCGTACCATGACTCAACGCATTCGCCGTGTGCAACATACCGTGCATCGCATGCTGGTTGGGGATTATCAAGTTAACCCTAGTCTATCAAGGCTAGGCATAGATGAGCTGGGGCTACTGGCAAAAGACGTGGCCCAATTGTCCACGCGTTTGGCTGATAGTGAGCTGGCGCGTAAGCAAATGTTAAGTGACATCTCCCATGAACTGCGCTCACCACTAGCACGTCTCGATGTTGCCACTGAATTAACAAGAGATTTTGCCCCCAATGCCAGTCGCTATTTAGACCGCATTGATAAAGAATCTGCCCGTATGAATGAGCTGATTGAACAAATCATTCGTATTCAATCCCTACAAATGCAGCAATACACTATCGCTAATATAGAAAATGAAACAGTAGATATCTGTGACATTATCAGCGAGATTGGAAAAGATGTTTGTTTTGAGTTTCAACATAAAAATGTACATTGGCAATGGCAGCCAAGTAATCCTTTATTGACAGATTCTTGCACAGTGTCAGGCAATCATGAGCAGTTGTATAGCGCCCTTGAAAACATCATTCGTAATGCTTTTATGCATACGGCAGCCAATTCGACCGTCACAGTTGAAGTATTGCAGATAAAAAATAATGACAATACTGAATCTATTCAAATCAGCATAATAGACGAGGGCGGCGGCGTTGCAAAAGAAGATTTAGAGCGCATATTTCAGCCTTTTGTCCGCCTTGATTCTGCTCGTAATCGCCAAACAGGTGGTTATGGATTGGGATTGGCAATAGTTTATGCAGTAGTGATGGCGCATAAAGGTCAGGTTGGTATCTATAACCGTAAAGACGATATGCAAGGTCTAATTGTACAATTGACTATACCTGTTAAGTAGCACTAATGAATAAGAAATAAAATAAAATCTTTATATTCATAATTACGAATATATTAGACGAACGGTATTAAAACCCCGACGAACGGTATTGAGACTCTCTGTATATTCGTTAATAATCATATACAGAGAGTAATAATGAATTTACAAAAAAAGGCGTTTTATTTCTAAAGCACTAATATAAGTAACAATTCGTGTCTCACTTCAATCCTATATATTTATAACGACTTTATTTTGTAGCATTAACTCTCTAAAAGATGGATTTTAACTTTGCTTTTTAAATCTGATATGTCTGTAAGGGAGTATGCGTCATGAACAGGAATTATAAAGTCATATGGAACCGCTCGTTAGGCTGCTTTACTGCTGTTGCAGAATATGCAAAATCGCGTGGTAAGTCATCAAAATCTAGCGTGAGCTCAAACGCTACTATCAATACTACCTCTAATATTTCTTCTGCCAGTATTTTCCGTATGACTACTCTTGGGTTGGGGTTAGTTGTCGCCGGATTTAGTATGCAGGCGATTGCTGCACCTTGCGACGGTAGTGCAGAGGTAAAGTGCGGAACTAATGCTACAGTAGGTGCTCTTAATGGCATTGCTATAGGTAAGAATGCCACAGTCTTAGGTAGTCAAGGGATAGCAATTGGTGGGGGTTCAAGCGGTCAGAACACCACTGCTAGTGGAGACCAATCTATCGCTATTGGTGCGAACGTTGTCTCATCAGGTGCATCATCTATCGCCATTGGCGGTGATGATTTAGACACCGCCTCTAAGACCAACTTCGATGGCAGTATATCTACAGGTGCATTAAATAGTGGTCAGGTCAATACGACTTTTAATGAATATGCTGGTCGAGACTTGTTAGAGTCATGGGATGCGTATGGTGTATATACTGAAGCGAGTGGTGCTGCCTCTATTGCGATGGGTGCAAAAGCGCGGTCTGCTGGTAACCTAGCAACTGCTATGGGTATTCATTCGAGCGCATCTGGTATAGCTTCATCAGCATTTGGTGTAGCATCATCAGCTACTGGACAAGGCGCACTAGCATTGGGTGCAGGTGCAAAATCTTTGACACAAGACGGGGTGGCACTAGGTTCAAGGTCAGTGGCTAACATTGCAGGCGGTGCAGCAGGTTTCGCTCCAACAAGTGCCAGTGTCGCAGACAAAGCTGCTATCACAGCGACTAACAGCACAAGCCTTGGTGCTGTCTCTCTTGGTAATGCTAAAGACGGCACTCGTCAGATCGTCAATCTAGCAGCTGGTACCAAAGACAGTGATGCGGTGAACGTAAGTCAGTTAAAGTCGTTAACTAACATTGTTAGTGAAGGCCAAACGCATTACTACAGTGTTAATGATAATGGAGTAGCTAAAGCGAACTACAATAATGATGGTGCTACGGGTGGAAATTCGATGGCAGCTGGTATTGCTGCTACAGCAGGCGGTACTTTTGCTACTGCTATAGGGACTGACGCGAACGCTCAAGGATATGCTTCAACGGCCTTAGGAAATGAGGCTGATGCTACTAAAACTAATTCCTTAGCGTTAGGGCGACAAGCTAAAGCTACTGGAACTAACAGTACGGCTTTAGGGTGGGAAGCCTCTGCTTCCGCTGAAAATAGTATGGCTTTAGGCCGAAAAGCAATGGCAACAGGGGCTAACAACATAGCATTAGGCCGAGAAGCTAATACATCTGGTAGGAATAGTACGGCGTTAGGGTTGCAAGCCTCTGCCTCCGCTAATAATAGTATGGCTTTAGGTACAGAAGCAAAAGCTATGGCTAATAAAAGTATCGCGCTGGGGGAAGGAGCTAATGCTACTCACGAAGGCTCTGTTGCCTTAGGTAGCGGTTCTGTTGCTGATGGTACAACCTTAACTACGGCAGCATTCCAGCCACTAAACAGCAATGGTAGTCTAATTGCTGTTGCAGCTCCAACAGCAAAAAGTGAAGTTTCGGTAGGCTCTGCTGGTAGCGAGCGCCGCATTACTAATGTGGCAGCTGGTGCGACTGATACTGATGCTGTGAACGTCAGTCAGCTGACAGGTTCTGCCGCAGCTTCTAAAACAGAAGTAGAAGCTGGTACTAACGTTGCTGTCACAAACAACCCTGGCGTTAATGGTCAGAACGTTTATACGATTGACGCTGATGGTACTACTGCTTCAGCTGGTTCAGCTGCAGTGACAGTAACGCCAGGCACTAAAGGTGCTGACAACCTAACTGACTACGCAGTTGATCTAAGCCAAGCTAGTAAAGACAGCTTAGTGAAAGCTAACAACTCAGTACAGTATGACAACCCAGCTCAGACCAGCGTAACGCTAGGTGGAGTAGGAGCCGCAGCGCCAGTCGTGCTAACTAATATTGCCGCTGGTGATCTAAGCACAACCAGTACCGATGCGGTCAATGGCAGTCAGTTGCATGCTACCAACACAGTGGTCAACAAAGGTTTTGGTTTAAAAGCTGCTGATGGCAATACGGTAATGAAACCATTGGGTGAGCAAGTTGAAGTAGTTGGCTCTAACAGCAACATTACCACTAAAGTGATTGGTGGTAAAATTGCAGTTGCCTTAAATAATGATCTAGATTTAGGTGCTACTGGTAGTGTCACAATGGGTAAAGCTGGTTTCTTAGGTTTAGGACCTGTGACTACCGTTAACAGCCTAGGTGTCTTCACAGGTAATGTGCTAGGTAGTACAGCAGTTACTGGTGCAGGTATCAGTTTAAATGGTTCGTTAGGCATTCCTAGTACTACTTTAACGACTAATGGCCTTAATATCATTGGTGGTCCAAGCGTCACTAAATCTGGTATCGATGCTGGTAATAAGAAGATTACTCGAGTTGATGCTGGTGTCGCCCCAACTGATGCTGTGAACGTCAGTCAGCTGACAGGTTCTGCCGCAGCTTCTAAAACAGAAGTAGAAGCTGGTACTAACGTTGCTGTCACAAACAACCCTGGCGTTAATGGTCAGAACGTTTATACGATTGACGCTGATGGTACTACTGCTTCAGCTGGTTCAGCTGCAGTGACAGTAACGCCAGGCACTAAAGGTGCTGACAACCTAACTGACTACGCAGTTGATCTAAGCCAAGCTAGTAAAGACAGCTTGAGTAGTGCAGATAGTGCCTTACAATCTGTTGTCACTCAGATTGATGGTGTTGCTGTTAAAACTATTACTAAAGCAGACAATACAGCCAACTTCCTCAAAGGTGACAACATTCTGTTGACCCCTGAAAGCGGTGGTATCAAGGTAGCGCTGGCCAAAGACTTAACCGGTCTTAATAGCGTCACGACAGGTAATACTGTGATGAATACCAGTGGCGTCAGTTTCACTGGCAGTACTGTAAACTTAAGCGGCACTGGTCTTAACAACGGTGGCAATCAGATCACAAATGTCAAAGCTGGTACAGAAGATATGGATGCCGTTAACGTTGGACAGTTAAATCTGGCTAATACTACCATTGATAAAGGCTTAAACTTTGGCGGAGACAGTGGTACAGATGTTAACCGTAAGCTTGGTCAAAAGCTCATTGTCAAAGGTGGCGATACTATTAATGCTGATTCAGCAACGAAAAATATTAGTGTCACGGCTAATGGGGATGATACTTTAACGGTCAGACTGGCTAAAGATATTAACCTTGGTGAAACTGGTAGTGTCACCACTGGAAATACTCAAGTTAATAATGCTGGTATTACGTTATATCGTGGTGACAACGGCCAAGTAGTTCTGACCAACAATGGTCTTAACAACGGCAATAATAAAATTACTAACGTTGCTGCTGGATTATTGAGCGCTACTAGTAAGGATGCGGTTAACGGTAGTCAGTTGTTTAAGACTAACGAAGACGTTGCCAAAGGTATTAAGTTTGACCTAAATGGTACAACAAAAACCTATGCATTAGGTGAGGCAATCCAAGTTGCGACTGATGCCAATATTACCACTACTGCTTTTGGTAATGGTGCGAAGTTCGGTCTAGCTGACACTATTAAAATCGGTGGCACTAGCGCAAATGCTGTGTCAATCGACGGTACTGCCGGCATCGTTAAAGGATTGACTAACACAACCTTTGATGCCAGTACAACTTATACCGGTGGTCAAGCAGCGACTCAGGAGCAGTTATCGGGTCTTCAAAGCGGCATAAGCGACACCTTCGATAAAGGTATCTCGTTTGGTGGCGATAACGCGCCAACGACCATCAAGCGTAAGCTTGGTGAAAAAATTATCGTCAAAGGTGGAGTGAGTGATCCTACAAAGCTAACGGATAGTAATATTGGCGTTATCGCTGATGGTACTGATACTCTGACAGTGAAATTGGCAAAAGACTTAACTGGACTTAACAGTGCAAGCTTTGGCAATGACGTTATGATTTCATCCAATGGCTTAAGAGCAGGGACTACCGTAATAAATACTGGTGGCGTCAGCTTCAGTGGTAGTACAGTAAGCTTAAGTAGCAGCGGTCTTAACAATGGCGGTAATGTTATTACCAATGTTGCACGAGGTGAAGCAACTACTGATGCTGTTAATGTTGGACAGTTAAACGAAGTCAAACAAAGTGCAGCTGATGCTAACAAAGGCTGGAATGTCAGTGCCCAAGGAGCAAATACCAGCACAGTGAAACCAAGCGATAAAGTCGACTTAAACAACACAGACAACAATATTACGGTCTCTAAAACAGCAGAGAGTAATAATGTTAGCTTTAATTTAAGTAAAGACATCGCGGTAGATAGCGTAAAAACTGGTGATGCTACGATGAATAGCAGTGGTCTAACTATCGCAGGTGGTCCTAAATTTACTAAAACCAGTATCGATGCTGCTGGCAATAAAATAACTAATGTTGCTAATGGTCTTGTTGGCATCAATAGTAAGGAAGCCATTAATGGAGGTCAGTTAAATGAAGTTATTGCTGCTCTTGATGGAAACACAGATGTACTTGCTGGGCAGATGAATACTGGCCTCAATTTTGGTGCAGATAGCGGTGTCAATATCAACAAAAAAATTGGTGACGGTAGTGTACTCGGCTTCAAAGGTGGTAATAACATTAAAACTACCGCTGAAGGCAGTAGCATCAAGTTTGACTTGAACGGTAATATCAATGTAGAGAGCGTGACGACTGGCAATACGACGGTTAATAATAGTGGTGTTACTATTAAAAATGGCCCAAGTATGACAGCCGCTGGTATCTATGCAGGTAATGCCGAAACGGCCCCAAGTATGACGGCAGCCGGTATCAATGCTGCTGGCACTAAGGTAACTAACGTTGCTGATGGCATGGCACCTAGAGATGCGGTTAACTTCGGGCAATTAGACGCTGTTAGTAGAGGTTTAGGTAACAGCATCAATGAGCTAGGTTATAGAGTTGATGAAGTTGAAGATGACGCAAATGCGGGTATCTCAGCAGCCATGGCAATGTCTTCATTGCCCCAAGCCTACATCATAGGTAAGTCAATGATAGGCGGTGGTATTGCAACGTATAATGGTGAGAGTGCCGTCGCTATCGGCTTCTCTAAGTTATCTGATGATGGACGTTGGGTTATGAAGTTAAATGGTACTGCGGATACCCAGGGGAACGTAGGTGCTGCAATTGGTGCAGGTTTCCATTTTGACTAAACGATCTAAGCCAGATAATAATCAAAACTGTTAGTTAAACACAAAAAAGTAAGGCATCAGATGCCTTGCTTTTTTAATGGTGAACGATTAAACGCTAAAAACAAGTGACAGGGTATAGTGTACTGGCAATAATTTCTGTCGTATATTGGATCCATTTTAAAAACGATACAGTGCTATTGACTATAATTTTTTCTCGCTTGCTTTTCGTAGGCGTGACAAAGGCTGCAAAAAAATTATAGTCAATAGCATGTCATTACAATCGTATAGCTTTTATTTTGAACTGACTATAGTATCACCAAGAAATATTTGCTTTTAAATTATAAACTATTGTTAGCACGTTATAAAAAACTTAAGTGCCTATTTTAAAACTTAAGCTAACCAGCTTGTTTTTTATTGTAAAGTTGTTAATATGCTGCAATGAATTTTATTGTTAGTTTCGTATCAAACCCTTCGCTATGGTGAGGTTTGATTTTAATATGGAAGTTACTAGGAAAAAAGGTATGACATCAATTAATCATGAAGGTCGCGTACTGCACGACGGTTTAAATAAAAAAATCATGTCTGCTGATGAAGCGGCGGCATTTATTAAAAATGATATGAACGTCGGTATGAGTGGTTTTACTGGGGCGGGTTATCCTAAAGCCATACCAGCAGCACTTGCTAAACATATGGAAGCTGCTCACGCTCGCGGTGAAGAATTTCAAATTGGCTTACTGACTGGCGCATCTACTGCAACTGAATGTGATGGCGTATTGGCTGAAGCCAAGGGCATCAAATGGCGCACGCCGTATCAGTCAGAGCCTGCGCTGCGTAAACAAATTAACGCCGGTGAAGCGTATTATTTTGACATGCATTTATCGCATGTAGCTCAGCAAAGTACTATTGGATTCTACGGCGATATGCATATGGCTGTCGTCGAAGTATCAGGTATTTTACCAGATGGTCGCCTAATTCCTTCGACCTCAATTGGTACGAGTAATGCATGGTTAGAGAATGCTGACCAAATCATCTTAGAAGTCAACGCTCAGCAAAGCTTAATGTTAGAAGGTATGCATGATGTTTATAACGACATTGGTATGCCACCTAACCGTAAGCCTATTCCATTAGTCACGCCAGGCGGACGTATTGGTGTTCCATACTTACATTGTGATTTGGATAAAGTCGTGGCGGTTGTTTTAACCGACTCACCAGACCGCAACAGCAAGTTTGCTGATCCCGATGAATGCTCAAACAAAATCGCTAGCCATATCATTAATTTTTTCCATGATGAAGTCAAAAAAGGCCGTCTACCTGCTAACTTATTGCCTATCCAATCAGGTGTAGGTAACGTGGCTAATGCGGTATTGGCCGGATTACAGCACAGCTCGTTTGAGCAATTGACCGGCTATACTGAAGTATTACAAGACGGTATGTTAGACCTCATCATGTCTGGCAAAATGACCATGGCGTCTGCCACTGCACTGTCATTAAGCCCAGATGCACTAGAAACGTTTAATGCCAACCTTGAAGAGTTACGTGCTCGTATTGTGTTGCGTCCACAAGAGATTACCAATCACCCTGAAGTGGCGCGTCGCTTAGGGGTATTGGCAATTAACGCCATGATCGAGTGTGACCTTTATGGTAACGTCAACTCAACCCACGTCATGGGCACCAACATGATGAATGGCCTCGGCGGTTCAGGTGACTTTGCCCGTAACGCTTACACCTCATTCTTTGTATCGCCATCAGTAGCAAAAGATGGTGCTATCTCTTGTATCACACCAATGGTATCGCATCATGACCATACTGAGCATGATGTGATGGTCATCGTGACTGAGCAAGGTTTGGCTGACTTGCGTGGTCTTGCGCCGCGTCAACGTGCCCAAGCGATTATCGATAACTGTGCGCACCCAGATTATCGTCCGATGTTGCAGGATTACTTCGATCGCGCCTCTAGCACAGCAGGTATGCAAACGCCGCATATTCTTAATGAGTCGCTATCATGGCATCAACGTTATGTCGAAACAGGCGATATGCGCATCAAGTAAGCGTATAACGCTGTAAGTTTATAAATCCATTCAAAACAAAACACCGCTTGTCTGTTATCAGATAAGCGGTGTTTTTATATATAGGTTAGTCGTACGTAAGCGATGGTTTTGATAGCTTAATTATGAGTGTTCAAATACTCAATCAACGGCTTAATGCCAGAATCCGCCACACCAATTCCTTGCGCCACTAAGCGACCTTCTTTATCCAAAACAGAAATCAGATTAGAGTGGTTAATATCGCCATTAGCAGCAAATTGATATTTAATATTTAGGGTGTTGGCAAGCATACGGGTACTGGCTTCATCACTACGAATCAAGCGCCAATTATCACCGAGCTCATTATATTCAGCAAAGTTTTTCATCACCTCAACGGTATCACGCTCAGTATCTAATGTGGCCAGTAAAAACTCAGTTTGTGCGCGTACTTCAGGTGTCATTTCCTTATAAATCTGCTTCATGGATTGAACCAGAATAGGACAAGTATGCTGACAGCTGGTATAAGCCATCACCACCACTTGGTTTTTACCCTGAAGCTTATCAAGCTCAAAGGTATTGCCATTATGGTCTGTCCAGTCGCCGCCCACCTGATAAATAGAGTAATCTTGCCCCAATGCTTCTGCAGGTTGTTGTGAATTCATGTCTTTATGATCCATGTCATTCATATTGTCATGAGCCATTACTGCAGGCTTAGAGTTAGCTCCAGACTTGGATTCATTTTGGTTATCCTGTACAGCAGCCACTTCATTAGCGTCAGGATTACTACAAGCCAGTAAAGCAATACATAGCCCGCCAGCTAAGGTCAGTTTGATAGCATGAACCAATGGGTGAGTGGTGCTGTTTTGCATGGTTTTTATTGTTTTCATGAGACAGTCCTTAAAAGCAATTAAATTCATTTTAAAATAGCGGCTAAATTAGCGTTTTAATACTCACTATTTTAGATAAAAGGTCTATCTGGCTGTTTACTTGCCAGCTTTATAAATCAATCACACAACATTAATCACTAGCACAGCGAAAGCCGAGACTACTGACAGTATATTTGGCTTCTAAGCTTGAGCGAAAGCCATAACGCATAAAGGCGGCATAATCGCTTGGGTCGACGGCACCCGCGGCGCCAGATCCGCAAAACATCTGTTGGTTAAGGTTGCTGTCTGAGCGTGATTCGCCAGTGACTAAGCTATTGTTAAAATTCTCTGTCCACTCCCAAATGAGACCATGCAAGTCCTTGACGCCCCAATAGTTAGCAGGGCTTTGTCCGACATCAGCAAGTTGGTCTTTATTCCCAGCAGATTTGCCATACCAGTCCAGTATGCGCTGGTTATAACCAGCCTCTAAACTGCCATTTTTATTGGTAGTAGAAGCTTGTGCCACGTATTCCCACTGCTCAACTGTGGGTAAGCGCTTGTTTTGAGAACGGCAATATTGATTGGCGGCGTACCATGACACATTCACCACAGGCTTGCGAAAATCAGATTTTTTAGGCACAGAAATATCTTTTGTGTTTAGCCAATGCTTTAAGTAATTGGAATCTGCAAAGATGGGTGCGATAGCATGTTTTCTAAACTTCGGATTTGTTTTTAAAAACTGATAGAACTGTATATTGGTAACCGGTAATTCATCTATTTTAAATCTATCCACTGCCACTAAGGGCGAGTTTTTGCTCAAGTATAAAGGGCGGTAAGTACCCGGCTGTATCGCTAGTTCTTTTGCTTGCGCTTGCGTACTCATGAATCCAAAGTCTGTTGTTATCGTAAGCGCACTGACGACCAATAACAACGCGAAAGGACGAGCATAAGCGGTTATAGTTTTGCAGCTTTTAGTGATGCGAGTAGAGGACATAATTAACCTCCTAGTTGCCCTAAAAAGGGCGGGGCGTATAGCGATCAATCAAGTAGTCAATAAAGCCGTTAGTCAATATAAAGAGTCTTATTTTCAAGGCTATATTTTGAAAACTTTATTTATAGTGACGGTGGCAAACCCTTACTGAGTCTGGCACCGCTTTCGACTTGACGATAAGATACTCGATTATCTACTTAAAAAACCAATCAGATTTATTGACGAGCCGCTTTAACCTCTTCTGGAGTGGTTTCGCCACCTTTATTACCCCAGCTATTCATGATATAAGTCACAACGTTAGCAACTTTCTCATCATCTAAAGCAACGGCTGGCATGACACTGTCATACTCTTGACCATTGACGGTGATTTTACCGCTTAAGCCATTTAAAATAGCACTGATGGCACGTTTGGGGTCTTTATTTAAATAGTCTGATTTGGCCAGTGGTGGAAAGGCTTTTGGCACACCAGTACCATCAGGTTGGTGACAGGCTGCACAGTTGCTGGCGTAAATTGACTCGCCCATTTTAATTCTTTCTTGTTTGTTTGCAGCAACTACTTTTGGTGCAGGTGCATCATTCTTGCCAATACTCTGAGCGGCTGAACCTTCTGGTAAATAGACAGCTTCACGTACTTTTCCAGAGTAAATTCTTGGATCTTCAGGGCCTTCGACATTAATGATACCTAGCGCACCTTTATTGAATGCTCGGAAAATAGAATGGTCGACTATCACCAACTCACCCGGCACATCTACTTTAAATTGAGTAATGGCTGCGCCACCTGCTGGGATAAGCGTGGTTTGCACATTATGGTTTTCAGCTGAGCCGCCTTCCATATTGACCTTATCAAAAATTTCACCGATAACGTGGAATGACGATACTAAGTTAGGGCCACCGTTACCGACAAACAAACGAACCGTTTCGCCAACTTTCGCTTGTAGCGAGTTTTCACCAGTTAGCGCGCCAACTGAGCCGTTAAATAGCACATAGTCAGCATCTTCTTTGACGGCTTTTCCCATATCAAAAGGTTGTAAGCCTTTATCGCCATAGTCACCTTTGGTATAGAAATCACCTTGCATGACATAAAATTCACGATCAACTTTTGGTAAGCCTTCTTCTGGCTCGACTAAGATTAAACCATACATCCCGTTGGCAATATGCATCCCAACAGGCGCTACGGCACAATGATAGACGTACAAACCAGGCTTTAAGGCTTTAAAGTTGAATTCTGATGTATAGCCTGGAGAGGTGAACGAAGACGCTGCACCGCCTCCTGGACCAGTCACTGCGTGTAAGTCAATGTTGTGCGGCATTTTAGAGTCAGGATGGTTGGATAGATGAAACTCAATTTCATCCCCTTGACGAACCCGTATAAATTGTCCTGGCACCTGCCCACCAAATGTCCAGAAGTTATACTCGACGCCATCCGCTAAACGCATGACCTTTTCCACGGTTTCCATTTTTACGATCACTTTTGCGGGATAATCGCGGTCGATGGGAGGCGGAACTTCAGGAGCATGGGTGATAATGGCATCAATAACGGGCAATTCACCGTCTTTAGTGTTCTGAGCCTTGTTGTCATTTTCGGCTTGTGTGTTTTCGGCACTGGTCGCATTAGTCTGTTCAGGGTTTGATTTATCGCAACCAACCATACCTGCTGTACTCAACGCTAACAAGCAAGCTAGGGCCAGTTTAGAGTAAGTAGGGGATTGATGTTGAGCGAATGTTGAATTGAAAAAACGCATAATGCTCTCCAGTATTTAAAAATAAGTGGCTTATTTAATAAAGCTCGATTTTTATCGGTCTTTGGTATCCTAACACTAATTTTGCAAGAAGCATAAATTACCAATTAGATAATGAACTTATAAATTGGCTTCCATAAAATTCATTTTAAATGAATGTTTATATATAAGCGAATAATTTCTGTAAGATTTGTTTACTTCTTTTATACTGATGAGTTATTAATTTATATATAAATTTGTGCAGTTAAGTAGGTTAGAAAATACATTGTAGTAAAGCTTTATATTCTGTGATTAAGGATAATAATTGCTATGATGTTGGAAGTAGGTTAGGGTTCTAATTATAAGTCGCCTAAAAACCAATAAAAAAGCCTGTCTCAATATTAAGACAGGCTTTTTGTTAAATATTTCTGCTATTCAGCTATTAGTAACAATAAAAGAGATAGCAATCATTGAGGATAAAAACCCCCTATCAAAATTTTGTAAATCAAAGGATTATAAAATAAAGTCTCATAAATCAAGACCTATTAGGGGTGAATGACTAACGGCTAGTAAAAAGTATGGTTCTTAAGCCGTTGCTTGTAGGCTGGTTAATAGTTACCTTGCTATCTAAGATATCGCCTCGATTATTTATTTTATAGCATTCTGATGAAGTACCATCTGGATCATTGGCTAGAAGTAGATTCTGCGAGGTTTCTATACAGAACCATGCAGTATTATTGGTATCTCTTGTCAAAGACCAATCTTGTTTATACGTGCCTGTTTTTTTACGTTTGCTGCTATCAGCATATATATCTTCCGTCAGCAATTGGCTAGAGCTGCCAACGGTCGCCATCTTGGGGATAGTCGTCGTCTGAGTGGCTAACGAATACTCACCTGAGCTGTCAGTGAAGCCGTGGAATATCAATGGATTTAGAGTAAAGTAGTTGATTACAACTGACTGATCGGTGATTTGGTTATTCATTTTATTAATCGTGTTTACTTCAGCACCTTGCACAGATTTATTATTGAATACCATACTGCCTTTAGGTGTGATTGTAATGTCTGCTGAGGCACTTTGATTGCCCACCGTCGCCACTAAACTTTGGCTGCGGGCTTTGGTATAGATGTTGAGCATGGTTGCTTCAACGGGGTATTGGGTGACGATATTGTTTTGGTTATTATTGCCAGTCGTGCCACCATTCATACCGCCAGCACAAGCGCTTAAACTTAGTGCTACTGCGCCGCATAATGCTAATTTTTTCATGGTTTAATTCCTCAGTTTATTGAAATAGTCATATAAATATCCACTATAGTCGAATTTTTAAGCGATAACATCTGCTGTGTATCCTTGACCCTGCTATTATTACATCACTATAACAACCAATGATTTTTCAGAAATTTAAGCCATATTTAAAAAGAGTATTTTATCGTAGTTAGCGCAAAAAGCTCGTGCTCACAGTTAAGAGTGAGTTCATGTCGCTCTTTATTCAAATCAGCCTTTTCGGTATCGCCTTGTGAATGTATGCCTAGCCTGCGTTGAGGTAAAAATCAGTCTTAGCGTTTATGAGTAATTTGGTTTAGGAACAGCTGAATTTAGAGATAATATTATGAAACGACCTTTTAGGAATATGCTTTATTTACTAAGCCTTATCTATTAATCCTTGAGATTGATGCTGCTATTTTCAATTGAGCATGGTTAGTAGTAAGATAATAGCCCTCATTTCAAACTTAAGTGGTTACCATAAATACCCATGACTTCCTCACTTTATCGCCTTTACTCTTTTCGTCGCTGTCCTTATGCTATGCGCGCCCGTCTAGGACTCTTGTTCGCCGAGTTACAAGTGGAGCTGCGAGAGATAGTATTGAAAAATAAACCCACCCAAATGCTAGCGATTAGTCCGAAAGGCACTGTGCCTGTTTTACAGGTTTTTGATGCTATTGTAGATGATGCAGTGATTGAAGAGAGCAGGGAGATAATGATGTGGGCGCTTGAGCAACAAGATCCGCAAGGGCTTTTGGATACAAAGTTTTTACATCAGGCCAATGCTTTGATCAAGCAAAACGACAATGAATTTAAACATTGGCTAGATCGCTATAAATATGCCGACCGTCATCTTGAAATGACCCAGACAGAGTATCGGCAACGAGGTGAAGTATTCTTGCAGGTATTAGAAAAATTATTGGCTAAAAATAAGTATTTGCTGAGCGATAGTATTAGCGTCGCCGATATTGGCATCATGCCTTTTGTCCGCCAATTCGCCCATGTCGATCGCGATGTTTTTTACAGCTTACCTTACCCCAATTTACAGCAGTGGCTACAACACTGGTTGGAACACCCCCTCTTTCTGCAAGCCATGATTAAATTTAAACCATGGCAAGAAGGGGATGACGTGATGGTTTTTCCTGCCTCTTTAATCGACCTCAATTAGTGATATGATAAAAGCCTCATTTCAAACTTAAGAGGTTACCATGACCGTTGATCTCAATAGCCGTTACGGCTTAACTCCTGCACATAGCGAAGTGGTAGAAGCATGCAAAATTATCGAGCCGTGCGACACCTTAGATATGGGTTGTTCGAGTGGGCGTAATGCTCTGTACCTTAGCCAAAACGGATTTAACGTTACCGCGATAGATGCTAACCCCAGTGCTATAGATATGCTGAAAAGCATCATTAATGAAGAAGGTCTGACCAATATTAAGGCTGAAGTGTACGATATTAATCGTGCAAGCCTTGAGGCAGATTATGGTTTTATTTCCTGTACGGTAACCTTAATGTTTCTTGATCCTGCTCGTGTTGACGCTGTTATCGCTGACATGCAGGCGCGTACTTTGCCTGCTGGTTATAACCTGATTGTTTGTGCTATGAGTACGGCACAGTACCCATGCCCAGTTAATTTCCCATTTACCCTAAGCGCAGGACAACTGCGCGACGCTTATGAAGGATGGGAGCTGATTAAGTATAATGAAGACATAGGTACGATGCACAACGGCGCTCAATTACAATTTGCGACTGTGCTGGCACGTAAGTCTAGTTAGCCAATAAATTTTGATAACGTTAAGTATTTGATAACGTTAAGTAATTGAAGTTCATTAATTAATTATAAAAAGGTTGCTAGTGCTATATTAGCTATAGCGCTTGCAACCTTTTTTGTATGACTAAATCGGAACGCTACAATTATAGTAGCGTCTGCTTGGATTTTACTAATACTATTGTTAATGCTTACAACAAATAGTTCTCCTGAACATACGAAATACACAGCTCATAAAAGGCTTGGGCAGGTGGAGAGATAGATTTATTGGCCAGTTTAAAGATACCAATTTGTCTATTTAAGGAAGGATCAAGTAATTTTATCCAAACCAGCTCAGGTTCATTAGCAGGGAAGGCGAGTTTCGGTAAGGTCGTGATACCCAAATCGTTTCTCAATAATGAAAACAATGAGGTGATGTTTTCTACCGTGTAGCGAGCCTTGCGATTGAGCGCTTCTGCGGGTGTATTCTCAAGTAGTCTACAGGTGCCATTATAAATAAATGGCTGCGTTAAGAGTTGTTGCCATTTTAGCCCTTTTTGCACTTCACTTTTTGACGGCTTTGATAACTGCTCTGATAAACGGTTTAGCTCGTTGCTTTTAAGACAAACTACCCCGATAGGGTCTGATATGAGCAGGGTGAAATCAATCTCTTTTTCGTCGATACTTGTACAGTTACCCAAAGCCAAATCTACTTCACCCGTAAGCAAGCGATTCGCCACTCCCACCGCATTATCATCTATTAAGACGATTTCGATATCTGGATATTTCCTTGAATAGGCGACCAACACGCTAGGCAGTAGCTTAGTAACCAACGATGGCACGCTGGCAATCCTGATTTTTCCTTTGTCCCCTGATGCTATGGCTTGTAAATCATCTTCTAATGCTTGATAGACACTGAGAAACTGCTGGATTTTGGGTACACAACCTTCTCCAAAAGCTGTCAGTGTCGCCTTATTGCCAACTTCAAACAAACGCTGATCTAGCGTCTTCTCAAGCTCCTTTATTGACGCCGATATTGCGGCTTGTGAGCGATTAGCTCGATTGGCGGCTGCACGGAAGCCGCCTTCTTCTACCACGAATAAAAAATGTCGTAACTGCTGTAATTTCATAGTGGTTAGCGCCTTTATGCTTGCTGATATTACAAGAAATAAGATAACTTCAGATGATAGATTAAATCTATCATATTTAATATTTAATTGGTTAGATTTATCGTATTTAAATAGGTAGCATAAGGATTATGACGTAAAGGACTGACGAAATACTTTTCTTAAAGGATAAAAACCCATGACTACTCAACCAACCAAACAAGCCGTTAAGACTTCACTTTATGCGTCGAAGTCGCCCCTTGAATGGGCAGTGACTAATAACGGTACATTGTATACCGCGCAGATTCCTATCGATGGCAATGGTGAGGTGGTCGCTGGTGGTATCGAAGCCCAAACTCGCCAAACCCTCGAAAATCTGAAACACACTTTAGAATGTGCCAATGTCGGTATGAACTCGGTATTACAGGTGCTCATCTATGTCACGGATCGCGACTATCTAAAAACGGTCAATCAAGTTTATGCTGAATACTTCACCGCACCTTATCCGAACAGAGCAGCCTTAGTAATATCGGGTTTGGCGCGCGAGGAAATGCTGGTTGAATTGGTTGTCTATGCTGCTGTACCTTAAGTGCTCATTTATAAGTTTTTATTGATTTTATGACTCAAATCTATTGTATTTTTTATTTAAATAAACTCACTCGAAATTGTTATTAAGGATATTTTTATGTCAACTCAAGCGTTCAAACAAGACCCAAAAAAATCACTCTATATTAACGGTGAATGGCAAAGTGGTGCAGATACGATTGCCAATATTAATCCGTCTGATGTTACGGAAACTATCGGTGATTTTGCTCAAGCCAGCAGTGACCAAGTACAAGATGCCATTGCTGCCGCGCGCCTTGCGCAGCCAAAATGGGAAAAAACGCCCATGGAAAAAAAGCAGTCTATCTTGCAAGCGATTGGCGATGAGATGATTGCGCGTTGTGATGAACTAGGTACTCTGCTATCACGTGAAGAAGGTAAGCCGTTTGCGGAAGGTCGCGGCGAGATTTATCGTGCCGGTCAATTCTTTCACTATTATGCTGCCGAGGTATTACGCCAAATGGGCGACCTTGCTGACTCGGTACGCCCTGGGGTGAAAGTCGAAGTAACTCGTGAGGCGGTCGGTGTCGTCGCTATCATTTCTCCTTGGAATTTTCCAACCGCTACTGCTGTATGGAAAATTGCACCAGCGCTAGCCTATGGGAATAGCGTTATCTGGAAGCCTGCGAATTTAACGCCAGCCAGTGCGGTGGCGTTGGCAGAAATCATTCACCGTCAAGGGTTGCCAGAAGGCACATTTAACTTGGTACTTGGTGGCGGCTCATCAGTTGGTGATGCTTTAATCAATTCAAAAGACATCGATGCAGTTAGCTTTACTGGTTCAGTAGCGACGGGCCGCAAAGTTGCTGCGGCGACCGCGCCAAACTTTGTCCGTTGCCAGTTAGAGATGGGCAGTAAAAATGCTTTAGTCATCGCTAATGATGCTGATTTGCAAGTTGCTATTGATGCTGCCGTTGCTGGCGCGTTCGGTGGCTCAGGACAGAAATGTACCGCCTCTTCACGTCTGATAGTCATGGACGGTATTCATGATGCTTTCGTTGATGGCGTTATTGCAAAAATGAAAACGTTGAAAGTCGGTCATGCGCTTGATGACGGTATCTTTATGGGTCCAATCGTTGATGACAAACAGCTTGCGTCAAACATGGATTGGATTGAAAAAGCCAAACAAGCCGGTGCCAATTTAGCCTTTGGTGGTGAGCGTTTAGACATGCCACATGACGGTTATTATATGTCGCCTACCTTGTTTACCGAGACCGATAACAGTTGGGACATCAACCAAGAAGAAGTGTTTGCTCCGCTTGCTTGCGTCATGCGTGTAAAGAACTTGGAAGAAGCGATTGCCATGACCAATGACACGCGTTTTGGCTTAACTGGCGGCATTATTACTCAAAGTTTGCGTAATAGCGCGATGTTTAAAGAACAAGTCCAAGCAGGCTGTGTGATGGTCAATCTAGCAACGGCAGGTACGGATTATCACGTGCCGTTCGGTGGTCGTAAAGAGTCAAGCTTTGGTCCGCGCGAACAAGGAACGTATGCCAAAGAGTTTTATACCATTGTTAAAACGGCTTATCAGAAAGCGTACTAGAAGCGGATTAAAAAGGATGCTAGCCGCAGTTAATTGATTAATTAATCACGGCGCAACTGGTTGGACCTGCGCCGAGCGGCTACTTACAAAAAGCATAAAAGGAATTTGAAAATGTACCAAGACCATATCATCATTGACGGATTACAGTATAGCCATTGGGATCGTGATTATTTCAAGATGCTACAAGCCAGTGGTATCGATGCGGTACATGCCACCTTGGTGTATCACGAAGATGCTCGGCAGACCCTAACGCGCTTTGCTGAATGGGATGCCCGCTTTGAGCAAAACTCAGACCTTATCTTGCCCGTTTATTCGGTCGCTGATATTGAGACTGCTAAGCAGCAAGGCAAAGTGGGTATCTTCTTTGGTGCGCAAAACTGCTCGCCTATCGATGATGAGATTGGTTTGATTAGTGTCATGCGCCGCCTAGGTTTACTGATTATGCAGCTGACCTATAACAACCAAAGCTTATTAGCAACCGGTTGTTATGAGCAGAATGATAGTGGCATTACGCGTTTCGGTCAACAAGCAATAGCTGAGATGAATCGGGTAGGGATGATTATTGATATGTCGCATAGCGCAGAGCAATCAACGCTTGAGGCAATTGAGATATCGAGCCGTCCAATCTGTATCAGTCATGCCAATCCGACTACCGCCCATGAAGCGTTACGTAATAAATCCGATACTGTTATTAGTGCCTTAACCAAGGCTGGCGGGTTGTTAGGTTTCAGCTTATATCCGTTTCATCTGCCGAATGGCAGCGCCTGTACGCTCAATGACTTTTGTAGCATGATTGCTGATTGTGCGGATAAATATGGCGTTGAGCATTTAGCAATTGGTAGTGACTTATGCCTTAACCAACCACAAGCAGTGCTTGAATGGATGCGTAACGGTCGCTGGTCAAAAGCGATGGATTATGGTGAAGGTAATGCCAATAATTCAGGCTGGCCTGATACGCTGCCGTGGTTTGCAGGCAAGGACGGTATGGAAAATATCTATAACGGTCTATTGCAACATGGCTTTAATGATAAAGATGCTGGCAAGATCATCGGTCAAAACTGGTTTGACTTTCTTGAGAGCGGTATAAAGCCTTTATAAAAATCGTAATATTTAAAGCTAAAAATAGACAATGTAACGTTGTCTTTGGCTGCTGATTTTCAAGACAAGCTACTGCTAATTTAAGTGACGCAACATTATCATATGGAGCCACATCATGGCTGATTTAAAGGGATTTAACAAAGACGAGCAAGGACGCTCAAGTGTGGCAAACACAGCAGCGAATCATGGATCACCTTCTAAAGAGGCAGACACAGATACTCTAGGACTCAAAAACCCAGCATTTTGGTACAGTGGCGGTTTTATTATTGCCTTTGTTCTGATGGCGATCTTTGCAGAAGAGCGCTTATCGAAAATAGTAGATTTAGGTTTTGTTTGGTCGGCTAAAGTCTTTGGCCCTTTTTGGCAAATCTTATTATTAGCCACCTTTGTGATTGCTTTAGCGGTTGGGGCAGGTCGCACTGGACGAGTTATTTTAGGCAATCTACCAAAGCCTGAAATGGACAACTTTAAATGGATGGCCATTCTATTTTGTACGCTACTTGCGGGTGGTGGGGTTTTTTGGGCAGCCGCTGAACCGATCGCTCATTTCGTTAGTGCACCGCCTGTCTATGCTGAAACAGCTGATATCCAACAGCGCGCATTTAATGCGTTATCACAATCGTTTATGCATTGGGGCTTTTTAGCGTGGTCGATTGTCGGTAGCTTGACCGCTATTGTGGTAATGCACCTGCATTATGACAAAGGCTTGCCACTCAAACCGCGTACACTTCTGTATCCTATGTTTGGCGATCGTGTGCTTACCGGTCATACCGGAGCGATTATTGATGCCTGCTGTATTGTAGCGGTTGCTGCCGGTACGATCGGTCCTATTGGCTTTTTGGGTCTACAAACCAGCTATGCATTAAACACTTTATTTGGTATTCCAGATACTTTTACCACCCAGCTCATTATTATCATATTTGCTATTGTCTTATATACCCTTTCGGCGATTAGTGGACTTGCCCGCGGTATGCAATTACTTAGTCGATTTAACGTCATGCTGGCTGTCGCTCTCATGGTGTTTATTCTTTTATTTGGACCAACCAAGTTTATCGTTAATGGCTATATTCAAGGTGTTGGCACCATGGTCCATAACTTTATCCCGATGGCAACTTTTCGCGGTGATGAAGGTTGGCTTGGTGGCTGGACGGTATTCTTTTGGGGTTGGTTCTTGGGTTATGGCCCGATGATGGCGATCTTTATTGCGCGTATCTCACGGGGTCGTACCATTCGCCAATTAATCACGACGGTTTGTATTATTGCTCCACTAGTGACCTGCTTTTGGTTCACGGTCGTGGGTGGCACAGGCCTAGCGTTTGAGATCGCCAATCCGGGTAGTGTTAGTACTGCTTTTGAAGGCTTTAACCTTCCTGGTGCTTTGCTAGCAATCACTCAGCAGTTACCATTTCCTTTGATTACCTCATTATTATTTATCATTTTAACTATGGTTTTTATTGTCACTACGGGTGACTCGATGACCTATACCATTAGTGTCGTTATCAGTGGCGAGCGCGAGCCTAACGCTATTATTCGTACCTTTTGGGGCATCATGATGGGGGTAACGGCTATCGTTTTAATCTCGCTTGGGTCAGGCGGGGTGACGGCTTTGCAATCCTTTATCGTGATTACCGCTGTGCCGGTGTCCTTTATTCTTCTACCATCGTTATGGAATGGGCCAAAAATTGCGCAGCAAATGGCTCGTGATCAAGACCTTTACCGTCCTAACCGAGTTGAGACCGATCATCGACTCGCTGAAGAAAAGCTTGCCAAAGAATCAGTTCCCAAAGAAATTGATTAAGAGCGTCATGAATATAGCCAATAACCTATTTACTTATTGATGTCAGTATTTGAAAGTAGCAAATAAGTTATTGGCTTAATATATTATTTAAGGTGAGAGTCATATGGAACATACTTTGCCAACCAACGATAAGCTAGACGCGGTCAGCTTCCGTACCCCAGATGTGGTGATGCACTCTGAAAGATTGGGCGCGATGCACCAAACGCGTATCAGCTTCGTGCGGACGCTCCTGCGTAAAATCGATAAAGAAAATTGGACGTTAAGTAAGCATCTTTGGGATTTGGATGATAATGGCTATGGACAAGTTATTTATCGTTTGCAAACGCCTGAGCACGTTTATCACTTAGTTGTATTCTGTAATCAAATCGCTGATGAAGAACGTAATGATCGCGTCATTGCGCAAAAGTGGGATGTGACGTTTGCTTTGGTTTATGGTGAGATAGGTGATGAGCTATTGGCAAATCTCAAAGCCAATGTACCACTACAAGAAGCAGGTCGTAATTCTAATATGGTTATGGTGCTGGCACGGGCTAATAAAAGCGTGCGTGTGTTTGAGCATATTGTCAGCGCGCTTGCCGATGGTCAACAGCCTGATTTGAACGTACTGGCACAAGTTGGTTATATCCTGCGCACCACTGCCGTTTATGGTAATGGTAAATTCGGTATTTACGACTTTAAGCCACTCGATCATAGTGAGGATTTTAACCAATCATTTCGTGCGCAGATGTGTGCAGTTTATTTGCTGAGAGAATTCAGCCTTGATTGGGTCGATTATTTGGCGAAGAAAAAAGGCGGCGCTAAGGCAGTCAACTTACATCCAGAGATTAAGCAATATTTGGGTATCGGTAATGCTACCGGTCTTGGCATGGCGCCTTATTTAATTAATCATCCTTGTGTCGTTGATCAATGGTTAAGTACCCGTGAAGGGGCGCTACAAGCGGTATTGGTTTGTAATATCGAGCATGAATCTGATAATAGCAAAATACCCCAATTCTCAACCTTAATGAATCGTGCTATCCAGCATTTCTCTGAAGTAGTCACTATCAATGAGCCGCAAATTTTACTGAATAGTACGATTGTTGATGAGCTGACGCAATTGCAAAACAACCTTGAGGCTGAGCTTAAAGACTGCGACACGTGGGCGGATTTTTTACAGCGCAATGACCATCTCAGTTATGAGAGCCAAGAGGTCATTATCTCTTGCATGATGGAGCTTTATCCTGAGCTTGTAGATAGATTTGCAGGGCAAGTAAATGCTGATGAGACGATGTCACTACCCAGCGGTAAAGTCGTTCAAGACCTTGTTGAAGTTTTAGAAGCGCGTTATCAGTGGGCAATTAGCATTGATTTTGCCGCAGAAGATAATGTCTATTGGTTCTGGTATCGCTCCGAGGATAAAGAAGAGCCGAGAATGGGCATACGTGGACAAGAGCGTGGCGATGATAAAGAGTTCTTACTAGATATTGGTAGACAAGCAAATACTTTGTATTTGGCGTTACAGCAAGCAGATCCGCAGCAGTTTATTTCCGAATTTATCTTAACTAAGCCAAAATATCGCTCGATTGCACGTCGCGTTTGGACGATGGGTCATAAAAAGATGGGCGATATTCAGATTAACGTCTTGCAAAAGACCGCATTACCGATGCATCTATTGCGTTGTAAATTATCTATGTTTGGTGCAACTAAGTTTGATCCCAGATCAGATCGTTGGGTGCGTGTCACACTATTTCAAGGCGCGCCTTTATTTGATGAAGTCCATAGTGATGAGTGGCTGTTTCCTCTTTTACCAAAAATAAATGAGCTATCGACCTTACCATTAGCTGCCCAATAAGGAGTATTGAGACATGATTGTATCGCATAATGAAATCGTGACCATGGTGAACAAAGCCTTTTTGGGGTTGCAACGTGAAGTCGGGGAAGCAGATTTGATAGCTTCTATGGTAGCGGAGCTACAGATGGCTGGTCTTAATGGTATCTTACATTTTAATAATGCCAGTCCTTTTATACTGTCCGAACGTGATGTAGCTATTGATATTGTTCATCAAACTGAGGAAGAGCTCATCTTAGATCTGCATGGCAGCAGTCTGGTCTGTCATTTGCCGGTAGTAATGGATTATGCCATTGAAAAAATGGGTAATCGTGAGCATTTTAGAATCTACTTGCGTAACTGTCATAACCGCTGGCTGGCTTATAGCGAACTGGTGAAACTTGCGGCAAAAGGGATTGCTTGTCTGGCTAAATGGGACAATGGCAGCGCACCGAAACATACCATATTTACTTTGGATAAAAGATTTGTCTATCCTGATTTGTATTTCTTTAATAAGGCGCAGGACAACTATAATACCAATGATATGGTGATTGAGCTTGCAACCTCTAACTTTGATATCGAAAAAGACATTCAGCATTTTGATCAAAAAGTATCAACGGATGAGCTGTTTGAAACCCATCAACGCGCATGGAAAGAAGGTATTTATGTCGATGATGAACAGTGGGCAATTCTTAAAAAGAGCGCTGCTGCAATATTGGTTGAAAATAGTGAGGCGTCAAGTAAAGGGGCAGGGGGCGTATAGACTATAAAAGTGCTTTTAACGATGGGTTTAAAAAGCTTTCTGCTATAGATATTAAGGTCTAAAAATATAGGATTTAGTCTAGATCTGTTATCATTAATGAGCGTGATTAAAGATATCGCATTCACAGAACCCATCGTTAGGAAGTTTACATGATCGTCAGGCAGACACCAAATGCATTCAAAATACTTTTCACCCTGCGCGGCTCTGTAATCCCACACATTTATCCCCAGGTTTTATTAATAACCCTGCTCAGTGCCTTAATATCAGCAGTTCAGCACGGGATTCCAAGTTCTTTCGAATCTTATAGCACAGCGCCTTTCACCTTATTGGGAATTGCGCTATCTCTATTTCTTGGCTTTCGTAACAATGCCAGCTATCAACGCTGGTGGGAGGCTCGGGGATTATGGGGACAGTTGGTATTTGATGCCCGCAGCCTGACCCGCCAACTGCTGTCGTTTATAGACGAAGAAACTGAGATTGGGCGGGATACTCAGCGGTGTATGATCCATCTTACCATTGCTTTTACTCATGCACTGAGGCATCGGCTTCGTGGCACTGCACCTTGGCAGGACGTTGAGCGCTTTGTTGAGCCTGAGTATCACATCAGTATGCGCCAAGCGGGAAATCTCCCCGAGTATCTGCTACGGCTGATGGGCAAAAAGCTCGGTTACAGTCGTCGCCACCAGCTATCATCAGATCTTATGATACAAAACATGGATGAACGTCTGACTTCTATGACTATAGTCTTGGCTGCCTGCGAGCGCATTCAAAACACGCCACTGCCGTTTGCTTACATCCTATTGGTGCATCGAACGACTTATCTTTATTGCTTTATGTTGCCTTTTGGCTTGGCAACTTCTTTGGGCTGGGTCACCCCTTTAGTCTGTGGCGTCATTGCCTACACCTTTTTCGGTCTCGATGCCCTCAGTGAAGAGATAACCGATCCTTTTGGCGTGGCCCCAAACCATCTGCCACTGACTACTTTATCACGCACTATCGAAATCAATTTATTAGAAGCCTTGGGAGAAACCGATCTTCCCACTGATATTGTCCCTCAAGACGGTTGCTTACAATAGATAGCATGCAATGAACGGATGGCATACGCGGCAATAGAATTGAAACCGACTGTCAGTGCTGGGTAGTAAGGTCTAATATGTACCTTATTACGCGTGTTGGGCATTTTTAAGCAAGTGATAAGTACAGTATCTATGCGATGATATTTAAAGCGCCAGCTATAAAAATAGATAAATACTTAGTAGATAATAGCTTTAATAGCCGTTAACTAACTCATCTACTAAACTGACAATAAGGTTACTTAACACTCTATTAATACCTGCCACAATGAGTTATCTATCATGAATAAGGATTTATTATGAACTTTACTTCTAAAGATAAATTTAACTCGTTGGTACCGTCTGTACACTATAATTCTAGCTGTACTTGTCCGAAATGTGGGTGCACCTGTGCGTCAACTTGTGACAAATGTGATATGTGCTCGAAATGCTGTCAGTGTGGTGAAAAGTAATAAATTGCACAGTTTATAGTTCTCTATAGTATTAATAGTAAACAAAAAAGCAGCCTCCTAAAATGATATTTTAAGAGGCTGCTTTTTTAATTTAAGAGTCGTAAATATCTATTAAAACCTTGCTTAGCCCTTTTGAGCAGCAATCCAGCTTTGCATCTGCTCAATTTCAGGTTGCTGTGCATCGATAATTTCTTGAGCCAGCTTACGCATTTCAGGGTTTTTACCATATTTAAGCTGAGTTTCTGCCATATCTACCGCGCCAACATGATGTGGTAACATGCCACGAGCAAATGCCATATCCGGTACTGGGTCGGCGATACCCGCCATCATTTCTTCATGCATCGCATCCATACCGTCGGCATAGGCTTGTTGCATTGCTTTGGTATCAGCGGTTGGGGTTTTAGCGTCAGGGTTATCCGCGAGCCATGCTTTCATCGTAGCAATTTCAGACTGCTGGGCATCGATGATTTCTTGTGCAAGCTTACGCATTTCTGCATCAGTACCATACTTGAGCTCAATCTCTGCCATATCCACTGCACCGATATGATGACCAAGCATACCTTGAGCAAATGCCGCATCAGGATCGTTATAATCCATACCAATCATCATCTCTTTATGCATTTTGGTCATTGATTCGGTGTAGTCTTTGAGCATAGGGGTCATTGGTGTGCCGTCTGCTACCATAGCATCTGCACTCATATCATGACCAGCATGCGGGTCTACTGCGGTTGTAGTGTCAGTCTCAGTTGCTTCGACTGGTGCGACGTCTTCTGTTGTAGTAGGGTCAACTTTCTCAGCTGTTGGCTGACAAGCACTTAGTAATAATGCTGCACTAACACTAGCAGCAAGAACAGAGAAGCGTAATTTGTAATGATTTTTCATGCTATATCCTTAACATACATAGATTAAATAAAAGGCTAGCAAAGCTTCCAACAATAATTTAAAAAATTAAATTTTATTAGATAAGCTTTGCTAGTTTAAAAAAACAGAGTTTAAAAAGTCACGATAATTTTGTGGGTACACCTTTACTTCAATTCTTCAATGAGTGCTTGCATCTCACCGATCTCTCGCTTTTGTGCCTCAACGATGTCATCCGCTAGCTTCCGTACGCGTGGATCTTCGATATCTGCTCTTGAGCTGGTCAAGATAGCAATTGAATGATGCGGTATCATCGCTTGCATCCAATCAACCTGATCAACAGTCGCTTGCGATCTGACACCCCACAGACCAAAAGCGAATAACACTACGCTCAGACCATAAATCATCAAATTTACTTTGGTTTTTTTATACATGTTGGTCATAAAGGCCAGCATAATGATTGCCATCATAGCGCCCATATACAGCGCCATATAGGCTCTGGTCTCACTAAAATAAACGTGATCCCATTTATAGGTATTAAAATACATCATGATAAACATGACGACCGTAGAGGTTAGAATCATTAGGGAGAATTTGAGATAGGGGTTCATCTGATTTTGGTTATTCATATCTTTTTGATTTGAATTATTCATAAGGTAACCTTTACAAACGGTACAAAGTGAAAACAGTTATTAATATTATAACTGTTGCTCAGTAGACTCAATATCCGCATAAACTTGAGTAGTGCCGTCTTTATTGAGCTGCATAATTTGATACGGTGCAAATTTATTTTGATATTCCATACCTGGACTACCAACCGGCATACCGGGTACAGCAAGACCAAGCGCTTGTACTGGTGGATTCTCTAAAAACTGCGCCATATACTTAGCAGGGACATGACCTTCAAAGACGTAGCCATCGGTGGTGATTGCTGTGTGGCAAGAGCGCATCTCAGTGGGTACGCCATAGCGGTCTTTAAATAATGCCACATCCGCAACATCGTGCGCCGTAGTACCTAGACCATTATCTTCTGCATGGCTTATCCAGTCTTTACAGCAGCCGCAATTCACATCTTTATAGACGGTTGCTGAGATGTTTTTGAGTAAATCTGGATTGCTTACTGGCTTACTCATCACAGAGGTGGCTGCAGTATGATGCTCAGCTTTTACCGTGCTGGCAGTAGAGGCACTACTCTCAGGTTGACTGCAAGCAAACAGTGATGAGGCTGCAAATAATATTAGCGTACTACGCAATAGCTTAGACGACTGGCTATTAGATGTAGATACATAGCTAGATTCGATTTTAAAGACTGTCATAAGGCTCTCTCATATTTTTTTATAATATTTAATAGTACAGATAATAAATTAAGACGCTGAGTATCTTAATATGATGACTCTGACAACAACATGACGCTAAGATGACAATTTTGTCATGTTGCGGTTTTTACATAGGAATATTCCTACCATACTAAAATCATAGCTGCAAACGGCGCAATCGCAGCGCGTTACCAATAACAGACACTGAAGAAAGGCTCATGGCAGCCGCAGCTATCATTGGACTGAGTAAAAGTCCGAAAAATGGATACAGGACGCCAGCAGCAACCGGTATACCAAGTGCATTGTAGATAAACGCAAAGAACAGGTTTTGTCTGATATTGCGCATCGTAGAATGGCTCAGTTTATGGGCTCTCACAATCCCCATCAAATCGCCTTTCACTAGCGTGATGCCAGCACTCTCCATCGCCACATCTGTTCCTGTGCCCATGGCGATGCCAACGTCTGCTTGCGCAAGGGCAGGGGCATCATTGATACCGTCGCCCGCCATAGCCACGACCTTGCCACTACTTTGCAGCTCTTTGATGATACGGTTTTTGTCTTCTGGAGAGACGTCGGCATGTACCTCATCAATATTTAATTTACTGGCAACCGCTTTGGCCGTTATCTCATTGTCACCTGTCAGCATGACCACCCGCAGTCCAGCTTTGTGCAGCAGCGATATGGCTTCACTCGTACTCGGCTTGATCGGATCAGCGACTGAAATTAGACCAGCAGCTTGCCCATCTACTGCGACAAACATCACGGTTTCACCGTCCTTCCTGCGTTTGTCGGCGCGTTCTGAAAGCGCACTGTCAAAACTATCAAGGCGCTGCATGAATTTTGAGTTGCCTACGGCGACCTGCTTACCATTAACGAGCGCCTGTGCGCCTTCACCGGTGGTTGAACTAAAATCGCTGGCTTTTGCAGTAGTAAGAGATTTAGCCTTCGCAGCTTTGACAATAGCTTCTGCCAGAGGATGTTCGCTAGCACTCTCTACGGCTGCGACGAGCATAAGAAGTTCATCCTCATTTAAGCCACCAAGGGCTTCGATAGCGGTGAGTTCTGGTTTGCCTGCTGTCAGTGTTCCGGTTTTGTCCACAACGATGGTGTCGACTTTTTCCATACTCTCTAACGCTTCAGCGTTTTTGATGAGCACGCCATTTTGGGCGCCCTTTCCAGTACCAACCATAATCGACATCGGCGTGGCGAGTCCTAATGCACAGGGGCAGGCTATGATTAATACCGCGATGGCATTAACCAGTGCAAAAGCCATTGCAGGCGCAGGTCCGAACATAGCCCAGACAATAAAGGTAATGACGGAGCAGATAAGCACGATCGGCACGAACCAACCAGCTACCTTATCGACCAGTTTCTGTATTGGTGCACGACTGCGCTGGGCTTCGGCAACCATCTTGACGATCTTGGATAATACGGTGTCATCACCAACATCGACCGCTTCAATTAATAGTGTCCCAGTACCGTTGACTGTGCCACCGGTGACCGTATCCCCTGCTGTTTTTGCAACAGGTAGTGGTTCACCAGTTACCATTGATTCATCGACGTTGCTATTGCCATCAAGTACCGTGCCGTCTACGGGAAGCTTTTCTCCTGGTTTCACTCGCAGTGTGTCACCGCTGACAACTTCGTCAAGTGAGACTTCGGTTTCGACATCATTCTCATCCACACGTCTTGCCGTTGGTGGAGCCAGCTCGAGTAGCGCACGGATCGCGCCAGAGGTCTGACTTCTGGCTTTAAGTTCTAGAACTTGACCTAATAGCACCAATGTCACAATGACCGCTGCCGCTTCATAGTAGACTCCGACTTGACCAGAGGCATCTCTGAAACTGTCTGGAAAAATGTCCGGAAGAAAGGTTGCTACTAGGCTGAAACCAAAAGCTGCGCCTACGCCCACTGCTATCAGAGTGAACATGTTCAGGTTTCGGCTTTTTATTGATTGCCAGCCACGAATAAAGAACGGTGCACCTCCCCATAACACGACGGGTGTCGCAAGCGCTAGCTGAATCCACTGAGCGATCTGCCCTGAAATATCAATCTGACCAATATTGTCTAGGTTTATCCCGACCATGTCACTCATAGCATACAGAAATAGCGGTATGGTCAACACCGTACAAATCCAGAAACGGCGTGTCATATCGTCGAGCTCTGAGGTGTCTTCCTCACCAATGGTAGCCGTCTCTGGTTCAAGTGCCATTCCGCATATCGGGCAGCCGCTATTTTCTACGTCCCTGACTTCAGGATGCATTGGACAGACATAAATAGTACCGCTGTAGCCAGCTGGCACTTTGTCGTATTTGCCGCCTTTAACAGACGTTACCTCTGTATTAGCTGTGCTATGACATTTTGCATGACCGTCTTTCATCTCTGCCATTTCGGCAACATTATCTTCGACAACAGTGCCTTCAGGCTTGAGAGACATTTTGCATATTGGGCAGCCGCTATCTTCGACATCCCTGACTTCGGGATGCATTGGGCAGACATAAACAGTACCGCTGTAGCCGGCTGGCACCTTGTCATGCTTGCCACCTTTGGTAGGTTTTTCATTCTTATTCGCTGCGCTGTGGCAGCTTGCGTGCTTACTGTCTATTTCTCTTTTTCTTTCTTCTTCGTGCATATCATGTTTCATGAAATCATTCCTTGAAGACGGTGAGTAGAGGTTTAGACGCTATGCAATTATCAATTAGTACCCGAACACCGTTTTTTACGGTTAAATGCAGATGTTTATCGTTAACCTTATTCTAGTTTACGCAGATACTTGAGCAGCGTCGTCACTGTTAGCATCAGAATTAGCTCTAGCATTAGTAACAGCGTACCATTATGGCTCTGACAACAACATGACGCTAAGATGATAATTTTGTCATGTTGCGGTCTTGGTATAGGAATATTGCTGACATTCCTCTATCATTAATAGCATTAACCTAACCAATCAGCGTCGCGCTTGCTATGAAAATATTATTAGTCGAAGACGAGTTGTCACTCGGGAACTACATAAAACAAGGTCTGACCGAAGCAGGCTTTATTGTTGAGCATCAAACCACAGGATTAGATGGTTACCATGCTTTAATGAGTGAGGATTTTAATGTCGTGGTTATGGACGTTATGCTGCCTGATATCAGTGGTTTTGAGCTGGTACGTAATTACCGCGCCGCTGGTAAGCATACCCCGGTCTTGTTTTTGACCGCTAAAGATGACTTGAGTGATCGCATAAAGGGGATTGAGATTGGCGGTGATGACTACCTGACTAAGCCTTTTGCCTTTGCTGAGCTGCTGGTGAGAATAAAAAGCTTGCTACGCCGTGCTAATCAGGCGGATTACAGCAGCAACCTCATGCAAATTGCAGATTTAAAGATGGATATTGCCAAACGCACCGTGCACAGAGGTGAGCTGCCTATTAAGTTAACCGCAAAAGAGTTTGCCTTACTACAGTTTTTACTTGAAAGAGAGGGTGAAGTGTTACCACGATCGGTTATTGCCTCCCAAGTTTGGGATATAAATTTTGATAGCGACACCAACGTCATTGATGTAGCAATTCGGCGCTTAAGGATTAAAGTTGACGATGACTATGAGGTAAAACTGATACATACAGTGCGTGGTATGGGTTATCGATTGGAGGTTACAGAAAGTAGTAGTGACTCAACACATCTAACAGAAAGCCACTAGCATGACGCCTATTGTCACAGACGGACGCCTGTCACTGTTATGGCGGACTATATTCCTATTGACGCTCTGCGTAGTAGTCACTCAAATCTGCCTGTACCTTTGGATTCAGCGTTCGGTTAATGGTCATTTCGAACAAATGGATTCAGAAATTTTAACCCATGCTGCGTTTAATTTACGTCAGCACATGACTGATAGCTTACTCGATGATCAGAGTATAACGCAACTTTCTGATCAGCCTAATCAGCCTGTGAGTAAGCAGTCACAGCCACTACAGAATGCTGGACTAGACTACGATGTAAAAACCGTCATCACTGATGAACAAGGACAAATTATTACCAGTATGCCCAAAGGCTTTATCAGTCAGTCAGGGAATAAACGTTCAGTAAAAGACTTATGGCAGCAATATCATGATCAGCCGTTTGATTTAAAAGTTGATAGTCGTCACTATAGGGCTATTGTCATTCGGCACTCTGAACGCCTAGCGCTCATCGCCTTACCTATTGATGTCCATCATCAATACCTCGTCCAATTCAACCGTCATTTAATTCTTATATTAATCGCAATCACCTTTATATTGGTGTCTGTTGCGGCACTTAGTGTGCACTTAGGATTTGCCCCGCTATCAACTATCAGGCAAAAGATGACTCGCATCAATGCCGAACAGCTCGATGATCGTATTGTGGTTCGTGAGATGCCCAGTGAGTTGCGACCGCTTGCTGATGCTTATAACGCGATGATGGATAAACTTGAGTATAATTTTGAGTCATTATCGCGCTTCTCAGACGATATCGCGCATGAGCTTCGTACCCCGCTTGCAACCTTAAGTACCCAGACTCAAGTCATGTTAAGCAAGCCTAGAGACAGCAATGAATACGTTGAGCAGCTGCACCATCAACATGACACACTCGAGCAGTTATCCGGCTTAATTAATAACATGCTGCTACTGGCAAAAACACAAAAGGGGGTCTATGACTCCCAGTTCACTCCAGTTGATAGCGAGTCTCTGGTTACTAAGATGATTTCTTATTACGAGCTAATCGCTGAAGATCGTGGTATTTCATTCGAAAAAAGTGGAGAATTTAAGGCAGTATTAGGAGATGAGCGTTTATTACAGAGATTGTTTGCGAACCTGATATCAAATGCTGTGTACTATGCAGCAAGTAATAGCATTATCTCTATTCAAGCATCTACTGTCTCTGATGCCGATGTAAGTGATTCGAATGAAATCACTCGATCCTTGTTAAAAAATCAGTTTTTACAGATAGTGCTTACTAATCGCTTAGATGAACCACTAACGCAGCTAGAGGTGGATAAATTGTCTGAGCGTTTTTATCGTCATCATAAAAACAATACTTTGCATTCAGGTACGGGTTTAGGGCTATCGATAGCACAAGCTATTATTAACGCACATAACGGCAAAATGAGCATCATTGTCAAAAATGAGTACTGTTTTCAAGTTAGTATCGAGCTGCTAGTCTCTGAGTGAGCGCTCCAATCTGCTTATTAATTATCATGCTATGATCGAATAGAGTAGGGAGGTAGATAATGATGTGGACGCTTGAGCAAACCTCAAGTTAATCACACTTACCTAGGGAGGTTCAGGTATTTCTAATATCTATATTGATAAACCTAATTAGCTCAGCAGTCTAATATAAGTGGTCCATTGAGCTGGTCTATTTTGAGTGGTCTATAAATAGGTTTGGCGGTTTAATAGACTGATTCCACTTGGGTATACTTATGTCGAACCAGTCATGTGCCTTTATTGGTTCGGTTTCCTAGTGAGGGCTAATAAAGGTAAACCTGATAATCAGGAATAGATTGATTTTTATAAAAAATTATAATTGAGAAAACAATGAATAAAAGAAATTTTTTATTAATGAGTAGCGTAACGATGTTAATGGCGGCTTGTAATAGTAAGAGTGTTAAAGATATCGCAACTAGTGATAAAAAAATAGTAGTGGTTGGCGCGGGTATGGCAGGATTAGCAGCTGCGAATATGCTGCATAAGTTAGGATATAAAGTCACAGTACTTGAGGCTAGAAAACGTATTGGCGGCAGAGTTTGGACGAGTCGTTTGTGGTCTGATGTGCCTGTCGATCTAGGTGCCTCTTGGATCCATGGAGAACATAAAAACCCACTGACTAAACTGGCTAAGGATCTAGGTGTCAGAAGGCTTCCTACGAACTACGATAATAGTATCGTATATGGAAATGAAGGAAAGCCGATTGATAATAAGATCGACAAGGAAGCCAATAAAATATTCAACAAACTGGTTCGACAAGTATTTAATAATGCCTCAGATCCTGAAACCATATTTGATGCCATCGAGAACACCAATTTATGGAAAGGGTTGTCAAAACAGCAAAGGCAATCTGTTATGCATCTTCTGAATACTACAATTGAACATGAGTTTTCAGGTGCTTTAAACGAAATATCTGCTGTAAATCCAGATGATTCAGAAGCATTTTCTGGTGAAGATATGATGTTTCCAGATGGTTATGGTTTGCTTACAGACTATCTAGCAACTGGCATCGAAATAAAAATGGAACATGCTGTTGAAGAAATAGAGTATCAAAATGATAAAGTAGTGGTAAAAACAAATATAAGTGAGTTTTTAGCTGATCAGGTCATCGTTACATTGCCTGTTGGTGTCTTAAAAAAAGGCAGCGTAAAATTCATACCACCACTCCCAGAGAGTAAGCAACAAGCAGTTGATGTCATAGGCTTCGGGTTGCTTGATAAGCTTTTCTTAAGATTTCCCTATGTTTTTTGGGATAAAAATAAAGAAATCTTAAATTGGATATCTGATGAACATGGTAGATGGAACGAATGGCTCAATATCGCAGCTTATACTGAAAAACCTGTTTTGCTAGGGTTTAATGCTGCTGAGTATGCACGAAAAACTGAACAATGGAGTGATGAAGAGATTGTAAATGATGCTATGAGCGTTTTGAGAACTATTTACGGTACTGATATTCCTGATCCTGAAAGCTGGCAAATCACTCGTTGGGGTAAAGATCCATTTGCATATGGTTCTTATTCTTTTAATGGTGTAGGTGCAAATTCTGATTCGAGATTGGCGCTGGCAGAAACTATTAATGACCGTCTATTTTTTGCTGGTGAAGCTACTTCAGAAGATTATCCATCGACTGTCCATGGAGCGTATCTTTCAGGCATAGAGGCAGCGGAAAATATTAGTAACACAGTGCTTAAGTAATGAGTGTTAAAAGTACTTTGATCACGTAGACGGTCAAAGCATGGTATACAGGAGCCACTATGGGCTTAGGAGTGTCTATATCACTATAGAGGATGGTTTACTTCCTACAGTAAGTGCCATCCAAACTCAAAATATCACATGGTCATCTAGTCAAAAAACTATCAAGCCAAGCTCATTAAGTACACTCAGATGTACACTGACTCAACATAAAAACCTATACCCATTATAATCACTTGGACTACAGCCAAAGCTTCGATTCCTCACTAGGGAACCAAAACATTTAATCAGCGTATCTGCTTTGACTATACCATAATAAACTTTAATAACTATTTTTGGACTTTTTAAAGCAATGAGTGAGTTTGAAAGTTATGGCATAGACAAGAAATATCAGCGCAAGTATGGGTGAAATCATTGGAAGACCTTTGTACGTGACTTGGTAGGGTGCGATAAAAAGGATGTATAATTATAGTATCTAAAATATGGGCATTGAAAACATGGATATCGAAAGCGGCACCGCTAATCAAATAGACATTATCTATGAAGATGAATTTCTGGTAGCGATTAATAAAGAGGCTGGTCTATTGGTGCATCGCAGTTGGCTGGATAAAGGCGAGACGCGCTTTGCCATGCAACTCACCCGTGATGCGGTAGGTTGCCATGTATTTCCGGTACATAGGTTAGACAGACCAACCTCGGGCGTATTATTGTTTGCTAAAAGCTCAGTCGTGGCACGCAGTCTTACCGAGGCTTTTACTGCCCACAAAGTTACTAAGCAATATTTAGCCGTGGTGCGCGGCTTTATGCCAGAGCAGGGCACTGTTGATTATGCGTTGAGCTTTAAGCCCGATGCCATTGCCGATAAGTTTGCTGACTTGGACAAACCTCCTCAAGAGGCGGTGACCCATTGGCAGAGTTTGGCACAAGTTGAGCTGCCATTTGCGGTATCAAAAAAGCATGACACTAGCCGCTATAGTCTAATGCGCTTAACACCTGAGACCGGGCGCAAGCATCAGCTGCGTCGGCACATGAGGCATTTATTCCATCACATAGTGGGTGATACCAGCCACGGCGACGGACGGCACAATCGATTTTTTCGTACTCAATATGGTTGCGCGCGCATGCTGCTGCATGCCCAGAGTTTAGCGCTCAGCCATCCGGTTACCGGTGAGCCATTGCTGTTAAAAGCGGGATTAGATGATCAATGGCTGCGCATCATGGAAGAATTTGCTTGGGTAAATAGCGCTGAATATTAAGCAGCGTAAGATTTAGGATTTATCTTAGAAAATCCTATCAAAGGAGTCGAAATACTGGCCTTAACGTGGTTAGCAGACTTTAAACATAAACCGTAATGAATACGTTATTCTACATACCGGAACACTTTTATAAAAACAGCTTTTTTTGAGGATGTTTATATGAATTATTTAATCTCTTCATGCCAGTTTAAGTCGTGTTTGTAGCGCTATACAGGCATCGAACTACTCATATTAAATATAAATTTAATAATTATAAAATCGACCGTACAGGATATTATTATCAAGCTGCATGATTAGAATCTTTCAAGTTAATTTCTACGGAATTGACGGCAAGGGTCAGTTCTCGTTTTCTTGGTTATGGTAAGCTCCTATTATGATACTTATTTCACCAAGTTTACTTCTACAGTTTCTTCAATATAGCTCAGTTCGCACTTAACTCAGCAATGTATTTTTTGCGGGTCTTTTAGATTTATTTTTCCATTCTGTTGGTGTCATACCAAACCAGATTTTAAATTGGCGGCTAAAAATAGACAGTTCAGCATAACCAAGCTGGAGTGCAACATCTGTGAGGTTAATGCTCGCTGTGCTAATAATACGTATCGCTTCTTTTTTCCGCACATCTTCTAATAACTCTCTATAGGTTGTTCCTTGTTCTTTCAATTGGCGTTGCACTTTTTTTTGATGTTGCCCCACACATAATGCGACATTTGCAATGCTACAATCGCCCGTGGCCAAGAGCATTTTCATAGCGCTTTCTATTAAAAAGGTGTCATTATTGATAGATTTAGTACTTTCGTTTTCTAATTGTTGCAAGATAAGTTGATTAACCAAATCATCATTAAAGTGGTAGGGCTTACGAGCTAAAAGATCTGTGCAAAAATACAAAGCGTTCTTTTTGGTATCAAATTCCACCTCACAGTCAAACATTTTAGTTAATAACTGTTGGGATTCAAGCGTGGGATTTTGTTTTAACTTTATTTTTTCTGGGCGCCATGTTGGTCCAATTAAATCTTTTATAACATTGCGCATTAAACACATAGCAAGTTGTGCCTCTTGTGGTCTATCTATATTTTCTGCATTCTGACTGAGTATATTTAGCTCGGATAATTGATTGGGAAGCTTGTTTGCATGAAAAGTGAAGCCTTCTGCATGCATGTCAATGTATTTTTGTGCGACATGCAATGACTCTAATACGCTGTTTTGCCTAGATATGTAAACACCAATTAGACCTATCGTTCGAATATTTTGATTGGCAGCTAGCTTTAGACCGAAACACTCCTCGTTACAAATTAATCCTGCTAATTCCAATAAATTCAAATATCGATCGTAGTCAATAAGCGAATCTGGTTCATTTATCATCGATGGTAATATACCGACTTTACCGAGAATATCGATAGGATCTTTGCCATAACTACGAACTAAATCCTCAAAACCGCTTAAGCCGGCTGCCCTGATGTAATTTCCCATACAACACTCCTTTTACCCCAGATTATTAACTTAATGTCCTAAAATGTCAAATTAATGTCCTGTATTATCAAGCGATGCTTTGAGTGTTCTGCTAAAGTTTGATAACCAAATGCTCAATAGGAAAGTGAAAAATATTATTGAGTCATAAATTGAGCCATCACCACATTCGCTGTAATAGGGAAATTTATGCAAATGCCATTCGAACATTTAGATATAGAAAAACAACTACATGACTGCTTACAACTGCAAAAAAACCACGCACAAAAAGAAGGTATAGAAAGCATTGCTGTAAGAAAAAAGCACTTACAAAATTTAAAAGCATTAATTAATGACAATCGTGAAGCCTTGATTGATGCCGTCCATCGTGATTACGGTAATCGTTCAAGACATGAAACCTTGTTGGCTGAAATTATTACGGTGACAGATGACATTAATAGTAGTATTAAGTATCTAAAAAAATGGACTAAAATTCAAAAACGCAAAGTAGACTTGATTAGCTACTTTGGCGCAAAAAACCGTCTGATTCCACAACCTTTGGGTGTCATAGGTTTGATTGTACCGTGGAACTTTCCCATCAATTTAATGTTTACCCAGCTTTCTGCTGTCTTTGCAGCAGGTAATAAAGCGATGGTAAAACTATCAGAGAACTCACGTCATCTGGCGGCTTTATTAATTCAATTAATTCCGCAGTATTTTGAGCCTGAAAAGTTACAGATTTTTGATGAGACGGGTGAGGTAGGTATCGCTTTTTCAAAATTATCTTTAGACCATTTAATATTTACAGGTTCTGGTGCTACTGGCAAAAAAGTCATGGCAGCAGCTGCAGAGAATTTGACGGCCGTGACCCTAGAGCTAGGTGGTAAGTCACCTGCGGTGATTGATCCAAACTACCCGCTAGCAAAAGCAGTCGAGCGCATCATGTTCGTAAAGCAGTTTAATGCGGGACAAATATGCACGAATATTGACTATTTATTTGTACACGAATCACAAAAAGAAAAATTCATCCAAACGGTAGAGGAGTGGGTAAAACAGCATGTCCCTGATATCCATAGTAAAGATTATACATCCATCATTGATGACCGCTCGTTTCAACGCTTAAGCCACTGTGTCAGTGAAGCACAGGATAAAGGCGCCACGGTGATCAATTTAAATCAGCAAAAAGCTGATGAGGTAAGCCGCAAATTTCCACTAACTTTAATTTTTAATAGTACGGATCAGATGGAAATTGACACCCGAGAAATCTTTGGTCCCATTCTGATGGTCAAAACCTACCGTGAGCCTGAAGAAGTAGTGACATATATTGCGCAGCGTGATCGTCCATTGGCGTTTTATCCTTTTAGTCAAAATAAAGCTTTAGTCAATTATTACATTGATAGTGTGATGTCTGGTGGGGTATCCGTAAATGACGCTTTATTCCACGTGGGACAGCATGATCTACCGTTTGGTGGTGTTGGTGCAAGTGGCATGGGGCACTACCATGGTTATGAAGGGTTTTTAACCTTTTCAAAGCTGCGTCCAGTATTTTATCAAGCACATTTTTCAAGTTTGAAGCTTCTGGCACCGCCATACGGTAATTTTGCCGATCGTGTCCTTAATTTTTTAACACGCATTAAATCTTAATTTATAGCGCTTAGATACGTTCATAAATTTTCAATCTTTAAAGCTGTTATTTTAAAAGTTGAGTAGAGCCACATATATGGATAAAAACATGGTAGTGGTCAACTAATTTTGCAGATGGATATTAAAAGTACGACTAAAAGGAAGTTAATATGACTATGAAGAAACCCACAAAAAAGAAACGCACAAATCTCGCTGATTCATTGCAACATACGGGCTATCTAGCGGTTGCTAAAACTCGAGCTAAAATACTAAAAGTCTTCTCGCTGGTGGTTCCTATGCGAAAGCCGGTATTGTTGGTAGGTGAGAACGCTTGTGATGAGCTGTGTGACATGCTTATTAATGAAGGAAGCACCAATGTATTCATCGTCACTGATGCTGTACTCAATAAGCTTGGGGTACCAGAAAAAGTGACCAACTATCTTCAAGAAAAAAATATTCGCTATCAAATTTACGATGGTATCACTCCTGATCCGACTTCTAAAGTAATAGAGGATGGTCTTCAGCATTCTGTTGATGCTGGATGTGATGTGGTATTAGCGATTGGTGGCGGTTCAGTGATTGATGCTGCCAAAATGATAGCCATGTGCCAAGGCAATAACTGCCAACCGAAGCAGCTCATAGGTCTCTTTAGAGCTAGGAAACCTTGTTTACCTCTTTACTGTATTCCTACTACCGCTGGCACAGGCTCAGAGGCGACCATCGGCGCAGTCGTATCGGACGATGAAACCCATCAAAAATCTATCGTTGTCGATACTAAAATGATACCACTAGCAGCAGCTATTGACCCGACAATCATGCAAGGTATGCCGCCGCACATTACGGCCGATACTGGTATCGATGTCCTCACTCATGCTTTAGAGTCATGGATGAGCGTGAACGCTAGTGCAGAGACCGACTATTATGCAGCTGCTGCTGTTAAAGCTGTGATGCACTACCTGCCAATAGCTTATAAAGATGGTAGTGACCTAAAAGCTCGAGAAGAGATGGGTATCGCTGCTCACTATGGTGGACTTGCATTAAATAAAGCAGCGCTTGGCTATGTACATGCTATCGCTCATCAGCTCGGTGCGTATTATGGTACGCCGCACGGACGAGCCAATGCTATCGTATTGCCGTATGTGCTTGAATTAAACCGTAAAGCCAGTGAAAAAAGATTGGCAATACTAGCCAAAAAGACGGGCGTTGTAAAAGACAGTGAACCTACTGAACATAGTGATGCTGAACTAGCAGATTACTTTATCGCACAAGTGAAAAGCTTAATCGAAAGCATAGGTATTAGTCCTATTGTCAGGGATATGCAATCGAGTGATTTTGATCATATGGCAAAAGCTGCTGCTAAAGAAGTCAGAGATACTTATGCAGTTCCAGCCTATATGAATGGCTCAGATATTAAAGACATCTTAATGAGAATTAAGACAGCAAGTGAAATGGCGAATCATAACAAACCAGTTAGTGACTAAGTTTAATAGCATGCTTTACAGCTAGCGGCCGTTAATAATATTAACGGCCGCTTTGTGGTTCTAATTCTCTAATAATGGTGCATGTATCAGGAATCACTCTCAGCTCCAGCTATCGTTGCTCACTGTACAATCTTTTCGGATTAAATCGGTGCTCATAAAACACTGGTTTAATTGAAGAGTAGTAAATATTTAAGGTGATAACGGATAGAATATCTCTCATTGAGAAAGTCATGTTTTTTTGATGCGCTCACCAGTGTTTAGTTAAGTGGAAATAGGCCTTATAGGGCGCGCTCTCGCTGAAATAGACTTTATTAGGCGTACTGTAGATATAGTTCTATGAAATCTAATAGATTCCTGAACGGTACTAAATGTACTATTTTCTGGCACTGATTCTGAAGTTTTCAATGGGTCATGACGGGTCTGACTGCTCTTTACGATAATCGCTCGGTGTCATACCAAACCAACGTTTAAACGCGCGGCGGAAATTTGCGCTGTCATGGTAGTTTAGCAAGCTAGCAATCGCATCAACCGATAACTCACTATCACGTAAATAACTACTGGCTTGCTTCGATAGTATGTTGTCTCGAAGGTCTCTAAACGATGAGTTGTTTTGTTTTAATTTACGCGCCAGTGTGCGTTTACTCACGAATAAAGCGGCTGCAACGCTTGCCTCATTCAGTTCGCTTAAAGGATGCGACAGCATTATTTTTTGTATTTGATAAAGGTCGCTTGGCGTCTGTGGATTTAATTGAGCGAGCATTAATTCACATTGTTGCATCGCCAAAAGATAACCTTCCTGATTGGCTGAGGCATTAGGAATTTCACACACACTCAAGGGAATACTGACCTTTAAATCGTTGGCTGCAAATGAGTAGGTGCCGGGTAAATAATCTGCATAGTAATGGCTATAATTGGGTTTAACGTGACTAAAATAGAGACTGGCCTCAGTCACCGGTCTTCCTACAATAAATTCTGCACACTCATAAAAAATAACGGCACAGATTTCAGACAACACCCGATGAATAGTTGGGCTTAGCGCAACATCAAACTGAACCAAACAGATAACTGTGTCAGCCTCGATCCGTAGTTTCAGGCGCGCAAAGCTGATACGCGTTGGTAAAAATGCCTGAAACGCTTGTAAGGCAATCAATAAATTAGGGCTACTGTTGGCCAAAAAACCCATCGCACCGTGTGTTGATGGCGTCAAGCGTTGACCAAGTCGTAAGCCAAAATCCTCATGTTCGGATAAATATAAACCGTTGTGCAAAATCTGAATTTGTTGTTGCGCAGTTAGACGTGTCTCCTCCTGCATAAATTGCTTGGTATTGAGCGATGTAAATTGCAGTAACTTTGGAATATCACGAATGTTTAGTGCCAGTTCACGGCCAATAATGCGCGCGTAATTGGACGGAATGGTTGCAGTGTTAGCAACGTTGGCATTGTCAGAATTGTTAACACCTGAAGGTTTTGAATCTACTGATTGAGCACTTGTCATAGTGACTTCCGATCTAATGTTTTTCATAGCTAAATTCAATCAGTATTGTCTCTTTATGACCCTATGTTGTCAATAAATGACCTCCTTAATTTTTGCTCATCACTGTAGAGTTTAATACCTAGTGAACTATTGTGATTTTTTTTGGAGATAAAATTATGGCTATTGTTACCTTTATTGAACATGACGGAACACAGCATACGGTTGATGTTGAAGTAGGCAAATCGTTGATGCAGCTTGCAACTGATAATGGCATACCGGGTATTGATGCTGATTGCGGTGGTGAGTGCGCGTGCGGTACCTGCCATGTCATTCTTGAGCGTCAATGGCTGCCTCTTATGGATGATGCAAAAATGGATGAGTTACAAATGCTGGATATGACGCCAGAGAAAACCAGTACCTCGCGGCTGTCGTGCCAAATCCAAGTGTCAGATGCTATGGATGGCATGATGGTACAGTTACCTGAATTTCAAATGTAATGTAATTAACATAATGTATGTTTCAAGTCAGTATCTAAACAAGCCCAATGAGCTAAAAAATGCTATTTATTAGACTTATAGTCATTGAGTGCTCACTTCACGCAGTCGGTCAAAGGATGACAATACAATGACAAAAACAAAAATAGTTAACTCTGTAAAAGTCGCATTAAAAACAGCTCTGCCATCATCTCTAACCACAGCCATTGATAAAACTGCGGTGCAGGCTATCACAAAAGTATCGGCAGTGGTGCCCATTCATATTCAAATAAAAGGGGCACATCTGTTTCAAACGGTTAAAAAACGCGCGCTCAACCAAAGTGATTTTCCTGATTTTATTGAAAAACCAATTCCAGAAGTGTCTACGCTAGCGCTAGCTGATATCGACCTAAGCAATCCATTTTTGTTTAGGCAGCATCGCTGGCAATCCTACTATAAACGTTTGCGTGATGAAGACCCTGTACATTATCAGGCCAATAGTCCATTTGGTGCATTTTGGTCAGTCATGCGTTATGAAGATATTGTTTTTGTAGATAAACACTACGAATTATTTTCGTCTGAACCTGTGATTTTGATGGGTAATCAGCCTGAAGGATTAAAGGCTGAAATGTTTATTGCGATGGATCCGCCAAAGCACGACATTCAAAGGCAAGCGGTACAAGGCGTTGTCGCGCCCAAAAACTTGTTAGAGATGGAAGCACTTATTCGTACGCGTACCCAAGAAGTGCTAGACAGCTTGCCAATAGGTGTGGAATTTGATTGGGTAGAAACCGTATCTATTGAGCTTACGGCAAGAATGTTAGCCACCTTGTTAGATTTCCCTTATGAGAAACGCCGTAAACTGGTTTATTGGTCAGATTTGGCAGCGGGCGCACCAGAGATGACTGGTGGCTCAAATGATATGGATGAAACCTTTGTTGCTGTGGCTGATATGGCCAAACAGTTTGCAGAGTTGTGGCACGATAAAGCAGCGCGAACGGCTGCGGGTGAGGCAAAGGGTTTTGACTTAATCACCTTATTGCAATCAAATGACGACACCAAAGACCTTGTTAGACGCCCGATGGAATTTATTGGTAATTTGATTTTATTAATTGTCGGCGGTAATGACACCACACGTAACTCGATGACTGGCGGTGTATTAGCGTTGCATGATTTTCCAGAGCAGTTTGCCAAGCTAAAAAATAACCCAAGTTTAATTCCCAATATGGTGTCTGAAATTATTCGTTGGCAAACCCCTTTGGCCTATATGCGCCGTGTCGCCACCCAAGATGTTGAACTAAACGGTAAACTGATTAAAAAGGGTGAAAAAGTAGTGATGTGGTATGCCTCTGGCAACCGTGACGAACGTTCGATTGATCAGCCAGATGAATTCATCATTGATCGCAAAAATGCTCGTAACCATTTGTCATTTGGTTTTGGCGTACATCGTTGTATGGGCAATCGTTTGGCCGAAATGCAATTGCGTATTCTATGGGAAGAGTTGCTACAACGCTTTGAGAATATCGAAGTGGTCTCAAAACCAGAGATTGTGCAATCTAACTTTATCAGAGGCTATTCTAAAATGATGGTCAAACTCACTGCTAAAGGCTGATGACTAAAGCGCAGTGAAGCAATAGAAGCATAGGTTACAAAGGTAAATAATACCATTAACTTTCTAGAGGTATGCACTATTAATAAATCGTTGCTGCCTTTTTCATTATTTCAATTGTAGCCTTCATTTTATACTCAGGAAAAAATGCTTTGCTTTCTTCTCAGTAATATAAAAGACTGCCTTATAGCTGACAATATCTTAAGTGTTAGCAACTGCTGTTGATATCACTACTTATGACAAGAATTATCGGCAAGAGCATTTAAGATACCACATGATTCAGCTGGAGCTTCTCTTGCACATTTTTGCCGCAAAACCAGTAGGTGCTGTTTTAATTGCATCAATTCTTGCATACGGTTTTCCACAGCCTGAATATGCTCATCTAGTAAACTGTTTACTTCACCGCAGTCCTGATCAGGTTTATCTCGATACCGAAGCAGGGTTCGTACTTCATCCAACGTCATATCGAGCGTACGACAGTGTAAGATAAATTGCAGACGTTCAATATGCTCCTCACGGTACAAACGATAGTTCCCTTGGCTACGTGAAGGCTCTGGTAATAAGCTCTCCTTTTCATAGTAACGAATGGTCTCTACTGTGGCTCCTGTCCGCGTGGCAAGCTCTCCGATTTTGATCAGCATAATACTCTCTATTATTTAAAACATTAAAGTAACTATAAGGTTAAATGTAGAGAAAATCAAATTTATGCAGTTGCATGTAAACGCCCTTGACTCTGAAGCCACTACAAGGTTCATAATGGTGTTATTGAAAGAACTCTTATAGCAGGACAAGTTATCAGGACAAACTATTATGCAATATCGTATTGAAGGTATGGACTGTGCAAGTTGCGTCGGCAAGATTGAAACCGCGCTAGCACGTATGCCCGGTGTTTCTGACATACAGCTTAATTTTGCTACCGAAAAGTTAGAGCTAACGCTGGCACCTGATGCGACCACTCAGGTCGATGATATCGAAAAGACCATCAAACGGCTTGGTTTTGGTATATCTGCCACTTCAGATCAATCAATCGCAGCAAATAGCGACAGTCAATCCGCTACAGAGCATCAGCGTTGGTGGCAAAGCCGAAAAGGCAAGCAAGTGGTTGGCCTCGGTCTGTTGATGAGCATTGCTTACGCACTGTCCTTACTTTTCCCTGATTATGGAATGTGGGCATTTGCTGTTGCAGTCATTGTGGGTGTTTTTCCCTTTGCCCGCAAAGCCTTTGCCTTAGCGATGACAGGCACTCCTTTTTCAATTGAAATGCTGATGTCGGTTGCGGCACTTGGCGCGCTTATTATTGGCGAGCCTGAAGAGGCAGCAGCAGTGGTCTTCTTATTCTCAGTTGGTGAATTATTAGAAGGTGTGGCTGCTGATCGTGCACGTGCTGGCATTAGAGCTTTGGCGTCACTGGTTCCAAAAACTGCGATTTTACTCGATGCACAGGGCGGACAGCGTAGCGTTCCTGCGGCATCATTACAGGTCGATGATTTAGTGCTGGTACGCCCTGGTGATAAGGTATCTGCCGATGGCGTTATTACTCAAGGTGATTCTAGCCTTGATGATTCGCCCATTACTGGCGAATCCATACCAGTGGCCAAAACGGTAGGCGACGATGTATTCGCAGGGTCGATCAACATGGAGGGAGCGCTGCAAGTCCGCGTAGAAAAAACAGCTGCCGACAATACTATTGCGCGTATTATTGAGCTGGTAGAGCAAGCACAAGCTTCTAAAGCACCTACTGCTCGTTTTATTGAAAAATTTAGTCGCTACTACACCCCAGCAGTGATGGCTATTGCCGCCTTAGTTATTATCATCCCGCCGTTAGCGATGGGAGGAGAATGGGCAACTTGGCTATATCGCGGTTTGGCACTACTGTTAATTGCCTGTCCTTGCGCACTGGTACTATCGACCCCAGCTGCCATCGCGTCCGGTTTGGCTGTCGGTGCGCGTCGCGGATTACTTATCAAAGGCGGTAGCGCTCTAGAAATCATTGGTCGTGTCAATACCGTTGCTTTTGATAAAACAGGTACTTTGACCGAAGGTAAACCACGCGTTACCGACGTTGTTGCCTTTACACAACAGAAAGTCACAAAAGAGCGCGTGGATTCTCAAGGTGAAGATGCGATATTAGCGCTGTTTGCCAGTGTCGAGTCCGCCTCTAGTCATCCGCTTGCAAAAGCCATCATTGATCATGCTAAAGCCGCTAATATTGCTATACCAGTAGCTTCAAAGGCTTACGCGACTGCAGGTAAAGCGGTACATGCGACGGTAGCTGGGCGTGCTCTAGCCATCGGTTCTCCTGTCTACGCCGCTAATGAAACTTCGATAACCTCTGAACAAAATGCACAAATTGCAGCGCTGCAAAATGAAGGGAAAACGGTTTCGGTGCTGTTCGATGAACAAAGCCGTGAAGTGCTCGGTTTGGTAGCGCTACGAGACGAGTTACGAGACGATGCCAAAGAAGGTATAGCACAGCTCAAAGCGATGGGCGTGCGTTCCGTCATGCTGACAGGCGACAACCGCCTTACCGCTCAAGCGCTTGCCAGTCATTTAGACATAGAATGGGAAGCTGAGCTTTTGCCCGAAGATAAACTGCGTCTGCTAAACGAGATGAAAGACAAAACCAAAATAGCGATGATTGGTGATGGTATTAATGATGCGCCAGCGCTAGCAACCGCCGATGTCGGCATTGCGATGGGTGGTGGTACTGATGTAGCCATTGAAACGGCTGATGTCGCATTAATGAAAAGTCGCGTTACGGACGTCGCTCATCTGGTTGCACTATCGCGCGCAACGATGTCCAATATTCATCAAAATGTGATTTTTGCACTAGGCCTAAAAGCAGTGTTTCTAATCACTACCGTGTTAGGAATCACTGGTTTATGGATCGCTGTGTTGGCTGACACTGGTGCAACCGTGCTGGTTACGTTGAATGCTTTGCGGTTACTGCGCTTTAAAACAGGGTCTTCCACTTAACGATAGTTAAAGAATAAGACGGCCTTAGCTACATCGGGGCCGTTTTATTAACATTATTTATGGTTATATGGCTTTTGATTAAGCCGCGTTTTATAAACGCTGCCACAACTTATTGAGAGTTTAAAAATCATTTCTTACCTATCCTTTTTATGGGTTTAAATTTGCATCTAACCATTAATATGAATGCTTATACAACGAGTAGTACCCTGATTGAAAGTCAACCACCTCATTACGTGATTTTTGACTTAATATCAAACGAACTTTCCAAAATTTTGGAAAACCTGCAAAGCCTCAGTATCATAAACCTGTTTACCCATCAGCTCATTGACGATACATCCCGATCTATACGCACCCAACCCTAAATCTCCAGCACCAATACCATGGCTGTGAGTTTCTTTATTTTGTACAAAAATCCTGCCACTATCTTTGGTGTCTTTTGAGTGGTTTTTATAGGCTAGCGTATAATTTCGATTAATCTTAGGTTGCTCAAACTCATCATATTCAATAGCGGACAATAAGCTACTCATACATTCAGGTAATGTATCTTTATAGCCTGTTCCTGCAATAACACAGTCATATTCAGCGCTAAATACACTGTCTTGCTCATGTTGTCTCAATGTCAAACTGATCATATTGTTACGTGTGCTATCCAATGTAGCATCCAGTAGTTCACAATTGGACGTTATGGTGGAGCATATCTCTTGATTCGCGATACTGCGCTCATAAAGCTTATGATAAATAGCTTTAATCGTATGAGCGCTTATCCCTTTATGTAGCAAATCTTGCTTAGAGACCACATTGGCTTTAGTGATTGGTTTTAAATGATGAAAGTAATTGATATAAGCGGGGCTGAAATGCTCTAGGCCAAGTGGGGTATACTCCATTGGGAAAAACCCTGCTGAGCGTGTCATCCAGTCTAGCTGAAATTTTACTGCATTATTCTTATCAAACTGCTGGTCAAATAGCACTTGATATACCTCCGCCGCTGATTGCCCAGAGCCTAACACCAGCACTTTTGTTAGCTTATCGGTGCGCCTAATGTTAGTGAAATTAAAATTTTCTGAAAAATTGGCCGTATGCATGCATTGATATGGCACTCGTTCAGAAATCTGCTGCAAAAATGGCGGTAGGATTGGTTGTGAGCCTGTGCCTATTACTATGTTTTTAGCCATATAGGTCTTATTTTCTCCATGTTCACAGACGGTTATATTAAATCCATTCCCATCTTCTTTAATCGCCACATCAATTACTGTCGTCTCAAATACCGCGCTATTTAATTGGCCTGCCACCCACTGACAATAGTGATTATACTCTTTACGGTAAATCTCAAAATCCTCTAGGATATAAAACTTCAATAATCGGTGCTGGGTATGTAAGTAGTTCAAAAATGTATAGCGGCTGGTTGGATCGATGAGTGTGACCAGATCTGCCATAAAAGGCACTTGTAGGGTAGTATGAGGAAAAATCATACCTTTGTGCCAATTAAACTCCTTTTTCTGTTCAAAAAACTTGCTAGTGACAGTTGGCTGATTTTCCAGTAAAGCTGCAAGACTAAGATTAAATGGGCCTAACCCTATACCGATAAGATCTATCATTACGTTCCCCTTCCTATTTCTCGTATGGCCATATTCACCCTGAATAGTTACTAAGATTACTACCAATAACAAACATCGAAAGGTAAGCGGTATTTTAAGTGAGGTTTACAAGTGGGCTGATTTAATATGACGTCACGATTACAGAGATATTTCTTAGTAATTTATACTAAACCTTAAGAAATGTGAGGAGGTTTACGTACATCGATTGTGTACGCGAATACACTATTGAATGTTTTAAATTATTGTGGATGGATTCTTGTATCTAGCACAATAATCAGCAACTTAATAATTCGACATCCTCCTAAATATTAGACCGCAGCGCATAGCTTTTATTAGACTAAGCGCTTGATAGGTATACTTACATTAAGATACTGAATAAAAAATCGTACTGGCTTAATATTAAGTGTCAAGATTTACTAAACAATAATATAAAGAGGACTATAAATCATGTCAAATAATTCTTCTAATAACAATACAGACAATGAATCAGTAGAAACCCCTAAGAACAATACTGTGACATCTGTAGAAGTTCTAAAAGACGACAAGTCTAATAAAGACGACAAGTCTAACAAAGACGACAAATCTAACAAAGACGACAAATCTAACAAAGACGACAAGTCTAATAAAGACGACAAGTCTAATAAAGACGACAAATCTAATAAAGACGACAAATCTAATAAAGATGACAAGTCTGATAAAGATGACAAGTCTGATAAAGATGACAAGTCTGATAAAGATGACAAGTCTGATAAAGATGACAAGTCTAATAAAGATGACAAGTCTGATGCTAATAAAGACGATAAATACAGTGCAGCGATAGCTAATATCTATCAATGGGCAACTAAGCTTAAAGATGACTTTAAGTCTGATAAAGACAGCAAATCTGATGCTAATAAAGAAGACAAATCTGCTGCATCTGATAAAGATGATAAAGATGATAAAGATGATAAGCACAGTGCGACAATAGCTAATATCTATCAATGGGCAACTAAGCTTAAAGATGATTTTACATCCGAAGCATCTAATATGACGCATGACGTTTCCGAAAAAGCAGTTGCTATGATGCTTAAGAGGCTTTTAGATGCCAAAACTGTTGAGTTAGAAGCCTTTGATAAGAAAGTAGCAGACTCTAAAGGTTCGGTAGATAATGCAGAAGAAGAACGTAGTAAGATTGCCGCAAAGAAAGAGCAATACCAAGGTATGATCGACCAACTAGAAGGTTAGTTAGCAATTTAGGCAATTAGTGTCATTAATCCAGTGTTAGACGTTTAAATTAAGCGTTTAGCATTGGATTTTTTATTGTTTTTTATTTTGTTAGAGGAATCAGTCAAATAAGATGTTCATCTAATGAAGAGGTAAACCCCGTGTTGAGGCTTTCCTAAAAAACTAGGGTCTTTCCCAAACTTGTGGAGCCTTTCCTAAAAAGTGTGTAACTGCTTATAATCCACTAACCGGAGAATAAGCAATGACGCTTTATGATTATGCTTGCTGACCGTGTCAGCAAGCATTTAATCTAAATGGCAGTCACACAGAAGTCAGGATATTCCTTTGTGCTTATTACAATTATAAGTGCTCTAGTATGGGCAATGGTGGCTTTATACCTAGACAGAAACTAAACTACGCAGCTTAATTCTATTTATTAGCTTTCTTATGGTTGGGAGGGCTACCCATTGTTAACAATTTTATTCATAGTCTCTACTAAAAATACCTGATAGCTCATCAGCAGCTTTCCGCATGATAGGTACATACTCCAACAACTCATTTAAAGTTTTTCTTACCGTTGGACCATGGGTGAAAACTGTCGCAAAAGCTTCATTTTCCCCATTAGGAATCAGCACAGCACAAGCTACCATACCGGGAATAAACTCTTCGTTATCTATTCCTACGCCAGTATCCCGTGTTTCAGTAATACTCTGCGTTAATCTTTTTTTATCCGTCTGTGTATTCGTAGTCAATGCATGTATCGACATCTTATCGATAATACGTTCACATTTATCATTCGATAACTGTGCCAGAAGTAGCTTACCACTTGCACTTGCCCAAATTGGCACATGAGTTCCAACTGGTAAGTATATTTGAAGCGGCCACTCAGATAAGACACGATCTACATAAACCACGTCTAAATCTTGCATGATCGCGATACCTACTGTTTCTCCTATTTGCGATGAAAGTTGCTGTAATATGGCCAGCCTTTCGGTTTTAAAATGGCTGTTTTGCCATAAGTTCATAGCTAACTTATATGTTCGTTTCCCGCACGCTACTTTCCCATGTAAATCTAAATAGACGAATCCTAGATTTTGTAGTTGATCCAACAGCCGATACATACTCGGTATAGGCACCTCTAACGTTTCTGCTAGATCGCTAACACTCATTGGCCTCTGTGAGCTGGCTAAGACTTCTACTATTTGTAAAACACGCTCAACGCTTGAACCTTTCTTTTTAGTATCATTCACTTCTTCTTAGCTCCCGAACTATATGACATGAAATAACTCTAATCATTATAACGATAATATTTATGCGTTTGCGGCTTGTTATTATAAATTTATCCTGTTATTTTCTTATATCGATATAATTTTTATCGTTATATATTTTTATAAAATGGATTTGATGTCGCACAAGGAGTGCATATAATAAGTTTATTGCCCATGTTTCTTTCGCTAGGGTTATTGATGTATTTGGCCTACCGTGGTCATAGCGTCATTTTATTAGTACCATTATTAGCAATGTTTGCTGTGCTTTTAAGTGGTGAAGTTAGTACGATGCTTGGCGTTTATACCCAAGTGTTTATGAAGGGTCTAAGCGGATATATCATCAGCTTCTTCCCGCTTTTTCTACTAGGCGCTATATTTGGCAAGTTGATGGATGATTCAGGGTCCGCACTTAGCATATCAGAGTCATTAGTTACCAAGCTCGGTAAGAAGCAGGCTGTTTTATCTATCGTCATGGCCTGTGCGATTTTAACGTACGGCGGTGTGTCGTTGTTTGTAGTAGGCTTTGCTGTATACCCAATCGCTGCTGCTTTATTTCGCGAATTAAATATTCCCAAAAGACTCATTCCTGGTGCAATCGCGTTAGGTGCTTTGACCTTCACGATGACCGCTCTACCAGGTACGCCTGCCATTCAAAACGCCATTCCAATGCCATTCTTTAACACTGACTCATTTGCAGCACCTGGGCTTGGTGCTATCGGTGGTTTGATTATGCTAGTGGGCGGAATGATCTGGCTTAACTATCGTACTAAAACTGCTTTCAATGCGGGTGAGGGTTACGGTCAACATCATAATGACAAATTAGCGGTAGTCGATCATAGCTCTAAGCCTTCATTATGGGTGGCATTATTACCCATTATCTTAGTCATATTGATTAACTTCATTTGTACTAAATGGCTATTGCCTAGTATGGATAACAGTTATCTAGCAAGTGAAGAGTTCGGCGCTGTTCCTCTGTCTAAAGTGCTTGGTATTTGGGCTATTGTCATAGCTTTAGTAATATCATGTGGGTCGATGATCTTGCTTAACTGGAAGCGCTGGAAGAACTTAAAAGAATCACTTAGCGAGGGTGCGCTAGGGTCATTGCTACCCATTTTTAATACCGCATCTGAAGTGGGTTATGGCTCGGTTATCGCTACTTTGACAGGGTTCATTATTGTAAAAGAATTCTTATTAGGTCTATCTCCAGGAAACCCTCTTATTTCAGAAGCTGTCTTCGTAAACGTTATGGCGGGGATTACTGGCTCTGCATCTGGTGGACTAAGTATTGCTCTCAATACCATGGGAGACAACTACCTCTAGTTAGCGTCTCAATTTGGTATTAATCCTGAGTTAATGCATCGTGTCGCTTCTATAGCGTCAGGTGGTTTAGATGCTCTTCCTCATAATGGTGCAGTTATAACACTACTTGTCATTTGTCAGCTTACTCACAGAGAGTCTTATAAAGATATTTTTGTAGTAGCTGTTGCAGTACCTGTGTTAGCTCTAATAGCAGTAATTACCTTAGGTACATTAATGGGCTCGTTTTAGCACAGTAGTAAACACATAGTATTCTTCTATCAAGAATCATGAAGGTCGGCCGCGATGCATGTCAAAAGCTGCCAATAATAAATACAAAACTTACTTTTAATCTACCTACAAACTAAATGCTATAAAAGGAATATATATTATGCAAACTATCGGACATTTTATTAATGGTCAAGCAATTAATGAAGAGAGCCAAACACAACCTATTTATAATCCCTCTACTGGTGAAGTGAGTAAATTGCTCTAGGTGGTTCTAAAACTATTGATGAAGCGGTTATCGTTGCAAAAGCTGCCTTTCCAGCATGGCGTAAAACCCCACCGATGAAGCGCGCTAGAGTTATGTTTAAGTTCAAAGAGCTTTTGGAAAAAAACGCTGATGAAATTTGTCGATTAATCGGTGAAGAGCATGGAAAAATTTCACATGATGCTGCCGGTGAACTACAATGCGGGATTGAAAACGTTGAATATGCTTGTGGCGCGCCAGAACTACTAAAAGGCGAACATAGTATAAGGTAAAAGATGCCAAGCTCTCGGCGGTGCAAAAATCACGCCATTGTGATGCCAGATGCTGACATAGATAATGTGGTCACTTCTCTATTAGGCGCAGCTTTAGGCTCGTCAGGTGAACGTTGTATGGCTTTGTCTATTGCGGTAGCAGTAGGTGATGATATTGCTGACAGAATGGTTGAAGCATTACAGCCGGCGATACAGCAATTAAAATTGGGTGCCTATTCGGACCAAGAAAATGATTTCGGCCCAGTCATTACGCAAGCTCATAAAACTAAAATTTTGGAACATATCAAAAGTGCTGCAAACCAAGGAGCAGAGGTCATCATTGATGGTTCTAATGCAGCACCAACAGGTCATGAGCAAGGGTTCTTTGTTGGTCCTACTCTAATAGACCATGTGACAAAAGAGATGGACAGTTATGATACAGAGATTTTTGGTCCCGTACTTCAAATGAAGCGGCTCGCTATTTCATTGATAATATCCAAGTCGGCATGGTTGGGGTAAATATTCCACTACCAGTGCCAGTAGCATCGCAAAGTTTTGGCAGTTGGAATCGCTCATTATTTGGAGATCTGTTTATGTATGGACCAGACGGTGTAAGATTTTTTACTCGCCGTAAAACGGTTAACCAGCGCTGGCCAAGTGCTACCATACGAGAAGACAAGCAGTTTTCTATGCCAACTCTAGATTAGAACCTGTATTCTATTAGTGATAGTTTGAAAAATATGAGCAATACCTTAACCTTATCCCTAATCTTGAGTTTAAAACTCCAAGTCTATTTAAAGATTAGTGACAAGATATATAAAAAAACACCTACTCAGTATTTTTAATAAAACTAGACTAATCAAAAGTATCTAAGTTCAAAATATCATCATAGTGACCGGGATGGTCAAACGATGACTTTTGAAAAGCTGTACCTATTACATGGTAGTAACATAAAATGCCGTTTAATATTTACTGTCTCCAAAATCAATTTTAGATTATCCAAAAAATTTAATAGATTATAGTGAGTTAAAAATGAAAGCGATACGATTGTAATAACGTGCTATTGCTATCATTTTTTCCTGCTTGCTGTTCGTAGGCGTGACAGAGGCTGCAAAAAGCTATAGTCAATAGCACTGTATCTTTTTTAAAATGAATCTACTATATACCAATGAATCTTTCGAGATTTACGAATTCTTGTGTGTGAAGTCTGATGCCATAACTTTTCATATACCGGATACATCACTATATATAATGCATGAATAGTATTAAAATCGTTGCTGAAGATAATAAAAAATATCGGCGCTGATAACCTTTTTAGCCACGGCATTCAGCATGCAATTTTTGGGGCTGAGTTCGGTATTTTGGAATATTTGTATCGGTATGATTGCTCACTACATATTGACTAAAAAACATAGTAAGCTGATTGCTGAACTATACTGAAGAAACCGTAAAGATAAATTTGAACAGCACTGCTGGTGAATATGGTGATAAATTTTTGTCACAAAGAACTATCTATATAAAAACTACGTTTAAGACAGCATGACTATTTCACCCACTAATTTGATGAGAAGGTTAAGGATGACTATCGATAACGACGTATTACGTGAGCGCATCAGCTTATTAGGATCATTCCTAGGGGATGCGATTTCTCGCCAGACTGGTGAACAAACGCTTAATACGATTGAAACCCTGCGCAAAGGCTTTATCCAACAACGCCGAGAGCCTAACGAAGCGAACAAGCAGCAACTTATCGACTTCATAGCCTCGTTAGACAATCAAACCTTAAAAAATGTCATCCGCAGCTTTTCTATCTATTTTTTCTTAGCCAATCTAAGTGAAGAAAATTACTTACGCGAGCAGCGTCAAGCCTTGCGTATGCAATCAGAGCACAGCTGGGAAGGATCGTTTCGTCGTACGCTCCTTGAATGCCGTGAACGCCATATTGAACCTGCCCAAATGCAAGAGCTGATTGAACAGCTAAAATTTATCCCTGTCTTTACTGCCCATCCTACTGAAGCGCGTCGCCGTACGACCATGAATCTATTGCAGAGTTTATTCACTCATAGTGATGCTTTAAACAATCTTGCCCAAAACAGTTTCGCCTACCAGCAAGCGAAAGAACAAACGGCGCAAACGATTGATTTATTATGGTCATCGGATGAAGTACGTACGCGTAAGCCTTTAGTCTATGACGAGATCAATAATGGTTTACACTACTTCAATGCCAGTTTATTCAACGCCATTCCCAAGGTTTATCGCAATATTAAAGACGCCATTGTTGATATCTATCCAGAGCTAACAGATTACCCATTGCCTGCGTTCATGAGCTTTGGCTCTTGGATAGGTGGCGACAGAGATGGCAATCCATTTGTCACTCATGACACCACAGAAATGGCTGTATTGATGCATGCCAATGCTGTTTTGCGCCATTATCAAGTCCTGCTCAAGAAACTACGTCGTCAGCTTATTCACAGCGATACGATTGTTACTATCGAACCTGAAGTGTATGCAAAGATTGAAAGTTACGTTGAGCTCGACAGACGAGTCTTTGATTACAATCTTGATGATTACGGTAATGAGCCTTATCGCAGATTACTTTCATTAATCCTTAATAAGGTCAAAGCTACTAACTGCCTTATTCAAAGTAAAGGGAATGATAGTGAGGCTAAAAAAGATGCTTACGCCAACCCACAAGAGTTGTTAGAAGATTTACGCATCATCCGGAAAAGCGTCAATACTCATGACAAGGTACATGGCGAAGGCTTATTGCTCGATATGATTCGTCTGGTCAAAACCTGTGGTTTTCATCTAGCAGCGCTCGATATTCGTCAAGAATCGTCTTATCATAGCGATGTGATAGCCGATATTTTTGCCAATGCTTCTAATTTGCCAGACTACCAAACCCTTAGTGAAACCGAGCGCCAAGAGTGGCTCACGCGCTTACTTGAAAAGCCGGGCACACCACTTATTTACACCGATAATTTGAGTGATAAAACACGCGAACAATTGGCTTTGATGAACTCTGTGGCCACATTACGTAAGCTGGTCGGGCAAGATACTTTTGGCAGTTATGTTATTTCGATGACCAACAACGCCAGTCAATTATTAGAAGTTTTACTATTAATGCGCTTTGCAGGCTTATGCAAGATTGATGATGATGGGCAGTTATCTGCTGACTTACCTGTCGCACCCTTGTTTGAAACCATCGAAGATCTTAAAAATATCGATAAGATTCTACCTGCGGTTTTAGATAACCCGCTATATCGCGGACTGCTGCAACACTCAGATAACACCCAAGAAATCATGTTAGGTTATTCAGATTCTTCAAAAGACGGCGGCATCATTACTTCTGCATGGCAGCTTTATAGCGCGCAGCAAACCATTAACCGTATCGCTGATGAATATGGTATCAAAACCCGCTTGTTTCATGGTCGCGGTGGATCTGTTAGTCGTGGTGGCGGCTCAACGCATAACGCAATTGCCGCGCAACCTGCAGGTACACTGCACGGACAAATTAAAGTAACCGAGCAAGGTGAAGTCCTTTATGCCAAATATGCCAACACCGATACTGCGGTGTTTGAGCTGACCATGGGCATCACTGGTACACTTAAAGCTTGTTCCTCAAGGTTTGTGGTGCAACCGCCTGAATTACCAAATTATGAAGCGCTCTTTGCGCGTTTAGCAGACGCTGGTGAGCAGCGTTATCGGCAGCTGACTGATCATACCGAAGGCTTTTATCAATTCTACTCACAAGCCACGCCAGTGGCAGAAATCTCTTTATTAAATATCGGCTCACGCCCAGCGCACCGTAATAAGGGTTTGCCAAGTAAGACGACCTTGCGCGCAATTCCTTGGGTGTTTGGTTGGTCTCTAGCGCGCTTTACACTGCCTGCTTGGTATGGTGTCGGCAGTGCTTTATATAGCGTCATCGATAATGAAGCATTGATGAAGGAGATGAATGACTGCTGGCCATTCTTTAACGTGTTTATTAGCAATATTGAAATGGCGTTTACCAAATCTGATATGAGTATTGCTCAGGCTTATAGCCAGCTATGTGAAGATGAGGGATTACGTAAAAAGATTATGCAAGCGGTAATCGATGAACACCAGCTCACCTGTTCAGGTTTAAATTCTTTGCTTAACCAGACATCATTATTGGCTCATCAGCAGAATCTTGCGGCTTCTCTTGAATGGCGGAACGCTTATTTAGATCCAACCAACTATATCCAAATAGAGCTACTAAAACGTGCCAGACAAAAAGAGGCTAAAAGTGATGTGAACCATGGTGACCTTAATCATGGTGATCTTGCCGTTGAAGATCCATTGATCCGTAGTATCAATGCGTTGGCAGCGGGTCTACGTAATACGGGGTAATTGCTAGAGCAGTATGGTTATGGAGTGAAAATAGCAAACACTTATGATCTGCTAAAAGCAGAAAAATATGACTTGAACCTTTAAATACAGACCATTGATAGCAATGGTCTGTATTATTGAGATATTGGTGATGTACTTTGAGTGAGGTTTTTGAGGGTGAACCAAATTATTAAGGGTTCTTATTTATTGGGGGGATTACCCTGCCTATTTTGAATAAAATCTTTTGCCATATGCTTGAGGCATATCATATCGCTGAGAAACTAAACCCTTATGATATTTTTACCACATACCTGCCTACTGATTTTCCCTCTAACATTAATGCGTAGATATCTTTGACACCTTCTAGAGTAATCTCATTAGTTATACTATCCAAAGTATCTATTTTCCATTCATCCGCTAACTTATCCCATGCTGCTTGCTTCTTCTCTAACTTGCATTCGACAGAGTCAATACCGATCAATCTTACTCCTCGTAAAATAAACGGGAATACATTGGTATTAAGTTCATGTGACGCTGTTAGCCCACAGCATGTGGCTACACCATCATATTTTATATACTTCAAGGCATTGGCTAATATTTCACCGCCTACCGTATCGACAACCCCTGCGTACCTTTCAGCCATTATGGGTTTTTTAGCATCCTCATTGAAGGTATCTCTAATAATGACTTCTGAGGCGCCAATTTGCTTTAAGTAATCGATTTGCTCTTCTTTTCCTGATACGGCAACGACGGTAAAGCCAATCTTTTTCAGGATAGAAACGGCGATAGAACCCACGCCACCTGTGGCGCCAGTGACTAAAACCTCACCATCTTCTGGCTTGACACCGTTGTCTAGCAATTCATTGACACTCAAAGCCGCTGTTAATCCTGCAGTACCAAAAGTCATTATTTCTTTGTCGCTTATCGCATCCGGAATGCTAGCGACCCATGATGCGGGCACTTTGACAAACTCTGCGTGGCCACCATCGGTGTTCATACCCAAGTCATAGCCGGTGACCAATACTTTTTCTCCGACTACAAATGCGTCAGATGCTGTTTCATGTACCACTCCAGCCACATCAATACCCGTGATATGCGGGAATTTTCTAGTGACGCCAGGATTTCCTATAGAACTTAAGGCATCCTTATAGTTCAGTGATGAATAGGATACCTTGATTACAATCTCATCTTCGTCACATTTAGGTTCAGGCACTTCTTTTATTGCAGCTAAGAATTCTCTATCTGCTACTTTCTCTACTAAAAACGCTTTCATATTCATTCCTTATACATCACTAACACCGTAACACCTCAACGTTTGCAACGAAAGGATTGGGCGTCATCAATTGTTTAAAGCCAAAATTAAGGTGCTAACATTACACTTTTTATAGCATGCTAGTTATTTTATATATCGATATAAAAGTTATCGATATATAAAATAACATAACAGCTTTATGATAACAAGCTGCAAACCCCAATACTGAATAGTTTCACCTAAGAAAAAAAGAAAGTATAAATCAATATCTTTGTGCTAGGTAGTCAATAGCCTGAAGAGGTTTATTGATATTGAGTATGATATTGGCAAAACAATCATTGGTTTGATAATCATCTTCTAAGATGGAAGGGCTTAACATGGATAGCTCCATAAAAAAATAATTTCTAATCATTTTTTGCTGTGCTTTTAGAAAGTATAATAGTGAGTTGTAGAAGAGGCTACAGCCAGAGAAAAACATGATATTTGATGGCGTGAAGAAAAAATAGAGATAAATTGCTCTGACTGCTACTTTTTAAAACACCACCATAAAAACTGATTAAGGAAAAGTTATGCATATCACCGCTAATTTCGATGCAGGCAATATTGACGTTATTAATTTAGAAGATAAAAAAAATATCCAATTGGCTATTCGTCCGGACGTTGGTGGCGAGTTTTTCCAATGGTTTAACTTTCGTATAACTGGTCAGATTAGCGAGCAATATGTGCTCAATATTCTGAATGCAGGGGAAGCGGCATTTCCTGCAGGGTGGGAGAGTTATCAAGCGGTTGCCTCATACGATCGTGAGTATTGGTTCCGTCTGCCCACCTCTTATCAAGACGGCAAACTCACCATAACGGTAGAGTTGGAATGTGAAACCATTCAAATTGCTTTTTTTGCCCCTTACAGTTATGAGCGTCATCAAGATTTACTAGCAGCTGTGCAAATGCACCCATTTGTGACTTTAGAGCATTTAGGCGAAACGCTTGATAAGCGCGACTTAACCTTAGTCAAAATTAATGATGGCAATAGTGATGGCGTTAATAATAAAAGCAAACGCAATATTTGGATCACTGCGCGCCAGCATCCGGGTGAGACGATGGCTGAATGGCTGGTCGATGGTCTACTGCATAGCTTGTTAGATAGTGATAATGCGACCAGTAAGTTGTTATTAGAAAAAGCGAATTTCTATATTGTGCCGAATATGAACCCCGATGGCAGTGTGCGTGGTCATCTGCGTACCAATGCAGTTGGGACTAACCTAAACCGCGCATGGTCAAATCCAAGCTTAGAAACAAGCCCTGAAGTATTTCATGTCATTAATAAAATGGAAGAAACTGGTGTTGATCTATTTTATGATGTGCACGGTGATGAGGAGATACCTTTTGTATTCCTTGCCGGCTCTCAAGGTACGCCGAGTTATAACGACCGACTCGCGCGTCTACGCGATAGATTCTCAGAAGTGTTAAAACTGGCCAGTGCCGACTTTCAAACTGAGTTTGGTTATGACGTTGATGCGCCAGGTACAGCGAATATGACGCTCGCAACTCACTGGGTGGCTGAACGTTTCGACTGTCTTGCCAATACCTTGGAGATGCCGTTTATAGATAACAATAACGTCCCCGATGCGGATACAGGTTGGTCGCCAGAGCGCGCTATGAAATTAGGGGAAGCATCGTTAATTGCGATGTTGGCGGTCGTTGATGACTTACGTTAATTAATGACTTACTTATCCTAATGCTTTTTGCTCATTTCAGATAACAAGTCGAGTTGTATTTCTTGTATCTCAGTCAGCCTATCCCATTGATGTATGAGAAGGTGATCTAGCTTCTCATGCAGCTGTTGAATCTCAAGTTCGGCTTTTAAGTTGATTTGATAGTCATTTTCTGAGCGTAGCCTGTCTTTGGTTTCTTGTCTATTTTGGCTCATCATAATGACAGGTGCTTGAATAGCAGCGATACAGGAGAGTATTAAGTTTAATAGAATAAACGGGTACGGATCTGCAGGACGGGCGACCATTACCACGGTATTTACGATAATCCAAATGGCTAGAAAAATAGCAAAACAAATGAGAAATGACCAACTACCACCAAACGTTGCAATTTTATCTGCTAATCGTTCACCAAAAGTCCATTTTTGATCTAGGCCAGTATCAATATTTTTGGTGATGAGTTCATGCTGTTGCATACTTTTAATCAATTCAGACTCAAGATCTGTCACCTCACCCTTTCCAGACTTTAGCGATGAGTGAACATACTTCATCCGATACTTGCTTAAATCTGTTTGGCAAATATAGTCTTTAGGTAGGCATTCGGGGAAATCATGTAGAATTTCTTCTGTAATAGCCTTTCGTACTGCGCCTATAGGTGTGAGGTTTTTTATAGGATAATTTTGTCCACAGGCAATACAGGGATAAAAACCATTTTTTTTATTCATTTTATTCATAGTCACACTCTTTTATGATTACCTAACTCAAGCAAGAATTTTCTAGAAAGTATCTTTTACAATAAAATTATTCACTCGGATCAGAACCTGGTGGAAAGTCATGACGGAGCTGGGCGACATTGGTTGCAGTGACGGTATCGGTAAAATTATTAAGATCACTATGCACATACTGCGTGACCGCTGCTATCTGCTCATCGTTCATCATGCTGTGAAAGGAGGGCATACCGCGCAGACCGTTGAGGATAACGCTAATGATATAATATTTTGATTGCATCTTACTGTTATTGGCAAGCGGCGGATAGTAACCAGCCCCTTGTGCGCCTTTACCATCTTGCATATGACAACCTGCACAAGAATCATCATAGAGCTTTTTACCGCTGGTACTAAAAAATCCCGTTTTACCTTCTAAGCTGCCTTCGAATTTGACTAGCCATTGCTGCAAGTTAACATCTTCTGCCATCGCTGGTAAGGAGCTGACATCGACGATATTGGCTTGCGGCTCTCTAAGCGCTTTTTTAGACATGTAGACCGCGCCCCACGCGCCATTATTACGACTGGCTTGATTTTCAAATACTACTTGCGAGGCTTGTAGATCAGCTAAAGTAGGGGTTGTATGAGCAGTTTGGTCTTTGCTATAGCGGCTACAGCCAGATAGTGTAGTGACACTCAGCGCTACTGTGATGGTAGATATGGCAAGTAAGTTTGGTTTTATCATCTCTATGTCCACCTATAAGTTCTTTATCATTGAGTCAATATCACTTTGAAACTCAATCATTCTTAGCTCAATATTGTTGCTGCTAGCCAATACTTTTTGCTCTTTGGTGCAAGCGCTTGGCGGCATCCATACCGGATAAGATTGCCCCTTCTTGCCAAGCTGGAACATGCGAGCAGTGCTCACCTGCTAGCACGATACGGTGATCGATCGCACATAAGGTGTCGTAATATTGATCGCGACTTGACTCACTCCAAATACCATAACAGCCGAGTACCCATGGAATACGATGCCAAGCGACTGAAGTACCAGAGCGGAACTCTTGGGGATATTGTGGATGAATATGTTTGCCATACTGTAGCGCCGCATCAATGCGTTGTTTGGGATTCAGACTATTAAATTTATAAGACGCCTCGCCAAACCCATAAGCACCGAGCAGCACCCCTGAGCCGGTGGTAAACATATCGTGTGAGGGGTAGGAGATTTGTGAGATGGGCATATCAGTGTAAGTAACTCCGCCATAAATCCATTCGTCTTCTTCCCAAAAACGGCGTTTAAACTCTAAGCCTACTTTATAGGAGCTGTCATAAGGAACGGCTGCCATCGCTTGTTTCATCGGCGCTGAGACATTAATATCTATTTGGGTCAATACTGATAGAGGAATAGTACAAATACACCAATCTGCGCGTACGGTTTTCGAGACGCCGTCAAGATCATTGCTATCGACATAATCGACACTCACACCGCTATCATCTTGCTCGATTTTGGTCACTTTTGCATTAAATGTAATCACATCACGGCATTCGCGAGTGAAGGCATCACCGATTTTACCCATACCGCCGATAGGCTGAAACATCGTTGGTTGATGGACGTGAATGGTATAGTTGTTGTAAAGGTCTGCCCACATTCCTGAAGCCAATAGTTTATCCATTGGTATCGGCGTTGAGGGCTTAGCATCTGGCATCAGCCCGCCACCTGGATAAACACTATAGCCGCGATGTTTGCTGGTTTCATGGCTTCTGACGTAACGATAATTATTATCCAGAACGCCCCAACCCTTTAAGCCTTCTAATAGTTTCTCTTTGTCTTCTTTATTGACCGTCTTATCAAGACCACCTGTATTGACCGCTTTAGATAATAGCTCTGAGACATAACCCCGTACATCGTTTTGTACTTCGCCCAAGCGCTGCGGTGCGCCATTGAAATGATTGGTACGGTGCAGGTAGGCACGGTCATTGGTTTGAATAAAAGGCTGCAACGCCACGCCAAACTTTTTGCAATAATGAAAGACGGCATAATGATGAATAGGTAATCGCCATGGCCCACCATTAAAGTAGTTGCCTTTTTTAAAGTCGCAAGTAACCTCATCGCCACCCAATTCAGTATATTTATCACCAGCGTTCAGTGTCCAACTGCGGCCACCACCGCGATTTTGAAACTCAAGAACGGTCACTTTATAGCCGGCTTTACGTAGCTCATAAGCAGCAGTTAAACCAGCTAAACCTGCACCCAGAATGACGATACTTGCTCCAGCAGGCGCTCCTTTAAGATCAATCTGTTGCTTAAAGCTAGACTCTGAAGCAAACCCTAAGGTCGTCATTGCTTGATACATGGCCGTTGCTCCGGCAGTCTTACCGATCATTGCTAGTAACTGCCGTCTTGTAGGCGCTTGAAATAAGTCGTTCATTACATATCCTTGTTATAGAGCATTTGTCCATGACAGCCAGTGTTTGCTTATTTTTATAGCACGGTATTGTTTTTACATTTCATTAACCACCCTCAAACTTATACTGCCTCATTCCATTACTTTTTTAACATCTTTAGCAGTGACGTCACTGCTTGGTAGGCCACCGAAATTGACACGCACATAGTTGGTAATACTAGCAATCTGTGCATGAGTGAGCTCTTTAGCGAAGCCAGGCATTTTGGGTGCAGTATTCAATGCGCCTTTTGCACCATAAGCAATGACGTTAATCAGTGCATCTGGCCTAACACGACGAATACTGCTTAGCCCTACGATAGAGGCGTAACGAGCATCGGGCTGTGCGTAACCATCGACCCCGTGACAGCTGCCACAGGCAGCAAGATACAGCGATTTTGGTGAGTTGGTGGCATTGTTGTTAGCATCAGCATTATTAATGGCAGCTTTTGCCTGCGCTAAATAGTCTTTTTGCTCAAGCAAATCGTAAGTAATAGAGTTACTCACTGGATTTGGCAGGCGGGCGATATTTACGGGTATTAAGTAATCATCGGTTTTAATAGCGGGGACGACTTTTAGATAAGCCGCCATCGCGCTTAAATCTTCATCGGTTAGATAACGGGTGCTATGGGCGACCGCCTCAGCCATCGACCCACCAGCATATGCGCGTTTATCAAGCATTCCGCTACGTAGATAAGTAACGATATCTAGCTGACTCCAACGCCCGATGCCAGTATCATTATCTGGGGTGATGTTGGGTGCATACCATTTACCAAGCGGCGCACCAGATAAATACTTGTCTTTATCAAGACCTTGAGTGAGATTACGTGGGGTATGACAAGTGCCGCAATGTTCTAAGTTATTAACCAGATATTCACCGCGTTGCTGGGTTTGGGTGAGACCTAAACGGTTTTCGGTAGAAGGTACATTAATCAGATTCCAAGCCAGCATTAAGGTGCGGATATTCAATGGAAAGGGTAGTTTGGTGGTTTTTTCAGGCGGTATGTCAATGGGAGGTACGGTTTGAAAGTACGCAAATAACGCACTAATATCCGCATCAGCCATACCATGATAAGACGGATATGGCATCGCAGGATAAAGCTGATGTGTGGGTGCACGGCCTTTTTGCAGGGCTTTTTTAAAGTCAGTTTCGGTATAGTTGCCGATACCATAACGTTGAGAGGGCGTGATATTGGTTGAGTAAATGTTACCAATAGGGGTTTCAATTGCGACGCCGCCGCTATAGTCTTCGCGATGACAAGCCATACAGTCGGCAGTACGGGCAATATAGGCACCGCGATTGGCCAAATCACTATTCATGGGACTTACATTGGGTAAACTGGTAGCTGGGCTGAGACTAGGCAAGGTCGTCGCATTAGGTAGGCGTGCGCCATCAGCCATGACAGCGCTGGAAGCCATACTAAGTACAAGTGCTGATGACAGCATGGAAATTGGCTTCATAATATCCTCACAAGGCTGGCAAAAACTAATGTTCAATCATTTTAGCGATGACTCTATTACACGTTGAATTACATGCTGATGATTTATCAACGCTCAAGAAGATTACTGTTTGGCAGCTTCGACCTGAATATTTAAAGTCAAATTTTTAGTCATGCCGAATAAGACATATTTTTTGATATTCCACTGAGTACGGTCAATGGTGGCGGTAAAATTGCCTCCACAGACGTTCTTCTTAAGTGGGGAGCTCAAGTAGCAATTAAATTTGGTCGCCAGTAAACTAATAGGATGGGTCTGACCGTTTAAAGTTAGTTTGCCATCCACTCGTGTGACCGTTGGGTTTTCTTTGTCAGAGGTAAAATGCCATTTGGTGGATTCAAAATGAGCCAATGGGAACTGTTCCATATTAAAAAAATCAGGGCCCATCAGTTTAAGATTAAACACTTTATTGCCGGTATTTAAAGATTTTATGGGAATAATAAGGGAGATGTCGCCCGTTTTTGCGCTCGGATCATACTGTAGTAGTCCCGTCACGTTATAGAAGCCGCCAGTGGTGGCAGAGGTTTTGAGGTGGTCAATAGCGAAGCGTACGTTGGAATGGTCAGGCTCAATTTTATAGGTGGCTGCGTGACTGCTAGCCATACAACTTGCAAGCAATAATAGCGTCCCTAATAGCTGGCAGTAACGTAATACTGCTGGGTCAAATAAAAACTGACTCATAACAACATTCCTTTGTTGTGTGATCTTACTTATGACACGCTTTTTAAAACTTTACTAGCACTGTTTTATTTAGATGAAGGTTTTAAGATTAATACAAAGATTATTATAATCAGCAGATAAAAAATTACGTTTTCGATTAAATGTTATTTATATGACGTCGGGCAGACAACCGACATCATAAACCAAGCAATAATGATGACCAACACTCATTCGCTTATTTGACTGATTGTAATACCTTGCTAAATAACGAATGTGATTTTTTAAATAATGAGCCAATACACCACACATTTCTATCTCTATCATCATAACTTAGCTTGACGTTAAGATAGCGTTAAGATGCTGGCTAATGTGATAGATAATGTGAAGGCAAAATAATGTTTTTAACGATAGATTATGCTCTAAACCGCCACACCAAATAATCGTCCAATTAATGATGTTGCAACCATCGCTAGCACACCCCAAATTAATACTCTAGCAGTAGCAGGAATGACAGGAGCGCCGCCCAAGCGCGCTGATATTATTCCAAGTAGCGCTAAGCCTACTATAGTCAACGAAGCCAGTGACCAAACCAGCGTTTGTGCTGGCAACAGCAGAATACCAATAATCGGTAATATCGCACCAACAATGAATGATAATCCTGAAGCAACTGAGGCATGAATGGGCTTAGCTTGACTAAGATCTGTCAAACCAATCTCATCTCGGGCGTGTGCCTCAAGCGCATCATGCTCAGTCAAGGCTACAGCCACTTGATGCGCTAAGACATGATCAAGTCCACGTGTTTCATAGATTTTAGTCAGCTCAAAAAGCTCGCGCTCAGCATTGTGAGTCAGTTCATGCTGCTCTTTATCGAGATCCGCTTTTTCAGTATCTGCTTGTGACGATACTGAAATATACTCGCCAGCCGCCATTGATAACGCGCCTGCAGTTAATGCTGCCATGCCTGTTAGTAGTAATGTCTGACTACTGGGGCTTGCCGCAGCGACACCGACCAGTAAGCTGGCAGTTGAAATTAAACCATCGTTTGCACCAAGTACTGCCGCCCTGAGCCAATGATTGCGGTTACTTAAATGCGCTTCGTCATGAATAGAATGGTGCATAGATACCCTCAAACGATGTCGATATGAATTAAAACATAGCAGTGTAGCCTATAATGTTACACCCTTAGTTGCAGCTCTTTTGAAAAGAATACTTGCGAGTGCGCAAGCTAGCGTCCATGACAGCAGCATAGATACTAAAGTATGACTAAAAAAGTGGTCGCCAAAGAGCATTTTATACAGTCCCATCGTCCATCCTAAGATAGTGACTATTGCAAAAATTTTATAGCGGTGTTTTTGTAGTGTCGGTAAAAATGCCAATCCATATAAAGAAAACCCTGCGCTGGCATGAGCCGCTGGAAAGCATTTGGCTGGTGTCATGGCTACGATGTTTTGCCAGAGGTTAAGATAGGGTAGATCGCCATTGAATAGAGATAAGTTATTTGGACAACTAACGTGGGTGAAGCTCTTGAGCGTTGCGATAACCGTAGGCACAACTATTAAGACGATTAACAGATAGCTTATCTCACGAACAGATAAAGGTATAAGAAATCTATCGAATCTAGGTGTGTTAATTGAAAAAGTAGCGTTCGAATGCTGTCTATATTTGAGAATTAAAACGGTCAATAAATAAATAGCTAGCAAGATTAAGAGTAATTTAGGAAAATCATAAAAGATAAACGCATAAGGCTGTGCGCCTTTTTCTAATGACCAATGTCCATTGGAATAGAAAAGCTCACTAATACGAACGTCTAATTGGCTATGCTCAAATATCAGTGTCGCGATAATGGTTAAGCAAAGTAGCTTGAGCCATAACCAATCAGTGAAATTTTTTGCTAAAGTCATTGAGTCACCTTTTAACATATATTAAGTCAAAAATATCCAAGTATTACTCAATATAAAAGGTTCAATAACGCCATTACCCATAAGATAAACAAAAGTAATAACGCCAAAAATTGTGCAGCAGAACCCACATCTTTGGCTATTTTGGCGAGTGGGTGTTGATCCATTGACGTATGATCAACGCTGGCTTCAAGACCCGTATTAAAAAGCTCGACGATAAGCGATAAAAAAGAGGCGATCATTAGCATCATTTTTATGTTGATAACAAAGGGAGTGAAGGAAATGGCAATAAACAATATCAGATTGAGCCAAAAAACTTGTCTAAAAGCGGCCTCATACTTGTAAGCGGCTTTAAAACCATCTAAAGAATAACCCGCTGCTTTAACAATACGAGAAAGACCTTTATTTCCTTTGGCCTTATTCGCATAACTATCGGGTGCAAGCAGCTGAGTAGCTATGGCTTGATTTTTTGGTTCAGAGTTGACTGTATTCATATTGAATTCTTAATGTTCATTAATAGTGAGTTATGCTGTAGATTTTGAATAGTTTAAAAAACAACTAAAAAATCAGCATACCGTTCTTATAAAACCAGTATAAGACAGTGAGTATTAAGAAAACGTTAAGACAATATTGACTTGTTGATGTATGAAATACAGTAAAGACTCATATACATTATTTATTATAATAAATACTAAACGTACTACCACCGGTTTTATTCGCTTGGTGGGTTAACTGCCAATCCATATGAGCCATGATTCGTTGCACGATGCTTAGACCCAAACCAGTTCCCTCTACCTGATCGCCTGTATTTACCTCTTTCAGACGCTCAAACCTCTCATAGAGTAGCGGCATCATAATCTCCGGAATGCCAAGACCCGTATCAGATACTGTGATTTTTTCACTATCGATGGTTATAATGACTTCGCCATCATCGGTGTACTGAAAGGCGTTTTTTATTAAGTTTCCCAATGCCATTTTTAACAGTTCAGGTCTTACATAAGCCACATAATCTTCATCAGCGACTACTTTGCAATTTACCGGTTTATGGCGGAGCAAATATTTTAAGCGTGACACTTCATTAAGGGCGATGGTGTTGATAGACGTTTGTGGTGTGTCCAGTTGCTCAGGAGCGCGCGATAAGAGTAATAAGGCACTGATAATTTCAGAGGTTTCTTTAGCGGTAGTGCTAATACGGTTGGCGAATTCGCTCAAGCGACTGTTGTCTTCAAGTTGTGAGGCTAATACCTCAGATGCGCCCATAATAATGGTCAACGGTGTGCGCAACTCATGACTGACATCTCCTGTGAATAGTTGCTCGCGTTTTAGATATTGCTCTAGTTTATGGTTTTTTTCATCAATTGCCCTCGCTAACACCCCAACTTCTGACGGTAGATGGGTTAATTCGGTTAAGTTTTGATGATCTGTTTCCACTGCTTGCTTTAAATCTAATAGTGGCTTGGTGATTTGCTTAGCAGATAAATGTGAAAATATGGCGGCGATTAGCAAACTCAAAACGACCGCAATTTTTAGTGCATCCGCAAATATATCTTCTAGATGCTCAAATATTGCCAAAACAGGATAGTTTTCCATCACCATTTCGTCGTCTTCTAAGTAGGTCAAAATATAAGCTTTTTTGTTTTGTTGATAGGCGAAAAAGTGTAAATTGGTCTCAAAATTGCCAGCTTGATTGTTTACCATCACTGGTATTTCTTGTACTGTTTCGGTCGCTAAAGCCTGTAAGTTTGCTGGTGCCATATCGTAGTGATAAATTTTAATACCCGGATTGGCAGTATAAACCGTCTGCTCACCTTCTTTTTCTTGACTAAGCTCTAACTGTTGTAGAAGACGAGCTTTGACTAACTCTTGCTCTATTCTGACTTCAGCATACATAAAAATACTGACGAAAGTTGTGCAGAGCAGCAAGGCAAATAAGAAATAGGAGATGCGAAACTTATTAGCGATTGAGTCTATATTGAACATGGCATTTACTTAGCAGTGTAGGGTAGTAGATAGAGTAAGAAGAAATACAGATACGATTCCTCATTATAGCGTTTTGTATTTAAATCTTATTATGAAGCTTTACACCTTGTCTGGATCAATAATTTGGTAACCAACACCAGGCATCGTTACTATCATAGTTTTATCGAACGGTTTATCAACTTGTGCACGCACACTATGCAAATGGGTGCGAAGGGCATCACTACTTGGCACATCCTGTCCCCATACTTTTTCCTCAAGCTCGGTTTTACTAACGACCCGAGGCGAGGCACTCATTAAGGTATGTAAGATTTTGAATCCTGTTGGGGTGAGTTTTAGCAGTTTATTTTCTCGTTCGATGCTATGTTCCTCAGTATTTAAAGACAGCTTACCAACTTCAATACTGTGCTGAAAATGTTCATCCTGATGGCGGCGTATCAGCGCTTTGATACGTGCTTCCAATTCAACCAATGAGAAAGGCTTGACCAAATAATCATCAGCACCGCTATCAAATCCTGCTACTTTATCCAAAACAGTGTCACGCGCAGTCAGCATTAATACAGGTGTCTTATCATGCAGCTCTTCTCTGAGCGTTTTGCACAGTTTGGTACCGTCCATACCGGGAAGCATCACGTCTAACAGTATAACGTCGTAACGATTACTTGCTGCCAGTGCCAAGCCACTAAGTCCATTATGGGCATTATCCAGCACAAAGCCCTTTGGTTCAAAAAAAGCATAGATATTTGCCACGATATCAGGATTGTCTTCAATGATAAGTATTTTATACATAATGGCTACTACTCTATAAAAAGCGTGAGGCGGATAAAAAGTAATTTAATGGGTAGTCTGGAAAAAAGTAGGTTCTGACGCCACTTCTTTACTCGTAATATTAAAGAAGCTTAGCAGGGTTGGCGTAATAAAGTCATGCGAAACTGGCTGCTTGATCATACTAGAGAGGCTATTGTTATCGATGCTGTTGCTACTAGGAGACCAGATAATGACTGGTACCTGCTTTTGAGCATTTGGTGCAATACCGTACGGTAGACCATGTAAATACACATTGTTTTCACCCAAACTTTCTCCATGATCACTAATATATACCATCACCACATCATAGTCTTGCTCGTAGGGTTTTAGCGTATCTATGACGGCATTTAAGAAGTAGTCGGTATAGCGAATCGCATTGTCATAACCGTTAATAACCGACTGATCATCGCATTTGGACAGTTCATTGGTCATACAGACTGGCTTATATTCTTCAAACTCTTTGGGGTAGCGCTTATAATAAGCAGGACCATGATTGCCCATTTGATGTAGTAAAATGAGTGTATCCTTTGGCTTAGCCGCTGATTTGACTAGCGTATCAAAATCATTAAGCATGCCAATATCGCGACACTCAACATCACAATTTGGATTTACCTCAGGCGTTTTATAATCTTCAACAGTCACGCGGTCTGCCACGCCTTTAGAGCTAGAGTTATTATCCCGCCAAATGACATTGACGCCTTGCTTATTGAGCGTATCTAGCACGTTTTCATTATACTCCGCAGTATCAACGTCGTAGTTTTCTCTATTAGAGTAACTAAACATACAAGGTACTGAATAAGCGGTAGAGGTGCCGCAAGAAGTCGCATTCTTAAAGCTATAAATATCTGGCTGGCTGGCAAGCAGTGGCATCGTATCGCGCTTATAGCCATTTAAGCCAATATGGTCAGCGCGAACCGTTTCACCGACTACGAATACCATCAGCTTAGGTTTTGTTGTACTACCGACAGGTGCTGTACGTTTCGCATCTGTCGCATGCAGTAGCAAGGTATCAGGGCGGCGTAGCTCATCGACATAATCGGTACCAAGTTTGATGACAGAATAAACAGGGGTAATGGGATTGGTATAACTACGCACTAGCTTATGCTGGCGAAAAAAGCTGGCATATTGATCTCCAAATGGTAATAGGCAGACTGCTATTATTGCAATAGACGTTATTAAAGTAACTAGCTTTTGCAATATTGATCGACGTACAGAGAGGCGCTTTATACGGATTTTACCGATAACAAAAGCTGGTAGCACACCTAATAACAGCAGCCGAATAACAAAGCTTGGTGCCATCAATCCCATCGCTTCTGCTTGGTCAGTCTGCAAGCTGTTAATCAACATATTACGGTCAAATATCGTTCCATAGGCATCAGTGAAGTAACCACATACTGCGGCAATTAGCACCATGGTAATCAGTACTACTTTTGCCGTAGGCCGATAACACAATAGCTGAAACAACAACCACATCAGTCCAAATAGTAAGCCGCTAAGAGAAGCTATAAAGCCAATGTTATTAGCAAATGTATAAATAGTGAGTACTTGCTTAAAGAAGCTCATATTTGCAGTAGCAACGAGATATAGTACAACGACGATAATAAGATAAGTCATATTGACTTCAAAATTATAGAGTATGCTTTTATCGCTGGTTGCAGTATTATTTTTGGAAAGGCTTATATTATTGGTTTCTGCAACGGCTGGCTCAGCAACTAAGTGTTTTGACATACACGCACTTCTTAATAGAATGAAGGAAGGTTTCATTTTTTAAGATAGCAATTACTCTGTTAAGAAGACGTTAAGAAGACTGAATAAAATGCGTGATTGATAACGGATTTTATATGGTATTTGATACTTTAAAGACTAATAAAGGCTGCTCACATGACTACTAAACAACTGCTTATTATTTTTCCTATGCTCTTAGGATCTGTTAATGCAATGGCGATGGTCGCTGAAGTGGAGGGCGATACAATTTGCACTACAGTGTCGCTGACCAATAAAAAAGTGCTGACAAAAACACCCTGTCGCTTTGAAGGTAACACAGGCGCTAGTATGGTTTACTTTGTTCAGCAGCTTAATTTTATAACAGCCTCTAATAAAACAGTCTCAACGATCAATAATGCTAGTTTTAGATTTGGTGATAATGGAGAAACGCTTGATCTAGAAGAAACTATCAGTATCAATGACAAACCAGCAGAGATCATAAAACTTAACTCACGCACTCTGAAGAAGTTGACTAAAATTGAAATGGACAATCTTCATAAAAAGAAGGTTCCTGATTTCTCCAAGGTTTTACACTGCTTTAAACCTATCAAAGAAAATACCGCTTTTTGTATTCCTTATAGCGTAATCTATGCCATGGCTTAATTTAAAGCATGTCGTAGGCCAATACAGTTGAGATGAACGGATAAGCTGCGTCTATCGTTTATACTGGCCTAAAAACTCTATAGCCAGTCCTAAATAAAATAAGGTCAAATATTATAACGCGCTACTGGGATAAATTTTCCTTGCTTGCTGTGCTCTTCGTCAGACAGAGGCAGCGCAAAACTTATCCCAGTAGCACTGTGTTTTTTGATAGTAGATCGACTATATATCTACAAAAAATGTCCCTAAAAGAGGGTTCTTATTCATGTTCACTGTCATTCAAACCAACCAGCAGTTAGTTATCTTAAGTGGTTTGGTTTTATTAGTGATTATTTTTTTATGGATTCTGCAATACTGCGTTATTCATTATGGCAAGAAATTACTTGCTCACGTAATGCGTTATTGGCTGTCATTTGACAAGTCTATTGGCCTAAGCAAACGACTGATCGTATTAAAAAATGATTACCCAAAACTATATCATTTGTTTTGGCAAAGACTTCATATCCAGCATTTTTATGGCTTACCTCTGACGTTTCTGTTGCTAGTCATGGGCTATACGTTGGCGTTGTTTCTTGGATTGGTTGAAGATGTCGTCACGTCAGACTCTATCGTGGCAATAGACTACTTTGTGTCACACCAGATGGCTCTACTGAGCGAATCATCAGTCGTAAATTTCTTTATTTTCATTACCAGTTTGGGCTCTACGCCCATTACATGCTTAGTGGCACTTTTAACCTGTATATTCTGCTGGGTGATTCGCCAACGCTATATAGTCATTGGATTACTAATAGCTACTTTAGGAAGTACGGTATTTACCTTCCTCAGTAAACTGTTGTTTCAGCGCGCCCGACCAGCAGATATTTTACTGTTTGAACAGACAAACTCCTTTCCAAGTGGACATGCGACGGTTACGGTTGCGTTATATGGGTTTATTGCCTACATGGCTATCCGTTTTAGCCACAGCTTTATCCGACAAGTCCGTATAGCGGTGATTGCCGTCTTTTTCGCTATAATGATAGGGTTAAGCAGAATCGTACTAAATGAGCACTATTTGAGTGATGTACTGGGAGGTTATTTAGTAGGTACGTTATGGCTCACGCTAGCGATTAGCGTAACAGAGTGGTTGAGCGTGAGGAGTAAAGTTAACTGGCAAATAGATTGGTTACCCTGTCATATTTATCTTGTTTGGCTCAGTGTTGTCTGTGTGCTGATTGGCACATTGATATATGCGGGAGTCTATCAATTTCCGCTTTTACTCTAAGCAGAATAAAGAGATAGTCGATAGTGAGCAGCCCGGAGATTACCTCAGACCGACTTTCTTGAGAGAAGGTTTCGGTGACAGAAGCAAAATATACTGCTGATATCTGATGATAACCGTGATTCCTTCGGCATATTGATTGTCTACTCATTAACTCAAGCAAAAATAGGGACACTACCCATACTCTGTTAATAAGAAAGCCACTTTCATTGAATGAAAGTGGCTTTTTTTGTCTAGCGTATTAAAAACAAGATTTAATTTGGATAGTTGTCAATTGGCCCTGTAGTTGGCAGCGTTACCCAAGTGCCTTCGTTTAAATGATTAGCGCGATTTACAGGCTGAGTATAAAAATTCAATGGTGCTTCAGGTGACTTCAGCAGCGCAATAGAAGCCTGTGCAGTTTCGGTGGTAGGTAGACCATATAGCGCGAACATTGCCTTTAAGTCATAGCCGATTATTTTAGAGCTGAGTACATACAGCATATCTGGACGACTTAGGTTTTTCTGATTAAACGCACCTAAACCCAATTCATTCTTTTCAGCTTGACTGGCTTTAGATAAATAAATCTGATTATACAGACGCTGTGAGGTATTCAATAAACGCATAAACTCAAGCACACCTTGCAGATCTGGTTTGGCTTTACCTTGATGTAATTTGGTGTAGTTGTGCGCCAATTGCATATGAACCGCTTGCTTAGCATTGTCACTGCCTTGCCATCAGCGTTTTTCCATATGTGCCCGCAGTGCTTCACCCGTTAAATTGGTGTTACGACTGTCTTTAATGTGGCTAAATCTACAATAGCCTCACCCTTATGTTTACCAAAGCTTAAATGCGTCGGTACACGTGCCATTTCACTAAACTCATATAGGCTCTCCATATCACTTATTTCATGACCCTGACTATTGGCCAAACCAATCAAACTATCGAGCACCAGCTCAGTTAAGTAAATGTCAGTAATGGCAGTATGTGCGTTCTTTGCTTGAGCTCGGGCTATATCTCGGTGAGAGTAGTAGAGAAAGGACACTAGCTTATGGCTCTCCAATGTAGGAGGAAGATGATTAGTCATAGGCTGCGTAACTAAAACCGCCCAAGTTTGTTTCTACGGTTTTGACGGCAGGGGTCAAACCGTCATCAGCCGTATTTTATCCTCTATTCTAGAGTGACAACTTTGGTAGGTTAACGCATGGTCGCCAATAAATTGACGCTTGCAGTCTTTACACCGGTAGTTCTGCTTGCCATAGCTTTATATATTGTTGATTGAAAAAACTGGAACTGTGACAGTCGGGGTAGCTAATATCTATTTGTGTCTTCATTATCTCAGATAATCGTTTTGCTTTGACTGTCACCCTCCTTTTATTTCCTCAGCATACTTTCTGATACACTACTAAACCGTAATAGTAATTATAATTACTATTACAAAAATGTTGGTTGCAATAGAATATTTACTATCCTAGTATATATCATAATATCAAACGCTTAAAAACGATAACTAACATTTATTTTACGGTAATTATAATTACTATTATAATATTTATTATTAGATTTTATATGCAAGTTTCAAATCACTTAACTATCACTCTATAACCTCGTCAAGGAAAGACACTATGAGTATTGAGAACTTAGCCCCAAACTGGATGACTGAAGAGCGCAAAATGGTATACGAGAATGCGCTCAAAATGTTCAAAGGTTGGGAACCAAAAGACGAACAATGGCGAAAAAATGGCATGATCGACCGTGAGGCTTGGAATGAAGCAGGCGAAAACGGTTTTTTGTGTGCCTCAATGCCTGAAGAGTATGGTGGTGGTGGTGGCGATTTTCGTGATGAAGTAGCGATTATTTATGCCCAAGCAGAATCTAATCAGTCAGGTTTTGGGGGGATTGTGCACTCAGGTATCGTCGCTCCTTACCTTTTAAATCATGCTACCGAAGAGCAGAAGAAAGAGTGGTTACCGAAAATGGCTAGCGGTGAATATATCGCAGCTATCGCGATGACTGAACCGGGTACAGGCTCTGATTTACAAGCGCTCAAAACTTATGCGGTAAAAGATGGCGATGACTACATCATTAATGGCTCAAAAACTTTTATCACCAATGGTCAGCATGCCAATCTAATTCTGCTCGCGTGTAAAACGGATCGTGATAAAGGCGCTCAAGGTGTCTCGCTTATTATAGTAGAGACCGACAACCTAGAAGGATTTGAGCGTGGTCGTAATTTGGATAAAGTTGGCCTACCTTCTCAGGATACTTCAGAGCTTTTCTTTAGCAATATGCGTGTGCCGCAAAAGAATCTTTTAGGCCCAATAGAAGGGATGGGTTTTATTCAGATGATGCAAGAGCTCCCTCGTGAGCGCTTAATTATTGCGCTAACAGGCATTGGGGCTATGAAGCTGGCTATTAATATTACTCTTGATTATGTCAAACAACGTGAAGCTTTTGGCAAACCTATTTGGAAATTTCAAAATACCAAATTTAAAATGGCAGAATGCTACGCTAATTATTTAGCCGCGCATAGTATGTGTGATTTGGCGATAGATGCCATCATGGAGAAAAGGCTCTCTATTCCTCATGCCTCACTAATTAAATACTGGGTCACTGAAAAGCAGTGTGATGTGATAGATGAGTGTGTGCAACTGTTTGGGGGTTATGGTTATATGAAAGAGTATCCTATTGCGCGTCTGTATGCCGATGCTCGGGTACAAAAGATATATGGCGGCACCAATGAGATCATGAAAGAACTTGCGGCGCGCTTTATGTAAACTTATAGCTAGAATTAAGATAGAGTAAAGCTAGCATTATTAGTAAGATTCTATTTTATAATAAATTTAGTTGTTAATTTGATATTTACTACCCATTTTAAGAAAAAAAGGATTTTTTTATGACTGAGACCGCTTACATCTATGACAGTATTCGTACGCCGCGTGGTAAGGGCAAAAAAGATGGCTCTCTATACCAAGCTTCACCCATATGGCTAGTTCGTGGTTTATTACAGGAAATGGAGCAGCGTCATGGTTTAGACACTAGCTTAGTCGATGATGTTGTATTAGGCTGCGTTACGCCAGTTGGCGAACAAGGGGCTGATATTGCTCGCATTGCAGTACTCGATGCGGGTTGGGATCAAAGCGTTGCTGGCGTAACGCTTTCTAGATATTGTGCTTCAGGGCTTGAGTCCATTAATCTGGCTGCCGCTAAAGTTATGTCTGGTATGGAAGAGATGGTAGTGGCTGGTGGCGTCGAATCCATGAGCCGTGTCCCAATGGGATCAGACGGCGGTGCTTGGTACATGGATCCGCGAGTCAACGCAGCGACTGCCTTTGTACCACAAGGAGTAGGTGCTGATACTATTGCAACGCTCAAAGGTTTTAGTCGAACTGATGTCGATGAATTCGCCACTGAATCACATCGCCGCGCTGCTAATGCTTGGGAAAAAGGCTACTTTGATAAATCAGTAGTTCCTGTTAAAGACCTCAATGGCATGCTGCTACTAGATAAAGATGAGACTATCCGTCCGAGTACTACGGTGGAGACTTTAGCAGGATTGAATCCCTCGTTTATTATGCCAGGTCAGATGGGTTTCAATAGCGTTATCTTGGATAAATACACTACCATTGAAAAAGTAAACCACGTCCATCATGCTGGAAACTCTTCAGGTATCGTTGACGGTGCGGCATTATGTTTAGTCGGTAGCGCTGCTGCTGGCAAAAAAGCCGGTCTCAAACCGCGTGCCAAAATCACTATGGCTGCAGTCATAGGTTCAGAACCGGCCATTATGCTAACGGGTCCTACGCCTGCCTGCCAAAAAGCATTAGATAAAGCTGGGATGAAAGCCTCAGATATCGATCTTTGGGAAATTAACGAAGCTTTTGCTGTCGTACCACTGAATACCGCTAATGACTTTGGCATCTCTCTAGATATCGTCAACGTCAATGGTGGAGCTATCGCCATGGGTCATCCGCTAGGTGCAACGGGCGCTATGCTTATGACTACCGTGCTTGATGAGCTAGAGCGCCGTGACCTCAAAACGGCGATGATTACTCTGTGCGTAGGTGGTGGCATGGGTATTGCGACTATTATTGAGCGGGTATAAAACCGCTATTTATTGAATAAAAAATGATGACTTTGAGATCATTTAAAGGATAAAAAATGACTACAAATACAGCAAGTAGCGCTATAGACAGCATCGATGCTATAAATAAGCTAACAAATTTTTCAGCGCAGCGTGACGATGACGGCATTATCACCGTAACTATCGATCAAAGCGATCGCAAAATGAATGTCATCGGTGATGGTTTTACAGACGCTTTTTCCGCCTTGACTGAAAGCTTTATCAGTGATGAGTCTGCTAAAGGCTTAATCCTGACGTCGGCAAAAGACACCTTTGTCGTTGGTGCAGATATTGATCAACTCTCTAAAATAGAAACGGCTGAACAAGCCTTTGATTTGGTCGAGGATTTAAAAAGTAGCCTGCGTAAACTTGAAACTTCAGGTAAGCCAGTAGTTGCTGCCATGACAGGAACGGCTCTAGGTGGTGGTTTGGAGATTGCCTTGGCGTGTCATTATCGCATAGCAATTGATAGTCCTAAAACTAAACTGGGTTTGCCTGAAGTCAAATTAGGATTGTTGCCAGGTGGCGGTGGTACTCAGCGTCTACCTAGATTAGTTGGTATTCAAAAAGCTCTTGAGCTAATGACGCAAGGATTAGAGCTACGTCCTAAAGCAGCAATGGACATTGGTCTTATTGATGCTACCGCTACTGATAACGATGACATGTTAGTGCAGGCAAAAGAGTGGATCAAAGCCAACCCGAAAGTACAGCAACCTTGGGACAAAAAAGGCTTCAAAATTCCTGGCGGTAATAGCATGCATCCTAAAGTGGTGCAAGTATTCTCTATCGCTCCTGCTATGGCCAATCAAAAGTCACATGGCAACTATCCAGCGATCACCCATATCATGTCCAGTGTCTTTGAAGGCTGTATCGTCGATATAGATACTGGATTAAAGATCGAATCACGATTCTTTGTCGCTTGTGTGCTGTCTGCTGAATCTAAAAATATGATCGGTACCCTTTGGACTCAGCTTAATAGCATCAAAAAAGGCCAGTCACGTCCAGACGGCTTTGAGCGCTATAAAACTAAGAAGGTCGGTATTCTCGGTGCCGGCATGATGGGTGCAGGGATCGCTTATGTCACTGCCAAAGCAGGTATAAACGTTGTGCTATTAGATACCGAAATAGCCGGTGCTGAAAAAGGTAAAGCTTACTCTACTAATATCTTAGATAAAGCGATCAGTCGTAAACGCTCTACCGAAGATAAAAAGCAGGCACTACTAGAGCGTATTAAGCCAACCGTTTCTTATGATGATTTGGCAGACTGCGACCTGATTATTGAAGCGGTGTTTGAAAACCGTGAAATCAAGGCAAAATGTACGCAGCAATCTGAAGCGGTCATTCCTGAATCAGCCGTCTATGCATCCAACACTTCAACCTTACCGATAACGGGATTAGCTGAAGCAAGCAAACGTCCGCAGCAATTTATTGGGCTACATTTCTTCTCACCAGTCGATAAAATGCCACTGGTTGAGATTATTGTTGGCGAAAAAACCGATGATGAAACTTTAGCCAGAGCTTTTGACTATGTAGTGCAAATAGGTAAAACGCCTATCGTTGTCAATGATAGTCGCGGGTTTTATACTTCGCGGGTCTTTGGCACTTATGTGTCAGAAGGCGTAGCAATGTTGGGCGAGGGCGTGCATCCACGTAGTATCGAAGTTGCTGGCATGAAAACAGGTATGCCAATGCCACCATTAGCGCTACAAGATGAAGTGTCATTGAGTCTAGCCTTGCATGTCATCGAACAGCAACAGAAGGATATGGAAGCTGAAGGCAGAACGATGGACATGCCTCCCTCCTATGATATTCTCAATACCTTTGTCAATGAGCATGATCGTGAAGGTAAAAAGAACGGCAAAGGCTTTTATGACTATCCAGAAAAGGGTGATAAGCACTTATGGTCCGAGCTGACTACGCTTTATCCAACCACAGCAGAACAACCTTCGCAACAAGATTTAGTCGATCGTTTGATGTTTATTCAGGCCAATGAGTCCGCTAAGTGCTATGAGGAAAATGTGGTGCGTTCTGTGGCTGATACCAATATCGGTTCTATCTTTGGCTGGGGATTTTCCCCGCATCAAGGTGGTACCTTACAATTTATTAACTCTATGGGCGTAGATAAGTTTGTAGCCCGCAGCCGTGAGCTAGCAGAGCAATATGGCGAGCGTTTTGAGCCTGCAAACATCTTGGTGAAGATGGCTGAAAAAGACGAGGAGTTTGTTGATGGCTAATAATGATATTTCAAATACATCATCAGCTATTAGTCAAATGAGCGACTGCTTACAAGGATTGCGAGTCATTGATTTGACCCGCAATCTACCTGGGCCTTTTGCGACACGTTTGCTTGCTGATTTAGGTGCAGAGATCACAAAGATTGAGCCAAAAAATGGTGACCCTGCTCGCGCTTTGGGTGGATTGTTCGAAGCCTTAAACCACGGAAAAACTATTGAGAAAATAGACTTTCGAGATCCAAAAGGTATCGAATCTATCAAAGCTCATATTGCAGATGCTGATGTCATGCTCGATAGCTTTCGCCCAGGCGTACTAGAAGGTATGGGATTAGATGCCAAAACCATTCATGCTATAAACCCTAAATTGGTCATGGTATCAATTACGGGGTATGGACTAGCAGCAGAAAATAGTGACATTAAGCATGGGTGGGCTGACAAAGCCGGTCATGATATCAACTTTATGGCGATGAGTGGGGTGCTTGACCAGTTACGGACAGCAAAGGGTGAGCAAGCCATGCCCAATGTGCAGTTTGCAGATTTGGCCGGTGGTAGTGATACCGCGGTAATAGCCTTACTCGCTGCTGTATTCGCCGCCCAGCGCACCGGCAAAGGACGGCATGTCGCGGTAAGTATGACCCATAGTTTATATAATCATATGATCATGCCCAAAGCGACAGGAACGCTAGTCAAAAGCTTCTCCGGTCAAAATCCGCCGCCGCACTATGACTTCTTAGGTGGGCTATTGCCTTGTTATCGCCTATATCAAACCTCAGACGGTCGTTATATGGCGGTCGGCTCGTTAGAGTTGAAATTCTGGCAGGGGTTATGTGAGGTATTGCAACTACCGGACTTAAAAACCGCACACTGGCAAATGGGTGTTATGCCAAACACGCCAGCTAGTAAAGAGGCGGCTAAAACTATTGCTGAAACCTTTGCTAGCCAGCCGCTTGAAATCTGGCAGCAAGCTTTTGAATCAGCAGATGTCTGCGTGACTCCAGTGCTGACACTTGAGGAGGCCAAAGCACACCCGTTATTTGCTCATCAAGACCAGCATCACACGACCCTAGGCTGGCAAGATATCAAAGACTAGCTTTTATATACCCAGCTTTAACATTATCTATTTTTAAATTAATTACCAAGGAAGGTAAGTTATGGATAAGTTTTGGACACAGAGTTACCCCAGCGGAGTAGAAGCACAGATAGCGCCGTTACATAATACAATTATTGACATCTTCGATGACAAACTATCTGAATATGCCAATCAAGATTTTATTACTAATATGGGAGTCACTTACACCTATGGGCAAATTGACAAAATATCATTAACTATTGCCGCTTGGATTCAAAGTCTAGGACTAGCGAAGGGGTCAGTTATAGGGATTATGATGCCTAATGTCAATCAATACCTACCTGTTGTCATAGGAGTAATTCGTGCGGGCATGGTAACGACCTTAATTAACCCACTATACAGTCCCCGTGAACTAAAGCACCAATTGGTTGATTCTAATGCGTCAGCAATATTTATCTTAGAACCCTTCTGTAATACACTCGAAAAAATAGTTAAAGAGACACCAGTCAAAACCGTGGTCATTAGTAAAATAGGGGATATGCTCGGATCTGCAAAAGGTACACTCGTAGATATCGCCGCAAAATATGTAAAAAAAGCAATTCCAAGCTACGAGTTAAAACCCAATCCTAGTTATAAGGTAATTAGCTATAAATCTGTCTTAAAACAAGCCAAAAGCTTACCCTATTCTCGACCTACTGCAGAAGCCGATGACTTGCTGATGTTGCAATATACCGGCGGCACTACTGGTGTGGCTAAAGGTATTTTAATCACTAATCGAAATGTTGCGATAGCCACTTACCAGTTCATTGAATGGTTCAAACCTGTTTATGCCAATATGTCTGCTAATACGCAGATGCACAGCATTATTGCTTTGCCGCTTTATCATATCTATGCCTTTATTTGCTCGATGGTAGGATTAAGTGTGGGGCAACATCTAACCTTAATCACAAATCCACGTGATATCCCTGGATTTGTCAAAATATTAGCCAAGCGTCCTTTCCATCTATTGCCTGGCGTTAACACCTTGTTTCAAGCCTTAGTGAATAATGCTGAATTTAGGAAGTTGGACTTTTCTGAATGCAAATTGACCTTAGTAGGCGGTATGGCTGCGACACCCGAAACTGCTAAGCGCTGGCTTGAAGTCACCGGCTTACCTATCCTTGAAGGTTGGGGGATGTCAGAGACGCTTGGGGTTGGGACCGCTAATCCATTCGATGGTACTGAGTACAGTGGTAACGTCGGCTTGCCTCTACCTGGAGTAGATATCGATATTCGTGATGATGAGGGTAATATCCTTACCATAGGTGAGGTTGGTGAGATGTGCATCAAAGGCGATAATGTCATTACACACTATCATAACATGGATAGTAGTCAATTTTTTACCGCAGATGGCTATTTAAAAACAGGTGATATCGCTTCTATGAATGAGCAGGGCGCTATCAAGATTTATGACCGCAAAAAAGACATGATTATCGTTAGCGGTTTTAATGTTTACCCTAACGAAGTCGAAAACGTCATCGAAGCACATCCCAAGGTAGCCGAATGTTCGGTAGTTGGTGTAGAAGACGAGTTACAAGGTCAATCGATCAAAGTTTACATCGTAAAATCTGATAAAAGTTTGAATGAAAGTGATATTAAAGCGTTCTGTAAAGAAAGTTTGGCGGCCTATAAATGCCCACGCCATATCGAGTTTATAGCAGAGTTACCTAAATCAACCGTTGGCAAAATACTGCGCCATGAGCTGAGAAAAGCGGCTAATGAAGCTTAGTGGCAATATAGTTTATGATTTTCAACTGCGAGGTTTATTAAAGATAGCTTTTTTACGGTAAGATTTTTTATAGGTAGTACTAAAGCAGTGAATTACTGGATGACAATGGATGTCATTTATTCTGACTATCAAGGAGAACACAAAATGTCGAATTTAAACTTATCTAAACTTTCCTGCGCGCTTGCCGCTCTATCTTTAACTTCACTTGCAGGCGCTGCAGGGCTAGATCGTTCGGGTCAACCGAGTGAGGATTTTAGCTCTAGTGGTACCATAGCTTATATCAGTGCCTATCAAATTAGTCCTGATATCTCAGGCAAAGAGTCAAACGGCGACAATATACCCGATATTGGGGAAAAGTATGAAGGCTATGGTTACGGTGTCAAAACTGACATCAATGACAGGTTTAGTGTTGGCGTATTTTATGACCAACCTTTGGGTGCCAAAATTCTTTACCAAGGTGACAACTCACTTACTAACATCAATGCTGTAAACAATGATCGTAAACAAACGGTAGTTGATGTCAGTACAGATAATTTCACAGGCTTATTAGGCGTTAATTTAGGAGCTAATAACAACTTCAAAATTTATGGTGGCCCAGTACTACAAAAAATTGAGGGTGAATTGGCCATTAATAGTAAAAACCCAGCACTTGCTGCTGTAAACGGTTACACGCTTAACATCCCAAAAAATGAGGCTTATGGTTACATGGTTGGGGCAGCTTACGTTAAGCCTGAAATCGGCTTAAAAGCGGCGATTACTTATCGTTCAGAAATTGACCATGATGTGAATTATGCAGAGTCTATGCCATACATTATTGGTGTCAACACTCAATTACCGCCCGCACTACGATTAGATGCCACCCAAACTAAGGAAAAAGAGCTTACTACCCCTAAATCAGTAAATATTGACTTTCAAACCGGTCTTAATCCCACTACCTTATTAACCGCCAAAGCTCGCTGGGTTCCTTGGAGTGGTTTTAATATAACGCCGCCCTTGTTAGATGAAAATGGCGTCGCTTTAAATGCTTTACAAGGTAAGGTTGTAGACGAAGTAAGGCTGTTGGAATATGATAAAGACTCTTATATGCTTGAAGTAGGATTGGGTAAGCGTCTAACGCCAAAATTCGCGGTATCAGGTTCGATTGGTTGGGATAGCGGTGCTGGTAATCCAGTGTCACCTTTAGGACCTACCGAAGGCTATTATAGCGTTGGCCTTGGGGCAAAATATAATTTGACGCCTGAGTGGGCAGTATCTGCTGGTGCTAAGTATCTGATGTTAGGCGATGCAGAAGGTCTATTGGCTTCTAGTGGTACGAAAATCGGTCAATTTGAAGACAATGATGCTTATCTTGTAGGATTAAAGCTATCCTATGCCGCAAAATAAAGTCTCATAAATTACGTTAAGTTAGGCATAGCTATAAGCTTTTCATCTAAAGGCTTATAGCTTATTTTTTTAAAGTAAATTTATTATTAAGTAATTATTTGCTTAATAGTTCAATTCATTATACCTCTCAATACTGTTTTAACTAACATCAAAAATCTGAACAATAGCTATCAGGTAACAGCATGAATAAACTAAATAATAGATTTAACCCACCAGATTTTGGTGAGTTAATTAGGGTCGCTGATGGGGTGCTGTGGACTCGGATGAAGATACCGGGCAAACTTGATCACATTAACATCTATCTTATTGAAGATACTGACGGCTGGTTTATTGTCGATACTGGCCCACAATCGACTGAAAATCAGGAGCTTTGGAAAACCTTATTAAGTAACTTACCGGGTAAAGCCAAAGTAACGGGTATTCTAGTTACCCATTCTCATCCAGATCACATAGGGCTAGCTGGATGGCTACAGGACTATTGCGCTGCGCCTCTATATATTTCTGAAAAGGAAATGCGTCAAGCGCTGAATGAGCAAAACTATCGTAATACTAAAGACTATGAGGGTCTAAATCGATTTTATCAGCAGTTGGATGCATCACCAGCAGACATGGAAGGCTTAGAGGAGGGTTTATCATTTTTTGATACGCTTTATGGGCCACTACCTACTGAGGTAACCCTCGTAAAGTCTGGTGATACCATACAGATAGGAGGCGCGCCTTGGAGTCTTTGGTCTGGATCAGGGCATTCTATAGAGCATATCTGTCTACAAAAAGCCTCAGGCGATATTTTAATCTCAGGCGACCAAATCATTGCTCATATTACTCCCTTTGTTGGCATTAGTTATATGAGCCAAGAGGCTGACCCTCTAGCCGGTTGGCTGTATAGCTTAAATGATATGCTAGACTGGATAAGCCCCAAAGCTTTAGTCTTACCTGCGCACAATAAGCCTTTATATCATGGCGAGCAGCGAGTGCAACAAGTCATAGCGCATCACCAACACTGCTTAGAGAAACTGCTAGCAAGCCTCACTGAGTGGCATACCGTAAATGGCTTAAGTACGGTATTAGGCTGGAAGAATAAGCGCGGCTTTGCACGCTGTCTTGCTCTTGAAGAAACCTTTGCGCACGTTACTTTTTTAGTCAATAGCGGTCAAGTGGTCTGCGATGACTCGGACCCATCAGGAATTTTACGTTATCATTTGGCTTAGAGCAAGCTGCTGAATCTTTATCAAAAAGCGCCGTAAAACCACGTCATTTCTAGGGCATGGATATCAGGCGTCAGCTAGTGTCGCTCAGCCTCAAACAGCCTTGTCAACCAAACTCTTTGAGCTCATAATTACCTAATGAAAACGCTCAAACTACGCATCAAAGACAAACACGCTAATCAGCTAAATATCTTGGCTGGGTCGGTTAACTTTGTCTGGAATTACGTCAATGAGCTCAGTTTTAAACACTTGCAGCGCACAGGACTCTTCTTTTCAGCCTACGACCTAGCCAACTACACCAAAGGTGCGGGTGAATATCTAAACTTGCATAGCCAAACCTTGCAAGCTATGGCGGAAACCCATGCCAAAAGCCGCAAACAATTTAAGAAAGCCAAGTTAAATTGGCGTACCAACCACCCTAAAGCTAAACGTAAAAGTCTAGGCTGGATACCGTTTAAAAAGACCGCCATCAAGCACCTAGCAACCAGACAGACTGGTAAAAAGAGCTTAAAGTCCACCATTCAGCTCAGCCTTGCCAAAGGCCAGAAACTCACCATAGATCTCTGGGACAGCTACAACTTAGCGCTCTACAGCATTAATACTTGTGAGCTGGTGCAAGATGCTCGTGGTCATTGGTATGCCTGTATTACCGTTAAAGAATTTCCAAAAACAGCATGTGGTGACGGTCGAGCTGGTATTGATTTAGGCTGCAAAGATGCAGCAGTGAGTAGTGATGGTGATGTACTAACCACTAAATTGACCCATAAATATGCTGAAAAACTGGCCATTGCTCAGCGGGCTAACAACAAAAAGCGGGTTAAGGCTATTCACGCCAAGATCAAAAATACCCGCCAAGACCTCATTCATAAATTCACTAATAAACTTGTCAAAGCCAACAGCTTAATTGTTGTTGGTAAAATAAAATCACAATCATTTACTTCAAGCAAACTTGCCAAATCCGTCTATGACGCGGGTTGGTTTGAGATTAAGCGGCAACTGGATTACAAATGCGCGAACGCAGGTTGCCACTATATCGAAGTCAATGAAGCGTACACCACCCAAACCTGCTCGTGTTGCGGCTCACGCCAAAACAGTCCGAAAGGTAGAGCAGATCTTGGAATCAGAGAATGGCTTTGCAGTTCTTGTCAAACTGTCCATAACAGAGACGTTAATGGAGCAAAAAACATTCTCGCGGTCGGGCTTGGCCGTCTTTAGTAGGAATCCCCTTCACTTTTAGGGAGGGGAGGAAGTCAAAAAGCGGTAATGAGCTCTAAGCAAAGGTTCTAACTAGCAGTAGTAAAGCGAATCTCTGATAGCCATCTTTCTTTAAGATGCGTTTATAAGGACTTAAGGCGCTGATACCTCAGGTTTAGACATGGAGCGCCATAATATATCAAATAGCGCGTCAAAATTTGCATTGAGCGGTGCGTCTGCTTGACGAATAGTTTGCATAATACCGAGGCGACTGATAAATCCCATAAAGACATCAAATAGAATATTTAATGGAACCGTATCGACGAGAACTCCTCGCTTTTGACCATCCTGAAGCACACTCAAAAAAGCATTAATGAGGTCTTTATTATTGTAAATAGCAATGTTATGAAAACGTGATATGGATACTTTAGATAACACCATCACTGCGTCAGGATGAGTATCTACAAAATCTAAGCACACCCATAGCGTTTTGCGTAGACGATCTTCCACACTATCAATGCCTTGCAGATGATCCATCATCCTTGTTGCTAGCCTGCCTAGTACTAAATCCATAATGGTATAAAGTACGGTTTGCTTATCACCAAAATATTTATATAGCGTTTGCAACGAGACGTTTGCAGCCTTTGCAATTTGTATCATCGTAATATCGCTGGCATCATTGCCAGCAAAAAGTTGGCGCACTGCTTTTTCTATTTTGTCTAATGTGGCAGGGCGCATATCGGATAATGGTGCTAAAGCTAAAGGCTCAGTTTGGGCATCTATTTTGGATAGATTTTTACTCTTTTTTTTATCAGTGCCACTTTTAACATTTGGTGGCGATTTTGACCGAGAGGTTTTCATTTTTAATATCTCCTTTATAGCATTAGCTTCTAAATAACCTCTAAGTAGTTTCTAAAAATTCTCACTAAATACCCTATGATAATTTTAATTACCATTATAAGGTACTTCATTGCAAATATGATATTAATTTCATAAGATAATACAGGTAAACAGTAGCACTAATAAAGAATATATATTTTATACATAAAGGTAATAATAATTACTATTAATATAATTAATATATATCGTTTTGTGGCTTTTTAAAAATTTAACATCAGCTCAATTAATAAACTATCAAGGAAGACCTTATGACTATTGCCTGTTTTAAACCGCAGTGGATGGACGAAGAGATTGAGATGCTGCACGAGAGTGCTTTAAAGCTGTTTAAAAGTTGGGAGCAACACGATGAAAAATGGCGTGAAAGTGGCATGCTTGATCGCGAGGCTTGGTTAGAAGCTGGCGAGATGGGCTTTTTATGTGCCTCTATGCCAGAAGAATATGGCGGGGCAGGCGGTGATTTTCGTCACGAAACGGCGCTCATTTACGCGCAAGCTGAAGCTAACATGTCAGGATTTGGTGGGTCTTTGCACTCTGGTATCGTTGCACCTTATATCCTGCATCACGGTACTGAAGAGCAAAAGCAGAGATGGTTACCGAAAATGGCGACTGGTGAGCTAATCGGTGCTATAGCTATGACTGAACCTGGTACTGGCTCGGATCTACAAAACATCAAGACGTATGCGACAAAAGAAGGTGATGATTATATTATCAATGGCTCAAAGACCTTTATAACTAACGGTCAATTGGGTAATTTGATTATAGTTGCCTGTAAGACTACTAGAGACGAAGGCGCAAAAGGCGTTTCGTTAATAGTCGTTGAGACTGATAATTCCCCAGGGTTTGAGCGTGGTAATAAACTCAAAAAACTCGGTATGGCGTCACAAGATACCTCTGAGCTGTTCTTCAATAACATGCGTGTTCCACAAAAGAATCTATTGGGTACAGTGGAAGGTATGGGTTTTATGCAGCTAATGCAGGAATTACCGCAAGAACGTCTGTTAGTCGCCCTAGCAGGGGTGGGTGCTATGAAATTAGCGCTTGATTTGACTATTGACTACACTAAAGAGCGTACTGCCTTTGGTAAACCAGTATGGGGCTTTCAAAATACGCGCTTCAAATTAGCCGAATGTAATAGTCATTATATTGCTTCGAGTGCGCTATGTGATGCCGCTATCGAAGCACTGCTTAAAAAAGAGCTTACCGTTCAACATGCTGCCTTAATCAAATACTGGGTGACTGAGAAGCAATGCATTGTGATGGATGAATGCGTGCAGTTATTCGGCGGTTACGGCTATATGATGGAATATCCTATCGCTCGACTATATGCCGATGCACGGGTACAAAAAATTTATGGCGGCACCAATGAGATTATGAAAGAGCTGGCTTCACGCTTTATGTAACTTTCAAACCCCAGTATTGACAACATTACTTGAATAAAATACCAAATGACAAAAGGTTGCTAGCAACCTTTTTACGGCCGATGAGATTGAATCAGTAACTAAATTTATTCAACATAGTAATAATCATACCCATTCAATAACGAGGTGATTGATACCTAAGAAATTATAAATTAGCCTGTTATGAGAAGAAGATATTTAGCCATCGCATTGGTACAATTTAACTTGGGATCATCAGTCACGCCAGCAACTTTAAGAGCACCTATATCAAAATCAATATTTTGACCAATCAAGTTCTCAACACTGTTAGGCATTCTAAAATCGGTATTAGGTAGCTCATTCGCAACATCTTCATCACATATATGTGATATCGCTATGTGCTGTGACTATCAATGTGTGGGACAAGTGAGAGACATCGGCATTCGTCATGCAATCGCAAATGGTGCGACATGGCTTGCCTGTACAGATGCTGACTCAGTTGTAGCTGTGGATTGGTTAGCACAGCAGATTGAACATATTAGCCACCAACCGACAGATATGATTTGCGGCGTGGTGGACGTTGATAGCTGGGCACATTTGACACCGAAAACTCGAGAAAATTATATCGATCATTACCAAGATAGGATGGGACATCATCATATTCATGGGGCAAATTTAAGCTTTAGCAGTGACGCTTATCTTGCTGTGGGTGGCTTCGCTCATATAGCTTGTCATGAAGATGTGGATTTGGTCGGAAAATTTAAAGCGCAAGGATTTGCCATTATTTGGAGTAATCGCGTCCGTGTGATGACCAGTAGTCGGTTGCAAGCTCGGGCAACCGGAGGTTTTGCAGCATTTCTAAACAATTTAGAACAAAACAATCCACATTAAGATACGTAATATAAGATTGTACTGACTTATCATTGAGTGTAGATATACTTCAATAATAAGGATTATAAATCATGTCAAGTAAGCCTACTAGTAACGATAATATCAAGAATGCTTTAGAGTCTTTTGAGAATACAACAGAAGCGCCTTCAAATGATGGAGTAACGGGTGTTGAGGTCTTAAAAGGCGATACAGTAATGTATGAAGATGGTGACTTTGAAGATTACAATGCGGAAAAACAGGCTGAATCTAGCAAAGGTGATGAATCTAGCAAAGGTGATGAATCTAGCAAAGACGATGAATCTAGCAAAGACGATGAATCTAGCAAAGATGATGAATCTAGCAAAGATGATGAATCTAGCAAAGATGATGAATCTAACAAAGATGATGAATCTAACAAAGATGATGAATCTAACAAAGATGATAAGCATGGTATGACGATAGCCAATATCTACCAATGGGCGTCTAAACTTAAGGATGATTTTATCTCTGATAAAGAGGGGAAATCTGATTCTAATGATAAAGAGACATCTAGTAAATCTGATCAAGATGACAAACACAGTGCAACAATAGCTAATATTTATCAATGGGCGTCTAAGCTTAAAGATGATTTTACCTCTGAAGCCTTTAGTATGACGCATGAAGTTTCTGAAAAGGCGGTTGCTATGATGCTTAATAGGCTTCTGGACGCTGCAGAGGCTGAGCTAAAAACCTTTGATAAGAACGCAGAAGACTCTAAAGAGTCAGTGCCCAATGCTACAGAGGAACGTAGTAAGATTACTGATAAAAAAGATAAATACCAAAATATGCTCGACCAACTACGAAGCTAATTGGCACCTTACTTCAATTTTACCTAAGGACGTTGACATGAAGAGAATAGAATTAAACGCATCATTACGTACAGGTCTTCTAATAGCGTCCTTAGCCGCTATTATGGGCATGAGTGCTTGTAGTAGTGAAAAAGAAGATGCAAATGGCCAATCAGCTGATGGCATAGAAACAAATCAAGGTTCAGAAGTTACAGGTACAGCCTCCCAAGAAGGTACGCCGTCACCGACAAACGATACTAATGTGGATACTGCGGCAGATTCTACTACTAATTCTAGTGATGGAACTGGCACAACGAATCAGTCAGGGTCTACAGATAGTATGGGTAATGATGAGGTAGATGACCATACTGACGAAAACCCGAACTTAGATCAAACAGCGGCTGAAGGGCTGCAGTAGAACTCTAAATGCTCGCAAAAAGATGGCGAAACTCATAAAAAAGATGAGTACGCTGTCTATGTTTTTCACAAGTATTTGATAGGAAATTAATTGGTTATTTAAACGATTAGGGCCAGTGATTCAATGTTAGGTGTTTAAATAAAATGCCTATCATTGGATTTTTTATTGTCTTTTGATTGGTTATTGCTTATTCTTCCGTCAGGGAATAAAAAGCAGTTATGCAGCTTTTTATGAAAACCTCATGCTAATAGGTCTAACAGTATTTTTGTGTCTTCAAATCAGTGATTTTGCTGTCGGAATAGATCATGTTGATTACAAGAATTATTTTTAATACTCATATTTTTAGTATGTAATCTTTTCGTCAATGAGTATAAATGAGATTGTATCAAAGTCTATTCAACAAGCTGACATAGTTAAAACGCATGATTCAATACTTGAGAAAAATAATTCGTTATCAGGTGGGAGTGAATGCGTGTCTAATAAAATAAGTAAAGAAGAAGCTGCCTTTGCAAGTTTGCCTTTTAACATTCAAAATGCTTTAGAGCAAAAAAATAGAATAGTATTTATCGCCAATAATCCATCTATTAGCACCACGCAACTTGAGCAGCTGTTGCAACCTGATGATGTTTTAGTGTTGTTTAATCACTTCATACACGCTGATTTTTTTGCTAATCATCTGTTAATTAGTAAATTGCCTAAATTATTGTTTTTTCGGCAGATTGGCGACAGTAAACTGCATTTTGGCTTGCCACCGAGAAGTAATAATGTAGCTGTAATGAAGAGAATGGCAAAGGCTGCACCATTAGGTATATTGCTGAGCAATCAGCCTTATCAGTTTCCGTTACCAAGTGAGGATCCAAACCCTGATGATGATCCTATTACTTCTGACCGAACACTCATTATTCCACCAATAGTACAAGAGTTATTGCAGAACGATAGCTACCATAGAGTATTGTCCGAGCGTCATCCGGTCGTTGCGGATTACCCTTACTTTGGCGATATTCATTCATCAGCACCGTCGTCCGGGTTTTTGCTATATCGATTGCTATTAGCCGCTCGAGAACATCTACAGTTGGTGCAAAAATCAGATTTACCACTACGACTATTAATGATAGGTTTTAATGATAATGACAAAACTGCCCATTTTTGGCACGGGCATAACTGGGATTTTGAGCGCCGCGAAATGAGCGCGCCGCCGCAAGAAGTAGAGGTTATTCGTCAGTATTAAACATTAACTAAAAATTTAGACATAGGGTGCATTGGGGCAGTGTGCTTGCTTTATCTCATGAGCGCTAGGTTTTCGTAACACCACTATCGGCGTCGACTGTACCGCTGTCCAACGAATAAGTCCCATATTAGAAAATTGCTCAAGCCACCCTTCCATCGGCCAGTGCTGCCATTTCTCATAAAAACGATTGGCATTGATGATAATGCTATCTAAATGATTAAGAGGTGGCCGATAGACGCTGTGCTGCTGATGGTAAACAATGTCGGCAGTGAGATAAAAGTTAATATTTAATAGCCGCGCAGTAAAAGCAAAGTCAGTATCTTCAGCTCCATAACCGATGTATTGAGTATCAAACCCACCTATCTGCTCAAACTGTTGGCGTTTAATCGCAAAGCATAAACTCCAAAACGCACCGTAATCATCGGTCTGCTCAATAACCGTCTGCTTTATTGATGTGGCAATGTAGTCGACCTCATTGAAATTATAACGATAAGGGTTATAGACAGACAGTGCATTTAAAAAGCAGGGGGTTAGCGTGCCACTTTGTAACTCTAAGCCTTCTTTATCTGACAAAGGTCGCGTGAGATAGCGCGGTTGACCCATGAGTAAGGAGTCAGGATGTTTTTGCAACTTAGCGCTTAATTGCTCAATAAACGTTGGTGCTACTATACAATCGACATCTAAAAATATGAGAGTGTCATGAGTGGCGAGCGCTGCACCGATATTACGATTGTGCCCAATATCAAATTTAGTTGTATCTGATTTATTGGATGATGCTTCAATGGTTGTGGGAATCCTTATGATATTTAAAGAAAATTCAGCCAACCGCTTTGGGTCAGCGTCGTCATTGACAATGATGACTTCATCGGGCTGGACGCTACCGTTCATAAGGCTGCTGAGTAGATTATAAAGATGGCGATTGCGCCCGTAACAGGTGGTGATAACCGTTACTGGCACATGGTCAGCACCAGCTTTAATATCAGAAATTGGTTTTATGCTCATCAGTTGTCACAGCCTCTTTATTATTTTACTTTTTTTATAATGCGTTGGATATTATTGAGAGTTTGTTTAAGAGCACTGTTTATTATTATTGAAGTTATTAGTAGTCAGGATTTAACTCAAGCTTAGGGAGTAACCACTTTTCGAACCAAGCTTTAGTCGTTGGATATTGAGTCGTACTATCCATAAATTCTTGGGCAGTAGATAAACAGTCTTTGTCACGGTTTGCGTCACTAGACTTTGAAATTAATTTAGGTTGTACGGGTTGCGCCGTATTTGTAGGCAGTCCATTCGGATCTATATGAGATTGTTTATGAGATATTAAGGTTTTAAATTGCTGCCAGCTCAATGCACGTTCTTGGTTTATTAATGCTTGCGCCATCACTTCTTGCTCTTGATGCGGACGGTCATCAGGTAGAACCACAAGCGGCGTAGCATAATAATAGGCCTGCGCAACGGCGTTCAGACCACAGGCCATCAGTAGATAGTCGCTATGTTGCATAAATGGTGTGACATCATTCACTTGCGCGGCAATATCAACATAGCATCGCATATCATCGTTTATAGGACCAAGTGATATGATAAAAGCGTTGGGTAATAGGCGGCGTAACTCGGGTAATTTTATATCAATAGCCTCATGTCCACCGTAGCCCTTAATAACAGTAATGATAGTGGACGTATCTTCTTCCCAGTCTTTTAGATTTGAAGTATTTAACTTCGTCAGTATTTTTATAAACTCATTATAGGCGAGCTCTTTTCGTTGCGCCGTATTAATAAAATCAAGGTATAGCGTTTTTTTACCTACCCATTCGGGCGTCATACTAGCCTCTAGTAGACGAGGATAGGGCGCTAGTAAAGCAAGCGCGCCAGCAAAGGCATTGAGATGCGGGGTATCATCGCGAATACCAGGAAGTCTGATATAAAGGTAAGGAATACTAGCAGCTCGGCACAGCATCGCCACTTCAACACTCACATCGATAACCATTAAATCAATGTGATGCTGATAAATCGTATCTAGTATTTGATGGCTACGCTTTTGAATATTGCTATTACCGACAGGCGAATAATGGAGGCTAGCTGGTTGCCAATGTTCTCCTGTGCGACCTTTTAGCACATCATCTGCACACTCATCCTCTGCTTGTAGCCTTATAATTTGCTGCTCATCGAGACAGGAAAAAGCATAATCGTCTAGGCTTAAGCTCGTAAATACTATTAATTGTCTTTTTGCATCCACCGGTAATAGCGCCGCAAGTTTATCAATTTGTCGGCAGTGTCCTGAGCCGTGATGATGTGCGTAATAGCCAAGACGCATACTCAATGCTCCTCAAAGTTCATAGTGATGGAGCGATCGTTTGAAGTATGGTTTAATTTAAGATTTGAACCCGTTGACGAATCTGACTTATTATGGATAAATGAACCCTGTGCCAGCTGCTCATTTCGCGAATTGGCAAAGCCCTTCTTCTGCTGACTTTCTCTTACTGCTGCTTTATATAGTGCAAGATATCCTTCTACCATCGCTGATACTGAGCAAAACTGTAAAGCGCGTTCGCGGCAAGCCTGACGTGATATGTGCTTAATCTCGAAAAAAGCCTTTATAAAGGCTTCTTTATCTTCCTTAGCAACGATAATACCTGTACTAGGCGTGACTATTTCAGCGCTTGCACCCACATCAAAACCAATCACTGGTGTACCACACGCCAAGCTTTCGGCCAGTGTCAATCCGTAAGGTTCATCCCACGTACTGGTGAATAGCATGGCAGTTGCTTGAACGAGGTAGTGATTTACCTCTTCCTTAGTCACATGACCAATATAATCAAACAGTTTTTGTTCGCCATTTTTGCGGTCTTGAGATAATAAAGGCGCTACTTGTTTATTAAAGTAATCTTCATTACTTTTAGGACCAGCAATAATGAGTTTTTTCCCCGCTTCCATACAGTACTGCATGGCCAAGTGCGTGCCTTTTTCAGGACAAATACGTCCGTACCAAAAATAAACCTCGCTATGCTCATTAATTAGACTATCCGTAGGCTCAGTATTAGCGATAAAGGACTCAACATCGATGCCGTTATAGACGACATGTGAAGGAACGAATTCAGAAAAAAGGCGCTGTTGGTGTGTGCTGATGGCGGTAAACTGGGTGCTTGTTCCGTGACGTAACGTCAGAAGTGCCAGACGCAACTGCGGGAAAATAGGGGTATGAAAAGTAGTAAAAAATCGAGCACCAAACGCTTGACCTGTCATCATCGGAATATGATGGAGACTGTGATTGTGTACGATATCAATTTCACCGCGAGCATCACGTTCAATAATGTCACGCAGTACACGTTGATAAACCAAGTACTGGTACATCTCCTCGCGGCTCATGCCTAGCGTTTCATGTTCGTTCTCATAGACAGTTGCATCAAAATCAGCTCGGGTTAGCATTGGGACTAAGGTTGCTTGCGTTCGACTGTCTTTATGGGCATAAAGCAGTACTTCATGACCTTGAGCAACGAGTTCATCACAGATGAGTTGCGTAATCATCTCAAGTCCACCTGCATACGGCTGGGCAATAGGATATAAACAGTGGGCAATAATCGCTATGCGTAATGGCTTATTGGTTATTGCGATAGGGCGTTTATTATCAGCCTCAATAGAGCTTACAAAACCAACAGAATGAGCGAAAGACATATAAACCTCAAAGTAAAAATAGCGATTATTTTAAATTGGTAAGCACGACAGGTTTTATACAGGCAAATTATTAAAGATACTGGTATAACGCCGGTCTTCAAAAATGGACCTTGTTTAAGACTAAGGGTTAATAATTTTTTTGTTTTCAAATACCGTTTCAATCTTAGGCAGTGCTAGAGGTTTGGTTTGTTTTCGAGCGTGCGCGACCGCAGGTTTAGACTTGATCCTAATGCTGTTAAGTTTTGGCTCTGTAGCAGCAAAGTTATCAAAAGCCACTTTTGCCGCACCGATTTTTAATAGACAAACCGTTAAAGCACAGATAAATAATATTGGAGAGTAAAGAGGAGAAAACGGCGCTACTACAAGCGCTGTAATGATATTAAGCGCCAACAGCAGTTTGGGCAATGCTACTATATTTGCCTGCCATAACGAGTGACGAGTACGAATATACTCTTGCTTTGGGGTGCATATAAATGGCTTTTCACGACCCCACATAACGGGTAACCACGATAGCGCCCCAAGCTCCCAAAAATTCAAATGCATTAACCATGCTCTCAAGCGCATTTTCATGGTTGGTTGATAGTTTCCATTCACTTGTTTATTAAGCGGTACCTGATCCTTCATATATGCCCATAAACGCCTTACTAAGAAGACTGTATAACCTGCGTACACCAGATATAAAGGCGTGAGCAGAGTTGAGTCGGCGTTAATATTAAAAAGCGTAGGAGCAAAGAGCGCACTGAAGATAATGAGTAGCGTACAGATTTGTAGAAAAATAAACAAACCAGTGAAATTTATCCAAGCGCTGAGCTGAGAAAGGTGTGCATGCACATAGAGTAGACGTTCGCCAATACCTTTTACTTTTATGCTATTGATAACATATCGATTAAGAGGGGTAACAGAAGTCAACGTTTGACTTTTCTCTAGATGTTGTCGGTGCATTGAGGATTTATCTATCGAGAAGTAAGTGTTTATTACTTGCATATTCCCATAGATCCAGCGTCGACGTTGGCACATTAAATCATTCAATGTATTGGGTAGTAAACCGGTGGCAATAACTTTAGGTATGAATTGACTACGCAAACCTTGTTGATGCATAAGAACACCCATCTGCGCATCTTCAGTAATCGATGCACCTGACCAGCCACCCAAGCTTAAAAGATCTGAGCGGCGTATCACCGCATAAGTTCCTGTTGATAAAGCCCGCTTGCGATTAAAAGGACGATATAAGTGATGATTGAAATAGTGGTTTAATTCGCTATGAATATCTATTTGTCCAGCGTTACGGTAAAACTGTGGGAACTGAAGTAGAGTGTGCTCAGGATATTGTTCGATAGCGTTAGCAATTGATACTCTAGCGTGTGGTAATGCTTGATAATCACTATCAACGACGACAATATGCGTACAATCTGGGCTCATGAGTCCTAATGCTAAATTTAAAGCGCCTGCCTTAAACCCTTCTACCGCATCAATGTGGTAAAAATATACTTTTAGCTCAGGATCTAAGCTGGCGCAAAACGCTGCTAATGGTTTATACATGGATGTGTCATTATTATTATTATCGATAATAAGAATCTCATCGCAGTCTTTTTTTACCACAAGGAGGGATTGTATGGTGGCAATGACCAGTTCTGGAGGCTCCGCACGTGTCATCAATTGAAAACTTAAAGCCGCTGTATGGGCTTGTGAATGGTTTTTTTCTACATGATCATTTACAGAGGAGCCATTTATAGTCTCCCAACCTTTTACATATTCCAAACTTTCTTTAGTACAAACTCCCTTATCGATCGCCATAACCTATCCCTATGTACGCCTCAAACTATGCTATGCCATTAGAAACAATGATAAGAACTAAAAGCGTCAGTATCTAATCTTTACCATTGACGTTTATCGCCGATATATTTGTTGATTGAATATCATAGCTTAAGATTTGATAAGAAATGGATGGTTAATTGTTTAATAGTTCTTAATAGTGTAAGCGTAAGTAATTTGTGTAAATCTTTAGCTAATTCAAGTGAATATTTGACCTATGGTGATTGATCCATAGCTAAACTTGATTTTTTGGAGAAAAGGGCAGAATTTTTTAGCTATACCTAAGGATTTGTTAAAGCATATGTTTTTAACTAGATATCAACACCTTTTGTCTGATGAGTGATCGCGCGCCGCCACGTAGCTTGGGTATGATGGAAGGTTTTGGTATTCACAGTTATCGCTTTATCAAACCCCAGTATTAACAAGGTCACCTAAGTGGATTGTCAAAAAAAAGGTTGCTAACGCTATGTAATATATAGTGTTAGCAACCTTTTTTACTACTATCAATATCCAATCATCATCGATATTCATCCATCATACTAATAATTATAGACCTTGGTTAACAAGACTATTAGCATCTAAGAAATTATTATTTGATCAATAAAATAAGTTTTGCTAGGAGCATAATAATCAATGTGCTTTAGCACTAGCCTGCTGCTTAAACACTAATAGACAAATAATGATAAAAACTAACAACGCAGCTGAAGCGCCAAAGCGGCTTAGTGCAAGACCACCATGATCGATAGGCTTGTCTAAGAAGTCACCTAATACCGCTCCTAAAGGCCGAGTTAAAACGAAAGCGCTCCAAAATAATAGTGTTTTCGATATTTTAGTATAAAAATGAGCTAGAGCGATGAGTACTAATAAAGATCCAAATATGATAGCGCTCGTGGTATAACCCATGCCTTTGGTATCTGCTACCCAGTCACCAAGCGCGGTACCAAGGGTTTGTGAGAACATAATAGTCGCCCAATAAAACACCTCTGCTTTGGGTTTGCTAATGCTATCGACAGCCATACTGCCCATCGTCTTTTGCCAAGTTATTAAACATAGGCCAAGTAGCGCTATCAGTAATGCTGAGCCGCCCGCATAGCCAATGCCCAAAGATCTTGTTACATAATCTGCTATCGTCGTACCCAAAGTCGTTGTCGCAATAATCGTGGCTCAATATAGCCATTCAATAGAGGCGTTAAGAAAGCGTCAAGATATACCTAAGTTTATCAAAATTTTCCCAATTGACTTAGAAAACTAAGGTGATGCATAGTCCTTTATTGTTGTTTTGACTTGGAATGGTCGCAGTAGAATCATTCATAAACACATCGATACCTGCTTGCTCACAGATTGACTTGACAATAGAGAGTCCTAGGCCTGTTCCCTGTATTTCTTGTGAAGTATTGCTAGTGCTATCTGATCTTGAGTCGCTTGTATTATTGCTCATGCTATTACTGAGCTGGTCAGCTTTATTATTCACCTGATTGAGCCGTACAAAAGGGTCAAAAACAGTTTTATAATCGCTAGGATGAATGCCTGCGCCTGAATCTATTATTTGCAATATTAATCTGCTACTCAATGTTTTAGATGAGTCGTTCAACTTCCCAGAGTGAATCACTTGTGAGCCAAAATTATACTGAGCATCTAAACCCGATTTTTGTATGCTGCCTGAGTTTTGCTCAAGCTGGAACAGCTTAACGATGACTTGACCATTAGCTGGCGTGTAAACAATAGCGTTTTGAATCAGGTTTTTGACTAGAACTAATAATGACGTTTCATCCATATTTATTTTACGGTTAGATTGTAGATCAACCGTAAGCTCTATATTTTTATTATCAGCAATAGGGATGAGTAAACCGATGACTTGTTCGATTATAAATTTAACAGAGGTTAATGTATCTTCGGCACCGAGCGCCGTATTGATATTACCAGAACGTGCAAGTGTCAATAGCTGCTCAACCAAGCTTTGATTACGCTTTAATCGTATAGCCAGTTTATCTAAACCTTCAGACATCACACTATCAGTGGCTATTCGCTGCAATCGTTGTAGCTGTAGCGATATTGCCGTCAATGGCGAGCGTAGTTCGTGCGCAGCATCTGCGATAAAGCGTTGCTGACGCTCTATACTGACCTTGACCAGTGCCAATAATCTATTCAACGATTCAGCTAGTGGCAACAGCTCGGAAGGCAGATTACTCACTGGCAGAGGGTCTAAGTCATTTTCACGACGCTCTTCAATCTCCTTTTGTAATTGGCGTACAGGCTTCATCATTCGCCACATGATAAAGGGCAGTAATAGTATCAAAAATGCCATGCCTATGATTAAGGGCAAAAAAGACTGCAATGCACTAGATCTGGCGAGATCATCTTGAAACTCAGTACGCTGGCGTACTATAACCACTCTATCTGCATCATTACTACGATAAACGCGCCATACTTTGTCATCTATGGTTTGAGTACTTAAACCCTCTGCTATAGCATGCAGGTCCTCTAATGTCAGATCGTTAAAGTTCTCATCATTATGGTGATTGGTATCATCATTATCGTGCTTACTGTTATCGCCATTATTATCGAGAGAAGAGTTATAGACGAGCGGTGATGATATTAGTGGTGATGATATTGCTGTATTAATGACATCAACGGTGATACTGCCATCGTCATCATCGGTATCAAAATGAATGTTGGGTTCAAGCAACGTAGTAGAGTCAGCTGCTTTGACATCAAGCGTTTGCTCAAGTAACGCTGACATGCTTTTTAAACTGTCATCTTGAAAGTCGTTAAGCTCGTTATAGCTATACCAAAACCCATAACCACCAGCGCCTATGGCGAGTAGCAATAAAGATAGAACAGACCAAAGGATAAGTTGGAACTGTAGCGAGTGAAAGAGCTTATGGAGTTTAGTCATAGCAATTAACTTTTATGGATGACAAATTGTTTTTAGTGTTGGGTGTTCAAAGTTAGGCATTACTGATATACCAACCCAAGCCGCGAACATTTTTGATTCTATCTTGTCCGACCTTTTTACGTAAGCTATGAATCAAAAACTCAATAGCATTACTTTCAACTTCACCGCCCCAGCCATACAGTGAGTCCTCAAGCTCAGTCTTTGACATCACCTTTTCAGGAGATTGCATAAAGGTAGTGAGCAGCATATATTCTTTAGCGGTTAAATCTACAGGATTGCTCTCCATCATGACTCGTTTGTGCGCGGTATCTAGAGTTAGATTGCCAACGGCAACTTGATTGTCAGCCTTGCCTTGGGCACGGCGAATCAGTACACGCATTCGTGCAAAGACTTCTGCTAGCTCAAAAGGTTTAACGACATAATCATCAGCCCCTGAATCTAATCCTGCAATTCTGTCTTTTAATTGATCGCGGGCGGTAAGTATCAACACTGGTGTTTCAATCTTAGCGTCGCGAATAGCAGTTAATACGCCCATGCCATCAACCTCTGGCAGGCCTAAATCTAATAAAATGATGTCATAAGGTTGCACCCTTAATGTCAGTATGGCTTGACGACCATCTTTAACCCAATCGACCGTATAAGCTTCATCTTGCAATGCTTCACTCAGACTTTCGCCAATCATTAAGTCATCTTCGACTACTAATACTCGCATGAGATATCCTTATTGTATGGCTATTAGGACTCAAGTTTTTTTAAGGTATTTATCTATAGTGTCACTTTCTATAGCGTCTTTAAAGCAAAAAGCTCTAATCGATACTGGTGTACAGAGTAGAGCCATTGTTAAGTTATATTCAATCAAATCTTCGGCGTATCAATCATCATAGTCTAACTGACTGCTGATAACCTGACCATTTATGCTGTCGATTACCAGTTTGTGTATTTCCACCCCTTTAGCCATTTCAATCTCATAAGCGGGTATGCCGTTATCAAAATCAAACTCTGCCTCAATAATTTTGCCATTGATACTTTGCGTTGCTTTTTGCATGGCTTGGGTTAGACTGATTTTAGCCTGTTTCAAAGCTTCGTATTCTGCTAAATCTTCCGCATCAAGTTTTTCTTGTTTGGTCTTTAAGATTTTACCGCTACTGGCATCAATTTTTACTTCATGCTCCATGTCCCCGTCAATAAATTTAACTTCAAACTCATCACCTGTCACATAATCGTTTTGGTCAAATTCAGCGCTAATTAAGTCCCCTTTAACTGTTTTCTGCGCCATAGCGATGGCTTGCTCTAGACTGATTTTACTTTTGGCAATCGCGACCGCGTCACTGGTCTCAGCCCCTGAAATAGCGGGTATTTGTCCTGAAGCGATAGCGATGGTACCGATACCAGTGCCGATAACTAGGGCGCTCACGACAACGATTGCTGATTTGCTTAGCATTGATAACTTTTTCATAATATTTACTCCATATCTTAAATGTAGGGCTGACTTCACAATAAATACTTCGTCAGATGTGATGCTGGTAGGAGTTCATCATACAAAATAAGACATAGGAGAAACTTAGCGTAGATTAAGCGTTTGATTAGAGAAAATATATTCAAATTAAGAGATAGCTGATGAGGTCTTAACACTTTCTTAATAGCTGGGTAGTTACTATAGGTTAAGGATGTAGCAAATACAGTGCTATCTCCCAACTAACCTAAAAAAGGAAAGTATTCATGTCTACCTCTCCTCAAATACTCGTATCAGAAAATCGCCTATCCAAATCATCAAAGTATGCCAACATGCTCAATAAAGTGCCACAAATCACTGTGGTGTTTTGGCTGATAAAAATGATGTCAACTACCGTGAAACCGCCGCTGACTTTATGATTTTTAACTTTAAGCTAGGATTGCCGATAACTTCTCTGATTATGACAGCGCTGTTTTTGATTGCTTTGGTAATACAGTTAAAGACCAAAGACTATATCCCGTGGAAGTACTGGCTGACGGTAGTGTTTGTGAGCATTCTTGGCACGCTGATTACTGACAATATGACGGATAATTTAGGCATACCACTAGCATACTCAACGATAGGGTTTAGTGTCTTGCTTGCAGTCGTGTTCGCTATCTGGTACGCCCGTGAAAAAACCTTATCTATTCATCATATTGATACCTTTCCCCGTGAACTATTCTATTGGGTTGCCATCTTAGCGACTTTCGCTCTTGGTACTGCCGCAGGCGACTGGTTTGCAGAAGGACTTAACATTGGCTATCAAAACTCCACCTTTATATTTGCTAGTGGTCTTGCGCTTATCGCAGTGGGGTTTTATGTGCTTAAGTTAAACAGCGTTTTGTGCTTTTGGCTTGCTTATATTTTGACTCGTCCGTTAGGAGCAGCACTTGGTGATTGGCTATCACAACCAGTTAAGAATGGAGGTCTTGAATTGGGAGTGACTAGTATCAGCATTGTGTTTTTATTAATGATTGCGGGCTTGGTAGGCTATGAGACCTATAAGAAAAATTATCAAGTGAATAATCACTAATGAGCGGTAAGATTTTTCATTCAAATTTGTGTTATAAGTTAAGAGAGAGTTAAGATTTTATAAATCAAGAATAACTTTATAGATTGACTGTTAGCAACCTGAACTTGCCAGCCAACTAAAATAGCCGCGTTGTGTGTTATGCCTAAAGCGCCTCATATAAGTAAGTAGCGATGAATATAAAAAACATAAAGTTTAATTGGCATTGGTTATTAGCCGTTGTTGCTATCGTGATGTTTGCCTTGGCATCCAAGTCGTTGTTTCATATGGCGCATACCTTAGATATAGCGCAGATGAAATCTGTCATTTTGGCAACGCCGCCATTAACGATGTTGAAAGCAGTTTCAATGGTCATAGCCGCTTACGCGCTACTGAGCGTTTATGATCTAATAGCGGTGCGTTATCTAAATACTAAAATACCTTACCCTAAGATATTAAATACCTCGCTCACTGCTTTTTCAATTGGCCACACTTTAGGGGTGTCGATGCTATCGGCAGGCGCGGTACGCTTTCGCTATTATGGCAAGTACGGTGTTGAAAGTGCGAAGATTGCCAATATTATCTTGTTGGTCTCTTTAGCATTTAGTTATGGCATGATGACGGTGATCGGACTATCACTACTCATAAATCCACATATGCTCTCACAATTGCTTTCCAATATAGCTTGGCTCGAAAATATACCGCCATTAGTGTTCAAAGCGATCGGGTTTATTATTCTGCTATCGATTGCTGCCAGTCTGATATTTGCTGGCAAGTCAGGACGAGCGTTTGCTATAAAAAACTGGCAATTGCATCTGCCACCAGCTACGGTATTGTTTAGACTTATCGTGCTTGCCGTTATTGATATCGCATTAGTAGCTTATATCATTCATATGCTAATACCTGCCAGCACAGTGAGTTATCTAGAAGTTTTCTCAGCTTACGTTCAAGCTATTACGGTAGGTATTATCAGTCATGTGCCTGGCGGACTGGGCGTGTTTGAGCTAACGATGGTGGCTTCATTACCTAAGGTGGATAAAACCACGTTATTATCCGTGCTGCTCTTATTTCGTATTCTTTATTACCTTATTCCCTTTATGTTGGGGATATTATCGTTTGTCTTACATGAAGCCTATATTCGCTCAGGTCTGGATGCAAATAAGAAACGCAGAATTCTCCCTAGTATATGGATTCCTCAGCTCCTTGCTTTGGCAACAGCGGGTTTGGGTATAGTCATGTTGATAGTTAGTATCTTGCCGCCCGTGGCTAATCGAGAGCTATTACTGGGTGAGTTCATACCGATACCCATTATCGAGACGTCCTATCTTCTCAACACGCTTATGGGATTTGCTTTACTGGTATTAGCACGTGGATTGTATCAACGTCTCAATGGCGCATGGCATATATCAATGTGGTTATTGGGTGCATCAATAGTGACTTTAATGGTCAAGCACTTAGAAGTCGAAGTGGCGGTTATTTGTGCCTTATTGTTCGGCGTGGCCTATTTTAATCGACGTTACTTTAATCGTCAGTCTCATTTGATGAGCTTACGTTTAAACTCACAAACTCTAGTTTTATTGTCGGTATTTTTAATCAGTCTGTTTTGGGTTGGTATGTATGTCCATCGTCATGAAGACTATAGCCCTGATCTATGGTGGACAGTATCAGGTGATGGAGGAGCACGCTTTTTGCGCTCATACGCCATGCTTGCCATCTTAACCATCGCCTATGTATTGTTCAGCCTCATTCGATTTAAAAAACCATCTCCAAGCCTCCCTACGCAAATAGAGCTTGCCCAAGCTGAGCAAGTTGCTCGTAAATCTGCCTACTCAATTGCAAACTTAAGCTTGCTGGGTGATAAGCAACTGCTATTTAGTGATTCGGGTAATAGCTTTATCATGTATCAAACTCATGGTAGAAGCTGGATTGTTATGTCTGACCCCATTGGTGATGACAATGAGTTTGGTACTTTGATTGAGACATTCATTGAATTATGCCAAAGTTTTGGTGGGACTTGTGTCTTTTATGAAGTCAGCAATAGATATCGGCATTTATTCAACAACAATGGCATACAACTGCTAAAAATCGGTGAAGAAGCTATTGTTAACTTAGATGCCTTTAACTTACAAGGAAGCAAAAACTCTAAATTCCGTCAAGTGATCAGTCGTGGTATGAAAGACGGGCTGAGCTTTGAAGTCGTGCCACAGGCGCAAATCCCAACATTACTTGGAGATTTGAAAGCAGTTTCTGATATTTGGTTAGGCGATAAAAAATCAGCAGAAAAAGGATTTTCACTGGGGTATTTTGATGAAAACTATTTGAAGCATTTTGATTGTGCAGTGGTGAAATATCAAGGGGACATCGTGGCTTTCGCCAATCTTTGGCAAAGCGGTCATCTGAATGAGTTGTCCATTGATTTGATGCGTTATAAAGAGGTGCAAAATAGCGAAGGTAAAGCTATCAAAAGTATGATGGACTATTTATTTATTAGCTTGTTTATGTGGGGCAAAGAGGCAGGCTTTCATTCTTTTAGTTTAGGAATGGCACCCTTTACTGGGTTTGAGGTTCAGCCTAAGCCTATCGTTGAAAGTCATTCTTCAGAAGATAGTACTTTAAAAGATAATGACTCAAACAACGAAGCATTAAAAACTATGAGTCAACATATTATAGATGGTAAATACATGGAGATTCCAACAGAAGCTGAAGCTATCGGACCTAAATGGCGCTATGTAACCAATACCGTTACCAAATACGGCAAGACTTATTATAACTTTACAGGACTGCGCCACTTTAAAGAAAAATTCAATCCTGCGTGGGAACCGCGTTATGTAGGGATTGAAACGGGGCTTAGAGCGGGCATAAAACCTATTAAAGGTTTAACTGATACCACCTTACTTATCTCTGGTGGACTAGGTAGTTTGGTTAAAAATTAATACCAGTTAATACAGTTGTATAATTTAAACCTTCATTAATAGAGTTTGATTAAAGTTAAGGCACTATTACCAAACGCGTTTTTCAGTCATTGGCGCTTGCTTGGAAGCTTACTAAGCGGCGCACTTATTGGCCTAATAATAGCTGCAATATGGCCTATCTCTTTTAGTGCTGGCTTTATTGTCGGTTGGGATAGTGGTATTTTAATCTATATTGTCAGTATTATTGTTATGATGCGTGCTAACACCATTCATGGTCATCTGACCCAAAACCATGAAGGTAAAGTGATTATCTTAAGCATCATTAGTATCGCAAGTTTGATTTGTTTATTGGCTATTGTAAAGCAAACTCAGATTGGTAAAGACTATCAGGGTATAGCGCGTATTTTGACTATTATGCTTACCGTGAGTACTATTTTTATTACGTGGCTGATGATACAAGTTACCTTTGCTATGCAATACGCTTATCTATATTTCTCTGAACAACGTAGAGGAGTAGCGTCGCCTTTTATGTTTCCTGAAGCTATGATGGCAGGTGAGGGCTACAGTGAAAATCATACAAGGGCATTCAGTGCTAAATTTGAAGACTTTTTTTATTGTGCAGTTGCTATCGGTACCTCAGGTCAGACCGCCGATATTGCTTTTACCTCAAAATCGGGTAGAAAGCTTGCTACTTTGCATAGCGTTATCGCCTTTGTGTTCAATTTGGTTATCATCTCTTTATTAATTAACATTATAGCCAGTTATATATAATGAGGCTTATCGTTCAAACCCCAATATTAACAACATCACCTAAGAAAACTAAACTTCATATCTCAAGCTTACATGCTATGTAGGTAATAGCATTGTAAGGCTTCTTCGACCCATCAATATAAAATTAATCTATTGGGCATATAGGTATTATCGATATTTCGAACACCATAATATTGGGGTATACATCACCTAATAAGTTATAGTTTGAATTAACATTTGGTCTACTCTAGCGTTGACTCATTTTCCGCTATCGATATTAATTTTGGGGGCTCTCCTAGATAATAAGCTCAGCCCCTTAGATTATTTACTGCTAATTATGAGTTGCTTCTCTCCCAAGCCCAATCTTCATATTTGCTAATACCAGTCCTGACAAGATCAATAGCATTGCCAACATCTTCCACCACGTCACTACTTCCCCTAAGAGCAGTACTGAGGTCGCCATACCGAATACGGGCACCAGCAAGGCAAATGGCGTAACCTTTGAGGCCGTATTTTGCGCGAGCAAGTGTGCCCAAAGTCCAAAGCCAATCAGCGTTGAGATGTACACGATAAATCCAAGCGACAGCCAAGACTTAATTGATGCTTGCGTAAACGTCGCCACCTGCCATGCAGTGCTTTCAAATATAAGAGACGATAGAGTCAAAATTACACAAGCGATCAGGCCACCCCATACTACTAGAGATAGAGCAGACAACGCGGATGCCCTATTCTTCTGAGTGGTAGGTAAGACAACAGACAGACTTGATTCTTCCTGCGTAGCTTTTAAGGCAGATTGCGTTGATACTTGCTTTGAGGCAATGTTGCCAAAGCTCCAACCGATTGCCGCAATCAAGATACAGAAAAACCCTATCAAAGGCATATCACCGCCAAGGTTTAGCGCGATTACACCCAAACCCAGCACACCAACTAACATACCGATGATCTGCATACGATTCACTGTCTCACCTAATATGACATACGCTAGTAATACCGTGATAAATATCTGAACTTGTAGTAATAGCGCCGTCAACCCTGCTGATGCACCCAAGTGCATAGCAGTAAATACAAAAGCATACTGCATGACAAACGTACCAATGGCATAGATAAATAGCGTACGGTTAAACTTAGGTGGCTTGAGAAATAAAACCAGTGGCACAGCGGTAAAGAAAAAGCGTAAGGCAGTGAGCATTAGCGGTGGAAAGCTTTCGAGCGCCCATGCAATAAAGGTAAAGTTCACACCCCAAATAAAGGCAACCAATACAGCTAAAGCGATGTGGATTGGGTTCATAGGGTTGTCCTAGATGATGATTATTGGTTTATAGTTGTTGTTAAGGCTTGAATTTTGGGTTTGAGTAGCTTTTATCTATAACCAAAGTGTTAGGGCACAATACAGCGTCATAAGTACAATCAAAGCATGAATAACGCGCATGACTCGTGGTAGATGCACCAGCTTTCGCAGCCAATGACCACCTGCCGCCCAGCAGCTGATGGATAGCAGATTGATGATCGCGCACATAGCAAGCAATGCATAGTTGTCTAGCCAAGGCTTGCCGGCATGGAATATCGCTAAACTGGGCGCAACTACCGTCATTGTCCATGCTTTTGGGTTAAGCCATTGAAACAGTAGCGCTTGTCCAAAACTTAGCGGCAATTCTCCAAAGCGTTTCTTTATCTTAATAGTGACTTCATTCACTTTCTGTTGCTCATGCTTTAGGGCTTCATTAACGACAGCGATAAAGTCAGTTTTAGCCATCTGATAAGTGAGCCATAACAGATATAGTGTGCCTAATATCTTTATAATGAGCATGACAGCGGGGAAGCTGATAATTAAGGCTGCCATGCCCCAATAGCTCAACCAAAGCATAATCGTGACGCCGAGAGTAATACCAAGCATGTGCAGGCGGCAAGCCCAAAAGCCGTGCTTAATACTGCCGTGCAATAGCATTAAATTATTGGGTCCTGGCGTGACTGAGTTGACCAGCATAAAAAGTGCCAGTGCCGTTATGCTGCCTTCGAAGCTCGCGGTTATGCTCATTTAGTCTGTCGTCTCAATAGTGCTAAAGGTTACTGATAAGACTAACTATAAATTATATGACCATAACAGCCCCGATACAGTTTCACTGATGGTGAACAAAGTGTATAGTCGCTTTCAACATAACAATTTATCGTTCTATCAAAAGTCTATAAAAGCAGGCATATCTTATTATGGTCGAAACCTATACCTTGAACCCTAATCTCACTAAAACTGCCGCTGTCGCTGAATGGCTACAGCAGCGTATCGATTGGCAGATTTACCTGCCCAATCAGCGCGTGCCCTCGGTGCGAAAGTTAGCAAAACTATTAGATATATCAAGCTTTACGGTGGTACAAGCCTACGAGCAACTGGTGGCCACCAATGTATTAACGGCTAAAGCTAGCTCTGGCTACTACGTCAATGCAACGACACGCTTGAACCATCAAAATACCAATGAAAAGACAGCTGCTAAATGTCCAGTCATAGATACACGTTGGTTATTACAAGTCTTTAATAATACCCCGCATAACCGCTCGCCAGGATCAGGAACCTTGCCAAATAGCTGGGTGCGCAATGACAAAATGGAATGGGCAATACGGCAGGTCACTCAGCACGCTGATGACTTTATTTATAACTACGGAAATATTCAGGGTTATTTGCCGCTACGTCAGCAATTCGTGCAGCATTTAAATATATTAGGGATGCAAACTCATGCTGAGAATGTCATCACTACAGCAGGCGTGTCGCAAGCCGTGACCATGATCGGGCGGCTGCTGACCCAAACTGGCGATACCGTATTGGTCGATGCACCCGGTTGGTACTGGCTAACCAGCTGCTTACAACAACAAGGCTTGAATGTCATCGCTGTTGAGCGCGACCATCAAGGTCCTAACATTGAGCAAATGGAAAGGATGTTTGCCACGTATCGACCTAAGTTATACCTAACTAATAGCGTGCTACATAATCCAACGTCTTATAACTTGCATCCTGCACGCGCGCATCAAGTACTCAATTTGATTCATAAATATGACGCTTACATTTTCGAAGATGATTTATATGCTCCCTTTGTACCAAATGGTCAGGCACTACGTTATGCCAGTCTCGATCAGTTCGAACGGGTGTTTTATGCAGCAGGATTTTCAAAGTCAATGGCATCAGGCTGGCGCGTGGGAATGCTCGTATGCCCTGAAAAATTTATTGATGACGTAATACGAATAAAGATATTAAGTAACTCAAATACGCCAGAATTTGGTGAGCGCGTCGTTCATCGATTATGGACACATGGCGAGTATCGTCGGCAAATTAAAAAGGTGCAGCAGCAGTTATATGCCGGACATGAAAGACTGCGTAAAGCACTACCAAAGATTGGACTTATCTATCCTGAGCATACACAGGCAGGCATGTTTGTCTGGGTGGATACGGGTCAAGATACCGGAGAGTTGGCACTGGATGCTTACAAAGAAGGCTGGTTGGTTGCGCCAGGGCATCTGTTTCATCCAGACGCTAATGCCTCAACGCATTTGCGAGTAAATGTATCAACAACCAGTGATGAGTTTTTGGCTTGGTTAGGGGGTTATTTAGATAATTAAATATAAACACCTGTTTTCTATCAAAGGTAGGCTTTTACCACCAATACGTTGGATACTGCTTATTCTTACCTAGATTGTTATAAATCAGTGCTACCACGACCAAAACGATTGAACCGAGCAGGGTAGGTGTTATTAAAAAACTCCAATTTACCGCGCCCAGCATGACTATCAAAGGGTTGGAGCCGGCAGGAGGGTGCGGCATTCTAAATATTAGCATTAGCGCAATGGCTGTGCCTACAGTGGTTGCCATACTTCACCAGTGAATGCCAAATAACGTCATAAATACCAGTCCTGTAAAAGTCGCAATAACATGCCCGCCTATGACGTTTTTTGGCTGCGCAAAAGGGCTAGTAGGTAATGACAAGTAATTAATAAAGACAAGAGGATCTGTAGTTAAGGAGCTGTAAGGGCTTGAGGTAATGCGAGGTTATGTGTAAATACAATGATTGGTGCGCCCACCACGCTTCAGTCTTTAAGCTAAAAGCCTTAAAAAATAAAGGATAAAGGTTTTAATATTATTATATGCACAACAGTATGTACAACATTTTACTATCGCTAATCTGTTATTTTACTGTTTAAATAAAGCAAACTCGATTACAAAAATTATGCCTTCAATTCGTATTGGCTCTAAAAAGTAAAGATAGTAAATAATAGGTTCTAGTTATTATGCTCGACGTGTCACCCACAAACTACCTACAATCTATCGCTTGCAACTTTCTTTCATGGGGTTAAATTGCTGATGATTGCACGCGCTTAGATAATGCTGTTTAAAGTTAGGCGTTTTCTTTGCATCTGCTCACATTCTAACTATAAAAAACTATCCCCTTATCACTGCTACTGGTGTTCTGTTGATCGTTCACCCTCAGAGTGAGGGTGTCCTCATTGAGTGCTGTAATAGATGCACTCAATCTTGCGCCTATCTCATTACACGCGCAAATAAGGCGCATTGGCGACTGTGCTCGCATGATCATAATGCCGTTTTAAGCCGTGCAATTAGTGTGCAAATAACGCGCATTGTGATTGTTTAAATATAGCCAGTTTATAGTTGCGTTTATGATGCGTTTCTTTGCATCGTGCCTAGTGGGTCTTATCCTACTTGCCAGCCTATAGCGCGTCTGTAGTACGATTGTTCGCACTAAAAACTACGGCATCAGCTCACACTAATTCGCATAGATAGGATAGGTCTGCATACTAAAGATACTTAGTTATAGTGGCCCAACTACCGTTAGCAATTAATATAATATCGTAATTTTCTGATACTAAAATCAACTTGCAACTTTCTTACATGGGGTTGAATTGTCGAACGCTCATGGTACGCCAAAGTCTTGCATGATTAAATATAGTACTATTCCGATAAATCTCACATTCAGACTTGCCGAGTAATGTCGAATACCCTTATGATGGCTGTATTTTGACTAAAATGGGGTGTCCCCTCATTGCCGAAATACGATCTCACAACTTTATTCTTGCTTAACAAACAATAAGACACTTCTATGACCACTCACAACTACTCTCAAACCGCCGCTTTCATCTGGTCAGTCGCTGATCTATTGCGCGGTGATTTTAAGCAATCACAGTATGGGCGCATAATCTTGCCCTTTACCTTGCTGCGCCGCTTAGAGTGCGTATTGAGCGAGCATAAAGAAGCTGTTGTTGAGAAATATGCCGCTATTAAAGACGGCAGCATGACAGAGGACACTCAAGAAAAGCAGCTAAAACGTATCAGTAAACGCGCCTTCTATAACACGTCACCAATGGATCTAAGCAAGCTTGGGCAAAGTGACATCAAGGACAATCTTAGTAGCTACATTCAGGCATTCTCTCTAGACGCGCGTGAAATATTCGAGCATTTTAAATTTGAAGAGTTTGTCGGACAGCTAAACGATGCCAACTTACTATATAAAGTCGTGCAGCTGTTTGCCAATATTGACCTTAGCCCTGAAAAGATATCCAATCATGACATGGGTTTTGTGTTCGAAGAGCTGATTCGAAAATTTGCCGAAAGCTCTAACGAAACTGCAGGGGAGCATTTTACCCCGCGTGATATTGTGCGCTTGACCACCGCTTTAGTGTTTATGGAAGATGACGCGGCGCTGACCGAAGAGGGTATCATCCGTACCATTTACGACCCCACAGCAGGTACGGGTGGCTTCTTGTCGTCTGGTATGGAGTATGTGCTAGAGCTAAACCCCGATGCGGTTATGCGTACCTTTGGGCAAGAGCTAAATCCTGAGTCTTATGCTATCTGTAAAGCCGATATGTTGATCAAAGGGCAGGACGTTAGCCGTATTAAGCTAGGCAATACCTTATCTAATGATCAGCTAAAAAATGAGAAGTTCGACTACATGCTATCGAATCCACCATTTGGCGTGGACTGGAAAAAGATATCGACTGAAATTAGTGATGAACATATTGAAAAAGGCTTTGACGGGCGCTTCGGGGCGGGCTTGCCGCGCGTGTCTGATGGTTCGTTATTATTCCTGATGCATTTATTAAGCAAGATGCAGAATACGACTGCCAATACTCAAGCCAATAATGAAAATAACGATAACAGCCGTGCTAATGACCACCATGGCAGCCGTATCGGTATTATCTTAAATGGTTCACCGCTATTCACGGGTGGCGCAGGTAGTGGCGAGAGTGAGATTCGTCGTTATATCTTAGAAGCCGATTTATTAGAAGCCATCATCGCCTTGCCAAATGATATGTTCTATAACACTGGCATTGCCACCTACATCTGGATATTAAGCAATAAGAAAGCCGCTGAGCGTCAAGGACAAGTACAACTGATTGACGGCAGTAATCTATACAGCAAAATGCGTAAATCATTAGGCTCAAAGCGTAATGAAATGAACGAAGACGATATCAAGACCATTACTCGCAGCTTTGGTGACTTTGAGGTGGTTGACGCGCGCGTTCTTGATAAGCCAGAAGAGGTGAAGTCCAACCGTGGCCGTCAGTCTGCCAATCCAAAAGCGGAACCTGCCAAGACCTTTGCCAGTAAGATATTTAAAACCCATGAGTTTGGCTATCGCCGTATCACCATTGAGCGGCCGCTACGTCTATCGGCGCAACTATCTGATAGCGCTATTGATAGACTACGCTATGCACCTAAACCTTTCGATATGGTCATGCCCGCGCTGTATGAGAAGTTTGGCAGTGACTGGGCTACTGATAATGACAGTGACAGCTATGGTGACTTATCCGCGGTTACTATTGATGCGCGCGCAATGATAAAGGCCGACTTTAGCGAGCTTAAAGAAAGCCAGATCAAAGACGTGCTTGATTCGAAAGTATGGCGCGTCCAACTGAAGCTAATGACCAAAGCCAAAGCTTTGCAAACGGCTATAGGCTTGAGCCAGTTCGATGACTTTAATGAGTTTGAAAAGGTATTTAAGCAAGCGTTAAAAGATGCTGAGGTTAATCTTGATACCAAAGAGAAAAAGCAGCTGATGGATGCCATCACTTGGAAAAACCCTGAAGCAGAACCCGCCATCAAAAAAGCGATCAAGGGTGCCAATCCGCTCTATGGTGCGTTTAGCTATATCGATCCTGCCAGCAAGACCAAAATAGTAGAGTTCCAGCCTGACAGTGATTTACGTGATTATGAAAACGTGCCGCTTGACCCTAGCATCAGCACTACCGAGTTGATTGAAAGTTATTTCAAGCGCGAAGTGCAGTCGCATGTGCCTGATGCGTGGATTAATGCGGATAAGATAGATGCCATTGATAAAGAGATTGGCATTGTGGGCTTTGAGATACCGTTTAACCGTCATTTCTATGTGTATGAGCCACCGCGTGCGCTGAGCGAGATTGATGCGGACTTGGATGCGGTTAGTAGAGAGATTATGCAGTTGTTGGGTGAGGTGCATTCGTAATGGCTGAGTTGGTGAGGAAGTATCAGCAGTATGATGACTATAAGGATTCTGGGGTTGAGTGGTTAGGGGAGATCCCTAATCATTGGGAAGTTGTACCTATAAAACATCTAGCAATTCTTAATCCAAAAAAATCTACGCTATCTCAAGATTTAATGTCTGATGAATGTAGTTTTGTGCCAATGGAAAAGCTTAAATTCAATAGTCTTGTTTTAGATAAAAAAAAAGTCATCAAAGACGTTTATGACGGTTATACCTATTTTGAAAATGAAGATATTTTAATCGCAAAAGTAACTCCGTGCTTTGAAAATAATAACACTACTATAGCTAAAAACCTTATTAATGGGGTTGGTTTTGGATCGTCTGAAATATTCGTTTTACGAGTTAATAATAAGGTTAATAACCGTTACCTATTCTATCGTTTACTAGAAACCATATTTATTAGTGTAGCTACAGCTTCTATGACAGGTGCAGGAGGATTGCGGCGTGTTCCTGCTGAGACGATTAATACATATCCGATAGCTGTACCTAATATTGATGAACAAACCCAGATCGCCAACTTCCTCGACCACGAAACCGCTCAAATTGACACCTTAATTGATAAGCAGCAAACCCTGATTCAACTGTTAAAAGAAAAGCGCCAAGCCGTTATCAGTCATGCCGTGACTAAAGGCTTAAACCCTGACGCACCGATGAAAGATTCAGGCGTTGAATGGTTAGGGGAAGTGCCTGAGCATTGGGAAATATCAAAGCTTAAATATTATTCTTCGATTCAAGGTGGGTACGCATTTAGTAGTGATTCTTTTACTGAAGAAGGTGTGCAAATACTAAAGATAGGTAATGTATATCAGAATAGACTAGCACTAGAGCGTCAACCTACATTTGTGCCAGAAGTCATGCTAGAAGCACTTCCAGACTTTATAGTCAAAGATGGTGATATCTTAATGTCCTTAACTGGTACATTAGGAAAACGAGACTATGGATTTGCAGTTGCAATAAAAGATGACGGAAAATACTTACTCAATCAGCGTGTAGCAAAGCTCAATCCAGCAGATGAAAAAATTGATCGGGATTTTTTGTTAAATATACTTTGGTCTGAATCTTACTTGAATCAGTTGTACTCTTTGCCTTCAGGTACTAAGCAAGCCAACCTCTCTAATAGTGACGTTTTAGATATTGTCATTACTTTGCCTCCATCAAAAACTGAACAGAAAGAAATCGCAGTAGAACTTCAGAATCAAAAAGATATTTTTGATAAAGTTATACAGAAAGCTATGACTTCCATAGAACTGATGCAAGAACGCCGCACCGCTTTAATCTCTGCCGCTGTCACGGGTAAGATTGATGTGAGGGGTTGGGTTGCGCCAACACTGTAAACACTTATGGATATATTCTTTTTATTAATTGGCATGGCGCTACTCACTATTGCTTATGGCTATATTTATCAGACTTACCTCTCATTACTGATAGATATTGAGAACAAATGGATGGTAGCCACAGCGATTATCAAAACCTTAAAAATAAGACCTGTAACGCGTTCAAAGCTATTTTATGAGTCTATAGAGGACTATAACAGCCGCGTTATAGATAATACCCGTCTGGAGCTGATTTATGAATACCGTGTCAATGGGCAGCAGTATCGTAATGGGCGCATTGATCCTGTTCAAAAAGATGGAGAAGCCCTCAAGTCACTGAATAAAGCGCGGTTTGATTTGCTATCATCGCAGCAAACCCTAGATATTTTATATAATCCAAACGATCCTAGTCAGTCTTATATGAAGCAAGACTTTAGCTTATATCGTCATCTACGCTGGATGGTGACCGGCGCTTATAGCATTGGTATGCTGCTTTGCTTGGGTGGTATAGTCTTAACAATAACAGGTGTGTTTTGATTTAAAATGCATAACCGTAAATAAAGAGGCTTAAGTTATGAAAGTATTTACCGTCGCAGCCATACTGGCCTCAACGGCAGTGACCACTATCGCCCAAGCCGAAGTCTATCAATGGGAAAGTGATTATTGCAGTATGAAAGGTGATTTTGACAATAAAAAATACACTGCCAAGCAAATCAAGAATTCTCATTTTGTATTAGAGGGTTTAACGCGCTCAAATCTAGAAAGCTTTTTTTCACCGATGGATATTGATGCTTTAGACAAGTTATCGATGAAAGACCTAGACAAGCTGACCAAAGAATATAAGCAAGTGAAGCGTAATGTCGAGCAACTGGACGTTGTACCTGAAGCAAAGGGCTATAAACAGCAGCTGGTTAAGACTATTGATAGCGAATATAAAACCAATAAATTAACGATTTTGGGGTATCTGAATCCTAGTGAAGCACTCAAGCAAAGCCCGCAAATGTGTAAGAACTATATTGAACCTTTCTTACAGAACGAAACCGCCGTGCAGAATAGATGGCAGCAGTTTGTGGCAGAGAAAATTCAAGAACAAGCAGATATCACAGATGATGGGGGTCAATATTATCGCAATTTGGCGACCAAGCGCTATCAGAAAGAAAAAGCCAGCAACCCTGCCAAGTATGCCAAAATTGATTTGGTGACCTTTGGCTTTGGGAATTGCGTCAATAAACAGGCTTATCATCCTGACTCCGAAAAAGTCTTTAGCAATCAGCAAAAGCTTAATAAAATCTTGTTTGGTAAGCGCTTTAAAGAAATCTGTGATGAGTAATAAGGTTTGGTTTAAGCCTAGGAATACATAGGGCGGAATATAAAAAAGCATCGAATAAAATATCGCAAAATAAGAAGCATCAGCTGCCGTAAGCTTGCTATTGAGAAATGGGGTGCTAATTGTGAAAGCATGAATATTGATATGCTGACTCAACAAAAAAGAGACTACACTGAAAAATACGCTACGCCCATTACACCCTAATAATTAGAGACAAAAAATGAAAGCATCAATAATAAAATGCAGATTCACGCAAAAGACAATGGCTTTGGGTATGGCATTTGCACTATCGCTATCGGCACAGGCAACCAATTTTACCAATACTCAAGCGCTGGCGGAACAAGGTCATGCCGCCGCTCAATATAGCATGGGCGCGATGTATGAGCTCGGTGATGGTGTACCCCAAGACACTAGCAAAGCGGTGGCTTGGTACAAAAAAGCCGCTGAGCAGGGCGTGGCGGCAGCGCAATACGATATAGGCGCGATATATATGACAGGCGAGTATGTGCCGCAGGATTACGCTACCGGCGCCGCATGGTTCCAAAAGGCTGCCAAACAAGGCGACAGCATAGCGCAATATAATCTTGGCGCGATGTATCGAGAAGGCTTGGGGGTAGAGAAAGACTATACCAAGTCGCTTGCATGGTTTGAGCAATCTGCCAATCAAGAGGAGCCATTCGCGCAATATAACATGGGCGTGGTGTACCAAGAAGGACTCGGCGTGACGCCTGACTATGCTAAAGCAGTCGAGTGGTATCAACGCGCTGCCGCACAAGATAATGTGATGGCGCAGTACAGTTTAGGCTTTTTGTATCAAAGCGGCATTGGAGTCGAGCAAGATTTTACTAAAGCCTATGAATGGTATCAAAAAGCCGCTGAACAAGGCGAAGCTGCCGCCGCTAATAACATCGGTGTGATGTATGAAGCAGGCTTAGGCGTGACACAAGACTATAGCGAAGCCTTAAAATGGTATCAAAAGGCTGCTGATCAAGGACACGCGATTGCCCAAAACAATATTGGACAGTTTTATATAAAAGGCTTAGGTGTGACGCAGGATTATACCAAAGCGCTGTATTGGCTACGAAAAGCAGATGCCCAAGGTGAGGATTTGGCACAAAACAATCTAGGCTACATGTATGAGAACGGCTATGGGGTTGAGCAAGATTATGCCGAGGCTTTTAAATGGTATAAAAAGTCTGCCAATCAGGGCAATGCATTGGCTATGGGCGGTTTGGGCTGGGCATACTATAGCGGTCAAGGCGTTGACCAAAACTATGTTAAAGCTTTTGAATTATTACAACAATCTGCCAATCAAGGGGAATCTGTTGGTCAAAACAATCTTGCCGTGATGTACTTAGAGGGCAATGGCGTACCGCAAAACTATGCGAAAGCCATGACCTTATTCAAACAAGCTGCCGCCCAAAATCATCCGTTCGCCCCGCGCAATCTGGGGCTGATGTATATGAAAGCGCAAGGGGTCAAGCAAGACAATACACAGGCTAAGGAATGGTTTGATAGAGGCTGTGACACTGGCGACTTGCAAGCCTGTCTTGGCTCTCGTTTGGTAGATATGCCTTAAAATGAGTTTTACAAAGTAATAGATATAATTATGAATCATCCCTATCCAATCGCGAAGCGCTATAAGCAGCTATTATTGGCGCTTATTTATAGCCCTATAATTGCCTATCTAATCAATGCTTATTTTACTTATCAATCTTTTAAAAAGCATGATGAAGATTTAACGGTTTCTATACCATTTTTAATTAGCATTGCTGAATATATGCAACGTGATATTGAATTAACGTTTTTTTTATTTGGAATAATACCTTTCTTTTTACCGCTGCCCATATTCTACCTATTCGTGTTTTATAAAACACTGACGTCCAAAAAAGCAGCTGTTGAAAAGCATAGAATGCCATTACTCACGCTGCTACTGGTGCTTTTTTACTTATTTACGAAAGAGTTTACCAGTATTATAGCTTCATCAATCTAAACGCATCAGGTACTCAAGAATAACTATAAATTTAAATGGATTTACTATGTCAGACACCACTTACGAATCTGTCTTCCAAGCTGATATCATCACTCAGATGCAAACGCAAGGCTGGCAATTGGGTCATGCCAGCGGCTATCAATCAGCGACCGCGCTATATGAGCAAGACGTGCTGGATTTTGTCAAAGCCACCCAGCCTGATGAGTGGGATAAGTTTTGCCGTGTGTTTCCTATCGATAGTGAACGCCATTTTATTGAGGCTTTGGTCAAGCAGCTTAATAAAGCGGACATAAACGCCACTGATAGAGCTTCGCGCACTTATGGCACCTTGGGCGTATTGCGGCATGGGTTAAAGATTCGTAATGCGCGTTTTAGTTTGTGCCAGTTTAAGCCAGAGCATGATTTAAACCCTGATATTATCGCCCGTTATGAGAGCAATATATGCCGTATCGTGCCTGAAGTGGTTTATAGCCCACATGTCAAAGCAGCAGCTGACAGCGACGGCAAAACCGCCAAGCGTAACCGCATTGACATCGTATTGTTTGTGAATGGCTTGCCCGTGGTGACCATGGAGCTAAAATCTGAGTTTAAGCAATCAGTTGAAAACGCCATTACTCAATATAAGCAAACCCGTCAGCCAAAAGACCCAAGTACTGGTAAAGCTGAACCCCTATTAACTTTTAAGCGTGGGGCATTGGTACACTTTGCTGTTAGCCAATATGAAGTCTATATGACCACACGGCTGGCAGGTGACAGCACTTACTTCTTACCATTTAATAAAGGAACAGCGGACGGCAGCGCGGGTAATGACGTGCCAACAGATAGCAGCCGTTATGCTACTGATTATCTCTGGAATGAGGTGCTGACCACTGAGAACCTACTGGCTATCCTTGGGCATTTTGTGCATTTGCAAATTGAGGACGTTGAAGACTGGGAAGGGCGCAAGTCCAAAAAAGAAACTTTGATCTTCCCGCGTTATCATCAGTGGGACGTAGTGAGTAAGTTAGTTAATGCCGCCGTCACTGAAGGCGCTGGTCAAAAGTATCTGATTCAGCATAGCGCCGGTTCTGGTAAGTCCAACTCTATCGCGTGGACAGCGCATCAGCTATCGACGTTATACAATAGTGATGGTGATAAGCAGTTTCATTCGGTGATTGTCATTACTGACCGTACTGTGCTCGATGACCAGCTCCAAGACACCATTTACCAGTTTGAACATGCCGATGGTGTGGTAGGACGGATTAACAATAAGGACGGCGGCGGTTCTAAGTCTGAAAAACTTGCTGCTGCTTTGGTGAACGCGCAACCGATTATTATTGTCACCATTCAAACCTTTCCTTTTGTGCTTAAAGCCATTGAAGACTCTAGTGTTCTAAAGTCACGCCGTTATGCCATTATCGCTGATGAAGCGCATTCTTCACAGACTGGATCAACCGCGCGCCAGCTCAAAGAGGTGTTGGTTGGTGATAGTGAAGCAGGCAGTGAAGATGGCAATGAAGATAAGGAGCTGTCTAGCGAAGATATGCTAGATGCTACCATTGCTGCACGCCGTAGCAGCCCCAATTTGAGCTATTACGCTTTTACTGCCACGCCGAAAGCCAAAACCATTGAGCTATTTGGACGCGTTCCCAATCCTGAACTGCCACCATCAAAAGATAATGTACCAGCGTCTTATCACGTCTATTCTATGCGCCAAGCGATTGAAGAAGGCTTTATTTTAGATGTGCTTAAAAACTATACCAATTATAAAGTGGTCTATCAGCTGAGCCAAAAGCTTGCGGCTAAAGATAAAGAAGTCGATACCCGACGAGCTACCATCAAGCTGAATAACTGGGCACGCTTGCACGATCATAATATTGCGCAAAAGGTTAAAGTCATCATTGAGCACTTTAATAAACACGTCAAAGGTCTGCTTGGCGGGCAAGCCAAAGCCATGGTCGTGACCGGTTCCCGTAAAGAAGCAGTACGCTATAAAATGGCGTTTGATAGGTATATTACTGATAACGGCTATAACGGTATCAATGCCATGGTGGCGTTCTCAGGAGAGGTCACCTTTAACGCTAATGACCCTGATAGCAGCGCATTCATCGGTGAGAAGTTCACTGAGCATAATATGAACCCTAATTTAAAAGGGCGTGATATGCGTAAAGCATTTGATAGCGACGATTATCAAGTGATGCTGGTGGCTAATAAGTTCCAGACCGGCTTTGACCAACCCAAGTTATGCGCTATGTATGTTGATAAGAAGCTTGGCGGCGTCGATTGTGTGCAGACGCTCTCCCGCTTAAACCGTACTTATGCGGGTAAGTCAGTCAGTGGCACCTTTGTGCTCGACTTCTTTAATGAACCAGAAGACATATTAGAAGCGTTCCAGCCATATTATAAGAACGCCACCTTAGATGACGTGTCTGATCCTGATAGCGTGTTTGATCTGCATGATAAGCTATGCGCTAGCGGTATATTTCAATGGTCAGAGGTAGAGCAGTTTGCGATTGCCTTTTATGCTAAGAATAAGTCTAATGCTGCCATTAGCAATATCTGCAAGCCAGCTGTTGAGCGTTGGCAAAAGCGTTACAAAGAAGCAGTCGAGCAGGCGAGTAAAGCTAAGATGCTGCTTGAGCGCGCCAAAGCTACTGACGATGCGGTATTGATCGCCAATGCCGAAACCGACTATAAAGGCTATAAGGTCGAACAAGACGCGCTAGGGCTGTTTAAAAAGGACTTGAGCACCTATACGCGTTCTTATGAGTTTATGTCGCAGATTGTTGATTATGACGATAAGGACTTAGAAAAGCTGAGCCTTTTTGCCCGTCATCTGCAACCCATGTTACGCGAGAAGCTAGACGATGAAGACGAGGTTGATTTAAGTAATATCGTTATGAGTCATTACCGCTTGTCTAAACTGCGTCAACAAGACCTTAAGCTGCAAGAAGAGAGTATCGAGCCGCTACAATCTGGCGGCGGTGGCGCAGGCAAGGCAAAGGATAAAGAAGAGGACTTACTATCCAAAATCGTAGCGCGTCTGAATGAGATGTTCGATACCGAAAAGCTGACCGATAGCGACTTGATCAATTACTCTCAAACGATATGGGATAAGATTAACGAAAACGAAATCGTTATGCAGCAGATTGCCAATAATCCCGCTGAAAAAGTCATGCTAGGTGATTTCCCTGATGCCACCTTGGACGCTATCTTTGACAGCCAAGACGCTTATCAAGAGATCACACGGCAGCTGTTATCTGACTCTAATCGCTTGGCGCAATTTACGCGGTTTTTGTTGGATAGTAAGATGGATGCTTAGAAATTGATACGGGTTTGAACGGTAAGAATATTCCTAATCAAAGGTAGAAAATCAACTGCTACCTTTGACTAGGGGTAATATGTCATATCATATTAGGAGTCATTATACTTTTATTGTATTAATCTTCGTAGCCTGAGGTGCAAATATTATCTTCTTTTTCTAGTTTCTTCATTGCTGTTCGGTCACCTACTAACGCACGTTTAGCAAGTTTTCCACATTCGGAATTAGGTTTATAAGCATAAAAAGAGGCTGCATGACTAGAGCCAGCAGTTGATAAACCTACTTCATTAATAAGTTTGATATAAGCGTATTCATAGTTTCTTCCAGCGGGTGAACGCTTATCAAGCCCAAGAACCTCTTTGATGCCCTCTACCTCCGAGCGTCTGACATAACCCGTATCTATCATTTCTTCAACACCAGCGTTATCAGCTTCACATAATGCTGATATTACAGATTCATGATTACGGTTAAAGTAACCTTCCGATCCGCCTATTAGTCTTGCTTCTATGGTTAATATCTCCATATTCTCACCATAGTTGTCATTGCCATATTCAACGTCTTTGCAGGTAAGTGCGGCGTTTGAAAACGTCACAGCCATAGACAAACTGATGCCAAGGGCTACCTTGCTTAATACTGATTTTAAATTCATTTTATAACTCGTTATGGGATGTAAAGAAATGGATTGTATCATTACTTACTTGTCAGCTACTTATAAAAAAGGCGTACGCATAACGTACACCTTAATAATCTTTAGCTATAATGGCGAATTTGCTGCCTAAGGTGTTTGTTGCAAAAATGCGAGCTTTTAACTGGCTAGCGCTCGTATTAATTCGTACCACCTCGTATATCATTAGATTATTTACATTACTTGTATAGTAGTTTGAGTCATACAAAACCCACGAAAATAACGGACGTTTTTTTGCATAAATCGTGCGTTTTGAACGGTAAACACTGTGTTGATTAATATGAGATATGCTTGCAACTATCTGAGAAAGTATATCGGCTATAGGTTTGGGTGGTATAGTCATTTATTCAATACTAATTTGAATTAGCCTGTTTCTTGCAAATGTTTGTTATATAGATGATGCTATGCTTGCTTACTATAGCGGCATATTAAACCAACTCAGGTATAGGTCTGGTTATGAGTAATATTTTGATTTTTGTACTTGGATTGGTGGCGTTAGTTGCTGTTATAGCATTACTTTGGTATTTATACCAAACTGTGCGCGTAATGTGGACATACAGTTCTTTGTTAGCAATTGCGGCAATAATTTTTAGCCCTCTTATTCATATCGCCTTTTATTTTATACCTAAAGACGGTTTTAATAAGTATGAGAAAGGACTTTTTAAAAGTTATTTTACATCTGTTGGGGCGCTAATTGCTTTAGGTGTTATTGCCACTGTAACAATACCTACCATTGAACCTCAGAACACCATAGTTGATGAAATCGATTCAAGTCAGCCATGGGAATGGGATATACGTGCTGAAAGTCAGGAAGAAATCCTAGCTTTAAACCATATTGATAATCGTGATACAGCTAAGACTGAAGCGCTACACTACGAGGCTATTTTCCAAGTTCATCCTGATGCGGATCAGATTGTTGATAGTCCAGAATTTGCACTTTGGCTACAGCAACAAACCCCAGAACAACACGATATTACTTCTAAAATTCTAAAAGAGGGTATAGCCTCAGAAGTGATTTATGTCCTTACTAATTTTAAAAAAGACTTAGCTAGCTCAATAGATAATGATTATCAAGCAAGAGAAAATAATGCGCAAGCTTTAGCAAAAAGACAATATCAAGAGAAACTAAATCGTGAGATAGAAAGTAGTAAGTCTAATAATCAAAGAAGTTATGATCAGCAGCGCCAACAACAGCAGCTATTAGCTAATTCCACTTCGCAAGCTAATAGACAAGCGTTACCTTCTCAAAATAACCTCAGCTATAGCGAAAGACAGGAGCGTGAAAAGACAAAAGCTTTGATTGGTCAGCCAATTAAAGGTTCTCAAGGTTTGACTAGGGCGCAGACTGAAGCATTAGGCTCACTAGAAACGAGGCAGCCTATGCCATCAAGATCAAGTAATAGTAGCTCGTCAGCACCAGCACCAAGTAACATGACTAATTGCGATGGAGCAGGATGTTGGGACTCTAATGGAACAAGATACAATAAAGGGGCAGGTAATACCTATTTTCCTTCTACCGGTGGGGTTTGTCAGAACGTAGGAGGACAAATGCAGTGTAACTAATCAATATTAACGACTATTCTGGCATGACTCTCTTACTCTTTTAATATTATCAAAGTCCTACTTATTACACTGCCAAAACTGACATAACCGTATTATCAGTATAAAAAAGGACGCTATTTTTTAATGGCTTCCGATAATTGAACCAGTAATGAGACAGAAAAAGACTAGCTAGCTTCAAAATTTAGTAAAGCTTTTTCAACTGACTCCTTTAATAAGTAGCTGGTTTTAATAAGGTAAGCATTAATATCATCCCATTCACTTTGCTTCTCATACTGCCAGCTATCATTACTGATGATGGCAGTTTTTCTTATATAGTGTGACTCTTTCCAATATATCTTTTCAGAGAAGTGTTTCTGTATCTCGTTTGAGTTTTGCTGCAAGTATTCGAAAATTCGAATATTTTGCTCTAGACTAATCGCATTTCTTTCATCTTTTGAAAGCTTGGATTTTTCAGGAACTTCAGGATTTGAGTAAATAACTAGAGTAACATTCACACTGGTTTGATTTAAATTCACGTACACACTGACGCCACTGAACTCAGTTTGCTTTACTATACCCTTCTTACTGGTTGTGCTGTTATTAGCGTAGATATTTTCATAGCCTGAAATTCGGGCTTGAATAAACTGATTCCAGAATTGCTTTTTAAGTTCATCTTTTGCTTTATTCATAAAATTCTCTTTTATGCTTATATCAAATGAATGGAATGTAGCCTAAGGCAAGATATTAGCATTTAAATATAAGGTATAAGAACGCTATTTTTAAATAACGCCCCGTAGTTGCACTGCCAAAACTGACGAAACTATATAAAGCTTTTTAATTTGGGGTTAATCCAGTAGCGTTCTGTTGGTCTGCCACCTTGTCCTGTGCTTTTCACTTCCTTATAGTCGAGCCAGTCATGTTCTATCAATACGTCTATAGCAGTTTGGACAGCATTATCATCTGTTAAGCCTTTCCAATTCTTACGCTTTAGACTGCGAGCGGTAAAGCCGTGACTAATCCAATCAGTTTTGTCAGTTTTGTCACTTGGCTTTTTAAGTAATGCCAGTATTTTATTACCCAATAAAGACGCTTTGAGGTGCGAATTATCAGTAATGCAACTATAAACCCTAAGCATGTGCGTCTCTAACATATCACCCCATGCAATGGCCGCTTGTAGGGCTTTGAGACTAACTCCACCTAAACGGCTGCCAATCTCGATACAATCGACTAAATGAAATATCAACGCTAGAGCTGGTATCAGTCTGCCATACTTAAGTAAGTGCTGGGCTATGACCTCATGTTCTGTATCATCAGCTTTGGCTTGTAGTGTATCGTACCAGTCCATAAAGACGTTATAAGCATCATCAGCAAAACGGAAGTAAGGGCGCTTGTAATACTCGTTTGACTCATTAGCACCATAGCTAACAAGTTTACCCTCAAACAGTCCATCAACTGCTATAAACAACTCATACACAGCATCACGGCTTTCTTTATTGACTGCTATGTCTTTTTCTTTACATCTTGGTAGTGGGTCAGGGTAAACCATCATTTGAAAGCGTTGCATCAGCCCATCATTGCCTAATCCTCGCATGGTCTGCTCTAAGTACATCTCTAACTTATCAGGCTGTATGCCGCCCATGACTGACAAACAATGATTTTCAATGTATAGCGAACCGCGTCCTATTCTGTCCACCATTTCGCTACCTGTGCCGTTGAACCCTGATAGATAGAATGCTCGTTGCTCTTGCTCACCATCCTTTTCAAGGCTGGCTAAAAACCCTGATAGTTCATCACGAAATTGTAATACACCATTATTATTTTGGTTCTCAATTTCACCCAGCTTCTCCATAGTAATATTACCTACCATGTGTCTGCGCGGTACAGGTATGCTTTCATCTTGCTTTTTGCTATCTGCTATAAAGGCGGCTTTTTGTCGCAAGTCATCATCAGTCACTTTGTCCGTGCTGTTATCGTCATCAGTTTGACTAGCCAGCATATCAGCGAGTTTCTTTAACTCCTTTTCGGCTATCTTGGCCTTGCTATCATTAATGAGCTTTTGGGTTTCATGTTCTTGCTTGTTCAGCTCATAGTCTGCTCGTGCTTTACTGACTAGATTATCAATGGGCTTCATTGCTTCTGTAATTGATGGACTTTTCTTACTAGATGGTTTGCCTATCACTGCACCCCATAGATTAGGCACAATATCCCAGTTATCATAGCGTTTCGGCATGATAGCCACCTTGGTGCCAATAACGCTACCTAGTGCCACTACTAACGGTACAGCTACAAATTCAATCGGTACGCTAAGACGTTCAGCGGTATTAATAGCGTAGTCATATAGAGATTTAGGTAGCATATCTTTGGTTATGCTGGCCACTGGTGGCAAGGTATGATTTATGGGCTTTGGGTCGGCCCATGCGTCGGCTAACAAGTCTTTAATTATCGTTTCAGGTTCACTAAGCACATCATCAAGCGTCTGCCCATTATCAAACGATAGCAGCAAGTCAAAAACAGTAATAATCGCTTTGACGTTTAGCCCTACCAATGGCTTGGTTAACTGGTCTATTTGCTCTAGGGTAGTCGTAACAATAACTTGCTTAACCTCAGCAAAATGCTTGACCATTTTGTTAAAGTGAAAGGTGTTAACACTGACTAAGATAGTGACATTTAGCATTTGGTTTATCAGCTGCTTGTATAGCTCTATACCCTCAGCTAGGCTTTTGACCGCGTACCAGTCACTATCAAAGCTAAGATTACCTATGATAAAAGCGCTTGGCTGGCTTGGGTCAGTCACTTCGATAGGTTCATCAGTGTTAGGCGTATAAATCCCTAAGTTGGCTGGCTGGTGCAAGTTGTTACTTAGTATCAAAGCCACCTTGCCAGCAGTGTCGATAAATTTACTTCTTCTATCGCCATTATGAATAGTAAAGGTATCACCAAACTGTCTTAGCTTATCGCCTTGACCCTGTGTTATCAGGCTAGTTATTGTTTCATCATCTGTTATAATTTCGGTTGTAGTTTGCTTTGAAGTGCCTAGTAAAGCATTTAGCCCTTTGTCATCAGCTTGGGGCTTTGTTTTGTCTATAATAGTCATCTATTCCCCCTTGCTTGCGACTGGTTCGGCTTGCGCGTAGCTCTATACTTTTTATAGTAGTTTTTGCGCTTGGCATACTTACGGCTTTGCTTTGGTTGTGAGTAGGTCTTCATAGGCTGCCCACCTTAATAACAAAGATTATGGGTTCGTTCTGATGGCAAGGAACCAGTGATATAAATAAGCCAATAATTACCACCCATGCCATAAAGATGATAAAGCTTAGTAGTAGGCCGCGCTTGCCAGCCTGTGGCTCATTGGCTGGCGTGTGATGGGGCTTTAGGTTGGTTTTAATATGATTATCACTCATCACTTGATACCTCCGCTTGGTACGGCAATGCGTAGTCACAAAACATTTCACTAACAAGGCCTGCCAGCTCGCTATTGGCAAGCAATGCCGCTTTGACTGCCACAAGAACACCTTGGCTAACATCGTCTTTTGTTTTGATAGCTTCTAGCGCGGTGGCTAAATGCTCAGTATTAATATAAATGTCTTGTACGCGGTCATTCATAAGACGTAAGTACAGACTATCTATAGTCACTAGTCGGCTGGCTGGGGTATCGATTGATACACTAGGGTGGTTACTCATAGTGTCACCTCACTGTCAGACAGTTCGCTTTCAAGTAAGGTCTGTTCATCAAGCCAATAGACCGAAAAACGCTTGTCATTGTGGGTGACAATCTCGCTTTGGATAACTAAGCCAGCGTTTCTTAAATCGTGTATGCGCTGGGCCAAGCATGTGATTTGATAAAGACGGTAAGCGTCCCATGTAGTGGTAGTTGCACCTGTCATTAGATGTGCTCTAACAATCTCTATTTGGGTTTGTGGTGCTGGCTGGTTGATTACTGGGGAGGTTGCTGAAGTCGTCATGTTAAACCTCCTCTTTTGCGTTGGCATTGTCATCTGTCGGCCGAGCATGACTGTCTAACCATTTATTAATCTCAGATAGACGCCACAAGCTAGCACGACCGATTTTTACGGGTGCTGGGAATTTACTTTCATTAATCAGATGATAGAGATGCTTAGCACTAAAGCCTGTGATACCACGTGTGGCGGCTTTGGCGGTGACGGTGCGCTGTTGACCTGACTTTGCAATGTAAGTCTTAGCTTTGCGTTCGGGCTGGTTGGCAAGGTCTGCCATTCTTAGATGTTTATCTGCTAACTTCATGTTATTTCACCTCATAGCGGTTAAAGGAATGGGCGGTAATGCCCTGCTATGAGATGAATGTTACGGGGTAGGGTGAGGTGCTAAGGGTCACATGACGGTCACATGACCCTAAAATAATTGATATGACCCTATTTTGTGCTATCGCTTTTAGCTTGGTTAGCTAATTCAATCCACTGTGCTATAAAGTTTCTAGTAACTGGTGTGCCGTGTAATTGCGATGCTTTCTCTATCAGGCTATTAGCCTTCCCTTTTGTAGCTGATAGGTCGTAATTATGCTCTGTCAAAATAGCGTAAAGCATTCTAGCTACGCCCATTTCGGAATTGTATCGTAAGGGTTTATCTGCTTGCTCCTTTGACTGGTTGTTGAGCTTTTTTATATCCTCATCTTGCTGTTTTATTTTAGAGTTGGCTGCTGTCAGTGCTTCAACAAGCTGTTCATAGGTCTTATCTTCGCCATGTGCTGCTGTTAGATTACCAAACGTTCCTGTAGCAGCTGGTGAAGTCAACTTGTCTGGTTCATTACTTTGCTTTAACGATATGTAAGTTCGAACCTGTTCAATTGGGAATAATAGATTTTCTACATTTATGCAATTAATGTCACCATTACAGTAACTATTATGACCGTCACTATAATCCTCGAAGCGATCATAACCGTGGTTCTCTAAAGAAACAAATGTACCTTTACTAATCTTCCCTATTTCTTCATAAATATAGGCAGTACTTGTAGTAACTTCTGTTGTAGGCTGCAATATTAAATCTGTTAATTTTGGCAAAGTAAGATAACCATTGAAAGGTTCCCTAAGCTCTTTGAGGTATGTGGGAAGTTCATGGTCGTTACCAAGACTCACATTGATATATTTATCATAAGGAAAAACTGGTGTTATTTCTCCACGCTTGCATAAGTCTGCAAGCTGCGGTAAGTCGAAGGGTAAAAGCTTTTCAGGTAATTTGTTTTGAAATTCTTTTAGAGTTTGCTCTAAATTATAATAACTCATACTTGCACCCTCACACCCCTAAATAAAAATAGGAGCAAGGCGCTGACAGCTAAGGGTGCGGTTACTGTCGTTCGGGTAATTAATCCTAGCCTTGCAATCGGTTATGACAACGATTGACACTATCAAGTTTGGCTTGCCAGTCCAATACTGACAATGATTAGTAAATCGGTGTTGTTAAATGTTGTTAAAGCTGCTCGGCAAGTTTGGCTAGTACCTCTTGCGATACGCCTTGCGCCCGTAAGCTCTTTATCAGTATGTCCTTATCATGCAGCGCTATATCAGTGGCTTGCTCGTTACGGCTATCCATTTCTTTAGCGAGTTCATCAGGGGTCAGTAAGTCAAAGCTGACCGCCTTGCCAGCTCGCAAGTCATCAAGATGGTTCGCCCATTTATTCATCATCATTTGCCGTTCGGCTAAATGTGCCGATAAGTCATAACGCTTCTTAACGCTCGACTGTTCAAGGTGCGCTAGCTGTATCTCGATTAAGTTGTCATTGAATTGCAGCTCATACAGCCCCGTGCTGGCAAGCTGTCTAAAGCCGTGTCCTGTCATCTTAGGGTAGGGATCACCTGTGTAACCCATGCGCTTGAGTGCTTGATTGAACCATACCTCACTGTAGGGCTGACTGCGTTCAAAGTTATAGAACACATAACCCGTCTGCTCCGTTAGTGGCCGCATACGTTCAATAATAGCTATCGCTTGAGGTGACAGTGGAATGATGTGGTCTTGGCGCATCTTCATCTTAGCCGCTGGTATGCGCCACACGTTTTTATGATAATCAATCTCTGACCATTCAAAGAACCTTAGCTCTTTAGTTCTGACAAAACACAGCGCCATCAGCTGCATACCTGCCACTGTTTGGTCATGCCCGTTCGGGTTATTATTACCGTAGTTGTCAATATTGCGTAACAGCTCTGAGAATTGGTGTTGTTCAATAGCTTTCATACGCTCAGCTTTATGGGTTCTAAGCGCCTTACTGCGCCCATAAGCCACATTGATGATGTCATAGCCTAATGTATTGATAGCATACTCAAACACTGACGTTATAAAAGCCACGCTCTTGTGAGCGGTGTCTGTTGTCAATTTACCTTGCTGCTCAAAGTAGGTTTGTACGGCTAAACCTGTCTTAATTACATCTTGAGCCGTGATAGCTTGAATAGGGTAGTTACCGATATGTGGCGCTACATGCTTATCAAGGTAGGTTTGAAGTTTTTGCACGTTTTTAGGTGTGGTGTCCGACTTATCATTGATATAGCTTTGCGCTATCACATTGAATAGGTCCTTTTGCTCAACGCTGTTCTTATGCTGGTTCTTATTGACAGCGGGATCAATACCATCGGCAAGTAATGCCTTGGCTTTATCACGCTCAGAACGAGCTTGCTTGAGAGTTACATCAGGTTTGAACACAGTGTCAATATCTTGCTTAGATGACTTGTATGTTCCAATGTGAAAGGTTTTTTGTTTGGGCTTAATATCTTTATCTGACTGATAACGATAGGTCATTACCCAGTACAGCGAACCCTTTGGATCATGTACTAGATGAAGGCTATCACCATCGCTATATCTTTTACGTTTAGCGGGTGGCGCAAGCTTAGCAATCGCTTTTACACCATTGACATTTAATAGGTAGTTTTTGCGCTCAGCCATTGCCACACCTCGATTAGCCACGTTTAAGAATTACCATGTACAACAATGATGCAATTTATGTACAACAAGATATTGGTAATTTCATATATGTACATTAGTATGTACAACATTGTATAGGTGACACGAGGTAATGACAAGTGTTTAATAAAGACTGATACTTAGGTATTATAGGGGTTTGAAAGGATTGAGGTAATGCGAGGTTATGTCTAAATACAATGATTGGTGCGCCCACCAAGACTCGAACTCGGATCGATCGCTTAGGAGGCAACTGCTCTATCCTGTTGAGCTATAGGCGCATAATGGAGTGCTATTGTAGAAAAAAGCACTCATAAAAGCAATGAATAATAGATAAACAGAGTGATTTGGATTTACTTGCCGTTACTAAGTGCTTCGGCTACATCTACTGACAGCTCGTCTGTTGCTTGTTTTCCTCGAGAGTTCGGTTTGAACAAGTCAGTCATCTCGTTTTTATAGCCGTCGATATTGTCATAATCGTGTCTACTCAATACATCTTGCCCTGTACTTGAGAGCAAAAAGTTTCGAAAGTTAATGGCAACAGGGTTTTGCGTTAAGATAACACCATCAGCTGCTTGTTTATCTTTTAAGGCATAGCTAAAAGACACAAGACTACGGGTATTAGCATTGTCATTTTTACCTTCAGTAGTGACCGCTTCATCAGCACTGCCGTCTATATTGAGAATATCGTTCACATCAGCATTTTGCGCAGTGCTATCATTTATTTTAGTTTGGTTATACTTATCTTGTGCCATTTTTAGTTTTTCTTGTAGCGGTGACAGGCGTCCTGTCGATAGGTTGCTACTGGCAATAATCATATCAATATCAACGACGAAAGGAGAGCCTTCATTAGCAATGAGGTTGCTGTCTGTGAAGTTGTTGTCTGATAGTGTAAGGAGGGCAGTAGAAGATACATAGTTTGTCAAGATTTGCACATTAGGATAGCGTGATTGAAAGTTTGTAATGACGTCATCCAAGGGTTCTTGCAATTTCTCCTCTGCTTGTATATGCAACGAGCTTTTGGTAATGCTATCTTTGTCCTCTTCGGCAGTTGATGATCCACTCTCGTTTGCCATAATAGGCAGTGGATCCATATTTTTACGGTTGCTGGTCCATAACCAAGTAAAGATTGCGATAAAAATGATCAACAGCAGTAAAATTAGCCCAGCTAGTAGCAGCTTATAGTCTTTCATATAGTACCGATCTTCTTTTTGTTGGTTTATTTGAATGTGAGCTAAAGCTGTTGATGCAGCACTTCATCGGCTAAATCCGCCAGCATATCTGCAAAAATATCGGTTGCTTCTCCTGCAACGGGCATGGCTTTTTGTTCAGGAGCTTTATGACCAGTAGTGTTGTCATTGTTTGGCTGGGTAGATGGGTAGTTTGAAGGGGAAGTAGGCTGATTGTCAATGGTTTTTGCCACTGCTGCTTGATGTGCAGCTAACGGTGATTGCCCAGTACTCAGCTTATCTTTAAGCCACTTAAAACCATGTGTTTCCCACCATGCTTCAAAGCGTGGTAACGTACAGCCACGTACAGCCACAGGGAGATTTAACGTGCGTAATTTTTGTGCTAAAACAGGGTCGTTTATGGCTTGATGGATACTGAGGTAGAGTGCACTGCTATCATCAGTATAGGGCTGCCTATTCTGCCAAGATCTGTCATCAATTTTCATACGTGGCAATTGCCATAGCTCACCGCGATAGTATACAACGTATAAACGTCGTTTAGGATCAACGAAGATGGCATCAATGGGACGCAAACGCATAGTATTTAGTTATCTCGTTAATAAAAAGGTCAAAAGGTGCAATGGTTGGTCCGATAAAAGCGATGACCGTTTTTTATAATTATGAGTAGGTTAAGCGCGACACTAACTGTCGCAAAATATGATAATGCTGGTATCTATACTGGTAAACGATCCCTATCAATGGCACACTGATAGGGATCATCCTTTATCATTATCATCAATAGTATTGTAATGAGTCGTTATCATTAAAGGTGCAAAACTGGTGATTATTTTTATCTGACACTTAAGACTATCATTCTAGCAGAAATACACTGTAGTAACGACCGCGAAACATAGATTGCTAAGTATCGCCTGTCGCCTTCTTTATTTGTAGTGTATGCGTATAGAGGGTCTTTTGAATTTAGTATCAACAGGTTCGCTTGCTTACCACGTCGATACGATTTGCTCTAAATTTTTAATAACAGTGCTTATGTCTTAAAGTCTTCAAACAATACTTATTCGCTTCACTATTCCATTATCCCAATCAGACTATTTTCTATGTTTACCATTATTCAGTCGCATCGTACCGAACGCTTAGTTGAGCAGTTACTTGACGCTTATAAGTCTAAAAACCTACCTATCTTTGAAGAGTTCATTGTCATCGTGCCCTCGATGGTGCTGGGTGATTGGCTGGATAAGTCGATTGCCAGTCAGGCGGGGATCAGTACTTTAGTCACGACTAAGTTTTGGGGACAGTATCAATGGACGTTGATGCAAAAGGTCTTGGCTGAGCACAATGTCTGGTTAGAGTCCCATCAGCGAACACAAGAGATTGTGACGGTGCCAGAAGTGGCAGTGTTAACTGGTGCAGTGATGCAGTGGCGTCTGTTTGGTTACTTTACTTATTATCAAGCGCAAATTATGGCAGATGATAAGCATCCTTTGTATCCGCTGCTATCAGCGTTATTGGATGAAGAAGCGGATCGCAGTCAGCAAGATATACGGCTATGGTCGTTGGCAACGGATTTTTCGCGGGTATTTAGTCGTTATCTGACTCATCGTGAGGACTGGTTAACACTATGGTCTGATAATAAGCCTGTCGATGTAGAGTTGCTCGTGGCTGAAAAAGATAAGCTGACGCTAGAATTCGATAAGCATGCTGGCAAGACACCTGAGTGGTTGGTTGCGCATTATACGGAGCTGGAGTTTGCCCAGCGACATTTATGGCGTTTGTTATTTGCCTCAGTATACGAGCATCGCGCGTCTATTGAGGCACGATTTTGGCAGATTATGGCGCAAGATAAAGCCGAGAGCGGTGTAGATATCCAAGCGATATTACCAACGCAACTGCATATTTTCACCATTCAGCAATTACCACAAAATGAGCTTAATTTTTTACAGCGTTTATCGACATACCTTGATATCACCTTATTACATTACAATCCATCGCAGTTGTTTTGGGCGGATATTGTTGACAAACAGTGGCTACAGCGTCAGCAAGTGATTAACCCTGAAAGCGTGTTTTTACGTGATTACGGGCATACGCTATTGTCACGCTTGGGTAAGCAGTCGCGTGAGACCTTTGCCATGCTGGCAAGTTTATCTGGTAATGAAGATAAAAATGGCTTTAAGTTAAATTGGCAAGATAAATTCGATGTTGGTTATCAGCAAACACCTGAAACAGAATCAGAATCCGAGCACCCGCTAAGTTTGCTGGCGAATTTACAGCAAGATGTGTTGATGCTGGATGAAAGCGCAACGCCGCAAACCACCGCTGGAAGATTAAGTGCTGCGCTTAGTAAGCAGATGCAAGTGGATTCGGGTAATAATGACGTTATTGAAAAAAATAGCCTAAGCAAAAGTAATGATTCTGATTTATGGTATAGCGATGTCACCCTAAAAGGCAAACGCTACGAGCAATCACGCCAATGGCAATTATCGCAATATGATAATAGCCTGAGTATTCACTCCTGCCATAATTTACAACGTCAACTTGAAGTATTACGCGGCATGATTGGGCGCTGGTTAAACGAGTCAAATGAAGACGGTAGCACGCGTCACCTGTCCGATATCGTGGTATTATTACCAGATGTCGATCGTCATCATGAGCTCATTAATTCAGTATTTGTCAATGGAGAAGGGCAGGACGGTCTGACGCTACCGGCAAAAGTCACTGGCGTCGTCGATAAATCCATTCGACAGTTATGGGAAGCGATACGTGGCTTTTATGGGCTGCTAGGCAGTGACAGCGCCCGCTTTGAAGCGGCTGAAGTATTTGATTGGCTGATGCTGCCACCGCTATATGAGAGCCTTGGCTTAACGCATGAGCAGATGAGCCGTGCGTGTGATTTATTGGAACAAGCAGGGTTTGTACGTGGTTTTGATGAAGCGCATTTGCAGCAAACGCTTGATACACAAGACTACGATTACCGGTTTAGCTTTGCCCATGCACTGGATAAGATAGCGCTAGGTTTGGTCATGCCTGAAGCTGGTATCAGTGATTGCTTATACCCTGACCATTGGCAAGATAATGCGTTAGCCGAAAAAACGATACCTACGTCGGCGATTAGTTTGGCGGATGCAGCGATTGTTGAAGCACTATGCCGAGTTTATAGTGGATTACATCATTGCCGTTACGAGTTTCAAGCTCGTCATAATGCTGAGAATTGGCTCAATAATATCGAAAATCATATCATTCATCCGTATTTTGGCGCACTTGATCAAACGCGTCCGATGCGCGCTATCTTTAATGCCATGAACGGCTTTAAGAGTAGTTTGCGTGCCAACCGTCATTATCAGCGTTACCATGCTGATAATGATAGCCAGTCGAGTACGATGACAGATGATGCTTCCCATTCCTCAATGTCACTGCAGCTCGAAGCCAGTCAAGTTGAGTCAAAGTTATCACAAGTCAGTAATTTACCCTTAAAGCTCAGCTTTATGCTTGATAGTATCGAAGATGAGCTTGAGAGCCAGCAAGTCAGTGCCGAGCCGACTGGTGTGATTACCTTTGGACGTTTTGGTGCGCTACGTAACGTACCGTTTGGCTTGGTCGTCATGCTCAATATGGATTTGTCCGAGTTCCCCAACCGTGACCGTGACAACCGTTATGACTTGATGAAATCTGGGCTGGCACGTCGCGGTGATAGATTTAGTGAAGACGATGATAATGGCGCGTTTTTAGATGCGCTGCTCTGTGCTCGTAATGCTTGCTGGATTTTTTATAATGGTCAGCGTCTCACCGATACTCATGAGCATCTGCCAGCCAATCCGGTAAGTGAGCTATTGCAGTTCCTACAAGGTGAAGTGCAGTGGCAGTGGGATCCTTTAAAAACTGAGCAGATTAAAACCAAATCGCTAATGACTGTTGATAGTGATGACCAATCAGCATTGGCCGCGCAAGTGCAGCGTTATTTGCCTAAGCTTATCGAGCAATGGCTAGTAACGCGTCATCCTGCATTACCGTTTGCGCAAGAAGTTTTTGTGCAGTCAAATACTGAATCCGTTGACTCTGCTAGCTTAATGTCCAGTCAGGATGATGGACAAGTGCTGATGAAATTACTTGCGCGTGCCATGCAAAAAGAAAAGTTGTATCAACAAAGCACCAATGCACCAGCGCGAGTTTGGCACGAGGTGTTTGAGCGCTTGCATTCTCAAAACAACCCTCATTTAAATCCTGTTAAAGTTAATCTGCCTAGCAAGGAAGACTATACCAATATTGCTCGGCGCATTTTATTAAATAATTTATCAAATGGCTTATTAGAAATTGAAGCTGGGAATCATGAGGCCGTGCAAGGCGTGAATGAGCGCTTTGATATCAGCCAAGTGGATATGCAACATCTGTACTACCAAGTACGTCACCCCGCCAAGCATTTTTTACGAGAGCAGCAAGTACATGTTGTATTAGCTGAAGATGAGATGGCACACCAAGAGCCTTTGTCGTTATCTGGTTTAAGTGCCTATCAGGTGAATGCGCAGCTACTTGATGAATTAAATAAAGATATCGATATTAATAATACCAGCGCGAGCAACCAAGCTACTAAACGCATAAGTAATTTGCTATACGATCCCATCATGCCAGCAGGTGTAGCACGCCAATCAACGCTGCAATATCAACAGCTTAAGCTACAGCAGCAATGTCAGGAGTTCGTGGAACAGTTAGCAGCATTGGGTATTGATACTCATTGCCACACTAATGACAGTGCTCGTGATCAAGCCAGTAAAAATGCTAGTGCTCTGCTAACCCTTTGTGCTGAGACCATGATTACGGTTGATACCCCTGATATAAACCTTCAAGGTCAATTGCAGATTAAAGGTGTGGTGCCAGTTGTCGCTACTATTGCCACTCAAAGCTCAGACAAGTCGTTAGCTGAGTCATCCTCACCTGAGCTGTGGTTAAATATATTACCCAATAGTGCGCGGACACAGTATTTACTGCGTTTTTGGTTGGCGCATATTTATTGGCAGGTCGCAAGGCGTACCACTGAGGCGCAAGTGGCTGCTGGTGACGGTAGAAGTATCTGGCGCTTTAATAAAGGGAGTGATGAGTATAAATTCTCTAAAAATGACAGTACCTTTGAGCTTGCACCAATCGCTTATGACGATGCGCTGGCAGAGCTAATCAAATGGATCAGATTTGCACAAGTTGCCGCTAGTACACCAATAATCCTATTACCGGTATATGCGCTTAATTATTTACATAAACTGAGCAAAGAACCCGATTATCAACCCAAGCACAGTGATTTTGAAAGCTGGTTATGGCCAACTTATAACAGCGACGCCATCTATGACAGCTGCTCACAGCATGAGCTATGGCAATATATCCTTTATAAACAAGATACCTTTGCCAAGTTAAAGGACGCCTTGCCTGCATTGGCACAGCCTTTATTTGGGGCGATGGATAAAGCTTTAATAGCGCTGTAAGGCTATTGATGCTAAATAATAAATAATAATGATTTTCACCGTACGACACCGTACGAATTTGAACAAGTGATTTTTTATGGATCAATACAATAATGCTGTTAATGGTTTCGATGATGTCGGGCACGACTACAGCTGTGCTTTACCTGAAGACCTTTTTGACAACATAGCTGGCAAGACCGCTAATAAGCCAGAAGAACCGCCTGCGATTCGTATCAAGTTAAACGGTAAGTACTTGATAGAAGCTTCAGCTGGTACTGGTAAGACGTGGACTTTAACGGGTATTGTTTTGCGTTTATTAATTGAAGGAAAACGCGCACCTGAGCAGATTATCGCGACGTCCTTTACCCGGGCCGCTGCCGCTGAGATGCGCCAGCGTATCAATGAGCGTTTGACTGATTTTTATCAGCTATTGCAATGGTTTAATAGGCTGAAAATTGACTCTAGTCTCCGAGCTATTCTTTACCCACCGCTAATAAATGAAAGCATCAAAAAACCTAGTGATAAGACAGATGAAAGCGATGAAAACTCTAAGCTAGCTAATGATTCTAATAAAAAAATAAGTGCAGAGCAGAAGCAAAAACGGCTGGAATGGCTTAACAATCAAGCTACCCTCTCAGGCAATAAGGATCTTATGGACGATCCTATCAACAGCTATTTGCTCGAATTCTTATTAGATCATACCGAAGATTACCCGTTGGCTGATGCGCTTAGGCGCTGCGCTCTGGTGTTGACCACGCTGGATAAGCTGTTCGTGGGTACATTGGATAGCTTGTCCCAAAAGTGGCTGTCTGAATACAGTGCCGAGACTGGCCATCAGCAAGGCATACAAATCAGCGATCAAGAACAGATAGTGATAGAAAGTATCATCCATGATGCGGTACGCGCGCATCATAGCTACCTGTATAACCAGCAGCCTGAGACTTATCAGCTACTACAGCATACTAAGAAGCTAACGTCACCTACCGATCATGTTGGTGTTGCCCAAAAATCACTCCAATTTATCTCGACGCCGATTGAAAATGTTGAGATGGGTGAGGAGATAGACTTTGTGGCTTATCAGCAGGCATTAGATAATTTTAAGAATTGTGATTTAAAAGAGTTAGAGCCGTATTTTGATATAGAGTTCGGTATTGAAAAAGGGCTAAAAAAAGGCGGTAAATTTGGTAAAACCATACACTCTATTGTTACTATTCAAAGATTGATTGGCCAATATGAAGGTGCTTTTTTCGCGAATTTAGATGCTGATTCTGAAAGCTTTTATGGCTTAGTGTCTGATGTTTTTCTGAGTGAAGAAGAAGGCGGAAATCTTTTCAAAAAGAAATTTGATGGACAGCGCCAAATTCTTGCTAGTTTTAAAGGTATACAATTATTAGCATCATTACGCAATTATACCGAACAGATTAATTTATATTTAAAATCACTGGTTGAAAGTTTAAACCGTGATATCGCGCTAAAAGTACGGCAAAAACTGCCATCGATATTAGAAGCACGGCGCGAGACTACTTTTGCACTGCAAATGGTGCGCTTAAATCAAGCCTTATCAGGCAAACAAGGTGAGCGGCTGGCGCGTTATATTCGCCATCATTATCCGGTGGCATTGATTGATGAGTCACAAGATATCAATGGTGAACAGGCGCGTATGATTGAGCGCATTTATCTGTCCAAAAATACCGATAACGACAATCAAAATCGTAATCGCGGCTTTCTACTGTTAGTAGGCGATCCTAAACAAGCGATTTATGGCTTTCGCGGTGGAGATGTCGCCAATTATAATGCCATGAAAGCTAAGTTTGATAACAGCCAGATTATGAGCCTTGATATCAATCGACGCTCTAATGAGCGCTTGATTACCGCATTGAACCACTGGTTCGGTAGACCGAGTCCGGTATCAGACTCACAAGACTTTGGTGTAGATCAGGCTAGCCAATTGGCGCAGCTTGGTAAGAGTATCTACTACCAACATATAACGGCGGCAAATACCAACGCTCGCCTTTCATGGCAAATACCAGTAGAGGACGTAATAGGACGCCAAACGAAAGAGCAGCCAGACAATGCTGCTGTTTTATCGAGTAGTCCTGTCAGTGTGATTCACCTGCCTTATGATAAACAGGCTAAGTATAATGCTTGCGAGCTAACCGCTCTACATATAGCGGCACTGCTGGCAAGTCAGCAAACTATCGAAGGTCGTCCCATCAAACCAAACGATATTGGGGTACTGGGTCGACGTAAGAAGGAGCTAAAGCAAGTTGAGGATATGCTCAGTAAGCTTGGTGTGCCGACACTTGAAACCGCAGAAAAAAACGTCTTTGATACGCCTATCGCCGCTGACTTGGCAGCTTTATTAGAGGCAATGCTACGACCACATCGGCGTGACATCGTTAATCGTGTGTTGACCAGCAATTTTTATCAGCTGAGCCTCAATGATGTACAAGCGCTGATGCTAGATGAGGATGAAGATAATTCTGACCAAGCGGGTATAGAGCACGGTTATGAGGATACCGAGCAAGCAGCGCTAAAACAGCGCTATCAAGATTTCCTACTGTATTTAAAGATTGCAGCGTCGTACTGGCAGCACAATGGTATTTTGTCAGCGCTGCACTATCTGTTTGGTCGTAACCCTATGGTGAGCCGAAACTCTCAGCAATCTGGTCAACAAGCAAAGAGCCAAAACGTATGGGTGGGTCTTGCTGACTTAGAAGATGGTGCGCGATATTTGATGGATTTGCGTCACCTGCTCGATATTTTAGCACAACACGGTATGCATGTCGGTGAGCATGAGCTGTTGGCATGGTATAAGAAAAACATGAATAGTAGCCGTACGCCTGAGTGGGCACAGCAGCAGCCACTGCCAACAGAGTCAGGTGTACAGCTGATGACTATTCATAAATCCAAAGGTCTAGAATTCCCGATTGTCTATGTCGTCGGTATGGATAGCGCTAGTCCTAAGGCTGGCGGTCGTAGCGACCATAATCTATTTCTATATGACCATGATATTGATGACAATAAGACGGAGCGTCGCCTATCGGCCAGTAAAGGCAAGCCGCATAGTAAATCGGCTAAAGGCGAAACAGCAACAGACTATTATGCACAATTTGAAACGACGGAAAACTATGAAGAACTCAGACGACTTGGCTACGTCGCCTTTACTCGTGCGAGTGAGCAGCTATATATTGTACTAGCGGATACTAAAACTAAGACAGGCTTCGAATATAAGCCTGTCTTAAAGTGGCTCAGCTGCTCAGACCAAAAGTTTGCATTGCCAGAGCGATTACAGCCTTATATAGGCTGGCTAGAGTATGCTGCAATTGAGCTAAGCGCTGAAGCAGTTATTAATACGAGCAAGACTTCCCAAGGAATTGATAATACTGAGTCTATCTCTACTTCTGCTACCGCACTACGTATCGATTATCAACATGCCTATGCGCAAATACAACGGAACTCGTTTAAAGGCTGGGCTAAAACCAGTTTTACCGCACTATCGCGTCAGCTGAACGAACAAAGTAAAGCGCTGGCTGTTTTTGATGATGGGGTAGAAGATGATTTAGATTTGACAGACAGTATCAATCTGTCTACTAAAACTCTAAGTGGAATTGAAAATCAACAAGATATGCAAAATGACGATAGTGGAAATAGCAGCAATTTAATCACCAGCGATGATATTCGTTTTCGCTTTGTAAAAGGTGCTAATGCTGGTACGTTTTTGCATGAGATTTTTGAAAAAATAGATTTTACAGACAGTAGTAAATGGTCAGCCATCATTGATCAAAGTATTCGTCAATATCAGCTGCCAATTAGCTATGCTAGCGCTACCTCTCAACAGCGCTTACAGCAAAACCAAGCAACTCCTTTCGAATCGCCTTCAGAACTGGATACAGAGACTATTGAATCAGCTGAGGCTAACCAGCTAGGTGTCGCTCATAATGAGTTGATGGCATGGGTGGCAGACGTATTGGCCGCACCGTTATTGGCATCTGGTCAGCCTTTACAGGACATACCAGTTAAGCAGCGTATTGCGGAGCTTGGCTTTAACATGGGATTGTCAGAAGACTTCACACCTGAGCATATTAACCGTATCTTCAGCCAGTATTTACCTGATGAACCAGAAAAGCATATTGAGCTGACCACCCAGTATTCTAATTATATTTATCGTTACCTACGCGGTGAGATTGATCTCGTATATGAATGTGCTGGCAAGTACTATGTGGTTGATTATAAAAGTAACTATTTAGGAGATAGCCTAAGCAACTATAATGATGAAGGTCTAAGCGCTGCTATGAATAAAGCAGGCTACTGGTTACAGGCCGCTATCTATCAGGTGGCACTCCATCGATTTTTGCGCTTGCGTCTACCTAATTATGAAGGTAATGAGACGCAATATTTAGGCGCCGTAGAATATGTGTTTTTGCGTGGTATCGACTCAAAAGGTGCGCAGAACTATGGACGTATCCAATGGCAGATACCGTTTGAGCTGGTTAAAGCATTAGACGAGATGTTTGGTAGCCCAAGTGCCTAGCAAATGAAAATACTAAAATAACGATAAAAATGGATAAACGATGAGTGATGTTAAAGGTATAAACGCTACTAGCACAGATGCTGCTAATAACTGGTCTACGACGATTAGTCAGTATTTATTACAACGACGCGCACAAACGCAAGTGGCATACCGAGGACAGCTAAAAAGTCAGCTGGTAGCTAATACAGGTGAAGAGGTTCATGACACGCAAGCTTGGTTGTTTGAGGCGCTATTTGAGGTACTGGTGCAGCGTTTAGAGGAGGGACATACTGTATTGGTCCTTGACGCGTCTAATGGTGTTGTAAGTGATAATAGGCTCAATGATGATACTGGGCTGTTTATTTGGCAACAGCATCTATTGCAACCTTTACTACAGCCATTATTTACAGCGCTTATAAGTACTGGCATAACAGCTCTATCAATTGCTGAGCTATTAGAAAGCGATGAGATGTGGCATGCCGCCATGCGCCAATCAACCTTACCTTTATATGATAAAAAAATATTAGAACAACGCCGTCAAGTTTGTGTAAATCTATATCGATCTTTAAGACATATAGCTAGTAACGCTACTTCAATAGAAAATAGCCTAAGTAAATTTAATGAGATATTAAATGACCAACCACTTTTTACTAGAATTGAAAAAGTGAAAAGTGAAATTGCCTGCCCAATTATTTTTCAAGTAGATAGTAATCTTGGTTATGAAGGAGAGAGAGGTGACGAAGCAACTAAAATTACCTTATGGCTACATCGTACATGGCAGGCTGAACACGCATTAGCAAAGAATGTGATTCGTATTAAAAACCAGACGCTAATAGAATTACCGATAGCACCCAATCCTCGATTACACATCGAGCAACAAGATGCCATTCATATGGCAAATCGATCGGCATTTAGCATCATTACTGGTGGACCAGGGACGGGCAAAACCTTTACCGTTGCACAGTTGGTCATGGCGCTGCAGCAAGAACAGACTGAAGGGGGTCAATCAAAGGTCAATCTAGCATTAGCCGCCCCAACAGGTAAGGCCGCCCAGCGGATGCAGGAGTCGCTACAGGACGCCATACAGCAAGCTGGTGTCTCTATACAGCTGCCAGAGGCAAAGACCATTCATCGCTTGTTAGGTATCGGGCAGGGCGGTCGTCCACGCTACAATAATAATAACCCGCTAAGTGAAGATATTATCATCGTTGATGAGGCTTCTATGCTTGGGGTAGAGCTTGCCAATCATCTGGTAAGCGCCATAAAAGCCAATGCGCGGCTGATACTACTTGGTGACGCCAATCAGTTAGCAGCAGTCGATGCAGGGGCAGTGCTGGCGGATTTATGCCGTATACCTGTGCTACAGGACGTAAATCAGTGTTTAATAGCCAGTCGGCGTTTTACAGAAGATTCAGGTATAGGCAAGCTTGCTAAGCTCATTAATCAGGCAGATATAAGCTCGGACAGCACACAAAACATGATAGAAGTTTGGCAGCTTCTTCAAGATGATGACGCCCTAAACTTCTATCATCTAGCATCTAGTGCAAAGGAAAATACGGACGGCGATATAACAATTAATAAGATACAAAATAGCCTAAGTAAATATAAGTTTCTAAACAACCTCTCAAAAAATTACCTTCAATACTTTAATCAAACCAAAAAAATATTAACAAAAATTAAGTTAGCGAGTTCCATGCCAATAAAAGAATCTATTAATGATTTTACCGAACTAATGGTAATGCTCAATAAATTTAGAGTATTAACTGCTGGTCACCATGGGCGTTGCGGTGATCACCACATCAATAGTTACCTGAGTGAACAGCATAAAACCCAATTAAAATTGCCGTTATCAAAATCACCTTGGTATCATGGACGTCCTGTCATGGTTTTACAGAATAACTATGAGCTAGGGCTGTTTAACGGTGATATTGGTATTTGTCTACAAACTGAGAAAGGGCGTTTACAAGTATTTTTTGAGAACAAAACTCAAGGCATTAATATTAATATGCTGAGTGATGAGATGATTGCGACTGCGTATGCGATGACCATACATAAATCGCAAGGGTCAGAGTTTGATCATGTGGCTATTGCCTTTGATGATAGTAATGGACGCTTGCTAAGCAAGGAGCTTATTTATACCGCGGTGACACGTGCCAAAAAACAAGTTTCTATTTTTAGTACTGCCTCCGCTTTTACGCGCGCATTATCAACGCCAACTGAAAGACAAACAGGGCTAAGTTTACAGTTCGAAAGATTTATAGAATAGTGCTGTTAGCACTCCATTAATCTCCATTATTTATTCAATATGAAAAATTAAACCAAAAAAAGCATCCAATTTGGATGCTTTTCTTAATGACAAAAGTTTTAAATTTACACTTTGTCTTCTTTAATAGCATAGATGCCTGGTAAATGACGCAAATAACCATGGAAATCCATACCACAACCATAAACATAGCGATCAGCAACATTGATACCAACAAAATCAACATCAAAACCCGCAACTTTACGATCATGTTCTTTATTGAGCAGAACACAAGACTCGATAGACAAGGGGTTTTCTTTACTCAATTCTTCGACGATTGCTTTTAGGGTGATGCCTTCATCAAAAATATCATCTATCAACAGTATATGCTCACCAGCAAGCTTTACATCCGGCTTAAATTTCCAATCAAGTTCATTAGTGCCTTCATTATCACGATAACGTGATGCATGGATGTAATGCATACGATGGTAGAACGTCAAATGGGTCAGTAGCTGACCGGCTGGGATAAGACCGCCGTTCATAACGACCATAACAATCGGGTTTAGACCAGCATAATGGAGATTGAGCTGGGCCGCTAAGCGCTCATAAGCAGCAGCGACTTCCATACTACTGATAAGGCACTCTGAGTTGCGTAATGTTTTTTCAATTTCTTGATTGCTGATTTGGGTCATCGGGTGTGCCTTTGGTAAAAAGTGCCGCTTATTTTAGCAAATTTTAGTGAATTTGCCCAACGCCATATGACTTTTAGGGCAAATTTAATCAAATACCATGTCTTATTCTGGCTTTTTTACCATAAAAGGGCGGTAATAATTCGCTAAACGATTTAATGAGCTGTCTGGTAAGTCAGGCAACAGCTTATTAAGCGCCATACTCATGCCTTTATCGATAGCCGCTTTGGCAACTGGTACAGACTTACGTTTAATCATACCAAGCTTTAGTGTTTCCGCATAACGACTGATAAAATGAGTCAATGTCTCTTCATTCATCGTTTCAAGGGCTGTTTTAAACGTCTTCATATCTATATGTTCAGGGGTGACAGCAGCAAAACCTTTATCAATGATTTCAGCATCTTTTTCTGATAGCTTGAAACCCACGCGTTTTAAACCTTCATTATCGATAAAGGTTGCACGGTCTCTTAAAAAATGAAAACTGGGCAAAACTTCTTCATTATTTTCTTTACCCAGTAAAATATTGAGTAGGGTATCCGACGCTCGTTCAACCGTCGCAACAATTTTACGCATGGATGCTTGGCGCTCAGGGTTTGGAATAATCTCAACCAGACCAACCAATAAGTTATCGATAAGGTCGCGTGCGGTTTGGTGAGTCAGTGCATCGCGATAAGGGTAATAGTCAGTTTTTACATCTGATGCAATGACTTGTTCTGCCTCAATAATTAACGCTTTTAATTTATCTGAAGGTACGAATCCAAAATAGTATGTCATTAATTTTCCTTGGTCTTTATTGGTTTTGATTACTGCTAAATATGTTCAGTGGTTTTAATTACGATTTTTATTTAAGAATGCTAGGATTTATGTGAGGGTAGCTTACTTGCCAGCGACCATGCCATATCCACTCGTAGTAGTTGAGCTTGTTCTGACTTGCCGCTACTGAGCGATGACCATTGCGGTTTACCACGCGCTTTTTTAAGCTCACTGGGTAACTTGTGCGCAACCCATGGCGTCACTACATTATCTTCATTGCCATCAACAGACGATCTATTGTTATTTTTCTCGCCATTATATATCAGTTGCGTGGCATCTGTTGCAGCATGGCCACGATGGCGTAGCGTATTCAATAAATCTATGGCCCGAGTTGCCAATAAAGTTAATGTAGCAGGGTCGATATACAGGCGTTTTACCCCAGTAATTCTATCGGCGATACTACTGGTATTAGATAATAGGCCGCCTGCGATACCCCCTATGGCAGCACCTAATCCTAAGGTCGTGCCTAGTGCTGCGGCATCAATGCCCAATCCTAATAGTGCGCCAGCTGCAGCGCCAGAAGTCGTGCGAATACCATAGCTTTTAAGAAGCTCAGGATCAAATGGATCTTGCTGGTACGCTTGCAGTTCAAGCGGGGTTGCTGCAACTGCGTTATCATAAAATTTATATAAATTAAGCAAATTGTGCTGCATAGCGCGCTCACTCTGTCTGACTGCTTCCTGCATTTGCTGCAATACAGGCATTGGGTCATCATCTTCATTAATCTCGCGTACAAAAGCGGCGACATTTAGCAAAAAATCAGCGATGATAATATTGGCCTCATCGTACAGCTGTGCCCAGTCTTCAGTACGACGCTGCATCAATTGTTCAAGCATCTCAGAATGTGTGAGCATGGTCGCAAGATTTTTCCACAGGCGCATTTCATCTTCAAATTCAAATGCTACTGAGTCAAAGCGCGTAGAGATGTGCAAATTACGTCTTGCCAGCATAGTCTGCCAATCATCAATATTGGCATCCTGACTGTCAGTGAAGTTAAACACCGGCATAACAGGTATCGCAGCCCAAGACAAGATAGCCAGCTCATCTTTATATTTACCTAATACTGGCTCACGTGCATCTACGACGTAGATGGCCATATCACTTGCCAGCAGCTGACGGATAACTTTGGCCTCTTGGCTGTAGTTATAATCTTGCGAGCCATAATTGTCCGTAACATTACTATCGACACCTTGAGCGATATCTGCTGCCAAAAACTGCTGTAAGCGCTCAATGCCATCACGGCGACTGGCGGTATTGTCTTCAAGCCAGTCCATCAATCCCGATGCATCTTCTAGACCAGGAGTGTCATACAATGTCACCAACACTTCACCCGTTTGACTGTCCGTCAGTTGGGCGCGCTCTACATGCCGCGTGGTTGCTGCTTCGTTCTTTACTTCACCAAAATATACGTCACGTAATAAGGTGCGCAGTATAGACGTTTTCCCCGTATTGGTATGACCAACAACGGCTAATTTAAGAGCTTCGCCACTAGCGATTGTCTTTTTAGATGTCGTATTGACAGGTTTTACTTGTTCAGTGAATGCTTGTTTATCTAACGTCTGTTTGTTCAAGGGCAGGTCTTCATCGCTAGTAACGGCCAGATATGGCTGATGCGCTGGCTGTTTTCTTGAGTCGGGTGTTACCTCATAAGCCTTATCGGCAAAGAGACCGACATGCTTATCAGTTTTTTGGTTACTTTCTTGGCTGTTATCTTGATTATTATTGTCATTATTCATAATAGAATCTTATATCAATTATTAATAGCCAAAAAACACTGTAGCCGTTTACGGTTATTATCTGATGAATCATAAGGCGCATTTTTCTAAGAGTCAACTTTAACTAAGCCAATTTTTCGAGCGGAGAGCGCTGTTTGCCATTGCTGATAACGAACGTCTGGTTTTTCTAACAATTGCTCTGTTGTTTGGCTCGACTCTAAAATATCGGTGGCAATATTGTTGCCAGTAAAGCTAGTATCATTAAGCAGTTGTACAATTAGTCCGTGTTTTGCATGACTGGCAATTTGATCGAGTTTACGCAATGTGCCACGATCAGGCAACGCTTTACCATGAATCCCCAGTAAGACTTGTACCGAATGGCTATCTAAATAGGTTTTTAACCGTGCCATATCATCACGATCGTCCACGATACCGAAGTTTTCAACGTCACTATTGTCTTTAATGTCCGTACTAAGTCCCGATTGCCACCAGTTATCCTGCTCTGATGGGTATTCAAGTAACGCGACCAGTTTCTTGCCAGCGCTGACAGTCGCTTTTGGGGCAATAGGTGCTGGTGCTGCAGTAAAATCATCTACATCGACCACGTGACGCTGCCAAAAATTCAAAATCTTTTGATAATAGGGTAGTTTGATATCCAAGCGCATTTTTTTACGACGAAACATCAATGCACAAAACGCCCATGCTATGGCGCGTGGCACAATTCCATACATCAGCAAACTACCTACCAATAATCCTGCCCATTGCCGGGCAACAGATAGTGGCATCGCATCGGTCACCAACCGGCTCTGTACAATAGCCGTGCTGTCTGGCACATCGAAGCCAACCATGCTTGGCAGCCAGCCGAGCACTTGAGTCAAGGTGATAAGCGCCTGATCGGAGAGTAGCGTTGACTCCCAACTAAAGCTGTACTGACGGACGATTAATAAAAATATAATCGCCAGCAGCATGCCGGTCAACGTCGCCAGCCATAACTGATGGCTAAACCGACCTAAATACCAGCGCATACCGCTATGTTGCAATTGACGCTCGTACAAGTCGACTGCCGCCTTGGTGACATCATCCTTACCACGGATGAGATAACTGGGACTAACAAAACTGGCAAACCAGCTTGGCGACTGACGACCTTGATTGATTAATGTCATGACTAACCAACCTAAAAGCATGATGCTATGAAAACCCAGTAAACAAACCAACACATAAAAGAAATTGACCACATTGGTCTGTAGCAAGGTAAACAGTCCCAAAAATCCTGAGATGCACCACACCACGCTCATCACAACCATGATGCCTTTGATGCGCCCATCAATCTTACCCAGTACTCGTGCCAGCGCACCATTGCTATCGATACGTGATGCCCTCCGATGCAGTTTTTGCAGCGGTTTGCCATCTTCACCTTGCAGTTTTTCAGTGATGAGTAGCGGATCAGTGGCAAAGATATGTTGCTCTGTCTCAAGCGTGCGGACCAGCTCAGTCAATTGGTCTTGGGGCGATAGCATAGTCTGATATCCGTATAATCAATGATGAAATTAAAATAATAAAACCTTTAATGATAATGGCATTTTTATCGGCATTACTATTTTGTTGTTAAAGCCTTTGATATTAAAGGATTTTCTTTGAATGAAAAAAAATCCTGACCATATGGTCAATAATAACTAGCAGTTATCGCAAATAAACGTTATGCTAAAAACAAATTAGAAATCTGATTTGGATATGTATCCCAAACAGTCATGCTCATTCTAATGTTAAATTCAGATAATACACAGTTCTATATACAGTTATAGCGTAAAACTGATTCAGATTAATTGAAAACGAGGTTAAACTCCTTTTCATAGTAAAAACCATAAAATCCAATAAGCCTATTTTTGCAGTGATTACGACTAGTCATACAGTAGATAGAGCGCTGGTTTTTATATAAATAATGAGTTTCACTCTAGGAGTTGTCAAAGAACAAGCCTAGAATACATTAACGACAGAACACCAAGGACGGCTATTTAATATGGATATTAAATCTACTTCTCAATCGGCATTTGCCCGCCCAGAAGACGAAAATCTGGGCGTTGGCGCCAATATTGCTTACGGCTTTCAACACGTACTGACGATGTATGGTGGTATTATTGCTGTACCACTGATTGTTGGACAAGCAGCTGGACTATTACCGGCTGAAATCGGTTTATTGATTGCTGCCTCTTTATTTATTGGTGGTCTAGCGACATTATTGCAGACCATTGGTGTGCCTTTCTTTGGTTGTCAGCTACCGCTAGTACAGGGTGTATCATTTGCGAGTGTTGCAACCGTTGTAGCCATTGTGACGTCGGGGGGCGGGCTACCTTCTGTATTCGGTGCCGTCATTGCAGCATCTGCTCTGGGCTTTTTGATTACGCCTATTTTCTCCCAGATTATTAAGTTCTTTCCGCCACTGGTAACCGGCACAGTGATTACGACCATTGGTTTGACCTTGATGCCAGTAGCCGCACGCTGGGCTATGGGTGGCAATAGCAACTTACCAACCTTTGGCAGCATGACCAACATTGGTCTTGCCGGCTTCACATTAGCGATGGTGTTATTACTAAGCAAGCTTGGTAATGCGGCTATCAGTCGCTTATCCATTCTGCTAGCGATGGTTATCGGTACTTTTGCTGCTTGGGCTTTCGGCTTAGTCGATTTCTCTGGTATTACAACCGGCTCTATTTTCGCCTTTCCGACACCTTTCCATTTTGGCGCGCCTACCTTTGAGCTTGCTGCGATTATCTCTATGTTTATCGTAGTATTGGTTATTTTAGTAGAAACGTCAGCAGATATCTTGGCAGTTGGTGATATTATTGAGACTGATGTTGACTCAAAGCGCTTAGGTAATGGTCTGCGTGCGGATATGCTAGCCAGTATGGTTGCGCCAATCTTTGGCTCTTTTACTCAAAGTGCTTTTGCACAGAACGTTGGTTTGGTCGCGGTAACCGGCGTTAAAAGCCGTTTTGTAGTCGCTTATGCCGGTATTATCTTGGTCGTTTTAGGCTTGATGCCGATTATGGGTCGTGTTATTGCAACAGTTCCTACCGCAGTATTAGGCGGCGCAGGTATCGTATTGTTTGGTACGGTTGCAGCCAGTGGTATTCGTACACTAGCACAAGTCAGCTATAACAATAATATGAATCTAATTATTGTTGCTACCTCTATTGGTTTTGGTATGTTACCAATTGCAGCGCCATCATTTTACGATCAATTCCCAGACTGGTTTGCGACTATTTTCCATTCAGGCATCAGCTCGGCTGCCATTATGGCCATCGCACTAAACTTGTTATTTAACCACCTAAAAGTAGGTAACTCAGACCAACAGTCAGTATTTGTCGCCGGTACAGAAGACCGTTCAGTGCGTCCTGCGGTTATCTTAGATTTGACTGAAGGTGATTATTTTAGCGAAGGTAAATTATTCGATGTTGATCATAAGGAAGTACCTGTTGTGGCGGTAGACAAACCAGCAGCGCATTAACGGTTACCGCTACACTCAGCTTACTGTAAATCAAAGCCTTGATATTTTTAGCTTAAATCATCCATTAGTCGCCCATTGAGGCGGCTTTTTTATTAATCGGCTATCGTATTGAGTAACTGTTTCTGAATCTTGATTAAGCACAACAGCCTTATAGTAAATATTTAAAAAGTCAGTCACTATATAGATATGAGTACACAATCAGTTGATGACCCGATTAACAACAACTAGGAGTATGCCTTATGAACTCTAAAACCTATCTCATCATTGGCGGCACCGGCGGTATTGGCCAAGCCATGATTGCACAGATCTTATCGTCTGCTAAGCAACATGATAGCGTTGACGTCTTTGCGACTTATTATCGAAGCGTACCGGATATTGAAGCGGATAACCTACATTGGCTACAAATGGATGTCAGCGATGAAGATAGTATTAAGCAGGCGACCGATGTCATTAAGCAACAGCGCGCGCATATCGATTGGGTGCTTAACTGTGCGGGGCTGTTGCATACTGAGCAAGCGCAACCAGAAAAAGCACTCAGACAAGTTGAAACAGATTTTTTCTTACAAAATATGCAGGTGAATGCCTTAGCCAGTCTGCTTATTGCTAAGCATGTAAAGCCATTATTGGCTAAAGCTGAACGCAGCAACGACAAGCCAGCAATTTTTGCGACGATATCTGCGCGTGTAGGCAGTATCAGTGACAACCAAGTTGGTGGTTGGTATAGCTATCGTACGAGTAAAGCGGCGCTTAATATGGGTATGAAAAACCTGAGTATCGAATGGGGAAGGTCGCTAAAAGATGTCTGTGTGGTGGTCATGCAACCGGGGACGGTAAACACACAGCTGTCTGCACCCTTCCAAAGCAATGTCGCTGATGGACATCTTTTCTCGCCAGCCTATAGTGCAGAGTGCTTATTAGAGGTGTTATCGGGAATGACCGCTGCCCAATCAGGCAGCTTTGTTGATTGGGCAGGAGAGTCAATACCTTGGTAGATTTCAAATCATGGGTTGAATGATTAAATAGCTAATTAGTTAATTAGCCACAAATAAATCCATAAATTCATTCACAGACGTTTGCTCTAAACGTTTTTGATCGCTACATAATGCAAAAATATCCGCACAGCGATTGTCTATAAAGCGCGTTGCAAGACTGGCACGAAACTTGGCTTCTAATACCGGTAAGCCCTCAGTACGGCGGCGTTTATGCCCAATAGGGTATTCTATGGCAACCTTATCCGTGCTGCTGCCGTCTTTAAAGAAGATCTGAATCGCATTGGCAATCGAGCGCTTGCTTGGATCATGGTAATCTTTTGAATAACCGGTGTCTTCTTCAACGACCATCTTACGGCGTAGTCCATCAATCAGAATATGATGCTGCGCATGATAATCATCTTCATAATTTTCCGCCATTAAATCACCCGTCAGTAAAGGCACTGCCACCATATATTGTAGACAATGATCGCGATCGGCAGGATTGGAGAGCATCCCTTCTTTAGAGATGATTCTAATCGCCGATTCATGAGTGGTTAGGACGATTTTTTCAATCTCATCAATTCTGTCATCGATACGCGGATGCAAAATAACAGCAGCCTCGCAGGCTGTTTGCGCATGAAACTCTGCAGGAAAGCTTAATTTAAATAAGATATTCTCCATCACATAACTGCCAAACTCACGCTGGAAAATAAATGTGCGTTCATTCTCAGGCTTGGTAGCCAAATCCTTATTGGTATGGCTAAACAGCACATCATAAAAACCCCACTGCGGTGCGGAGAGTGCGCCAGGAATCCCCATTTCACCGCGACGAGTGATATCGACCAAACGTACCGCGCGACTGGTGGCGTCTCCTGCTGCCCAAGACTTACGACTACCGGCATTGGGTGCATGGCGATAAGTGCGCAGCGCTTGACCATCGACGATAGCTTGGGAGATGGCTGCCATGATACGCTCACGTGGCAGAGCATATAATTTTGCAACGACAGCAGTTGAAGCCAATTTTACCAAAAACACGTGATCAAGACCCACACGGTTAAAAGAGTTTTCAAGCGCCAAAACTCCTTGAATCTCATGCGCCATAATCATCGCCTCTAACACCTCTTTCATGGTGAGTGCTGCATGGCCCTGACTGACATTTTTCTGACTGATATAATCCGCTACCGCTAAGATACCACCTAAGTTATCTGAGGGATGACCCCATTCAGCAGCAAGCCATGTATCATTATAATCAAGCCAGCGCACGATACAGCCAATATCAAAGGCGGCTTTGATAGGATCTAGCCGGTGAGAGGTGCCCGGAACGCGCGCGCCATGAGGCGTTATCTGCTCTGGGCAATCAGGACCTAAGTGTTTGGTACATTCAGGAAAGCGTAATGCCAACAGTCCGCAGCCGAGGGTATCCATCAGGCAGTAGCGGGCGGTATTCCAAGCATCAGCGCTATTTGGGGAGTCGTTATCTATAGAGTAATTAAGAACGTAATCGGCAATTTTTTGAATTTCTACGTCATACTCTGGGCGGACGTTGCTTTCTACATTAGACATAGTCTTACCTCTTCCTTGAGTTAGATAGTTAAGCCATTCATCAAAAATAGCATACTCGATATCTAACCACAGTGAAGTAGTGTAAGACTGGTTTAAAACGTAACCATTAATCAGACAATTAATCAGACAATTAATCAGGCAATTAATCAGGCAATTAATCAGGCAATTAATCAGGCAATTAATCAGGCAATTATTCAGACCATCAAATAAACCAAACCGACAATAAATAAAAGCGCCAATATCAATAGTAAAAAGCTGAGGATATTGCTTGCTGTACCTGAGCTCTCCTTTTTGACCTTGACCTTTTTGATTATTGGTAAAACCATAATCACATGCTCAATGCCGTCATGGAGATAACGTTCACCTTCAGGAATAAACCCCAAGGATTCGTAAAAATTTAATAAATAAGTCTGGGCTGAGATGATAATGGGTTTTTTGCCATATTTTTTACGGCAGTATTTGATGGCCTCCAGCATCATCTGACGGGCAACGCCATCACCTCGATGCTCCGCCAATACCAAAACTCTGCCAATTGAGGGGATAGGGCCTGAAGGGGTTACGGAAGATTTTTTGCTATTAAATGTCGGTGGAATGATTCGGCAATAGCCAATCAATGCTTCGTTTTTATGCGCGACCAAATGCAAGCAGTCAAAATCTACCTCATCCATATCTTGATAAGGGCAGTTTTGCTCAACCACAAACACTTGCGAGCGCGCTTTTAAAATATGATACAGATCAACGGAGGTTAATTCATCAAAGGTTTTTATAGAAAATTCACAAGTCATAGTCAAATAGCTTCTAACGATTTAAAGGGCTGTCATAGGGTAATCAAAAATATAATGCATCAATGCATCACAGAGTGAGTATTATAACGACTTCGCCCTACATTAACTATTTAAGGTTTGACTGATTTTATCCAAATTCAAACTATCAGACATGGCGCTGAATATTTCAAAGTATTTGCCGCGCTTCTCATATAGCGCTTCGTGAGTACCCGTCTCGACCACACGCCCGTTTTCTATCACCACTAAGTCATCGGCATCGATAATTTGGGCAATATTGTGTGAGACCATAATCACTGTTCGGTCTTTTTTAATCAAATCTAGGCTCTTTTTCACCTGTTGGCTGGCAATCGCATCAAGGCTTGCGGTTGGTTCATCCAAAAATACAATCGGCGGATCTTTTAAAAACATCCTTGCCAACGCAATACGTTGCTGTTGACCGCCTGATAAGGATTTGGCTGTGCTTTCATAGCCTTTTGATAACGACATGATCTGCTCATGAATAGAGGCTTTTTTTGCAGCAACGATAATATCTTCATCAGTTGCATTCATATCGCCATAACGGATATTCTCGCTAATAGTACCCGAAAAAATATGATTGCTTTGTAGCACCAAACCGATATTTTGACGTAGCTCATGGGTGTCATAGTCGGCTAAACTTTTCCCATCTAAGCATATCATGCCAGCATCTGGCTCGTAAAATCTCACCAACAAATTGATAATCGTACTCTTGCCAGCACCGCTTAGACCCACCAGTGCGGTAATACGATTGGGTTTAATAGTGAAGCTGACATCTTTTAGCGCTTGAGTACCATTAGGATAGGTAAAATCGACATTTTTAAGCTCAATATGACCTTTTAGGTTTTTACTACTTAAACCTAATATTTTTTCAACTTGTTCATCATCTTCTAAAATCTCAAAAAAGCCTTCTGCATAGGTCAGGGCATTGTTAATTTGGTCATAAATGCGGTGCAATTGGCGGATAGGGGCGGCGACGTTTTGAAACAGCATGACGTGAAATAAAATCATACCAATGGTCATCTGACCCTTTAGCACAAAATAAGAGGTCAGTAAAATAATCGCCACCACGCCTATTTGCTCTATAAAGGTTTTCACCGCATCATAAATGAAGCCAATACTACGAATACGTAGCTGATTGTCAGTCATGTCCTTTTGAATGGTTAAGTGCTTCTCAGCCTCGATAGATTCGCGGACAAAGGACTTCACGACGCTGATAGAGTTAATCAAGGAGATGACAAGACCACTTTTGGCTTCTCTAAAGCCGCGCATTTGACGACGAAAGCCTTGTAGACGCCGTGCTTGTTTTTGACTGATAAAGAAATAAATGGGGATAATGATAAGACCAACTAGACCAATCCAAAAGTTGGTCGAAAACATAATGATCAGCGATACAATGGCGCTGGCGAATAATGGCAGCATATCGATAAAGAAGTTTTGTACTAAGCTGGTGAGACTACTAACGCCATAATCAATACGGGTTTGCAATTTACCACTGTCGTTTTCGCTACTGGTATAAAACGCCATACGATAAGTTAAGATACGCTCAATGATTTTTTGTGATAAATCACGGGAGAGATTGATACGAATTTTCTCACCAAAGAAGCGCTGTCCAAAAGAGATGAATATTGATAACACTTCTTTAGTCAGCAACACCGCACTGATGATGGTTAACATGCGCACACCAGCTTCCCAAGGCTCGGCAAGGGTAGCGATTTCGGTCAAAGTATCAACAGCATAGCGCAGTACAAAGGCATTGACCTGTGCGGTAAAGGAGCCAAGCACCGTTAAGATTAGCGTGGCGATAATTAAGGTTTTGTAAGGTGCGGCAAATACCGCCAGTTTTTTTAGAATGTCCCACAGCAAAGCCCGCCGCTCAGTTTTTTTAAGCGGCGGTTTTTTATCGAGTGGAGACTTTCTGAGATTAGAAGTGGTTGGCATGTATTAGATTCAATAGTTTGAGTATTTAATTGATTAAACTTATTATGCCCTAATTAGCGTAAGATTTATTATTGATGATATTCAGATATACACTATTTATTTTTTGGGGCAGTCATTTGAAAATCCTTCCTTACGTCTTAATTAGCCTTTCAGGTGGTGCTATTGTTCCGCTCCAACTGGCTATCGTCAATGCTTTTCGAGAAAGTACACAAGCCTCTCAAATACAATCTACCTTTTATTTATACTTAGGAGGTGCACTAGCTTCTTTAGTACTGTCGTATGTGATGAGTGGTGGTATCAAGCCACCAATGATTGAAAATGCGACGTGGTGGATGTGGTTACCAGGATTTTTGGGCAGCTTTTATATCTTATTCATTTTTATTGCCGCGCCAAAGATAGGCGCAGGTAATACACTGCTTTGGGTGTTTCTTGGGCAAATGTATTTTGCTCTGATTCTAAGCCAAACTGGCTTGTTTGGCTTAGAGGTTAAAGCGATAGATATCTATAAAATCGCTGGCTTAGCCTTAGTCACTATAGGCGGGATGTTAATGATATATGGTGAAACGAGAGTTAACGGTTAAAAACCATCCTCTGGTACAAAAACTTCACCAACCATGATACGACGAGCTGAACGACTCATCGAGACTTTTTTAGCTTGCCAGCGACCGTCGACTTGCTCTGTTTTGCCGCCAACCAACAATGTACCTGATGGATGACCAAAGCGTACCTCAGATAGCTGTTTTTCGGATTGGCCTGCGCTTGCGGCCTGATTAACCAATGTTCCTTGAGTCGTTGCTGCGGCGGCAATCGCTACTGCTGCTGTACCCATCATCGCATGATGCAATTGACCCATACTCATCGCCCGTACGACTAAATCGACATCATTAGCATCAACGGCTTTGCCACTAGAGGCAGTATAGCTTTGTGCAGGCGCTATCCAAGCAATTTTTGGAATATGCTGACTGGTTTGCGCCTCGCTCACATCTTTAAACAGCCCCATCGCGACACCACCTTTGGCACGGATATTCTCAAGCTTGGCAAGTAGTTCGCTGTCACTATTAATATCACCTTGCAATTCAGTCCCGTTAAAGCCCAAGTCTTCTGCATTGATAAAAATAGTTGGAATACCCGCACTAATAAAGGTTGCCTTGATACTATCGATATCTAGACCACAACCGGATACATCAAAGTCATCTATTAGGTTGCCGGTAGGGAACATGTCACTTGATGAGTCTACCGGATCGATAAATTCAATCTTCACCTCAGCCGCTGGGAAGGTCACGCCGTCTAATTCAAAATCGCCGGTTTCTTGTACTTGTACTTTGCCTTGTGCATCTAGATAGACAGGCACATGAGCAATGATGGTTTTACCGATATTCTGTTGCCAAATACGTACTTCACAGATGCCGCTGCCCGTATTATGACTGACACTATTAGCGATTTTATCCGCATTGACTAAACCCATATTGATAGCACAAGCCCCAACCGCCGCCGTTAAATTACCGCAGTTACCCGCCCAATCTATCAGTGGTTTGGCAATATTTACTTGTCCAAACAGGTAATTGACATCGTGATCTGCTTTTTCAGGGCTGTTATTGGCAGGCGATAAAATGACCGTCTTTGAGGTACTCGAGCTACCATTACCTAAGCCGTCGATTTGTTTGCCATAAGGATCAGGGCTACCGATAACACGCAATAGAAAACTATCACGTGACTGGCCAGCGACTTGGCAGCGCTCTGGTAAATCAGATAATTTAAAGAAAGTCCCTTTTGACGTGCCGCCACGCATATAGGTAGCGGGGACTGATATTTGCGGGGCGAATATTGGTTTTGTTTTGGTCATTTTTTATTCCTTTTATTTTTTCATCAGAATGATAGTCGTTAATACATTAGATCTGTGGTAAAATACCACAAAGGTTAATAGTCTTGAATAAGGAGAATCCTATGTCTACTGCAAGCATACGTCTTAATAAAGAACTGGTTGATAAAGCCTATGCGATCTCAAAAGCACAACATCGTACCCCGCCAAAGCAAATAGAACACTGGGCAACCATTGGACAAATTATGGAAGACAATCCTGATTTATCCTATGAATTTGTTCGCCAAATATTAATTGCACAAGCAGAAGTGGATGCTGGCATGGTCGAGCCTTACGAATTCGGATAATTTTTTTTGGATAAATGATGACTCAATCTTTAAGTGTTGTTCAATCACATAGCTTTAAAAAAGCCGTTAAAAAATTACATAAAAATCAGAAAGCCGATCTAGATGCTGCTGTACGTACCTTAATGGATAACCCTAATTTAGGCATACAGAAAGTAGGTGATTTATCCTCTGTACGTATCTATAAGTTTAAGATGCTAAAGCAGCTAACCTTATTGGCCTATCAAATTGATGATGGTCAGCTTGTCCTCACCTTATTAATGATTGGCACGCATGAGAACTTTTATCGTGATGTTAAATTAATACTTTAATAATCGTTCTAAAGCGCTAGTCTCATTATTTGTCACCTCTAAACATTAAAAAAACCGATACCATATAGACACTCTATACAACATCGGCTCTTTAGTTACTCAAAATTCATGACGATTACGCAATATCTAGCGTGCCATCGATAAACTCTTTGGCAAAGCGCTGTAGCATACCGCCTGCGTTATACATTTTGACCTCATCAGCCGTATCTAAGCGGCAGATAATTGGTACTTCAGTTTTGCTACCATCCTTACGGTTGATTACTAACGCCATCATACCTCCAGCTGATACTTCGCCGGTGACATCAAAGACTTCGGTTCCGTCGATATTAAGCGTATTGCGCGTGACACCTTTTTCAAACTGTAGCGGTAGGGCACCCATACCAACCAAGTTTTGACGATGAATACGTTCGAAATCTTCAGCAACGACAACTTCCACGCCAGCCAAACGCACACCCTTGGCAGCCCAATCACGGCTTGAGCCTTGACCATAGCCATCACCGGCGATGATGATAAGGGGTTGCTCACGGTTCATATAGGTTTCAATCGCTTCCCACATGCGCATGACCTGACCTTCAGGCTCAACCCTAGCAAGCGAACCTTGTATGACGTCACCTTTCTCGTCACGTACCATCTCATTCAATAGCTTAGGATTAGCAAAGGTGGCACGCTGAGCGGTTAAGTGATCACCGCGATGGGTGGCGTAAGAGTTATAATCTTCGCTTGGTAAACCCATAGTATCTAGATACTCGCCAGCAGCCGAATCACCCAAAATCGCATTAGACGGAGATAAATGATCGGTAGTAATGTTATCACCAAGAACCGCTAACGGACGCATACCTGTCAGCTTATTCATCGCTGCCATTTTGCCTTCCCAATACGGCGGACGGCGAATATAAGTAGTCTGATCACGCCAGTTATAAAGTGGGCTTAGTGCTTTACCCGTGTCTTTTTTGGCTTCATCAAACATTGGAATGTATACAGCGTTAAATTGTTCCGGCTTCACCGCTTTAGCAACGATAGCATCGACTTCTTCATCGTCAAACCAGATGTCTTTTAGATAAACATCATTGCCGTTTTGGTCTTTGCCTAACGAATCTTTTTCGATATCAAAGCGTATGTTACCCGCGATGGCGTAAGCAATCACCAATGGTGGAGACGCTAAGAATGCTTGCTTGGCATAAGGATGGATACGACCATCAAAGTTACGGTTGCCTGATAACACAGCGGTGGTGAATAAGTCATTATCGATGATTTCTTTTTCGATATCAGGGTCGAGTGCACCGCTCATACCATTACAGGTAGTACAAGCAAAACCGACTACGTCAAAGCCTATTTCCTGCATCTCAGACATCAGGCCTGCTTCTTCTAGGTACATTTTTACGGTTTTAGAACCAGGGGCTAATGATGTTTTCACCCAAGGTTTGCGTAATAAGCCTTTTGCATTGGCGTTACGGGCAACCAAGCCAGCAGCAACCATGTTGCGCGGGTTAGAAGTGTTGGTACAACTGGTAATGGCGGCAATGATAACCGCGCCATCTGGCATTAAGCCATCTTTTGGTTCTGGTAATTTATCACCCTCACCGTGAGCAATGCCTTTGGCAACCAAGTCCGTGGTTGATACGCGAGCATGTGGACGTGAAGGACCGGCCATGTTACGTACTACCGCAGACAAGTCAAATTCAAGGACACGGTCATAAACCGCATTTTCCATGCCATCAGCCCAAAGACCAGTTTGCTTAGCATATTGCTCAACCAGTTTGATTTGGGCTTCACTACGACCAGTCAAGCGTAAATAGTCGATGGTTTGCTCGTCGATATAGAACATCGCTGCCGTCGCGCCATATTCAGGGGTCATATTCGAGATAGAAGCACGATCACCAACGCTTAGCTGGCGTGCACCGTCACCGAAGAATTCAATATAGGTAGAAACCACACCAGCATTACGTAAGAATTCTGTCATAGCGAGGACTAAATCAGTACCAGTAATGCCTTTTTGTAATTTACCAGTTAATTTCACCCCAACGTAATCTGGTAGGCGCATATAGGATGGATTGCCTAGCATCACGCTTTCAGCTTCCAAACCGCCAACACCGATTGAAATCACCCCTAACGCATCAACCATTGGAGTATGGCTATCAGTACCGACTAGCGTATCAGCAAAGGCAACTTTATAGCCGTCCTTACCTTTTGCCACTTGTACAACCGGTGACATTTTCTCAAGGTTGATCTGATGCATGATGCCGTTACCAGGCGGTACGACGTTGACGTTATCAAAGGCATACTGACACCAGTTGATAAAGTGAAAGCGGTCATCGTTACGGCGCTCTTCAATGGCGCGGTTTTTCTCAAAGGCATTTTCTTCAAAGCCGGCATGTTCAACCGCCAGCGAGTGATCAACAATTAATTGTGTTGGCACGATAGGGTTTACTTTTGAGGGATCGCCACCTTGTTCAGCGATAGCATCACGTAGACCAGCCAAATCAACAAAGGCTGTTTGACCTAAGATATCATGGCAGACGACGCGGGCAGGGTACCAAGGAAAATCTAAATCTTGCTTACCTTCGATATGTTGCTTGAGCGCTGCCGTTAAGTCTTCTGGTGGGCAACGGCGTACTAAGTTCTCACACAATACTTTTGAGCAAAACGGTAGCTTGTCATACGCGCCAGCTTCAATATTCTCAATTGCTTCACGAGTATCAAAGTAATATAAGTCGGTATCAGGAAGTGGTTTTTTGAATTGTTCATTCATCGGTTGTACTAGGGCGTTGTCCATGAGTCACCTTTGGCGGTTAGCTGGTTGGAATGATTTTTGTATAGCAGTGTTACTTCAAGGTATTGTTATATTTGATATTTTTAAGATTTAATACTGCACAGTTATTTATAACTGCCAACAATGCCGTCGCATAAAATAAGTTTTTTGGCGGAATCTAAATGTGCACCAAGTTTTTCATCATCAAACTGTACGTATTTAAAGTGCGGCTTTAAACCTTGTGTCGATGTTTTGAGATACAGAGCATCGTAGAATACATCTGAGTTGGGCACCACATAAATCTCAAGATGAGATATTGGTTTTTTTCTATAAGTAGCGTCTTTGAATTTCACGGTATAAGTGACGCTATCACTGCTATATGTATCACCTTTTTTCATCGTAATTGAGACAATAGTATTTTTATACGGTGCTGGGATAACATAGTGTTTTTTTAAAGAAAATATCGTGTCGTTATAAATGCCCTTTGTCGTTGATTCTTTATGGGCAATAAAACTGTTTTTGAATGTGTTATAGGTTTTAGCAGCGTTATTTGATTTGGCGCTGTCCACATAACCACAGGCTTCTTCATAAACACTAAATAACTGTGTGACATCTGTAGCAGCGCTGGCGTGAGTTGAGCCTAGAGATATTGATAGGAATCCCGCACTAAGCAGCACAAACGATAGATTTTTTATATTCAGCATAACAGCCCTTTAATGACAGTCATTTAATGAGGTTTTTTAGTAGGTGTAGGGTGTGCTGTTCGCACCAGTGAATAGGTTATATCCAACAATCAGTGCGCAAAGCACACCCTACAAATTTTCTTATTCAAGCAAGTATGAAACTTGATATATTAACGCGCACTCATCTCTGGTACTGGGCGCAACTCTTCACCAGTATATTCGGCACTTGGACGAATGATACGGTTGTTAGCACGTTGCTCGAATACGTGAGCAGCCCAACCTGTTAAGCGTGAGCATACAAAGATTGGCGTAAACAGCTTGGTTGGAATACCCATAAAGTGATAGGCAGAGGCATGGAAGAAATCAGCATTACAGAAAAGTTTCTTCTCACGCCACATGACTTCTTCACAGCGTACTGATACTGGGTAAAGCACTTCGTCACCAACATCCGCTGCTAGCTTCTCAGCCCAGCCTTTGATCACCACGTTACGTGGATCAGATTCGCTATAGATGGCATGACCAAAGCCCATGATTTTATCTTTACGCGCCAGCATCGCCATCATCTCTTTTTCAGCTTCATCCGGTGAACTGAAACCTTCAATCATATCCATTGCGGCTTCATTAGCACCGCCATGCAAGTGACCACGTAGTGAGCCAATCGCACCAGTAATACAAGAATGGATATCAGATAGCGTAGAAGCACAAACACGCGCAGTAAAGGTTGAGGCGTTAAACTCATGCTCAGCATAAAGAATAAGTGATACGTTCATAACCTTGGTATGGAGCTCGTTTGGCTTTTCGCCTTTCAGCAGATGCAAGAAGTGACCACCAATGGTCTCATCATCAGTCTCGGTTTCGATACGTACATTGTCATGGGTGAAGCGATACCAATAGTTAATGATTGATGGGAATGCCGCAAGCATACGGTCTGCTTGGTCATTTTCTTCATCAAAACTCATTTCGGTCTCAAGGTTACCCAGCATAGAACAACCAGTACGCAGTACATCCATTGGATGCGCTTCCGCTGGGATGCGCTCAAGCACTTCTTTTAGCGGCTGTGGTAAACCGCGTAAGCCTTTCAATTTAGTTTGATAAGCATCAAGCTCGCTTTGGGTAGGCAAATTGCCGTATAGCAACATATAAGCCACTTCTTCAAAGATGCATTTGTCCGCAAGCTCTGAGACATCATAACCACGGTAAGTCAGACCTGAGCCTGATTTGCCAACGGTAGATAGAGCGGTCTTGCCAGCGACTTGACCGCGTAGACCTGCGCCTGAAAGTTCTTTTTGTGCTGCCATGATAAATTCCTTTTGTTGGTAGCGTGATGGTAACGGTTAATCATTAAAAGCTAACTGAGATAGTGATTAGTGATATTTTACTTATTATTAGCAAACAGCTTATCTAAAGTCTGCTCAAACTCATGGTAATTTAAGAAATCATAGAGTTCCATACGTGTCTGCATGGTATCGACGACTTTTTCTTGCGTACCATCATCTAATAGATGCTGATAGACGTTTAATGCGGCTTTGTTCATTGCGCGGAAGGCTGATAAAGGATAGAGCACCATATCGACACCGACACCATGTAGCTGCTCGGTAGTGTAAAGGTCAGTTTGACCGAACTCAGTCATGTTGGCGAGGACTGGAATATCGAGCACATCCGTAAACTTGCGGTACATCTCAATATCGGTCAATGCTTCAGCAAAAATCATATCCGCACCAGCTTCTTGAAAGGCAACCGCGCGTTCAACAGCTGCATCAAGACCTTCAACAGACAAGGCATCAGTACGCGCCATGATCACAAAGTCTTTATCGGTTTTGGCATCAAGGGCGGCTTTTAGACGATCAACCATCTCTGAAATGCTAACGATTTCTTTATTAGGACGGTGACCACAGCGCTTTTGTGCGACTTGGTCTTCGATATGTACCGCTGCCACGCCGGCTTTTTCCATTTTTCTAATGGTTTGAGCGATATTAAATGCACCACCAAAGCCAGTGTCGATATCAACCAATAATGGTGTATCAACCGCATCGGTAATGCGGCGCGCATCTTCTAAGACATTGTCAAGGCTAGTCATGCCTAAGTCAGGCAAACCAAATGAGGCATTTGCCACGCCAGCGCCAGACAGATACAACGCTTGGTGACCCACTTGGGTTGCCATCATCGCGGTGTAGGCGTTAATCGCGCCAGCTATCTGTAGTGGTTGGTTGTTATCGTTTTTTTGTTTCATTGCACTGCGAAAGCGAGCGCCAGCTGATGGGGTCATGTCGTAATCCTTACGTAGAGGGTAATCTTATCGATGTCACAAATGTTATGCTTGATTAGATCGTTGTGCTTGATTATACCCAATTATCCATGTCTGCAAAGCGGTGTTTTAGCATTATTAATAATAATTACTTAAATAACAATTAATAATTATTAAATTAATCTATTAAATGAATAGTACTATCCATTATTTAGAGATTTACTAAGATTAGTATTCATATCACATGAGCACCCAAGTCATTATCAGTTAAGTATTTACATTTAGTTACAATATCTTTGGTTAGAAGGTTAAAATTATCCATAAAAAAGCCCTGATAGCTTAGCTATTAGGGCTTTTACTCTATAAATGCTATTGATATATAAGTCTAATAATCTAATGCATGATTGTTTTTAACCAATGATGCCAGCAAGACTGGCTAAGAATAACAATGCAAAGCCGCCTAAGAATATTAAGCCTGCAATTGATAAAGCATTCATGCCTGCAGAAAGTTTTTGATGGCTTTTCACTAACGAGTAGTTTAACCAACCAAAAATAGGCGCGGAAACGAACGCTGATACCATGGCAAACTTCAGCATAGCGCCTAACTGCCCCGCAAAGAAACTAATAATCACCAATCCGCCACCGATTGCATAAGTGGTCCAAAAGGCGATCTGCTTTTTGTTGATCTCATCTTCACCTTTGAGTAAGCGCCAGCATTCAGCATTGGCACGCCCGTAGCCATCAGCACAAGTAATGGTAGTACCAAACATACACATAAAGGCGACGAAAGCGACCAGCAATCTTGACCACTCACCGATAGTGTTGGTATACATGCTAATGAGCTGATCAATATAAGCACCGCCAGCAATCTGGATTTCTTGGCCTGAGCCGTATTGGACGAAGACACCTAGCGCTAGGAAAAATAATGCCAAAATAGCAGAGATTGAGTAACCAACGTTAAAGTCCAGTAACCCTTGACGCTTGGTCGTATTGTCCGCCTTTCTTTTTGCTGAGGTCCACATAGAAGTAATGGCGGCAAACTCAAGTGGCGCTGGCATCCAGCCCATCAGTGCTACGATGAAACCTAAGGTCGCTAAGTTCCAAGGAGAAGCTGCGACAAAGTCTACTGCCATGACTGTCGGCTTGCCAGCAGCAATGATGACCGCAGCAACGGTCGCCGTAGTCAGCGCAATCATAATCCACTTGGTCACCCCGTCGAGCAGCTTGTAATGACCGGCTATTAAAAACACCCAACATATCCCAGTCACTATCAATGCCAGTGTAATGGTTGATAGTCCAATAGAGGCGGGCAGCATAAAACCCAATATCACTGCGGCAATTAGAGATACTGCACCCGTACTAATCACTGCTGATAAGATGGATAGGATGAAGTAAATCCATAGATAGGCTTTAGAGCGCTTAGCATAGCCGGCAATTAAACTCTCGCCAGTGTCGTAGACGTAATCAGTACCAAAGCGAAAGAAGGGATATTTAAAGACGTTCGCTAATATAATCATGATGGCTAACTGCCAGCCATATAACGCGCCAGCTTGCGTCGACGAGATTAGATGCGAGCCGCCAATAGCAGCGGTTGCCATTAAAATCCCGGGACCAAAAATTCGCCAGCTAAAGCCTTCTTGCTGCGGAGCAACGGTATCGTCAGTGGTACTTGGGTTATTGAGTGGTTGTGTGGTCATGAATACCTCGAAATGGTTTAAACGGCAAATTATCACTTACCTGTGTCAGCTTGCCAATGATCGTTAGAGAATGTTTTATAAGACACTTATTTTTTAATGCTAATAATGCTAAGTATAAAACGATTCATCTTGTATCGACTTTAGCACACCGATGCTATTTAGGAGAATGATTATTCTAATTATTATTACTATTAGTTTGCATGCCCATTCTTGATAGTTAGCATAATCAACTATTAATATCAAGAGTTAGGATTGAGTATTTTTTGCGGGTTCTTTATAACATAATACTCATCCAATATCTGATAATTTAAAGCTGTGACACAAATTTTTGCCGCCGGTACGTAATACCACGCTGCTCATATACTTGATAAATGGCGCTCAGTAAGTCAGGAATCTGGGGATGAACAAAATCTTTGAGTGTGTGCAGATAAATAGGGGAGGTAACGTTTTCATGAATGAGACGCTGATAGCTGATTTGCTCTGTACGCACCGTTTTTAGGCTGGCAGGTACTAAGGTAATGCCTTCACCAGCAGCAACCAAGCCTAGCGCCACTTGTAAATCGCTGACTGTCGTGGTCATAAAAGGAGAGATGCCATATTGTGCAAATAAATACAGTAACGGCTCGGTGACAGGCTCAGTCGATAGCGGCTGGTTGCGTAGCCTGCTAGTCTTATTGTTATGAATAGCCTTATTATCAATAGTCTTGTTAGCGATAGGCATCGCCGTTGTCGAGATAGGCAGGTGGGTTTGGTGATATAAGATCAAGCGGTTATTTGCTAAGTCTATCAAGCGTTGCTCACGTACATTGGCTAACGGATGCGACTTGGGTAATGCCACGACATAACGCTCATGACGCAATAGTATTTGCTGTATCCATGGATCTTGATGGGCAAAGCGCCCAAAACCAATATCAATGTCACCAGATTTGAGCGCATCTATTTGCTGATAGGAGCTGATGTCTTTTAGGTTGACCTCAATATTAGGATTGGACTGCTTGAGCATTGCGATGATTTCGGGTAGCAACCCATACAGTATGGATGGCACAAAGCCAATATTTAACACACTACTGGGCGTCGATAGCCGCTGGGTCATACTGATGACAGTATCCATCTCTGTCAGTATGGTGCTAATTTTATCGTAAAAGAACGTACCAGCTTCTGTTAGATGTAGCGGTCTATGATAACGGTCGACCAACATCACGCCCATCTCCGTCTCGAGCTGTTTGAGCAATCGACTCAGGCTAGGCTGTGACAATCCAGTTTTGGCTGTTGCTGCACTAAAACTTCTTAGCTCAGCAACAGCGATAAAAGCATTGAGCTGTTTTAAATCCATATTTTTATGCTCATTTATCTATAATGTCATGGACGCTTATTTAGGATGATGTTTTGGCTATTTTATACAAATAATAGGCTCGAGCATAAAACTATGCTTGAAGCTAAAGAGGCGGCCCACTATATTGTTTGTTAACGATAGTGTTACACTTTAGCAAACAATAAGCCTTTACCCTTAATTCTAGCAGTCATCTGCTTTTCGTGGCATAAACTGGTTTGGTATTACTTCATGAGCGATAAAAAAAATAACCATAACGCTGATTTAGAGGCAAATTTAGCTAAAATTGCTAATACTAAGCCACAAAGGCGTAATCGTAAAGATAATATTTATGAGCGTTTTATCACGCGTGTTGAAAGCGCCGACATCATTGACAGTGCCGACGATGATGACAGTCTTAAAGGGAGCATAGCGGACAAACCTGCTAAGCCGTCTGCATTAAAACCTTTAAAAAATGCCAATAAATTGTCCTCATATGAGCCTTTAAGTGCAGCAGAACTTGAGTTATTTGCCATTCAAGATCAAGACAGCTCTCAGAATAAGGCGAATTTACAGACATCGGACTTTACAAGCACAGCAGTCAGCTTGGATTTGTCTGAGGCAGAAGATGAGGTGGCTACAAATCACGTAATAAAAACCGATAGTGACAATACTTTAATTCAGAAGACTGTTTATATAGCTGACAGCGCTGATTCTGAGCACCTAACCACAGAATCAGCAATTAAAGAGCCTGTAAACAAAAAAACCGTAAAACCAAAAGATAAGCTGGCAAGTAGTAAGAAGCCACTCTTAATTGGGATGATTTTTGGTTCGTTATTGATTGCTGCTATCGTATTCACGCTTATCTTTACCGGTGTCTTGTCGACTGCAACCGCTCCTGCAGGCTCTGATAGCGCAACCCCAGCGCTATCAGAGAATACTACGCCTGTTACCAGCACTCAACAAGGGGCCGCGATAGATGGAGATAAACCATCTGATTCCACTGTTGCCAATACATCCAACACATCAACGTCAGAACCTCAAACAGCGGTAGTAAACGATGCTAACAAGAATGCTGCTAATACTGTAGATGACACAAACAAGCCAGCTGTAGAAGCCACCGTTAGCGACGTGAATACTGAGCCTACCATTACATACGATGATTTTAGAGAAGAATCACAAAACACCTTATATCGTGAGACCAACGATTAGTGCTGAATATATAGGTAGCACATAGACAAGTTTTTTTATCTTTAGCAGCAATAAGCAACGATAAAACGGTGCTTTGCTACCGTTTATCTATCAATTCTATCGCTCATACCAAAAACGGTTGCATAGCCTCAAAAGATTCGTATCATCATATAAAGAAGGCGGTTATATGCCGTTGTTAACATATATTGATTCGGTATTGAACTATGACCTCAGCAACTGAAAGCGTGAAATCATCGAAGGGTAGGTCGCTGAATAACGTAAAGTTCCTCAGCGTGCTCAGTATTTTTTGTGCTTTATTTTTGGCAAGCGTATTTATATTCGATTATTTTTTCTCAATGAACTCTCAAGTAGCAATGGTCAATAACACTGTGTCCGTTGTTAATGATGGCACGCCTAACGCTCAAATCGAGAAGACAGTAGCAACTAACGCCAAGCGCTTGGAAACACAGGATGACACAGCAGTTAATGCCGTGAAAATTAGATCCGCTATGAGTGAAAGTGACTTTAGACAAGAAGCGCAGAACATGGTATTCCGTGATTCAGAAGAAAGTAAAATACGCTCTCTAGAAATACCACGGACAAACCTAAACTATCAAGCTGTGGGAATGAATGCAGCTATCAGTGATGAGGGCTTTAGAGTAGAAGCTAAAAAAACTTTATATCGTGAAGAGGATTAATAATCCTCCAAATGAGCAATCTAGAGCCGTAACTAGTAATATAAGGCATATTCAAAAGAGGTTCACAATTATTTGTGAGCCTCTTTTTTTGTCTAAAGTATCTGTAGGGCTTAGTAGTTGTATTTTATACTCAATAACCGTTCTTCATCTAAGCAAATGTACCCTTCGGTAGAGAATATATTTCAGCTTCATCATTGCTTTGAGAAGAACCTATCGTTATTGCTGAATATATCAACTCATACTATCTAAATTTTATGAATGAATTCCTAATTTATACCCTTTATATTAAAGAGGTTAAATATCTATTGTGTACAGTTGTACTCTTAGGTTAAGATGAGCCGTGATTTTTGGCTAACCAAGTATGCGTTAGTCATATTTATTACGAACTAATCGGCATGGTTGTCACAGTAACCGCTAAGGGTATGTAAACAACGAATCCACATGCCAATTACAATCACAGTTATTGCTATTACTACGACTTATTATCGAAAGTAATTGATGATAGTGGCGTCTCTATAACCAATTAATACATCAATAATTTAATACATCCGCAATCCCAATATATACAAAGGAATGTTTACAATGTCAGAAAATACCATCAAAAACAACAAATTAGAAGAATTAGGTGTGATTTTAGAAGAGGAGGTCTTAGAGATTGGTGTTCAAGATGACTATGCAGACAGGATAGCTGTTGAGTATATAGAAAAGCTCGCTAGCGCAAAAAATGATAAAAATAGTGTCTTATATAAATCGTCTAAGGTTAAAGAGCGCTATAGAAAATCAGACCTGCATAAATCTATTAATTACATTATCAATAAGATTGAGCCTTTGAGAGTCGCTATTATGCGTGAGAAGCTAGCATTAAAGCAGGCAGTGGCAGAAGGTAACAAGCAGTTGGCAGATGATAGTACTAAAGCTGTTGCTAAAAATAAGTCAGAAAAAAGTAAGCTTGAGCAAAAGCTTAGCGCACTTATGGACAGCGTAAACAAACTTCAACTTGCCAGCTAATAAAATCAAAACAATCATAATAATAAAGAATACCTAAAGGTGAGTAGCTCTGTATTAGGCTGCTCACTTTTTTGCTTTGTTATGATAATGAATGGCTATAACGCAGGGCTAGCACGTTGATCATTTATTAAAATAAAGTAGCTAAGGTATAAAAATACAATAGCAAAATACTATGAACAAGTCATTGAGGTGATTAACAGACAAACATAGTTATTGGGCGCCATTATCTCTATATAAACTTCATTTAACATAATATACATTATGCGAAAACAAACCAACGGTCTTAGAAGTGAGTTCCTCAATAATTATATCTCTAATGATTCATACATCATTCATAATAAGTCTGATTTATTTTTCAGTAATTTTTTAATCTAGGACTTATTAATATTCAAATTATTATTTGAATATCTATGAGAATAATAATTATCGTCGGCTAACGACATGTCTCTAATAAATACTCTCGTAAAGATGCGCCATCCTCATCCATTATTACATCTGCCACTTGGCATTTTATTTCTTTATTCATACCATCACAGGACAAATCATAATAAACATTGCTACCTTGCGCCAAACTGATCTTGACCAATCCTTGTTCGGTGATTGAAAACTCCTTTTCTTGCTCGTAATCTGGATCTTGCGAATCCCACAGTACGTCATAACCAATATGACAGGACATTTGCTCTTTATCGAAATAATCTTGGTCAAGTTGCATAGCCGCTTGTAACTCTGAATTAGCATATTGCTGCAATACCACCGGATTATCCATTCCTCGATTACTGATGTCTTGTTCGTACATTTTGGTTATGGTTGCAACCTTCATAGCCGCATATGTCTGAGGCGGCTCTGTGACATCCGCTGTGGCGTTGCTGATAGCGATTACTCCCATTGCTAGCAGTATCAGTAATTTAGGTGTTGGCATCGTTTTCTCTACAGTATTTCATCATATAAGCGTTATGAGCTATTACATCATACCCATATCATGACTCTGCTGTATTATCGTATCATTCAGGTTTAGATGCTTCTTGGTGCTATTTATTACGGTAATCACTGCGATGAGGATACTTTATGACCATACTATCTACTTTTACAGCGCATTCTTTTAAATTAGCGACTAGCGGCGTTTTGGTGTTCGTACTGGCAGCAACTGGCTGTCAATATACTGCTGAATCCAGTGCAAACACTCCTAATCAATCAACTGGCAGCTCATCAGTGCCTGTCGGCGCTGATATAAGCCAACAAACCCTCAAGCAACAAGCACTGCGTATCCAACGTGCACTCGCTAATAATGACTTTGCTAGAATCACAGACGATATTCACCCAACCCGTGGCGTACGATTCTCAATGTATGCTTATGTACATTTAGACAAGGATAAAGTCTTTAGCCGCGAGCAATTCGCTCAATATTTAAATCAATCAAAAGTTAAATTCACTTGGGGTGATTTGGATGGTACTGGCGAGGCATTGATAGTGCCGTTGCCAGAGTATTTAGATACTTGGATTGATGGTAAAAAATACAATAACGCTCGTATAACGGTCAATACCTTTGAATCTAGAGGTAATATGATCAACAACGTTAATGAAGCTTATCCAAAAGCAGATGTGGTTGACTTTTATTACAAAGGTAGTGACAAATATGATGGTATAGACTGGCGTGGTATGCGTTTGGTATTTGAGGAGTATCAAGGTAAGCGCTATCTAGTAGGTATCATTAATGACCGATGGACAGTATAGCTATAAGCAAAAATATAAATTAAACACATGATTTAATAGTTATTATTTATTAAAAAAAGGGCGGTACATCGTATGTGATGCACTGCCCTTTTTTATTACTTCGTATTCAATGTTTTAAGCTATTAAAAATTTTAGAAAGTAGCGACTAAGATGACTTATAAACTGAGTAAACATTGATGGTTTTTATAAGTCATGTAAAAGGTGGTGGCAGTCCCCTTATCCTCTTTGCTGTTATATATTGGATAATCATATGCTTCTTCAAAAACACCCCTATAACTATCTAATTTAGCCATTCCTTTTGTCGTCAAATCTGCTTTGTTATTCATATTCATTAAATGATAAATATCGCTATAATCCACCCCTTTTTGTCTTATTTCCATAATATTAAAGGCAAAAACTGTCTGATTCGAACAAAAGTCTTCCTTATCAGAGATATTTTTCACAGCATCTAGGGTTGAATCGATATACAATCCTAGCTCTTGCAACTCTTTAGGATATTGTAAGGGTGCATTGATAGAATCTTTTTGAGTTTGAATTTCAGAGGGAAAGCTTGCTTGTACCGTATGCGTGATTAGCAAAGCACAAATTAAGATAAGCGATTTTTTCATGATAGTTATATTCTTATAATTGGTTTTTCTAATAAATTCTACAAAGATACTTTTTATTCACATCGGCGTCTGACGAAAAAACTTAACCATAATGTCGTAAATATCAGGATAAGCATCTACTAGTTTTTGCGGTGTCTCAAAAAAAACTTCACTGAGCACGGCAAAAAACTCAGCCGGATTGGTAGTACCATAGCGATCCAGTCCTGATTTACGATGGGTTTGAAAATCTTCAAAATCCCGCGTCATAATCTCAGTCCATCTATTAGGGTCCATATCGGGTTGTAGCGGCGGAAAACCGTTGGCGCTACCGTTAAGCATATCAAGCTTATGGACAAACTCATGGATGACGACATTGTGACCATCACGCTCGCCTGAATGCTTGGCATCTTTCCATGACAAAATAACAGGTCCACGCAGCCAGGCTTCGCCGCTACGATGTTGGTGACCCTCATGGACGATACCGAACTCATCTACGGTCGTGCTTTCGCTAGTGTAAGAACCAGGATAGATAATAATTGATGACCAGCCAGCGTACCATTCAAGGCTTAAGTTTAAGATAGGTAAACAAGCTTGCAAGGCAATCGACTGCCTGACAGCGTTTGTGATTTCAAAGCCTTGCGCACCAGTAATCGTTTTATCATGTAAAAACAACGTCGCCAGCTCGAATAAACGACTCATCTCTTCCTTGTTCAGCCTATCAAGTATCACAATACGTTCGGCAGCTTGCATCCAATCGCCATTGGTAAATTCGCTGTTGTCCAATATGCGTTTCTCACGCCAGTCCTTTATTATGTTGAACATTTTATCTCCCTTTAATATCATTAAACCATAACATCATATTACACAGCACTATCATTAACTTTGCTAATTTATCTTTCTAATAGCCAAATTTTGAGGAGATAACGATGCAAGAATTTCAAACTAATAAAGAAGATATAACTCAAAGTCGTTTAATACAAGCACCAATCAATACGGTTAACGATGGCGAAGTCTTAGTTAAGGTCGACCGCTTCGCTTTTACCGCCAACAACATTACCTATGCAGCAATGGGCGATCAATTACAATATTGGCAATTTTTCCCGCCACATGGCGAAAATGCTCAAAAATGGGGCATTATTCCAGTATGGGGTTTTGCTGATGTGATTGAATCAAATAATACCGAGCTGCGAGTCGGCGAACGGCTGTTTGGCTATTTCCCGCCAGCCAATGAGTTGGTGATAAAGCCGATGAGGGTGACACCAGCGAGCTTGACGGACGGCAGTGCTCATCGTGCACAGCTGCCCCCTACCTATAATATGTATCAACGAGTAAAGCATGAACCGGGTTATGATCGCGCCAATGATAATCAACGCATGCTGTTGTTTCCATTACATATGGCGTCCTTTTGTTTATATGATCTACTAAAGAGTAATGATTGGTTTGGTGCTGAACAAGTGGTGATTATCAGTGCTTCTAGTAAGACCAGTACGGGCTTGGCCTATGGTTTAGCTGACGATAAAGACGCACCACATATCATTGGTCTCACATCAGATCACCATCTGGATTTTGTCAATTCAATTGGTGCCTATGATAGCGCTTTAAGCTATGACAACTTGGAGCAGATTGATGCAAGCAAGCCGACTGTCATTGTAGATATGTCGGCCAATGCTGACTTACTCAGTCAACTGCATATGCATTTAGGTGATAACATGCGCTACACCAGCAATGTAGGCTTAACCCACTGGGATGAGCCACGAGGCGCCGATGGCATTATTAAAGAGCGTAGCCATCAATTTTTTGCACCCAGCCATATGCAGCAGCGCATGAAGGAATGGGGTCAAGAAGAATTTAACAAACGCTCTATGGGCTATATAATGAAAAGCGCTGCAAAAACTACTCCTTGGCTTAAGATCAAAGAGCTGGATGGCCTCAATAGCCTAGAAGATGTTTACCAAGATATATGTGATGGCAAGATTGGCCCAGATGAAGGTTTGGTAGTAGTAATGTAGTTCTAACTTAATGAGTTAAAGCAGTAACTATCAACAATAATGGAGAGAATGGAGAGCTTGGCTAACAGGCTCTCTATTTTTTACTTATCAATAACACCTTTATAAGAGCTTGGTTAATATTTTTGTTGAGAGTATTGCATAGAGCTTCCATCATCTCGCCACACCCTCTTCCTGTAAATAGCTATACAAGCCCTCAGCAAAATTTCGATAGCCTGCGCTGTTCGCATGAATTTGGTCAGACTTAAGACTTTCATCAGACAACACTTTTGACCAGCCACTCGCATAAAGCGGTACATCTTCACTCTTGGCGATGTCTTTATAAATAGGATTGTCACTAGCTTTACCAAAAATCGAGCTCGCGCTAAAGTGTGGTTGCGCGATAAGTACGACAGGAATATCTGCTGATTTAAGCTTATTAATAGTCGCGGTGATATTAGCACGAGTCGTTTTAGGCTGAACTCGACGTAACACGTCGTTACCACCTACCCCCAGCAATACCAAATTAGGGTTTCTACTAATTACTTGATCAGTACTTGCCAGCACATCAGCTGAGGTATTACCATTGACACCCTCATTGGCAATACTCCATCGCGTCATTTCAGCTAATACAGCCGGATAAGCGGTCTCAGGGCTTTGCCCCATAACCATGAGTAAGCGAATCGCCCAGTGCAATAACAGTGTTGTCCGCTGGCAAGACGTTTTGGTTTGGCTCGTCACTACAACCGGTCGTCGCAACCGTAACGGCTAGGACTAAAGAATACAAGCTAAGTCTATTTTTGCTAAATATCATTTTTTAAGCCTATATAGCTGAGCCTTTATCGTTAAACCTCTAATGACAGCATGTTCATGATAAGTTTAATCAAGGTCTCTTTTTGGTTCGGATCGGACTCAGCTACCAATAAGGTTAATGCTGCAAGGCCGGTATTATTAATGACCATGTCACCTTGGTCATTGAGCAATCGACCATTACGATGTAAAAAATCTACAAACAAAAAAGCACCGCTGCGTTTATTACCATCCGTAAAGGGATGGTTTTTTACCATAAAGTATAATAAATGTGCCGCCTTGCTCTCGATAGTCGGATAAGCAGGCTCACCAAAGACTGTTTGCTCTAAATTTCCGAGCACACTAGCCAAACCGTCACCACGAGGCTTGGCAAACAGTTCCGTCGCCTCGCCCCTTGTCATAAGCTGTGATTTTAAATCATTCAATGCTGCCATGGCCTCAGTCGGACTGGATAATACGCCACCGTCCTGCCCCGCTGGATCGTCTAATAATCCTTCATCATAACGTTGTAACCATAAAAAGGTTTGCGTATAACGACTGATAATCTCAATCAAGCCGCGCCCTTCGTCAGTTTTTAGCTCAGGACTTTGCGCGGTTTTTTTGATTAAGTTTAAGGCTTGTTGTAATTCGGCAGAGTTTTTATCAAAGCGCTCTTGGTTGAGCGTATAACCTTGCACCAAATATTCACGTAAGCGCTGAGTTGCCCAGCGTCTAAACTGCACGCCTTGAGCTGACTTGATGCGGTAACCCACTGAAATGACCACATCTAAGTCATATAAGACGACGGGTCGATCAGAATTTGCAATATGCATTTTTTGCATATTGCTTTTTTCAGACACTTCTTCATCGTTTATGGCATTCGCAATATGACGTGAAATTACAGACTGGTCGCGACCAAATATTTCAGTCATTTGTGCTTGAGATAGCCAGACCGTCTCTTGTTCAAAACGTACATCTACTTGTGCTTGACCATCGGCACTTTGATAGATCTCTATTTTTAAATTTTCAGCATTTCCAGAGTTCCCAGTAACTTTCATTTGGGCGTCCTTTATCTATATGACAATGTGATGTTTCTATTAAGTCTATCACTTACCAACCATTATGATACTTTAGCAAATAACCCTACACCAATAGAAACTGTGCCGTTCGGCTAATCTTCGATTTTGCGACATCATCAGGTGTACCTTCAGCAACAATCAGCCCGCCCTCCTCGCCAGCCCCTGGCCCAATATCAATAATCCAATCGCTATTACTGGCCACTTGCATGTCATGCTCGACCATGATCACCGTGTTACCCGAATCGACGAGTCCATTTAATTGTGTCATCAGCATGGAGACATCAGCAGGATGTAGTCCGGTGGTAGGCTCGTCCAATATATAAAGGGTATCGCCTCGCTGGATACGCTGAAGTTCGGTCGCAAGTTTAATGCGCTGCGCTTCACCGCCTGATAGCTCAGTAGCGGGTTGACCAAGACGTAAATAGCCTAGACCAACTTGCAATAAAGCGTCTAAGGAGCGCAAGATTGACGCCTCGTCCACAAAGAATTCATAAGCCATCTCAACCGTTAAATTCAGTACTTCAGCGATGTTTTTATCTCGATAATGGATGGCGAGCGTGTCATCATCATAGCGTTGACCATGACAAACTTGACACGGTGCATAGACACTGGGTAAAAATAACAGCTCAACACTGACAAACCCTAATCCCTCACAGTTTGGGCAACGTCCCTTTATCGTGTTAAATGAAAAGCGACCAGCATCATAGCCATGCGCTTTTGCTTGTTTAGTTGACGCAAATAATTTACGAACATCATCGAACAGACCTGTATAAGTTGCAAGGTTTGAGCGTGGTGTACGGCCAATGGCTTTTTGATTAATATTAATCAGGCGACTGACCTTGTCCATGCCAGCAACAATTTCGCCACCTGTTACTGTGTCAAACTCTTGTTCCAATAAACCCACTTCATCCGTTGGCGCCTCATTGATGACTTTTTGTCCCAACTGCTCATTTACTAGCTCGACCAAAGCTTGACTGACCAAACTTGATTTACCTGAGCCGGAAACTCCAGTCACACTGGTCATCACGCCTAATGGAAACTCAACGTCTAACCCTTTGACATTGTTTCGTTCGACATTCTCAAGCTTAAGCCAAGCCGTTGGTTTTCTTATCTCTGATTTTTCTTTAACCATGGTCGTATCGTTAAAAAGATACTGACCGGTATGCGACTCAGCAACGTCACGTAAGCCCTCTACCGGCCCACTATAAACAATCTCACCACCATGCGTGCCAGCCTTTGGACCGACATCTACCACCCAGTCCGCATGCCTAATCACACTTACATCATGCTCGACAACAAATACCGAGTTACCCGCCGCTATTAGCTCATCTAAAGCACCCAGCAATGCTTGAGTGTCGGCAGGATGTAGACCTGCGGACGGCTCATCCAAGACATATACCACACCAAAGAGCTGCGAGCGAATCTGCGTTGCCAATCGCAAACGCTGTAACTCACCAGGAGATAAAGTTGGTGTCGTGCGTCCAAGTGATAGGTATCCTAGCCCCAATCTTGTCAGTGCTTCGACGCGGGCAAGAATATCACTGGCAATACGCTGAGCAACGATGGCTTTTTCACGGTTTGGTATGTCATCAGTCGGGATTCTATTGGCAGCATCCTCTAACTTAAGTGCCAGTTCGGTGAGGGTTAATTGTGATAACTCGCCGATATCCAATCCGGCAAATTTGACTGACAGCGATTCTTTCTTAAGTTTCTTGCCATGGCATTCTGGACACTCCGATATTTGCATAAACTGCGAGACGCGCTTTTTGGTGCGAGGGCTTTGGGTATTGGCAAAAGAATGTAAAACGAAGTTTTTGGCGCTGGTAAAGGTGCCCATATAGTTTGGTTTTTCACCTTTTTCAATCGCTTGACGGGTTTGCTCAAGATTGTACTCAGGATAGACAGGCACCGTTGGCGTATCATCGGTAAACAGAATCCAGTCGCGGGTTTTCTTAGGTAAGCTATGCCAAGGTTTATCGATATCATAACCAAGTGTCGTTAAGATACGGCTTAGGTTTTGACCCTGCCACGCTGGCGGCCAAGAGGCGATAGCACGCTCGCGAATAGTCTTAGTATCATCAGGAACCATTAGTTTTTCGGTTACTTCAAACACGCGGCCGATACCTGAACAAGTAGGACAAGCGCCTTCTGGCGTATTGGGAGAAAACGCATCGGCATATAGCATCTCTTGGCCTACTGGATACTCTCCCGCTCGTGAGTACAGCATGCGTAGACCGTTTGAGATGGTCGTGACACTACCAACGGATGAGCGCACTGAAGGTGTACCGCGCTGCTGCTGTAAGGCGACTGCTGGCGGTAAACCTTCTATCGCGTCAACATCCGGCTCATCGACTTGGTCAATGAGTCGTCTGGCATATGGCGATACGGAGTCAAGATAACGCCGTTGTGATTCAGCAAATAACGTACCAAATGCTAACGATGATTTTCCTGAGCCAGATATACCCGTGAATACTACCAACGCATCGCGCGGTAAATCAACATCCACATTTTTGAGATTATGAACGCGTGCACCCCTTACCTGAATGTGGCTGTGAGAGGTATTATTAATAGCGCTGTTGTTAAAGTTATTATTAAAATGGTTAGGAGTCTTTTCATTATTGGTCATAAAATTACTATTCCTATTAATTTTTATTATGAAGTCTTAAAAAGGTTAACATATCAGGGTTAAATACCTAGGCTAGGTTTACCTATTACTAGCAGAGTTAGACAAAACGATACTTAACATTAAAACTTAATTTCAAAGTTTTTTTAAAGCGTAGTATTAACTACTAGATATCAAGTTAGAAGAACAAAAAACCCGCAACTGCTTATTATCAGTGCGGGTTTTGACGTAAAAAGAATATGATTTCAAGCGCTTAAAATAGTGAACAGTATTTGTCTTGCTGTCTAAAGTGTTACTAAACTAAGACACCACCAAGCGCATCAACTGAGTGCTGATATAACCGCCAAACGTTCCTACCGCATAACCTAAGATACCTAAAAACACGCCAACGGGTGCAAGCGATGGATGAAAGGCTGTCGCGACGATAGGCGCAGATGACGCACCGCCCGTATTGGCATTAGAGCCGACTGCTAAAAAGAAGAACGGCGCACGAATGATTCTAGCGACAATAAATATTATCACCACATGGATGCTCATCCATAACAGACCAATCAGCAGTAGCCGCCATTGTGAGACGATGCCAGACAGATTAATTTGCATACCAATAGCCGCAATCAATACAAAGATAAACACCGTACCGATTTTGGAAGCACCGACATGATCGAGTCTGCGTATTTTAGTAAAAGAGAAGATAACGCCTATTAAGGTGATAATCACCACCATCCAAAAGAACGAGCTTGCAAAGCTATACTGTACTGCCCAGCTATAAGGCGCAAAGAACCCAGCAATCTGCCCGCCGACGAAATGTGCTACCCCGACCATCGCAAAGCACAAACCAAACATCACCATCAAATCATTAAGCGTGGCTGGACGCGCATTATCACGCTCATAGCTTTCAACCGCTGCAATTACTTTATCAATACTACTGCTATCAGCTCGTAAAAACTTGTCAATCTTATCACTGTGTTTTGCCATAACTAAGATAGCCAGTAACCATAATGAAGCATTGGTGGTATCGACCAAGATCATCATACCAAACAAGTCATCACTGACGCCAAACAGCTCTTTCATTGCCGCTTGGTTTGCCGCGCCACCAATCCAACTACCCGCTACTGCTGAAAAACCGCGCCATAGCGTGTCATCAATAAACATCTCAGGCGATACCCATTTAGCAATGCCCAAGCTAATAGGCCCGCTAATGACAATGGCAACACTAGCAGCAAAGAACATCGCAATCGCTTTCCAGCCCAAGCCCAGTATCTTAGGGACGTCCATAGACAAGGTCATCAATAACAAACTTGCTGGCAGCAGATAAGTCGCGGTAAAACCATAAATCTGCGAACCGATACCATCAGCGAAGACACCTAAGCTGTTTAGCGTCGCAGGTATAAAGCAGCACAGCACGATACCCGGTAGAACTGCATAAAAACGTTGCCAAAATCTACCGGGCAATGCTTGGGTATAAAACACCAAACCGATAATCGCCATAATGATGCCAAACGCTAAGGGCAAACTATCAATTGCTAAATGAGAAATATCGGGCATCAACTGGCTCCGCAGCACACGATGAATAAAAGCTTGTCAGTATAGACAAGGCAAAAAAGACGCGCAAGCAACTATCGAGTACAAAGCTAAGTTTATTTACCTCGTTTAAATAATTCAGATTATCTTAAGTGCTTGCATACACCTCAGTCACATCTCTACCTGGCAATCAATATCAAACCATTAAACACAAAAAAGCCAGATAACGAGTATCTGGCTTTTTAATGCATTATCTTTTATTTATACGATTAAACCAATATATTTATTAAAACACCTGCTAATCGTTAAATATAAGACTATTACGAGTTGTTACCACGGTTGCCGCCGTTTGGACGACCTTGACCACGACTGTCAGAACGACCAGCTGGACGGCCTTGGCTGCCACTTGGACGACCACGACCCGTTGCTGCGCGATCACCACGTGGAGCGCTTGCGCCATCACCACGGCTAGGAGCACCAGTGCGCTTGCCTTGATACGGCTTGCCACCTGAACGCTCATTTGGCTTGCCAGATGAATCACGTGGCTTACCTTGATAACCGCTGTCATTGCTTGCGCGTTGACCAGTGCCAGTACTGCTATCACCTGATGGGCGACCACGACCTTGACCACTAGGTTTGCCAGCACCAGCATAACCACCTGCTGAACGACCACGACCTTGACCATTACCGCCGCCATTAGAGCGACCACGGCCACGACCGCGAGGACTACCTTTATTTTCGCTAGGAACGTACGTTTTCTTAGGCTCCATGCCTTCGATAACAGATACTTCCATTTTGCGATCTAAATAACGGTTAATGGCGTTAAGCTGTGGACGATCATCCATGCTACATAGGCTGATAGCAACACCAGTACGACCGGCACGGCCACAACGACCGATACGGTGAACGTAATCTTCCGTTTGACGTGGTAAGTCATAGTTGATGACATGCGATAGTGCTGGCACGTCTAGACCACGAGCAGCAACGTCAGTTGCAACTAAGATTTTGCATTTACCATTACGTAAGTCTTGAACAATGCGGTTACGCTTGCTTTGTGGTAAGTCACCATGTAGGAAGCTTGCTTTATGACCGTCTTCTTGTAACTGTTTTGCTAGTTTTTCAGTGCTACGTTTGGTGGCAGCAAAGATAATGATTTGTTCCATGTCTTTGTGGCAAACGATTTTATCAAGTAAACGGTTTTTGTGATCAAAATCATCACAGTAATATACTTTTTCTTCAATGTGTGCTGATTCAACTTTAATAGATACACGCTCAGGGTTTTTCGTGAAGCTGGCAGCGATTTTGCCTACTGGGCCATCCCAAGTTGCTGAACACATAATGGTTTGACGATCAGTCGGTGCTGCACGTAGGATATCACTGATATCGTCAGCAAAACCCATGTCTAGCATACGGTCAGCTTCATCAAGAACTAGTATTTCAAGGCTTGATAAGTCAACGCGACCCGCATTGATATGGTCAAGTAGACGACCAGGTGTTGCAACGATAACTTGTACGCCTTTTTTCAAAGCAGTAATCTGACCGTTGTATGGTGCGCCGCCAACTAATGGTACACAAAATAGACCGCGCATATCTTTAGAATAGGTACGTACGCTATCATGTACTTGCTGAGCAAGTTCACGCGTTGGCGTTAGGATAAGGGCTTTGGTCAATTTGTCGAAGCTAGTCGCACGGCTTAGGCGATCAAGTACTGGGATGACGAAAGCAGCAGTTTTACCACTACCCGTTTGCGCAGACAATAAAAGGTCACGGCCTTCTAATGCAAAAGGGATCGCTTGTGCTTGAATAGGAGTTGGATTGGTATAGCCACTACGCTCAAGCGCGGTAAGAATCGGCTTGGCAATGTTTAAGTCAGTAAAAGTAACTTGATTTTCATCGGTAGCGTCAGTTGTAGCCGCTTCATTATTAGTATTTGGGGTGTTAGTAGTTTCGATGATGCCGTTTTCAGCAGCGATTGCAGATAAGATGTCAGTCATGAAGATCCTTGGTAAGTATAAGCTGCTGTAAATTCAGCAGACTTGATGCATACCACTGATAACCGTTCATCACGCTGCCGATATACACTTATTATCAAAATGATGATAATTGCATGCCAAACCCATAAGGCTTGTCAATAGTATAAAGGCGTTCGTGCTGTCTGACGTATTTTGGTGGTAGTGCCGAGTGTCTCATCTTTGTCTGCTAAAAACTCAATATCAATGCTTTGTCCAAAGCAGATAAAGGTAAATAACAACCAATCTAGCCCCTACAAGGGTCCGTAGATAAGATATGAGTCAAAAATAATAGGATTATTTAAGTACACAAAATCATCGGCAACAATTACTTTCGGTCATCCTAGACCCAAAATCGCAGGCGATGTTATCAATCTCATAATTCACATTAGTCTAAGCTAACGTGGCGACGCAGTATAGCACAACAAAACTGCAATCAGTAGCTATTTTGCTGTTTTTATTAAAATAAGTCATAAAACAAGGTGTAGAAAGCCTTATATGACTAATAACGGACACTAAATTTGATTTATTAAACAAATTTAGCATTAACGCGATATTTTAACTTCAGTAACATGAGTTGGCAGTTGCCACGCACCGCCCGCTGCAATCATGCGGCATAGCCCAGTAGTGCTTTCATGGCTTTTTTCAAAGTTTTTTCCGGTCCATAACCACTCGGTTTTGGACAGGCAGTCACCAATACCACGACCCTTTTGTACTGAAGTTATTTTGCCGCTATTATAATCTGTTGCGCCAGTCGTCACTAATGTGGGCTTGTAAGGTTTACTGTCATTGAGCACCCAGACACCTATGCCGATATTATAAGCGCCTGTCCAGCAGTCATGTTGTGCGAGTAATTGTCTGCTATTTAAGCGACTGACGCGCCATGGTGACTTATCAGATAAGTTTGGGCAGTCAGTATCTACGTCGCTCATGGTGTTTTTCATTATCTTTGATAACTCAGAAGCGCGCATTGCGAATTTTTTCTTACTACTAGAAGTAGCTTTGGGGTTAGGTGTGACCAGCTGTATCGACGGTATGGCTTTGGGTACCAAGACGCTGCTATTAGACTTGGTGATGCTGTCACGAATAAAGGCGCTTGGCGTACCTACTCGACCCTGTGCTTCATCCGCTTTGAGCATGACTGCATTTGCACCCTTATCAGATAACTGCCAGCGCGTATTGCGAATGACCAATTCAATCTTGCTCGATTTGGTCAGTGCTTCTAACAGCGCCGTTACTTGCGCCGAGGTAAGCTCTGCATAACCTGCTGCAGCTGAAAAAGGTCTGGTTTCTCCGTGATCTACATTATTAATAAACAACGATATCCGGTGGCGATTGCCCAATTGCATCAATGCCTTGGCAGAGCTTTCTTTAGCACCGCCAAGTTTAACCTGACCATCGATCGTCGCATTGGCACCTGCACGGCGCACTAATAATAAGGAGACAGGCAGCTCGCTATTGCTATCTGCTTGATAGCCTGCCAGCCGGCAAGTACGGGTATTATCACAAGCGACTTGCCAATCTTGGCTGCTAAAATCAACGGGCGTGCCAGCAATACTCGTAGCGCTAAATAAAGCGGTGCTGATTGCTGCAAATATGGGTAATAAAATTTTCTTTGGCATGAATACTGATGTCTTTTTAGTTTTTATAGCATTTCTTTTAAAATAAGAAGTATTGTTTGAATATTGAGTTTTTTTAATATCGCTCTGACCAATCTTACTCAACAACAGTAATGGTCGACCCTTAAGCTTATTATTATTCTTCATAATTTTTACTCATTAATAGAAGAAATATAAACACCGGCCTATTAAGGCGGTGACTGCTATCTTAACGTATCAATGTTTCTATCTGTTGTACTAATGTACCATTATGTAAATATTGAAGTACAGCTCTATTTGAATATATCCATATATGTATATGGAATTATGAATACGTTAAATACAAAAAAGATTAATAAGAGAATTCCTTATTAACCTTTTTTATTTTCAATCTTATGCTTCTATCGTTCAGCTGTTTACGATATTGCTTGGCTATCATACTGAGCTAATACTATTCTATAGACAGTATGGATTAGACTAGACAATTGGCTCAAGCACTAAGTCTACTGCGCGTTTGACTGCTGGACGTTCGGCTATTTTTTCCGCCCAACGCTGCACGTTTTTATAGTCATCAACTTGTAAGAATTCAGCAGCATCATAGAGCTTGCCAAGTACCAGTTGGCCATACCATGCCCAAATAATGATATCGGCAATATTATAATCAGACTCGTTATTACCACACAGGTATTCATTGTCTTTTAGGTGGCGGTCAAGGACGTCAAGCTGGCGTTTAACCTCCATGGTAAATCGATTAATAGGATATTCCATTGGTTCAGGAGCGTAAGCGTAAAAATGACCAAAACCGCCGCCTAAATATGGCGCACTACCCATCTGCCACATCACCCAAGAAAGACAATTGGCACGAGGCTGACCTGATTCAATAGGAATAAACTTTTCAAACTTCTCTGCCAAGTACATCAAAATAGCGCCCGACTCAAATAACTTGATAGGCGTCTCCCCAGAATAATCGACTAGCGCAGGAATCTTTGAGTTAGGGTTTATGGCGACGAAGCCTGAGCCAAATTGATCGCCTTCCGAGATATCAATTTTATAGGCATCATAAGCGGCTTCTTTGATACCAAGCTCAGCCAACTCTTCTAATAGAATGTTTGCTTTAACTCCGTTTGGGGTATTCAGTGAATACAGTTGTAACGGTGCATCGCCTACTGGCAGCTCTTTGTTATGGCGCGCGCCGGCGGTGGGACGATTGATACTAGAGAACTTACCACCGTTCTCTTTATCTTGGATCCAAACTTTTGGTGGCGTATATGATTCGTTGTTGTCATTATTGTTATCAGTTGTATGGCTCATAGAGAAATCCTTTTAGGCTTAAATGTGTTTATTTAGAGGTTTAGAGGTGTTTTTATAATAAGCTAGCGATTCAAAGTCATCAATTAGTGATTTTACGAGGTGTACAATATTTAAATGAAAGTAAAGTTATGACCATAAAATAATAAAAGTTACTTCATCTATTAGCCCATTGCGGAGAAACGAATGCTCGACTTATTAGCCACGTTGTTACCACAGTATCCACCAGCACAACTTAGCGATTTATTGGCAGACCTAACTAACTTAGTGCCTGTGCAATTTGCTAAGGGAGACAATATCTACCATAGCGGCCAACATGTGCATAAAATATTGGTCTTAAGCTCAGGGTTGGTAAGGGTCTTCGATATCCAATCACATCATGAGGTTAATCTACGTTTCTTATGCGATGCGTCAATCATCTTACCTTTCTACGCGGCTATTGACCATTGGCGATTTGGTAAAGACTGTATAGCAACGGAAACGGCTCAATGTATAACAGGGTGTGAGGGTTACTGGCTGCCGCTCTCCTATCTAATGGCTAGCCAGCCCAATCATCCAGCCAGTCTTCAATTACAATCACTAAAAGTAAACTGGGGACAAATTATTCAGCTTGAGATTGCTCTACGGCACTACAAATCTATTGAGGAGCGACTGCGGATGATTCAATTAAAAACAGCTGCTCAGCGTTATCAGTGCTTTAAGAACACTATGCCGAGCAAGATTGTCGATGATATGCCCAGTATGCAAGTGGCTTCTTACCTTGGTATTACCCCCGAAACCTTAAGCCGAGTTCGCCATCAAAAACCCTCCTCTTGATATATATCAATGCGAAGTGGACCATAAGTTTTTATACTGCAGGACAACTTTAAGGTAAGGGATTATCATGGCAAATTTCATACAACCCAGCTTTATTCAACCTATAGTAGGAATGATGGGGGTGACCGCTGGTGTGTGGGGCTGGATGTATATTAAACGCTTGCGGTATTTGCAAACAGAAGGTATCGACCCTCAGTCGATTCGCACCCCTGCTAAGCTGACGGCTCTATTGCCTGAATCCGTCAACTTACCCGCTTATAACTTGCAGAACCTATTTGAGATGCCGGTATTATTTTATGTCATCTGTCTATCAGCCGAGTTGCTGAGAATTCAAGACATGACGCTAACAAACTGGCTCTATCAGGCGGCATGGGCGTTTGTGATTTTGCGGGCGGTTCATAGTGTAATTCAGTGCAGTTATAACCAAGTTATGCACCGCTTTATTGTCTATATACTCTCTTGTGCAACGCTATGGATAATGGCTATCAAGATGGCTACGATTGTTTTTTAGTAGCTATTTAATAAAGCTAGTACATGCCCTAATACAACTAAAATAATGACGACGATAACATCTATAAGAATGACTACTATAATCATAGAGGATAAGCACAATGACGACTTTTAAATTTAAAGGGCAATATACGGTAAACGTGCACACTCATACGCCCGCACCGGCAGATGACCAACACACTACCTTAGTATTTCTGACCGCTATTGGCGTACCTCTACGTAAATACAGTAAGTTGTTTATGGAATTAGTCGCTAAAGGCTATACCGTCATCGCGGCTGACTACCCTTGTTGTGGTGAAAACACCCCGCAAGTTGATCGAAGCGTCGACTATAACTATCAAGATATTATCGACAACTTTATCCCCCAGTTGCTTGAGCTCTCAGAGCATAAAGACACCTACTTGTTTGGTCATAGCTTAGGGGGCCATATGGCGACGATTTATAGTGCGCTGCATGACGTGCCAGTGATTGGGGTCGCTACGGGCAATCTGCATTATAAAAACTGGCAAGGGGCTGCTGGCAAGTTAAATATCCTACGCGCTGTGGCTCTCTTTAAACCTATGCTCGCTATCTATGGCTATTTTCCAGGCTATAAGATTAGCTTTGGTGATCGCGAACCTAAAGGCGTGATGAATGACTGGTGCCATACCGCATTAACTGGCCGCTACGACTTTATTCAGGCGGATTTGCAGGCAAGCAAAAACGCGGGTAGTGGCCGTGGTATCTACTTCTATATCGAGGGCGATGACTATGCCCCTTACAAATCTACGCAAAACCTTGCCAAACTGTGTGCCGACTCGACCTTGATTTCTGTCAAACTACCCGAACATATAAAAGGCAATCCACATGGAGCGTGGATTAAAGATCCTGATATTATCGTCCAACACCTTGATGAGCAACTAAGAAAACGTGACTAATCCAACTGCTACTACTCCCACTTCACTCCTCTCTCCTGTTCAAGCGAAATACTTGCCCTACGTGCTAGCCGTCGCTCTGTTTATGCAGATTTTGGATGCCACCATCCTTAATACCTCGCTGCCACAAATGGCGCAAGCACTGGGCGAATCACCGCTCAAAATGCAGTGGGCTGTCATCAGTTATGCGCTTACCTTGGCTATTTTTATTCCCATTAGTGGGTTTTTAGCGGATAAATATGGCACACGGCGAGTGTTTTTGTCCGCGATCATTATCTTTTGTATTGGCTCACTATTTTGTGCTGCTTCTCCTACCTTAAACCTTTTGATTGGCTCACGTATTGTACAAGGTATCGGCGGCGCAATGATGACACCCGTTGCGCGGTTGATATTGGTCAAATCTTATCCGCGCAATAAGCTCTTAACCGTCATGAACTTTGCAGTGATACCCGCATTGGTTGCGCCATTGGTCGGACCGGTATTGGGTGGTTATATCGTTCAGTACACCAGTTGGCATTGGATATTTTTAATCAACATTCCAATGGGTATTTTTGGCTTTATCATGGGTGAAAAGCTGGTACCTGCTTTATTTGAGGATACCAAACGTCTAGATTGGACAGGTTTTTTGTTATTTGCTGCCGCTGCGTGTGGTTTTACCCTCGCTGTAGAGTTTGGTTCGCAGACAGGTCGCGGATTTTATGGGCTCATGCTTGGATTGCTGGCAAGTCTATTGATAGGCGTGTATGTGTGGCATGCCAAACGTCGCTCTGCACCGTTGTTTCCGTTGAGTCTATTCAGTATCCGTACCTTTCGCATTGGCATTACAGGCAACCTATTTACCCGCCTTGGCATCAGCGCGGTGCCATTTTTATTGCCATTATTATTACAAGTGGTGTTTGAGTACTCCCCCTCACGAGCAGGATGGCTGCTTGCGCCCATCGCTGTGGGGGCAATAGGTATTAAACCGTGGGTCAGCAAGATTATCCAGCGTTATAGCTATCGCACGGTTCTTGTCTACAATACCTTTTTGATGGGCGTGCTCATTATTGTATTGGCGCAATTTAGCGATTCGTCACAATGGATTTGGTTTATCCCAATTTTGACGGTGATGGGCGCTTGTAATTCCATGCAGTTTAGCGCAATGAATACGATTACCATCGGTGACTTAGAAGGCACGCAAACCAGTAGTGGCAATAGTTTGATGGCCGTTAATCAACAACTGGCCATCAGCTTCGGTATTGCCTTTGGGGCGGCGCTGCTTAACCTATTGCGTGAGCGCCTGCAGCTTGATACGTTGGCTGCCTTTCAAACCACGTATTGGATACTGGGTATTTTGACTATCCTGTCCGGATTATACTTTTTACGCCTAAAACCTGAGGATGGTCGCGGCTTATATTGATGTATTGCAGGGCGCTATTTCGAGAGCATCTCTTTTATCTTAAGCTGACTATACAGCAACATTCGTTAACATTCAGACCTAAAAAAGCCAGCGTGTCATTGGTTGAAGACCAAGATACACGCTGGCTTTTGGCGATTAAATGATGGTTAATGACACCAACATGAATAATCTAAGGCGCTTTATCCTCATCCATTTGAGATTGGATATAGTTTTCAATACCAACGTCTTTCATTAAGTCTTCTTGTGTCTCTAACCAGTCTTGATACTCTTCATTGCCATCTTTTAGAATAACAAGTAGCTGACGCGATACATAATCTTGCAGCGTCTCACACAAGGTAATCGCATCAGTAATGATGGCGAATTTTTGTTTCTCTAAGCGTAAATTGCAGTCAATCATTTCAGGTACATCTTCAGCGATGAACATCTTGCCATAATCTTGCAAATTTGGTAAACCACCTAGCAATAAAATCCGTGCAATCAGATCATCAGACCATTTCATCTCCGCAATAGACTGTTTATAGAAACTTTTATTTAGCGACTCTAAGCCCCAGTGTCTAGCGATACGAGCATGCAAAAAATACTGATTGATCGCTATTAATGACTGTCCAAGCACTTTATTTAGTGCACGGATAACCTCTTTATTCCCTTTCATGACCTCTCTCCTTCCTTATTTTGTTTAAGCTAAACCTTGTGGCTATTCATATCCATTATGATATTAAATAAGATTGGGAGACACTTCAGCCATCTGACTTTGTAAATAATTTTGCAGACCAATCATATCAATCAATCGCAACTGTTGCTCAAGCCAATGTGCATGATCTTCTTCTGTATCTTTGAGCTGCTCGACCAACATCTCACGCGTCACATAGTCATGCTCTGCTTCGCAGATAGCAATACCATCTTTAAGATGTTGTTGTACTTCATATTCAAGGTTAAGGTCGAGCTGCAGCATTTCTGGAACCGTACTACCAATATGAATGTCATTGACTTTCATCTTTGGTGTGCCGCTCAGCATCAAGATACGGCGGATGATAGCTTGTGCATGCATGGTTTCGTCTTGCATTTCATGGCTGATACGATCGTATAATTTGCCGTAATGCCATTCCGCATACATCTCAGAATGAATGAAATACTGATCACGAGCCGCAAGCTCACCACCTAACAAAAAGTTTAAATAGTCAATCACTTTCGGGCTGCCTATCATCACATATACTCCTGTATTTATAGTTATCTGCAGATTAAATTCATAATATTACATATATAGAAAGCACTATCGGTAAACCAATCAGTAAAGATTAATTCAACAAAACGTCTTACAAAGACAGATAGATATAGTAACATACGGACGCGTATAGCTTGTAATGATATGAACTGAGAATAAGATGCGAATTGAGAATCATAATGAACGACTGTTGCCATTGGCCGACAGTAATCAATAATAAGACTCAATATGGATCAATCGATAGCATGAATGCAGGTGTATAAGTGAAGTTATATGGACGCTGGCAATCTACCCTTTAGGTATAATAAACAAAAGATATGTGCAAAATATTGAATACATTGCTGTTACATCGAGGTGCATAGATATAGTTATTAGACATAACTATTATAGTAGGGAATATCTTAGTAGATACGGCTTAAACTGCGTAAGCCAATACATCGAGTTTGGCATGGTGTGCATCAAGATAGTCATTTACCATAGGCTCACAGCAGCCGCAGCAAGTTGCCACATCTAGAGTATCTTTTAGACCATCTAACGTATCAATGCCCGAAGCAATGGCGGCTTTGATTTGCTTTTCTTTGACATCGTTACAGATACATACGTACATATGCGGGCTCCTACGTGAATGACTAACTTGTTATTCGTTATAATAACGATAATTATTACCATTTACAATAGTATTTAAAATATTTGTCAGTCATGTTAGTTATGACCGTCATCTTATATTGCGCTTATTTAATCCACGTAACTGAATATACTGCTAACTGTAACTATAAAGTATCAAAGGTAGTAAAATGGCGACGAACTGTAAATATGGTCATTTTTTAATCGATTTTGTAGCTAACTGCTGTTATATTGTCCCCCTATCAACTAAACATATATTGGAATTGTTCTATGTCTAATAATAATTCTATGATACAACCACTTGAGTTGTTTAAAGTATTATCTGACCCAACGCGCTTAAAGATTTTTCAAATCTTATTTAATAAAGAATCGCGCTGCGTTGGTGAGCTGGTAGAAATACTTGATCAACCACAGCCGACCATATCGCGCCATCTTAATCACTTGAAAAAATTGGGTATTTTAAGCTGTGTTCGTGATGGAACGTGGATGTGGTATGAAGTGGCAGATGATTTGCCAGAGTGGTGCCAAGATATCTTAGATATTACTTATCAGCAGATATCAACCAAAGATATTAATGTGCAAAAACCTACTTCCATGTCGTAGGCATTAGAAACCTTGATTAGACAGACTCTATCAAGAAAAACCTTGGTTAATTCGACCATAAAAAAAGACCCAATCTGATTAGGTCTTTTTTATGGGTTAACTGTCTTTTATCTTAAAATGACTATACCAAGTCCAAAAAATCACTGACAAACGCATTGGCTGGCTGGTGAATCAGCTCCTCTGACGTCCCTACCTGCTCGACGCGACCATGGTTCATGACCACAATCTCATCAGATACTGCCCGCGCCTCTTCTTGGTCATGGGTGACCATGATGCTGGTGATACCAAGCTCATGATGGATGTTTTTTAGCCACGTGCGCAGCTCTTTACGTACCTTAGCATCTAGCGCACCAAACGGCTCATCCAATAACAATAACTTTGGCTTCACAGCTAAAGCGCGTGCTAGCGCAATCCGCTGACGTTGACCGCCTGATAATTGGTGCGGATAAGCGTTGGCCAATTGTGGCAGTTGTACTAATTCTAATAACTCGGCAACCCGCTTATTAATATCCGCTTTACTTGGGCGCTCCGCCTTTGGTAATAAAGTAAGCCCGAACGCAATATTGTCGGCGATGTTTTTATGGCGAAACAGCGCATAGTGCTGAAACATAAAGCCAATATGGCGTTTTTGTACTGGCGTATTGGTGACATCTAACTCATCGAATAATATCTGTCCTGAGTCTGCATACTCAAGACCAGCAATAATCCGTAGTAAGGTGGTTTTACCACAGCCTGAAGGCCCAAGTAAGGTAGTTAGCTTACCTGTCGGGACAGTGATATTAATGTCGTTTAGGGCAGTAAAATCACCAAATTTTTTATTAACGTTCCTAATCTCGATGCTCATAGCAGTATCTCTTATAATGTTTCTTATTATGGCTTTATCTAATGGTGCATAATTTTCTTTGTCAGCAGTTTTAACAACGTCTGTAATAACTTATTTATCAGCGTCTCTATCGTTACTAATAGGCTTCTTAACCGTCGCATTGGCACTAACGGGCAATTCAGGGGCGCTTACCAGCCGCTCAGACTTAGCAAACTTACGATCTTGCAGCTTAGTCATCACTTGTTGCACGAGCAAGGTCACCATAGCTAAGGCAGCAAGTAGGCTAGATAAGGCAAAAGCGGCCGTAAAGTTATAATCGTTATAGGCAATCTCGACCAATAGTGGCATGGTGTTGGTTTCGCCGCGAATATGACCAGAGACCACACTGACTGCGCCAAACTCACCCATCGCCCGCGCATTGGTCAAAATCAAACCATATAGCAATGCCCACTTTATATTGGGTAAGGTAATATGCCAAAACGTTTGCCAACCGCTAGCGCCAAGTGTCAACGCTGCTTGCTCCTCAGAGTCACCTTGAGTTTGCATCAAGGGTATCAGCTCACGGGCAACAAAGGGAAAAGTCACAAATAAGGTGGCTAAAATAATACCAGGAACTGCAAAAATAATCTGTATCCCCATACTCTCAAGCCAGCCACCGATAGGCGAGTTAAGACCAAATAACAGGATAAACATCAAGCCTGCAACCACCGGTGATACCGAAAATGGTAAATCAAGTAAAGTGGTGACCAGCTGTTTGCCTTTAAATTGATAACGTGTCACCAGCCATGCAATGGCTATACCCATCACCATATTAATCGGTACGACAATAGCAGCAGTAATCAGAGTCAGCTTAATCGCTTGTAGCGCTTCAGGCTCAATAAGAGAAGCAATATACAATTCCCAACCATTTTTAAGCGCTTCGTAAAATACGGCAAGTAGTGGAAATACCAACATAATAATCATAAATAAGACGGCAATAGTAATAAATATGCGTCTGATCCATGGCTTATCTCTGGTCGCAGGATTGCTTTGATAGTCGTAGCTATTGGCTATTTGCATCTTAGCGAGCTCCTACGCGGCGTGACAGTTTCCACTGCACTATATTAATCGTTAATAAAATCACAAATGAAATCAGCAGCATAAATAACGCCACTGCCGATGCACCTTGGATATCAAATTGCTCAAGTTTACTGATAATAATAATGGGTAGAATCTCAGATTCCATTGGTATATTACCGGCGATAAAAATAACAGAACCATACTCACCAGTGGCACGAGCAAACATCATGCCAGCGCCCATAAGTAGTGCAGGTAGTAGCTCTGGTAAAATGACTTTGCGAAAGGTAGTAAATCGATTGGCTCCCAGTACCGCAGCTGCCTCTTCAAATTCAACCGATAACTCTGCTAATACGGGCTGCACCGCACGCACAATAAACGGAAAACTCACGACAACTAACGCCAGCCAAATACCTATCGGGGTAAATGCTACTTGAATCCCAATTTTCTCAAACCACTGCCCTATTAAGCCGTTAGGCGCATAAAGGGTAGCAAGCGAGATACCAGTCACGGCTGTCGGTAGCGCAAATGGCAAATCAACCAAGGCATTAATGAGGGATTTTCCCCAAAACTCATAACGTACCAACACCCAAGCGACCAAGGTACCAAACACCATATTGGTCAACATGGCTAAGAACGACATCCATAACGTCAACTTGATGGCGGCTGCGACCTGAGGCTGACTAATGGTTGTCCAAAATCCTGTCCAGCCCATTTGGGTGGTGGTATAAGCCATCATCGCAAACGGCAACACCACCAATAACGATAAGCTAAAGACGGTGATTCCCATACTTAGCCCAAAACCTGGTAGCACATTACGTTGGCGCAAGCGTGTCAGCCAGCCCTTCTTGTGACTAGGTTTATTGGCAGAAGAGGTTGTTGCACTCATAATAATGTCCTATTGCCTATCTAATGGTGCTTATCGTTAAGACCATTTATTTCAAGTTTGTTATTAGTATGCTTATGGTATAAAGGACATAGCACGAGTGGCCATGTCCTTTATATTGTTTACTCTACTTATTGAACGATACTGTTGATTATCTTTCTAAGTTAAAGGTAGCTCTAAACTCATTATATTTTAAGAGTCAATGTTTTGAGAGCTAATGTTTTAAGGATTGCTTTATTAAAAGTTACTTTGGCGCGTTAACGGCTAACTGATCGAACACACCGCCGTCACTGAAGAAATTACCCATGATCTCATCCCATGAGCCAAAAGTATCATTCGGACGGAAAGTCTCAATTGGTGGTAATTTATCACCGTTTTTATCAAGAACACTTTTCACGCTTGGACGTAAGTACAAGTCAGCGGCCAATTGTTGAGCGGGCTCGCTCCATAGGTAATCAAGATAGACTTTTGCAGCAGAAGTGGTGCCTTTTTTGTCAGTCACGGTCTTTACAATAGCCACCGGACTTTCAGACTTGATAGAGTATTTAGGATAAACGATATCGACTTTACCAGCGCCAAAATCAGTGGCCGCAAGATTTGCTTCATTCTCAAAAGTAACTAGCACATCACCGATACCGCGTTGAACAAAGGTCGTCGTTGCTGCGCGTCCGCCACTCTCATAAACTTTGACGTTTTTAAGAACGTCTTTTACGTAGCTTTTGGTTTTAGCTTCGTCTTTATTAAACGCATTCAGACCGTAACCATAAGCGCCTAAAAAGGCATAACGGCCATTACCCGTGACTTTCGGGTTTGCCATGACAATCTCAACGCCATCCTTGGTTAAGTCTTCCCAGTCTTTGATGTTTTTTGGATTGTCTTTACGCACTAAAAATACGATGGTGCTGGTAAAAGGTACGGCGTTATCTGGGAACTTACTTTCCCAATCTGCTTCAACCAAACCTTTCTTCTGAAGAAGCTCAATATCTGAGCCTTGGTTCATAGTCGCTACGTCTGCTTGTAAGCCATTAGCAACCGATAATGCTTGTTTGCTTGAGCCACCATGCGACTGATTAACGCTGATATTACTGTTTGGGTTTTCAGCTTTATAGTGTTCAATAAATAAAGGGTTGTAGCCTTTGTAAAAATCGCGTGCCACATCGTAAGAAACGTTTAATAGCTCAATATTTTCAGCGGCAGCAGCTGGCTCGCCCTCTACTTTGGCAGTTGGCTCAGTCTTTTCGCTATTGCTACAGCCTGTCATACCCAAAGTGAGCGCCACGCCGGCGATACTTAGGACGCTAATCGTTTTGTTTTTATAACCTGCTGTATATGATGTCATGGCTGCCTCAAATGAGATAAGTTAAGTAATGCAGGTATGCTAACAGCGTAGGCTTATTATGTTTAATGACGAATATGCGTATGTTATTGCCAAAATGGAATATAAGATGTAAAAATATAGGCTTATCAAGCACTTAATATAACGAGCGTTTGATAAGCCTTATATTTTTATAAGCGAATGACCGATTGCTTGCATCATTCGCCAATAGTCAGTCGAAAGTAAGGCAGTAATTGATCATCCTGTTTTTATTTCGCACTTGCCAACGCATCAAAGCGACTACCATCAACAAAGAATGTCTCCATAATTTGTGTCCAAGGACCAAATACTGCTACTGGCTCAAACGTCTCAATATCAAGCAAGGTGTCCTTGTGGGCAGTAAGCACTTGCTCATTACTAGGACGCATATACATCTGTGCCATCAGTTCCTGTGCAGGCTTGTCCCATAAGCTTTTTAGATACGTGTTTGCTGCTTCTGTTTTACCTGCTTTATCAGTCACTGCAGTCACCACAGCAACAGGATTGGCAATCAACACTGAATAACTTGGATAGACGATGTCGACTTTTCCTTTGGCAAATTGCTTGGCGGCCAAATGCGCTTCGTTTTCGGTCGTAATGAGCACATCGCCTAGACCGCGCTGGGTAAAGCTAGTCGTTGCGGCACGTGCACCATTATCATAAGTGACGACGTTCGCCAGTAGCTTTTTGATAAAACCATCTGTTTTGGTAGAAGCATTAACATTTTCTTTAAAATGATGGAGACCATAGCCATAGGCGCCTAAAAAAGCATAACGCGCGGTGCCACTGGTTTTTGGGTTAGGTATCACCACACCGATGTCACTACGTGCCAAATCTTGCCAGTCTTTAATACCTTTTGGATTGCCACTGCGTACCAATAGCACCATGGTACTGGTGTAAGGGACAGCCTTATTTGGTAATGCTTGTTGCCAATCAGCAGCAACCAAGCCTTTTTCAACCAGCAGATTCATATCACTTTCTTGGTTAAAGGTCACCACATCCGCTTGTAAACCATTAGCGACCGACAATGCTTGCTTACTTGAGCCACCATGCGACTGATTGATACTAACTTTGCTATCGGGATGTTCTTTTTGATAACCCTTAGCGAATAAGGTGTTGTAGTCTTTATAAAAATCGCGTGATACATCATAAGAGACGTTAAGTATCTCGATATCTTTTGACCCATCTGCTGTTTTTTGTGCCTCGTTTTGAGTAGCTTTAGTGGGACTACAGCCAGTCATTAACATCACAACTGCCAGTACGCCACCAATATTTAATCTGACATTAGATACGTGTGCTCTCATATTTTTACGCTCAATAAGTAATTGGACACTAGCCAAGCTAAGCTTGTGAAACCTCTTGTGAGTCGGTTGCATAAATACTCTCGATAATATTGATAGGATCGTTGCTTCAAAATATTGATCGCCCAGTTAAAGGCTATAATGTCTTGAACATGATTTGATGAATATGGTTTTATGAATAATGAGAGATATGCTAGCAGCATAGAAGTTAAATGCTTAGTGACGAATCCGCTTATCGAGTGATTAACTTGGCATAAGTAATGTTATTAGTTATTCTAAAACAGCTGTTTTTATTGGGTATTTTTGCGATATAGTGATAAGCAGACACTTTTGAGTAAGCTACGGTATTGTTTACTTAGTAGACTGGTATTTATGTAAGCTGTATTATCCGTTGAATATTCAACATACCTTAACTATGCCGTTTAAATGGCTTAATTTTACAACCATCAAACTTTATTATTTTGCAGACATACTAACCATCTCAATTACTTACTTAAAAAAGGCGCCTAAATGACCCTTTCTCTACCTCGTTATTCTAATTTTTTTGCGGCACTCTCATTAACCACTTCTGCTCTATTTGCCTTGAGCGGCTGTAATAATACGACCACCAGTACAGGCAGCAACATTGTAAAGCAAACAACAGCGACTATTACGCCTGCAGTGCAAGCAGTGGTTGGAGACTATGCTTCTAAGGGCTACGCTTCTGAGGGTTATGCTAAACGTACACAAAGCTATGATTGGGTTGGCGTCATGGTGCGCGCAGCAGATGATGAACAAGAGGGACAAATTGATATCAAGGTACGAGCGCGCAGCGATATCAAGAAACCGACGTGCCAATTTGATGGTAAAGCGACTTTTATGGGGCAAGATGACGCGCACGGTATCATTTTTCAAACCAAAGTAGATAACAGCGCGGTCTTTCTGCAATTTAAAGACGATATGCTGACTATCGATAGCCAAGATAAATATGCATTGAATGCCTTTTGTTCTGGCGGTGCTACCTTGGTCGGTGACTATCAGAAACTGGCAGGTGATTTAGAGCTAAGCTAAGCAAGATATTTTTAAGATATTCAAATAAAAAAGGGTCAGATGATATATCTGACCCTTTTTTTGATATTTAATTTTCAGAACATGTACTCTTATACTGCAGAAGCCCCAACCAATTTGACCTCAGCACGTTCCTCACGAGCGATACCGGCATAATAATCACGCAAAATCTGCAACACTTCTGGACGGCTAAAGTTGTCTGGCACTTCTTCGTCCTCTGATAGTGCTTTACGCAGCTTAGTCCCTGATACTTTGACATGCTCAGAGGCGTCATGCGGGCAAGTTTTGTCCGATGCCATAGCGTTACAAGCATTACACCAAAACGTCCAGCCAATTCTTAATGGTTGGGTAATCAAATCGTCTTTACCAACATGTTCAAAAATAGTCTGCGCATCAAAGGCACCATAATAATCGCCAACACCCGCATGGTCACGACCAACAATCAGATGGCTACAACCATAGTTTTGACGGAATACGGCATGCAGTAATGCCTCACGTGGACCGGCATAACGCATATCTAATGGATAGCCAGCTTGAATAACGGTATCTTGTCTAAAGTAATTATCAATCAAAGTTTTAATGGCTTCTTGACGGACGTCTGCTGGGATATCGCCTGGTTTTAGTGCGCCCAATAACGAGTGTATCAGTACGCCATCACATATCTCAATAGCAATCTTGGCAAGATATTCGTGTGAGCGGTGCATTGGATTACGGGTTTGGAAGGCAGCGACCGTTTTCCAGCCTTTAGCATCCAAAATCTCGCGGGTTTCAGCTGGTGTTTTATAGATTTCTGGATATAAGGTTGGGAACTCGCCTTCACTTAAGACTTCGACGCTACCGGCGATATTGACTTCGCCTTGCTCCAATACTTGTTGAACGCCGGGATGCTCTGGATCTGTGGTGGTAAAAACCTTTTGGCATTCATGCGCTTTATCGATGGTATAAGTCTCTTCCACCGTCAAAATGCCCATAATCTCGCCGTCTTGCGCCACCAAAGCTACTTTGTCGCCTTTACTCAAACTGTCAGCCGTTACTTTTGGCGCAGATAAAGTAATAGGAATCGGCCAAAACAAATCAGCATTGTCACCACTTTGCAGACGCATGTTATCTACCACGCCCTGCCAATCCGCTTGATTCATAAAACCATTTAACGGTGTAAAGCCGCCAATACCAAACATAATCAAATCACCGCGCTCACGTGAGCTCAATGTGATGGTTGGCAAGGTGCTGGCAAACTTTAACGCTTGGTTACGCGCACTCTCATTTAATAAAAGCGGCTTAAGCTCAGCACTACCATGTGGTGGAACGAGTTTTGATGGTTTTTGATTAGCGGTTATAGATGTCATAGTGTTTTAAAACCTCAAGGGATGGTCAAGAAAATAAACAAGCGATAGTTTAACGATAAACGATTAGTTGCTAATGGATAGCCAATTATTGGCGATTTATGAAAGTTGAAAGTTGAAAGTTGAAAATTTAATTTGATAAACATAGGCTACCTAACTTTCGTTATGAAAATTTATGCTGTGTTTGGATATGGATATGTCTTAAAGGAATTTATGTTTAGAGAGCCAACCTTATATGATGTAAAACTGAATTGTTTACCTTGCGATTGGCAATAAAACTTATTAGTCGCTGCTTTTACGTTTAAAAATAACATTGAGATTACGTCATGTATCAATATAACTACGCTGACCAAACCTTAGTAGAAGAACGGGTTGCGCAATTTCGTGACCAAACTGAACGATTTTTGGCAGGCGAGCTCCCAGAAGAGCAGTTTTTACCGCTACGACTGCAAAACGGTCTTTATATTCAACGTTATGCACCGATGCTACGTATCGCTATCCCTTACGGGCTGCTTGCTACCTATCAGTTGCGTAAATTGGCTGAGATTACCCGCAAATATGACAAAGGTTACGGGCACTTTACTACCCGTACCAATATGCAGCTGAACTGGCCAAAACTTGAAGAAGTACCAGATATTTTGGCGGAGCTAGCATCAGTACAAATGCACTCGATCCAAACGTCGGGTAACTGTATTCGTAATACCACCACGGACCCTTATGCTGGTATTCATCAAGAAGAAATTGCCGATCCACGCCCCTATTGCGAGATTATTCGCCAGTGGTCAACCTTTCACCCTGAGTTTGCTTTTTTGCCGCGTAAATTTAAGATTGCCGTTATTGGTACGGCCAACGACCGCGCTGCCACGCAAGTACATGATGTGGGACTGCATTTAAAGACCAATGACGCAGGCGAGCTTGGTTTTGAAGTCATCGTTGGTGGCGGACTTGGACGTACGCCTGTCATTGGCAAGGTTATTAATGAGTTCTTACCACGTCACCACCTGCTCAGCTACTTAGATGCTATTTTGCGCGTCTATAACCTGCACGGTCGCCGCGACAATAAGTTTAAAGCCCGTATCAAGATATTGGTTGAGAGTATGGGTGGCCCTGCCTTTGCTAAACTGGTCGATGCTGAATGGGAAGCGCATATCAAAGACGGCCCATTGACTTTAACCGATGCAAACTTTGCAACCGCCAGTAGCTTTTTCACGGAACCTGATTACCTTACCTTTGATGCCCTACAAGCGCAGTCTGAGCTACAACAGCAACTGAGCGCCGATAAAGACTTTGCTAATTGGTATACCCAAAATACCGTGGCGCATAAAGTCGCAGGCTATCGCGCCGTGGTGATTTCGCTAAAAGCTGGTTTGGTCGACGGCATCTATGTGCCATCAGGCGATGTAAGCGAGACGCAAATGGATGCCCTCGCTGATCTTGCTGATAAATATAGCTTTAGTGAATTGCGTGGTACTTATCAGCAAAATCTAGTATTTGCAGACGTACAAAGCAATCAGTTATACGAGCTATGGCAACAGCTGGCTAAGCTACATTTAGCCCGCGCTAATATCAATACCTTAACCGATATGATTGTCTGCCCAGGCTGGGACTTTTGCTCGCTTGCCAATGCCACTACACATAATATTGCCGAGCAAATCGAAAAACAGTTTGATGATCTCGACTACCTTTATGATTTGGGTGACATTCGCCTCAATATGTCTGGTTGCATGAACGCTTGTGCGCATCATCATACTGGTGATATCGGTATTCTTGGTGTCGATAAAAAGGGTGAGCACTGGTATCAAATCAGCCTTGGCGGCAACTCTAGTGATAATGCCAAAATCGGTAAAATATTGGGTAAAGCCGTGCCAGCTGACGACGTGGCAACTACTCTACAAAAGATATTGGACGTTTATCTAGAGCAGCGCGTGAGTAATGAGAACGATGTAGAAGGCTTTGGTGACTTGGTCGATCGCGTTGGTATTGCACCCTTTAAGGAGAAGGTTTATGGGTAATCATCATGTGTTAAACAGCAAAGGCATTGATATCGGTCAAAATGATACATGGTTGGCGCTTAGCACCAATGAGCTACCAGATGGCATTGCACTTACCCATATATCGCTACTTGAGCTACTGCATAAACAAGAAAAATTCGATATCGTACTGCCGCTCACTGATTTATTAGATGCTAAAGGCAAGCTCGCTGGCGGGCTATTACAGCAGTTGCATGAGCTGTTAACCGAACATGCCAGCCGTGTCGGTGTTTGGATCACATCAGATAACGATACTGATACATTAGTTAATTTGTCAGAGTTTTTATTACAGCAAGATTTGATTGTCATTCATGTACCCGTCTTCACCGACGGGCGCGGCTTTAGTTATGCGCAAACCCTGCGCCAAATGGGCTATCAGGGCGAGATTCGCATGGCTGGCAAGTTTGGCCGTGATCAAATTGCTTATTTGTTACGCGCTGGTGCTGATAGTTTTGTGATTAGCGAGCATGATATGCAATCTATTTCTGACATCAGTCAAGCATTTAACGCGCTTGCCAGTAGCTATGACGGTCGCGATGCTAGCGCATTGCCGATGTTTGCAGGTGCTTAATTTTATAATGAATCATACGAACTGATATTAATGTCTTTTTATTCTACTTATTTTCACATTAACACTTATTAAGGAACGCATTATGAGCCAATTACACCCAAATCTAGATATCGACCAAGCCAACCAAGACTTACAAGGTAAATCACCAGAAGAAATCGTTGCATGGGCATTAAGCCAAGCGAAAAACCCCATCATTACCACTAACTTTCGCCCATACGAATCAGCGATTTTGCATTTGGTCGCGAAACAACGCCCTGACATCACGGTATTGTGGGTAGATTCTGGTTATAATACTGACGCGACTTACCAATTTGCCAATAAAGTCATCCGTGATTTAAACTTAAACGTTATCACCTATATTCCTAAGCAAACTGCCGCCCATCGTGACGTGACGATGGAAGGTATCCCTGGTATTGATAACCCACTACATGATGAGTTCACCGATCAAGTTAAGCTTGAGCCGTTCCGCCGTGCCTTAGATGAGCTAAAGCCTGACGTTTGGTTCAACGCTATTCGTAAAGATCAAACCGAATTCCGCCAAGGTCTTGATGTGCTGAGCCTATCTAAAGATGGTGTGTTAAAAGTCGCACCGTTATTTGATAAGACAGATAGCGATTTGGATGTTTATCTTGAAGAACACAGCCTGCCAAATGAGTTTGATTACTTCGATCCTACTAAGGTAGAAGAGCACCGCGAATGTGGTTTGCATACGCAGTTGTAGTAGGCAAATACAGCTTTATCATTTAATAAAAAGTGATACTGAAAAGTCCCGCTTAACCCGATATAAACCGGTTAAGCGGGACTTTTTGTGCATTATAGTAAGTTCAAAATAAAATACGTAGATTGTCACTAAATTCTGCTGGTATAAATTTTTCTCGCTTGCTAGCAGCAAAGCCATATAGAAGCTTCAATAAATTTATACCAGCAATACGGTTTTCTTTTTAAAGTGAATCGACTATATGATTTTATACTGCTATTCCCTTTCTCAGCAAAAACCACCTTCAATATCTCAAAAACGACTATGCTAATGCCAATTCACTAGATGAGCCATCGCCCGTGATAATTCATAATAGCTGCATATATTAAATTGAATCACTGGTAATACTATGAATACCTTTCCGCTATTTTTTAAATTAGAAGGTCGTAAAGTGTTAATCGTTGGTGGCGGCGATGTCGCGCTACGTAAAGCTGATTTGCTCAGCCGTGCGGGCGCGTGTATCACTGTCCTTGCGCCAAGCATCTGCGCTGAGCTACAAGCGCTGCTGACCAATACAAAAACAGACATTCAGCATAAGTTAATTTTTGAGAACTATAATAAAACCTATATGTCAGGCTCGCGCGTTATTATCGCCGCCACTGATGATGAAACACTCAACCATCAAATTCATGCCGATGCAAGCGACCTCAATATTCCGGTAAACGTCGTCGATACACCGCATTTATGCGATTTTATCTTTCCTGCAATTGTCGATCGTAATCCCATTGTGATTGGTATCTCATCAAACGGCAAAGCGCCGGTGTTGGCGCGTTTATTACGAGCACGGCTAGAGACGTTGATCCCACAAGGCTATGGCAAACTGGCGAAACTTGCTGGCGAGTTTAGAGGTGAAGTCAAAGCCAAAATACCAACCTTAACTGGCCGTCGTCAGTTTTGGGAGCGCGCCTTTGAAGGTCAAGTTAGCGAGCTGATGTTTGCAGGCAATGAGATTAAGGCAGCAGCGCAATTGCAAGCGGACTTAGACAGCACTGCTGCACACATTGTGAGAGAAAACTCTATTAACTCGAACTCTGATAAAGCAGACTTGCGAACCTCATCAATAACGGTGCCTGTACTTACAGGTGAGCTTCCTACCAATAATGATTATGGCAATACAGTAGCCAAGCCTGTAGGCGAAGTTTATATCGTCGGCGCAGGGCCTGGTGATCCAGAACTGTTGACGTTTAAAGCATTAAGGCTCATGCAACAAGCCGATATTGTATTTTATGATGCATTGGTCTCACCGCAAGTGCTGGATTTATGCCGCCGCGATGCCGACAAAGTATTCGTCGGTAAAAAACGTAGCAACCATGCTGTGGCGCAGTTAGGCATTAATGAGCTACTGGTTAATAGTGCGAAAGAAGGTCGCCGTGTGGTAAGGCTAAAAGGTGGTGATCCGTTTATTTTCGGGCGTGGCGGAGAAGAGATTGAAAGCTTGCGCGCACATGGCATTCCTTACCAAGTGGTGCCGGGCATTACCGCAGCCAATGCCGCTGCTAGCTATGCCGGTATTCCGCTTACCCACCGTGACCATTCGCAATCAGTACGTTTTGTCACTGGGTTTTTAAAGGCAGGCGCACCCAACAATAACTTTAAAAACTTTTTGGATACCGATGAGACTGTCGTCTTCTATATGGGATTGCATTCGCTAGCACGTTTAACGGAAGGTTTAATTGAAGCGGGACGCTCTGCCGATACGCCTATCGCTATCGTCTCTAATGCCAGTATGCCCAATCAGCAAGTATTAACAGGTACACTTGCCGATATTGTTGAATTACAAGAGAAAAACCAGCTTCCCACGCCAGCATTACTCATTATGGGTGATGTAGTCGCGCTACATCATGACTTGGCTTGGTATAATCTACATAATCAGCAGCACAATCAAAACGTTAGCGATACGGCTAATAACTGGTTACGCGGTGGCACGGCCGCTACCCCTAACGATGACTTAACATCTAATAACTCCACTCACCAACAAGCACATGCACTATCTATGGTGGCTAATCTTGCCGAGCAAAAAGAGAATGAAAGTTTGGAGCAGTTAGTTATTGGCTAAATTTATTTTTAAACTTCCAAACAGTATTAAAAAGCCCTAGCAGTAAATTGGTAGGGCTTCTTTTAGCTCTTATGTTTTAGTTTTTTTCTTCTCAAGTACTTTTATAAGTTTGCTATGAACTGACGATGCATCTGCAGGTGGATTGCTAACGGGCGTATTCTTAATAAGCAATGTGTATTCATAATGAGGCTCATAATCAAAACCTTCTATAGCACTATATCGATACTCCCAGTCTGAGTTGGCTTGTTCAGCAAGCTTAGTCAGTAAGCATGATTGTGGCGCAACACCGACACAGTCTACTTGATGGTCAGCGATTAGAATTTTACGTAAAACATAAGGCATCGCACGGACAGTAATTTGGCGCTTATTATCTACCCCTGATTGTGAAGTCGATTGCTCTCCCATCACTTCTATATAATCGCCTATAGCCAATTTCTGCATTTGATTCGCATTGTTCTGACCAAAATTAGATTTGCTAACGAACGCTGTATAAGCGTGTCCGTCCTGATCCACGATAGTAACTTTTTGCTGCTCTCTGTCTTGCGAAATGATACCAGTCACTTGGCCAATGATTGCTTCAGAACGACTCGGTTTAATCGAATGGATAAACGAGTTGCTGTCTTTGATTTGACTCACAGTCGTTTTATTATTCATGTTGGACGGCTCGTAACTACTGCAAGCAGCCAAAGAGGTGGTAATCAAAACCAATGTGCATAATCTGATAAACGGCATAACATATCCTTATTAATGACGGCTTGGATGTTACTAAATATTGACCTTTTCTAGTGTCATTCATTTGTTACTTAGCGCTATTAATAAAGCGCCTTAATAATCAGCCTTTTTAAATAGTCATTCTTTTTTAACAAATTACCATCGTTTAATTTACTACTAAATATCGCCATTCATGCTTTTCTACTTTGCTTTGCTGATAAGTTTATAACCACAGCAAAGCCCGCCAATTCTTGCTAGAATAATCGCTGTCTTTCATTCATCACTAAGTACAATTATGTCTGTATCTGCTGCTAGCCCTCTCACCATCCTGCACACCTCTGACTGGCACTTGGGACGACGACTTTATGGGCGCATGCGTTATGAGGAATTTGAAGCCTTTTTAAGCTGGCTACAAGACACTATTAGCGCGCAGCAAGTGGATGTATTAATTGTCGCTGGCGATATCTTCGATACCATGACCCCGAGTAATAAAGCCCAAGCGCTGTATTATGAGTTTTTAGGCAAGGTTTCAACGTTATGCTGTCAACATGTGGTCATCGTCGCTGGCAACCATGACTCACCGACATTTTTGGACGCACCAAGCAAAGTACTTAAGTTTTTAAACGTGCATGTCATAGGTACGGCTTGCGAGGATTTGAATGATGAAGTGATGGTTTTAGACGATGCAGACGGCAATCCGCATTGTATTATCGCGGCTGTCCCTTATTTGCGTGACCGAGACGTACGCAGTAGTGGCGCTGGCGAGTCAGCTCAAAGCAAAGATGCAAACGTTATCGCTGGTATCTGCGCGCACTATGATAAGGTCGCAGACATTGCCACAGCCAAACAAGCTGAATTAGCCAAGGCGCACAAGCGGCATATTCCTATCATTGCTACAGGGCATCTATTTGCTGCTGGCGGCACCACTACCGACGATGATGGTGTACGTGAGCTTTATGTCGGTTCGCTCGGGAAGGTCTCTGCCGATATGTTCGATGACTGCTTTGATTATGTCGCGCTTGGCCATTTGCATGTGCCACAGCGCGTAGGTGGGCGTGAGAGTATCCGCTATTCAGGCTCGCCTATTGCTATGGGTTTTGGTGAGGCTCGCCAACAAAAACAAGTCTTACTGGTACAGTTTGGCGCAGCGGTAGATAAGTTTAAAAATAAAGACGAAGCGTCTGAAATCACTCCTGAGGCTACTGTCCTAAAAATTAAGACTACAACTGACACGTTTGAAAAATCTGTAGAAAAAGTTACTAAAAAAGTGGCGAGTCGAGCTGCTACCTTTATGGATGATTTGTTTGGCTATGAAGAGTCGGTAGAGACTGATACTAAAGAAAACACTATCGATAATTATGACCAAAAAATGAATCAAACGCCTGTCGATCTAGCTACTTTCAATTCAACATCTAACTTAACATCCAAGCTACTACATCATGATGTGGCACGTCAGATGCAGGTAATCTCCCTGCCTATTCCAAAATTTCAAAAATTGGCACAAGTATCGGGTGATCTGGAAACTATTAATCAAACTATCGATAAAACGATTGCCTCCCTAACTAATACAGAATTTGTCTGGCTGGAAGTCATTTATACGGGTGATGATATAGTCAGTGAATTACGTGAGCATATCCAAGCGATGGTAGAGGGCTTACCTTGTGAGGTATTGAAAATTAAAAACACGCGCATCTATAACAAGGTTTTAAATCAGCAGCAGACCTCTGAGACGCTACAGGATTTAAATGAGCAAGAAGTGTTTGAGCGTTGCTTAATCGCTCATAACGTTCCTGATGAGCAAAAATCAACCTTACGTGATGCTTATGAGCAAATCGTGTACAACCTGCGTCATGAAGATACTCAAGCAGAATAATATAAACTCAGCTTAACAACTGCCAGCTACTCAATACTTTCATCATTACTTTTGTTATGACTAACACTGATAAAAATAAGACCCTGCCATGCGCCTAATTGAACTAAGACTTAAAAACCTCAACTCCTTAAAAGGCGAATGGCACATTGATTTTAGTGATGCTGCTTTTCTTAATGAAGGTATCTTTGCTATTACTGGGCAAACGGGCGCTGGCAAGACCACCATATTGGATGCGATTTGTTTGGCACTATATAGCCAAACGCCAAGACTTGGAGATATTACTGGTTCAACGAATGAAATTATGACCCAAGGTACGGGTGAATGCTCAGCAGAAGTCATCATCGAGATCGATTCCAAGCGCTATCAATGCTCTTGGTACCAACATCGTGCCCACAAGAAGTCCAAAGGTAATTTATTACCGATTAAGCATGAGATCAGTGAAGTCGAAACCGGCAATATTTTAGAAGAGAAAAAATCTAAAACTTCCGTCTATATCCAAGAGTTGATAGGCATGGATTTCAATCAATTCACCCGCTCCATTATGCTAGCACAGGGCAGCTTTGCAGCATTCTTAAATTCTGACATTGGCGATAGAGCGGCAATTTTAGAGAAGATAACGGGCACTGCTATTTATGCCAAAATCTCACTCAACGTCCATGAAAAAAAACGCTTTGAGGAAGAAGTGCTTGGAAAGCTACAGGCAGGCGTTAATAGCTTATCTTTATTAAGCCTTGATGAGGAAAAACTGCTGGCCACAGAGCTCAAAGCGCTTAATCAACAGCAGGGTAAACAGCGGCAAACCTTTAAAACACTGGGCGAGCAGCTACAATGGCTGGATAGTGTTAAACAATTACAGCAAAACCTATCAGTCTATCAAAGTGAATTTGCATCAGCGCAGCAAGTGCAGCAAGCCTTTATTCCAGAGGCGCAGCGTTTAGAAATCGCTAACAAAGCCTTGGAAATGGACAGTCAGTTTCTTGAGCTGAGCTATAGCCGAAACATGGTCAAGCGGCTGGATGTTGAACAGCAAGATTTGCTTAATAAGATTCCAAATAAAAAAGTAGCGCTTGAGCATGCAACTACCAATCTCAATGACGTTGAAAAGCTTGAAAAACAAGCCATGGATAATCTTCAAATTACCCTGCCTATCATTGCAAACACACGCGTGTTAGATGCCGATATAAAACAGCAATCACATTCTTTAGCGGAAGATAATAAGCGCAAGGACGAATTAGTCACTAATGTGCAGAGATTATATCAAGAAATCCAGAGCCACGGACAAATAGAGCATGAGAATAAAAGTCAGCTTACCAGCATAGAAAAGTATTTTAGCGACTACAAAGAGCTTAGTGACCTTGACACAGATATGGCAATCTTTGATAGTAGCTGTAGCCGATTAAAGGCACTGCTACAGGATAACGTAAGCTTAGCCATTGATAAGCTTGCTCATGATGATCAAGCTAAACAACTACAGGCTGATTTTGATAAACTAAGTGCCCAACAAACTCTAGATAAATCACGAGTGCAGCAGCAACGTAAAGAAATTACTGGTCTACAACAGCAGCAAGCAACACTCATTCAAACTCAGTCAATTGCTGGTATGCGCAGTGAGCAAGAGCACATCGATCAAATCAACACTCAAATTGAGCAAGCCAACTTTAAGCTGCGGCAGCTGTCTGAGCTTGCCAGCCAAATTAAAAACATCAACCTATTGCTACCGACGCTGAATCAAGAATTAGTCACTTTAGAAGATTTGATTGCTAGTCATAAATTAGATATTCAAAATACCAAGCTTAAAAAACAAGACAAACAAGAACACTTAAATCTACTGCAAAAAGTGGCTAAGCTTGAAGATTATATAGTAGAACTCAAAGATGGGTCGCCCTGCCCGCTATGCGGTGCGCATGAACATCCTTATGGTAAAAACCATCCGCTATTAGAAAGTAATGTTGATGATAAAAATCAACCCTCTCAGACGCAAAAAACTCAGCAGCAGGTAACTGAGCTTGCGACGTTAATTGAAAGCCTCGAGCAAACGTTATCGCAATATCATATTGACCATGCCACAAAGAAAGAGGCGCTTAATAATCAACAAGCACTATTGACGCCGCTACAACAACAATCTAAAACTGTATACAGTGATATGCAGACTTATCTATCCTCACTGCTTGATGCTAAAAACGATTACTCTGAACCTCTTATAGCAACGATTAATCCGCTTACTCAGATTAGTGAAAATATCAATATCAATACAACTATCACTGATATTGACTCATTCTTATCTTTATTGAGCAGTGCCAAACACAGTCTTATTGACCAAAAACAATCCCTCAAAGCCAATCTGCTTCAATATGATGATTTGACGGATAGTATCTCCAAACTAAGTAGCGCTATCGAGGTTGAAGATAAGCGGCAACAAGCACTTGTTAGTGCCACAAGTAGCCTGACAACTGACCTCAAGCTGACTGCTCAAAAAATCGAGGGCATCGATGATAAGATTGCTGCTAACTTCTCCGAACTTACGCCTATGATGACGGCTATTGTAGCTTTGGTGAGTAAATACCCAGTTGATAAATACAAAAACCATGTCACTATCGAGCTGGCAGGCACAGAGGTTAAAGTAGCACTTGAGCAACTGTCTCATAGCATCAATAAGCAAAAATTGCTCGAGAGTGTCGATGATTATGAATGTCATATTGAAAAATTGCGCGCCCAAAGCCGTGTCTTGAAGCAGTTAAAGCAACACTACAATGAGCAAAGCAGCAGCCAACAACAACTATTGAATAGCTTAAGTAGTTTGACCGCACAGATTGACACCAAACAATCGCAGCTTACCCATGATGAAACCGCGCTCAAAGACTTGGAACGTCTGGTTAACGATAAAACCAACGCTATGGCGCAGCTAAAAGCAGAGAGACAGTTACTGTTTGAAGATAAGAACCCAGATAATGAAGAACATCAATTGCGCCGAACAATTGATGAAGCAAAAGCTCAGCAAGCAAATGCACAAAGACAGTTAGATAATGCTCAGCAAGCGTTAGAACAGTTACAAATTAGGCAACAACAGCTAGCGACAGAATTGCAATCTGCTACTACGGCGTTAGATATACAGCAAACTAAGTTTACTGACTTATTAGCAGAGTCACAGTTTGTAGATGAAGCTGCCTTTGTCAATGCACGCCTACCAAAGGAAGAACGTGAGGCACTACATATACGTAAACTGGCTATTGATAACGCGCTGCAACAGGCTAAATTGCAATTAGATAGCACCCAGCAATCGTTAGATCAAAAACTTGCGATACCTATGACAGATGCAAGCCGAGAAATGCTTGCCAGCCAATACCATCAAATCCAAACGGACATTGATCAGCTAAGTCAGCAGATCGGCGCTATCGATCAAAAGCTCAAAGACAATGCCAGCCAAAAAGGCGAACAAGCGGCACAGCTTATTGCCATCAATGAGCAAAAACAAAAGCTGCAAGTTTGGCAGCAGCTGCATACATTAATTGGCTCAGCTGATGGTAAAAAATATCGTACCTTTGCTCAAGGGTTAACCTTTGAAGTCATGATTAATCATGCCAACGATCAACTACAAAAGATGAGTGACCGTTACTTGCTCATCCATGATGATAGCAATCCACTTGAGCTCAATGTCATTGATAATTATCAAGGCGGCGATATTCGCAGCACTAAGAATCTTTCCGGCGGTGAAGGTTTTATCATTAGCTTGGCACTCGCGCTTGGATTGTCGCAGATGGCCAGTCACAATATTCGCGTGGATTCACTGTTTTTGGATGAAGGCTTTGGTACACTTGATGAAGAGTCGCTTGATATCGCGCTCGATACCTTAACCAGCTTACAACAAGAAGGTAAGCTTATCGGTATTATCTCCCATGTGCAGGCATTAAAGGAACGTATCCTCACCCAAATTAAAGTTGAAAAGCTATCTGGCGGCTTTAGCCAAATCAGTGGTCAAGGCTGTCAAAAGATTACCAGTTAAATAAAGGGGTTGAAGTGAGCTTTATGATTAAAAAAACTATTAAGGCGGCTTATACTAACTTTTTATCTAGTAGTATGTTTTTCTCAGCAGTAGCTGCCGCCACGCTAATGACTACCTCAGCGCAGGCCACTATTAACTGCGCCGGTTATTTACCGAATAGTTATTTTGAGCGTATTGAGAATAATAACGAGCGATTCGCTGACAAGCTAGTCACTTTAGAAGATAACAGCCAACAGCTGCAAGATTTAAATGGCAACATTTTATTAGCTGGTTTAACGGATGCTTATGCCTTAATGAATAAATATTTGATCGCCAGTAAAGATACGGCAAAGGGTAAAAAAACAGGTGTAGTGAATGCTGCTGGCGAGATAATTGTACCCTTTGCTTACGATGCTATTGCGACTGAGCCTGATATTTATACGAGCTTTATTGTTAACGTCACTATGCCAGATGGTGCTACTAACCAAGGCATTATTGATCGCGATGGCTATTGGGTTTATCCAGCAATTAAAAATAATGAAAGACAACAGCAACGTAGAATTGACAATGGCTATGGCGATTATAGCGATACTAGACCAACACAGCGACGTGTCAAAGCAGTCGATGCGCCACTTAATCTTACAGCCGCTGCTATCAGTCATGCTCATTACGATAGCGATGATGATCGTGATTATTTTTTAATTAACGCTTTAGGTGATGCTAGCACGATAGGTAAAATTGGCTTACTCAATGATCAAGGTAAATGGGTAATTGCGCAGCAATATGAGGATTTGCAACCCCTAAATGCTTGTGCTGGTCAACTGTTATATTTGCAAGCGGTTTCTACAAGTTCGCTTTCATTGGATAAAGTAGAAACACAACAACAAACTGCCCTCTTAGATCAAAACGCTAATATTATTATTCCTTTTGCTCCCAATCAAAATATTGAGCTTTTTAATAACTGGGTTTCCAATAATGGGGATCACTCGCTGCTATTTTTAAGTAGTACCTTAATTAAAGGCAGTATTGCAACTGGCCTGACCCAAGATATTGAAGATAATATCGTCAGTGCGCAAATTATTGACAGCAAGGGTAAGCTAATTCTAGCTTCTGAGGCTGCTATCGTAAAATTGCTATATCATCAGTTCTACGCTTACAAACGAGATGGTAAGTTTGGCTTTATTGATGACCAAGCCAATATTGTATTAGAACCACAGTTTGATAGTTATCGTGATGAGGGTGATAAAGTATGGGTAGAAAAGAGTGGTGAGATGGTGCGCTTAAATACGTTAATTGAGTTAGATTAAGCGTTACTTTTATTATTGTAAGCCAATAAAAAACCACCCTTAAGTTATTAAGAGTGGTTTTTTGTTTATAGAAAGTTAATTTTTTAATTAGTAATTATTTAGTAACTAATCCGCTAAGCTCACTCATCAAGACAGATAATGTTGATAAGCTGATAGTATTCTCATCATCGTTATCAAGATTGTTATCAAGTTTTTCCATCTCAGCCGTTACCGATTCAAGCTGATCTTCATGACGCGATTTCCAGTCATTAAATGCTTGCTTAGAGTCAGGCTGTGATAATAGCGCATCCATTAGTAAACGCAGATTGCGAGTGACTTCATTCACCAGTGCATGACGCGCGCGGCGATCCCAGTGATCTTGCTGCGGCAATGTGGCAATATTTTCCATCATCCAATCTAACTGCAAGACTTTATAGGCCTCAAAGTATAGGGTGGCAATCTCATCGACAGGGCGCTCATATTGCTCAGAAAGTAGTGCTGCATCTAGGGCGTCAACATGATAAGGCAACATGGCAAATAGCGCTGCATCGATATCCGTCAGACCAGTGCTACTTAAACGTACCTTATCCTCTTGTAAGTAACCGGCGAACTGCTGCTCGATAAATCCGCCTGACTTGGTTAATTGCTCGACACTATCTCCAAAGCGGCTAATCATATCGGCGACTTGCAAGTCTTGTCCAAAGGCGTTGATAAACCAGACTACGCCATGTGCAAGCGCATCACGCAGACGCAGCTCAAGATTAAGCAGCAGCGTCGCATCCACTTTATTATCAAGTGATTCAAGCAGCTCCCATGCTTTTGAGACATTAAAGACATCACGCACAATGGCATAGGCACGAATGATAGTCGCCAGCGACTGCACTGTTTCCTCGGTCAGACGGAATAACGCCTCGATACCTAAGCGATTGACGACATTGTTGGTTAAATAAGTGCTGATAATTTCGCGGTGCAAACGATGCTCAGTCATCTCTTCAAAGAAGCGGGATGCCAATTCATCTGGGAAGTACTGACGCAGCTCATTGATAAAGTAAGGAGCATCGGGTACGTCAGATAATAACAAATTATCATAAACCCACATCTTGCCGTAAGCCATGACAACGGCCAGCTCTGGATTGGTCAAGCCAGTATTTGTTTTCTGACGTTTGGAAATTTCTTCATCTGATGGTAGATATTCAATCGCGCGATCCAGACGTTGCTCGCTTTCTAACAGTTGAATAAAACGCTGATGATCACTTAAATTTGCCGCTGCGCGAATATGACTCAGCTCAATCGCTTGTGGTTGCAGATAGTTTTGACGTAATACTAATTCTGCCACGGTATCGGTCATACTCTCTAACAGCTCGTTACGCTGTTTTAGGGTCATATCACCTTGTTCGACCACTTTACCAAGTAGGATTTTGATATTAACTTCATGATCTGAACAGTTAACGCCGCCTGAGTTATCAATAGCATCGGTATAGATACGGCCGCCCGTTTGCGCGTATTCAATACGCCCTTGCTGGGTAAAGCCCAAGTTACCGCCCTCACCGACCACTGCCGTACGTAGCTCACCACCGTTAACGCGCACTGCATCATTGGCACGGTCGCCGACATCAGCGTGGCTTTCATTGGCGCTCTTCACATAAGTACCGATACCACCATTCCAAATTAAATCAACCGGTGCACGCAATAAGGCGCTGATAAAATCATTGGGCGCTAAGCTATCATCGCTGATATCAAACAGCGCTTTCATCTCAGGACTGATGGCGATGGTTTTTTCCGTCCGCGCAAATATACCACCGCCTTGGCTAATCAGTGACTTTTCATAGTCATCCCATGTTGACCGTGGTAGATTAAATAAGCGCTCACGCTCGATATAAGAAGTCTCAGCGTCAGGGTTTGGATCAATAAATATATGCAAATGATTAAAGGCGGCAACCAGCTTGGTATGACGTGAGCGTAGCATACCATTACCGAATACGTCACCGCTCATATCACCGATACCAACGACTGTGAATTCATCACTTGCTTGGATATCCATGCCACGCATCCGGAAATGGCGTTTGACCGACTCCCAACCACCGCGTGCCGTAATACCCATCGCTTTATGGTCATAACCGACTGAGCCGCCTGATGCAAAGGCATCATCAAGCCAAAAGTTATATTCAGCAGATAAGGCATTGGCAATATCAGAAAAACTTGCCGTACCTTTATCGGCGGCAACCACTAAATATGGGTCATCTTCATCATGACGCACGGTATTGGCTGGCGGGACAATATTACCATCAACGATGTTATCAGTCACATCGAGCATGCCGCGTAGGAACGCTTGATAGCAAGCAATACCCTCAGCTTGGAATGCTTCGCGTCCATCAGCCATGGTTTTGGTCTTAACAATAAAGCCACCTTTTGAGCCAACCGGTACAATCACGGCGTTTTTGACCATTTGCGCTTTGACCAGTCCGAGTACTTCGGTACGGAAATCTTCCATACGATCTGACCAACGCAGACCACCACGAGCGACTTTGCCACCACGTAGATGCACCGCTTCAACACGCGGTGAGTAAACGAATATTTCAAACATAGGTTTGGGTTTAGGCAAGTTAGGGATATCTGCCGCTAAAAACTTAAATGATAATCGGTCTTTGCGCTGACCATCCGCGTCTCTTTGATAAAAGTTAGTACGCACCATGGCGTTAATTAAGTCCAAGTACCAGCGTAAAATACGGTCTTCATCTAAGCTATCGACAGCCGCTAACGCAGTCGTTATTTGCTCTCTAATTTTCGCTGTTTTTTCTGAACGCTCTTTGCTGTCAGGGTCGCTATATTTAGGATTCATGCGTGTGTCGAATAAATCCGCTAATAACACGCTAATGTCGCTATTTTTTACCACCGTCTGTTGAATGTAAACATTCGAGAATGGCGCGCGTGCTTGGCGCATATAACTTGATAATGCGCGTAGTACAACGACTTCATAAGTATCAAGTTTGGTGGTTAATATCAACTCGTTAAAGCTATCGCTCTCAACATTACCAGCCCAGATTTGTTTAAGACTGTCTTCAAACTGACCGCGTACCACTTGCATATCGATTGTATCAACATGCTCCAAAGTCAGTTCATACTCTTGCATCCAAATGGCTTGTTCAGGCAAATCAAACTCATAGGTTTGTGCTGAAACCACCGAAACGCCGAAATTTTCTAATACTGGCAATACTTTAGATAAAATAACCGGCTGCTGACGGCCATATAGCTTTAGATGCAACTGATTACTGGCGTCTCCTGTAGATTGGTATAAATGCCAAAGTATCGGCTGCTCATCGGTCAAATTCGCCAAACGCTTGGTATCTTCGACGGCCGTTCTCGCATCAAAACGCTCTTGATAGGCGGCGGGAATATAACTTAAGAATTTGCGCATTAAGGCATTGGCTTGCTGCTCACCCACATTATCCAACAGCATCTTTTGATAGTTATCGCCCCATGATTGCATCAGTGCTGATAGCTCGGTTTCAAGAGTGCTGTTATCGACCGCATTAACATGACCAGGCTCTGTTCTTACGTGGACATGGACGCGGGCGTGCTCGGACTCATTGAATTCGGTAGTAAAGCCAGATGATGTACCGCCATAAGCCTCTTTAAGCACATTTTGTACTTTGATACGCAGCTCAGTATTGAATTTATCGCGCGGAATATAAACCAAGCAGGAAACAAAGCGTTGATAGTGGTCAATGCGGCTAAATAAACGCAGGCTTTTTTTGTCTTGTAATTGAGTAATACCAGAGACGATGGGATATAACTCTTCGACGCTGGCTTGAAATAAATCATCACGCGGTAAGCTATTAATCACATGCATCATTTTATGATAGGCATGACCATCGCGTGGTAATTCTGCCATCGCCATGATTTTATTGGCTTTTTCACGCAGTAACGGTATTTGCTGTACGCTTAGCTGATACGCTTGGGGCGTAAACAACCCAATAAATCGATACTCACCGACCAAATTACCATGGTCATCAAACTTATGAATACCCAAAAAATCCATATATACTGAATGATGTACGGGTGATACACGGCTTGATTTAGAGAGCGTTAATACTCGCGGCTCAGTTAATAGCTTCTTAAGATTGCTAGGTAACTCGTCAAAACTCTTTGACAGTGCATCTTGTTCGCCACCGCGTAGCAGACCAAGACCGCTATTACCAATCGAAAACAGCTTTAAATCAGATTCTTTTTCGCTCTCTTTAACTTCTAAACGGTATTCACGAAACCCTAAGAAAATAAAGTGCTCATCGGTCATCCAATCTAAAAAGGCTTGAATTTCTTGGCGTGAATAAAAAACTTCTGGCAGTGGTTTTTTTGATAATTCATCTTTAATTTCACTGAGGCGTTCCTGCATTTTTCCCCAGTCACCAACCACCGTGTCGAGTGTATCTACTTTATCTAGTAGCACTTGCTGTAATGCCGCTAACTTATCATTATCTTGGTAAGCAATTTCACACTGGATTAAAGACAAATGAGAGGTGGCGCTTTCGTGAGCGCTTTCGATGTGAGTGATGCTATTGTCATCATCGCGTTGAACGCTAACGATGATGTTATAAGTACGATGTACATCAATACCCTGCGTTTCAAGCGTCATCAGCAGTGTATCTACTAGAAAAGGGCGATCATATGCCACCATTTGAATAACCGTATGCGAGCTATGAAAATGTTGCTCCTCGGCAATTGGGTTTAAAATAGCCAACTGTGGACTACTGCCATCATAGGCTTTAAGTAGCGTAAAATGATGTAGTGCCATCCCTGCTAGGTCTGCATCGCTGATCGCATCAGCCATTTCTTTATGCAACGATTGGTAATAACTATGAATGAAATGGTCAAGCAGCGATTTATCCTTTTGCACATAACTGGTGGCAATATCGCTTATTTGGCTAATGCGCTCTTCTGTAATATTTAGGGAGTTTGGCATAGCTTTTATTGTCCTTTTTTATAAGTTTGTTTCTTACTTAGGGTTATATAATCGTATTAACGGTTAGTGCTATATGACTCGCGTTTTATTATTCCGTGATTTTATATGTTCTTATGCTGGCAAGCGACTGATTAGGATACTGTTTATGACAGTGACAGCTTATGATAGTGACAGCGCTTGTCTGCTAAAGTGTAACGCACCTACTCATCTAGCAATAGCACAATCATTTTATGAATCAGCACCAAGTCGATAACCTTTACTAATGAGACAATATTTCAGGTGATGACCCGTTCTTCTATTATTGTTTGAGAATACTTACTAGCAGGCTGATACTCATGGCAATCGATGCAGCTTTTTTGTTAGAATACGACATTATGTTTAACAGTGCTTTATTGACTCGCTACTAATAATTAATGCTAAGGGCAAGACGTATGATGAATATTTTGGTGATTGGCTCAGGTGGTCGTGAACACGCATTGGCATGGCAGTGTGCGAAAGATGACAAAGTACAACAGGTCTATGTCGCTCCCGGTAACGCTGGTACTGCTCTTGAGCCTAAGTGTCAAAACGTCATTTTAGAAATTGCAGCGGATGCTAGTGAGCATAGTGCGGTCATTGAATTTTGCCAAAATAACGCTATTGATATGGTTATCGTTGGTCCTGAAGCGCCACTCGTTACGGGTATTGTTGATGCTTGCCGCGAAGCTGGCATCAAAGCATGGGGTCCAACCGCATATTGTGCGCAGTTAGAAGGTTCAAAAACCTTTGCTAAAGAGTTTATGGAACAAAACCATATTCCAACTGCTGCCTATCAAGGTTTTACTGATGTAGAAAGTGCGAAAGCATACGTTGACGAGCAAGGCGCTCCCATTGTTATTAAAGCTGACGGACTTGCTGCTGGTAAAGGTGTCATCGTAGCTGAGACTATCGAACAGGCGTATGAAGCGATTGACGATATGCTTGCGGACAATAAGTTTGGCGATGCCGGAAGTCGCGTGGTCATTGAGCAGTTTCTGCAAGGCGAAGAAGCCAGCTTTATTTGTATGGTAGATGGTGAACACATCTTGCCTATGGCAACCAGCCAAGATCATAAACGTGCGTTTGAAGGTGATACCGGACCTAACACTGGCGGCATGGGTGCTTATTCGCCTGCCCCAGTAGTCACTCAAGAGGTGCATGATAAAGTAATGGCACAAGTCATTCAGCCAGTCGTTGATGCGATGAAAGCTGCCGGTCATCCTTATACTGGATTTTTATATGCGGGCTTAATGATTGATGATGCTGGTGATCCGTATGTGATTGAATTCAACTGCCGTTTTGGCGATCCTGAAACCCAGCCAATTCTAATGCGTTTAAAATCATCGATGGTAGATTTGGTCGCTCAAGGGCTGGCAGGTAATCTACCTGGTGAAGCCAACTGGGACGCGCGCCCTGCTCTTGGTATTGTCATCGCCTCAAAAGGCTATCCTGAAACGTCTTCTAAAGGTGATGTCATTTCTGGTTTACCAGCACTTGATAACCAAGGCGTTAATGCTGTAAAAGTTTTCCATGCAGGTACTGCCTTTAGTCATGCTGAGTTGGACAATATTAATCCTGATGTAACGACTCATAGTAAAAAAGAAATTATTACTGATGGTGGACGCGTATTATGTGTCACTGCGCTAGCAGATACTATTTCAGGAGCGCAGCAAGCAGCACTGGCTGTAACCGCTGCGATTAGTTTTGATGGTGCACAGTATCGCCGTGATATTGGACATCATGCCATTGCTCGCGAAAATACTTAATACTCAGCACGTTATAAACTGTGTGATAAGCGATACTATGAACAACATGACTATGAACAACATGGTTCCGCTTAATATTGAAATGCTCATAATTTTTGTCTAATTATTCGACCTAGTGTGATGCTAGGTCGTATTTTTTTTGATCTATCACTTTTAATATCAGCCAACCAGTTTAAAAATGATAAAGTACTGCGTATTAGAATAAAGGCCATCATATATTCGATTCAATTTAAAAAGAATACAGTGCTGCTGGGATAAATTTTGCGAAGCCTCTGGAGTGTGAAGTGCACAGCAAGCGAGGAAAATCTATCCCAGCATGACGCTATTTTTAACGTATATTTTTTATATTGAACTGACTATATTGGAGTATAAGTTCTAGTAGAGCATAATTTATACTAGATAAGATCAGTAAGTAATGATTATTTGAGAAATCGTACTTGAATTGACAAAGTAAGTAACTGCGGTCAACTAAGCCTCATCAACCTACCTCCCTTTTATATGGTACAATTTTGTACCAGTGTGTCGCATCTCCCTTGTATTGTAGGTATTAAACCCACAAATCAATACCAACCGGATGAATGATTATATTATGGCAAATGATACCTCTAGACCTCTTAATAATAAGCAATCTAATACCAAGCAATCAATCGATAACCTAAAAACTTCAGGATTTGAGCGTCGGATGTCGATTGCCAAAACCTCATTGAATATTGGTCGTCGTTGGGCAGGTAATAGCGTGTCTGGTATGTTCTTAAATAAAGAAGCCCGTACGGCACGTAACCAAATTTTTATGGAAGAACAGGCGAATTACTTGGCAGAAGAGCTGGGTAAGCTAAAAGGTTCAGTGGTGAAAATTGGTCAAATGCTGGCGATTTATGGTGAGCATATCTTGCCACCTGAAATCACGCGAGCGCTGCAAACGCTCAATGATGATACAGCTACATTAGCATGGCCAAAAATTGAGCTGACATTACGCCAGTTATTGGGTAATAAATTGCATGAACTTGAGGTTGATCCCGTTCCTATTGGTACAGCATCCCTCGCCCAAGTTCATCGTGCCACAGTGCTTGCAACTGGTGAACAGGTAGTATTGAAAATTCAATATCCGGGTGTGGCTGATGCTATTAATTCTGATCTTGCTTTATTTAAGCGTTTATTAAAGGTCAGCAATATTGTTCCTCAAACACGCTCACTCGATGCTTGGTTTGAAGAGATACGTGACCTACTCCATCATGAAGTTGATTACGAAGCAGAAGCGGCCACTACTGAGCGTTTCTATGAACGTTTGCTTGATGATCCACGCTATATCGTTCCCAAAATTAATCGTAATTACTCAACCAAACGCTTGCTATGTATGTCTTATGAACCCGGTATTAGCGTCGTTTCTGAAGCGTTACAATTATTACCTCATGAAAGCCGTAATGCTATCGGTCAGGCTGCCATCGAGATCATGATACGAGAAATTTTTGTTTGGGGCGAAATGCAGACGGATCCAAACTTTGGCAACTACCTCGTTCGTGTCAGTCATGATAAAAATGAGATAGATAAACTGGTCTTATTAGATTTTGGTGCTATTCGTCAGTTTGATAATAATCTACTAACGATTGCTCATGGTCTATTACGAGCAGGGTATCGTCATGACCATCAGGCAATGATGTTGGCAATGACAGGTTATGATTTTTTCGATACTATGAGCGATAAAGTACGCTCTGATATCGCCTCATTGTTTTTGCTTGCTACAGAACCTTTTAGTGATCCTGCACTAAACCCTGATATCCCTGCTGATTGTTTGGACGAACAGCAGCGCTATATTTGGGCAAATAGTAAATTACATACCCGCCTTTCAAATGATGCCTCACGCGCTATGCAATCTTTTGAGTTTAATCTTCCGCCAAAGGAGTTTATGTTTATCAGTCGAAAATTTATTGGCGCCTATACCTTTTTGACGGTACTTGATGCGCATACTGACTCTAATACATTAGTAAAGCCTTTCTTGTAATGTAAAAATTTGCTTACTTTTTGGACCGCCCTTTTGTGGCGGTTTTTTTGTCTATTCATTTTTATTGCTTAGGCTATTTTATTTTTTCTAGGTGCGTGTATTAGTTTGCTTTTAACTTTATCTACTTTTGAGTATTGCTCTTTAATTTTTGCTTAGGCTATATCTCTATAGGTTTTAGATTATCTATAGTCCAGCTATCAAATCTGGTTTGGTAGCCTTTAGGCTTGCGCATGGTAAGCTGCCAGCAGGTTTCTTGGCGCGCTAAATATTTAACTTCAAAATGGGTACGTTGACTGTCACTTTTGACTTTACGGCGTATGTTCGGTAGACACCAAGCCTCGTGCGCTTGCTGTTCAGCGTTATCCATATATGCTTCTATGTTAGTTGCCAATATTACTTCCCCGCCTACTTTCAAACGAGAAAGCAAAAATTCAAAAAAAGGCATGTTTAACCATTGCTGATTGGGGTTATGCTGCTCAGGATTGGGATACAGTATAAAAATGCTGTCGATACTGTTGGGCGCAATCGCATGTACAATCCATGCAATAGCATCAGCATGAATAGCATCTAAATTGCTTGATTTTTGCTGCGCCGCCAACTTAGTAAAGGCGTCAAACTTATTGCGAGTGCGCTCAATAGCAATAAGATGCTTATCAGGATTTTGCTGCACAAAGCTAAGCGCATGCTTGCCCTTCCCTGCACCAATCTCTAATACTAAAGGCACTTCACTTTTATCCAACCCTTCTGGCAGCGTAAAATTGCGTGGCGCTGAGAGTCTTTGTGGTTGAAATGCACGCTTTTGCTGATGTGAAAGCTCGAGATTGTCAGTCATGTACTACCCTTAAAGTATTTGTCATTTGTCATTATTCGACCACATGCTATTATATAGTCAATGCAGTCCAATAGTAATACAAGGACAGTGATTATCCATCGACAAATGGCACTGCAAAGCTGTTCGCTATAGCAATAATTTTAGAATAGACACACAATACTGACTCTTATTTGTCGCTTATTATAATTATAAATACTTTCTTTTTTGCTAACCTATTTTGATAATACCAAGGATATACTTACTTTTATTATGACTGAACTTACTCCCAGCACCAACACTTCACCCAAAACCTATCCTTGTCCGCGCTGTGGCACTCAGACTGCATGGCAAGACAATAAATATAAGCCTTTTTGTAGTCATCGCTGTAAGCTTATTGATCTAGGCGCATGGGCAAACGAAGATTATACTTTACCTGCCGAATCTACGCCGTTTTCTGATGAGCTATAACCCCTACCTTTAACCACTTTATTATTTCAAGGATGTTGTACATGTCTGCTACTTACCTGATGCCCACTTATAATCGTCAACCAATCAGCTTTACACGAGGTTCAGGAAGTTGGCTTTATACCAAAGATGATACCCCCTATTTAGATGCACTGACTGGTATCGCGGTATGCGGCTTAGGCCATTGTCATCCACAAGTCACAGATGCTATCCAGCAGCAGGCGGCAACTTTGGTTCATACCAGTAATTTATTTGGTATCGATTGGCAAGAGCGTGCTGGTGAAGCCTTATGTAATGCGGCGCAAATGGACAGTGTGTTTTTTGCTAATAGTGGCGCTGAAGCAAACGAAGCAGCACTAAAATTGGCACGGCTATACGCGTATCAGCAGGGTTTTAAGCGCCCGAAAGTGATTGTCATGGAGCAATCTTTCCACGGTCGTACGCTATTGACCTTATCCGCCACAGCCAACCCTAAGGCGCGCGAAGGCTTTTATACCTTAGATGAAGATTTTATTCGTGTTCCTTTTGGTGATATTGCAGCGATTGAACAGGCAGCTCATGACCATGAAGATATTTGCGCTATCTTTGTAGAGCCTATTCAAGGTGAAGGCGGTCTTAATACGGCGGCTAACGGCTTTACTTACCTTGAACAGCTACAAGCAATATGCGATACCCATAATTGGTTATTTATGCTGGATGAGGTGCAAACCGGTAATGGACGCACTGGTAAATATTTCGCTTATCAGCATAGTAATGCTCGCCCTGATGTATTGACGACGGCCAAAGGCTTAGGTAATGGTTTCCCAGTAGGGGCTTGTATGGTACGTGGTCGCGCTAACGGCTTGTTCGGTGCTGGTAGTCATGGCTCAACCTATGGTGGCACGCCATTAGCCAGCCGCGTGGTACATAGCGTATATGAAGTATTAGCGAACAGCGATATCATGAACAATGCTGTCAGTGAAGGACAATTTATCCGCGAGAGTATGGTTGATGCTTTTGGAGAATATGGGGTCAGTAGCCGCGGTGCTGGGATGATGATTGGGATTGTACTACCCAAGGATATGGACTGTAGCAAATTGGTTGATCGTGCCCGTGATGAACAGAAACTCATCATCAACGTCACTGGCGGTCATGTGATTCGTTTGCTACCAACGCTCAATATTAGCCGTGATGAAAGCTCACAAGTGGTCGAGCGCCTTGTTGACTTATTAAAACCATCGTTCTAAACCATTGTTATAAAATGATATTCAAATAACAGCCGTTAAAACACACGCCTAAAAAAATCCTATAGATATACATTATCTATAGGATTTTTTCTTGTTACTAATCAGTCAGCTGCATTGGCGCTTAAATAGATCAAGCTTTAGTTTGCATGAAAGTATTTCTTTAATACCTCTAAGCAGCGAGTGATTTTTGCAGGCTGTTGCTCACGGTTTAAGGTAACAGCATACAGCACAAAGCTTGGCATTTGGTAGCCGGTCAAAACTTCGACCAAATTACCAGATTCCAGCTCTTTTTTAACATCCATTTCCATCATTCTAAGGATTCCATGACCCTCTTTGGCGATGGTCATTGCCATAAAGACATTATTGGTATGGATACGTGAGTTCATTTTGATACGTGTTTTTTTACCAGTCTCAGTCTGAGTAAGCTCAACATGATTCGCATCTTTCATGATATCAATGCAGATCAGCTGATGGTCTGCCAAATCTTTCGGGGTTTCAATCTTTTTGTGCTGACGTAAATATTGTGGTGAAGCGACCAACATTTGACGCACATCAGATAAGGGATGATTACTCAAAGTTGAGTCGTTGATATTGGGGCTCATACGTACCGCAATATCGATACGCTCATCAATCATATCAATATAATTATTGTCTGCAAAATAAGTGATACTGAGGTCGTCATGCGCTGACATCCAAGTAGATAAAGCTGGCAAAATATGATGTACACCCAGCTCAGGTGTCGTTGCAATACGCAAACTACCTGCCAGCTCATCACGTAGTTGATTGACTTTAATTCGACCTTGCTCTGCTGCGCTAACGACGTCTTTGGCCGCCTCATAAAAGCTTGCACCCGCTTCTGTTAAGCTTAGCTTACGGGTTGAGCGATGTAATAACACCACACCGAGCTCGTTTTCTAAAGAGCGTATTTGCTGACTGACAGCACTGGTGGTAATACCCAGTTCGCGAGCTGAACCACTAAAAGAGCCGTGTCCGACCACACTGGCAAACACGGCCATACCACGTAAATTATCTAACATATTCTCACCTAAGCTACTTTATAATTGTTAATATAACTTAACCATTATATCTGATTACAAAGAATTTTACAGTTTTTAAATATAACTATTATGGTCAACTAAAGCGACTTATCATGTAATAAAACCAAAAATATCAAGGTGATAAAGCAATTTCACCTTGATATTTCAATATGTGCAATGCGCTTACTAATAGTCTGGTTTTTGTAAAATATTAATAATTAATTTTCTGATTGTTTAATATAACTGAACTTTGCCCATTTTCCCTTCGCCGCGCTCGGTTAAATACTGCATGACTGGCGTATTGAGCAATCTTGACTCTGCCACCGTTTTTGCTTGTATGAGGCGTTTTTGTTGGCGACGCTCAGGCGTTTTATCATCGGCTTGCATGATGCTGCCATCTATTTGCAAACTGATTTCTGCTTGAGTAAACTGCGCGTGCAATGTTGCTGCTAGCTGCTCAAAGGTCGCTTGTAAATGCTTACTATCAACCGCAGTGACAAAGACCGCCTTCTCATTACAGCTCCCTGTCATCATACCTTGACGCGCAAGTGCCAATTCATCTTGAGCCAAACTACCGGCTTCACGAGCGGTTTGTAGCCAATAGTCCCATTTTTCTGGCGTCCACTCACCGGTCAATTCTTGCGGTGAACAACGCAGCAGGGTACGCGGATCATCAGGCTGGCTTAATAACTGAGAATCATTTGCATCAGGCTCAATAACAGGTTCAGGCTCAATAACAGGTTCAGGCTCAATAACAGGTTCAGGCTCAATAACAGGTTCAGGCTCAATAACAGGTTCAGGCTCAATAACAGGTTCAGGCTCAATAACAGGTTCAGGCTCAATAACAGGTTCAGGCTCAATAACAGGTTCAGGCTCAATAACAGGTTCAGGCTCAATAACAGGTTCAGGCTCAATAACAGGTTCAGGCTCAATAACAGGTTCAGGCTCAATAACAGGTTCAGGCTCAATAACAGGTTCAGGCTCAACAATGGGCTCAGGGCTAACGTTATTACTTAGTAGTTCCAGCTCATTATGATCGTAGTAACTATCGTATTCGTTTACTTCACTAATATCATAATTTGAACTTTGTTGCTCGATATCAACAGTAGCATCAACATCACTACGATAATCAATATCGTCTTCTTGTAGCACCGGCACTGACTCTGATATCGGTGATGGTATTGATACTGGGTACTCAACAGCGGTTAACGACTCTGTATTGGAGGCAACAGTCGGAGATGCTGTCTCTATAGTCGGTATAGTGCTATCAGGTATGTTGGTTAAGATTTCATCAACCGGTAAGGGGCGAAAAGCCAAAAGACGTAAAATACACATCTCAAGCGCTTGCATTGGCGTACTGGCAAGCTTGACGCCTTCACGTGCTTGCACCACGATTTCATAATAAAGCTGTAATACATCAGGGCTCATATGCTGCGCAAGCTTATTGATATGTTGTGCTTGCACTTCATTGACGTTGAGAGCAACCTCAGGTAGCAGTTGGGTCAATGCCAGCTGATGTAATAGCTCAGCGAGTCCATCAAACATACTGCTGGCATCGACCATTTGCGCGCGCATCTGCTCAATATGGGCAGCGACGGCAGGTTTATCATGATGATAGATATCTGTAATTAAGCTTACTAAGTCGGCCGCATCAATCAAGCCAAGCATCGCATTGACGGTCACATCATCAAGCGCACCTTGACCAAAAGCAATTGCTTGATCGGTCAACGATAAGGCATCACGTACCGACCCTTTCGCCGCACTGGCCAATTGCCAAAGTGCAGGCTGCGTATAGCCTACTTGCTCTTGGGTTAAAACATTGGCTAGATGCTCACTGAGTAAGCTTTGCGATAAAGGACGCAGTACGAACTGTAAACAGCGAGAGATAATAGTGATAGGCAGCTTTTGAGGATCCGTAGTTGCTAGTAGGAACTTGACATGCTCAGGCGGCTCTTCCAAGGTTTTAAGGAGGGCATTAAAACTGTGTGTCGACAGCATATGCACTTCATCAATCAGGTACACTTTATAACGACCTTGGCTTGGCGTATACGGCACGTTATCAAGTAGCTCGCGCGTGTCCTCAACTTTGGTACGAGAAGCCGCATCAATCTCAATCAGATCAATAAAACGTCCTTGATCAATCGCCACGCAATTATCACACACGCCACACGGCGTGCTGGTAATACCAGTATCACAGTTTAGACATTTAGATAAGATACGGGCGATAGTTGTCTTACCGACACCGCGCGTACCGGTAAATAGATAGGCATGATGCAGACGATTATAATCAATCGCATTAATCAATGCTTGTGAGACGTGTGATTGCCCTATCAACTCGTGAAAGTTTTTGGGCCGGTATTTGCGGGCTAAAACTTGATATTGCTGCGTCATAATGAATGCCAATGTGAGTCGTAAAAATATAAGTAAAGCATCAAATCAGCGATTTATCTAAAACTAGGTATCGAAAGAAACTAGGTATCGAGATTAAGTATCGAAACTAGCCATCAAAATTAAGTCTCAAAGCTAGGTTATGATTGAGCTCTCAACTGAGCCAGTTGTTGGTATAAACGCTGCGTATTCGCATCTATAAGCGATCCATGCTGATGGAAGGCATCAAGATGTACTTCGGTATTCACGCTGTCTTCACAAGGCCTAACATCCACACCAATTAAAAACAGCTCTTGCATAACGGGCTGCTGCATTTGGGCATTGAGCTCAAATAGTAAATCTTGGTGAGCAGCACGAACCTTGTCTGCACTTAATGAGTTTTTTTCATCTTGCGCATAAAATACTATTAAATAATGGCGACCAAATACGTTATAAGAGTGCTCGTGGCGCACATAACCTGTCCAGCGTGATTCTTGAGCAATCGTTCTATGCGCCAATATTTTTTCTATTAAACACGCATAAGTGTACATGGATTCATCTACCAAAATATCAACTTGCTCTTTTGGTAATGGCGTACCCGCTTCATAACAACTTTTGATTAAACTATTAAAAAGCTTGTACCACATCCGAGTATTCTTTTGAATCTCTGCCATCAGTGCTGCAGCAAACTCAGTTTGCTCAGGCTCTGCCGCTCTTAGCAAACGCGGTTCAATCTGCTCTATCAATTCATAATTAACCAGCTGCTCTTGCACCTCAATCGCCCTTTGATGAAAATCTGGCGCTTGTAGAAATTGAGTAAGCAAAGTCGATTCATCTTCAAATATCTCAAACCCAGTCAGCTGACGGCGATGAAAATCTAAAAATGCAGTCAAGTCACTTGGCGTTACTAATTGCTTTAATATCTCAGAAAAATTTTGATAGCTAAACACTTGTAAAACGCTTTCTTCGTCGTCCAAATCTAATACACAATCTTCAGCGAAAAACTGACTGCCATACTCATAACCAACCGCATGGGATGGCGTTTCTGAATACTTGTTTTGCTGATCAATTTGAGAACTGTCTTGATGTTGTACTGAAAGTGAGGTTAAACCGATAAAATAAACGGGTTCATTAGATGCTGCTTCACTTTTATTAACGATGGCTTTATCGTTTTTAAGGTAAAGCTGAGCATGTTGCTTGATAAGCTGATTGACAACCTCTTTTCTCCATGTACGAACTTGAGTACTATCAATGTCTTGCTTCCTTGCCTGCATAACGACATCATTGACAATAAGATAGACCGTCGCATTAGAAAATTCAAAGACAAAATCATAACCCTGAAAATATTCAGGGTCAGTTATCCTGTCTTCTGGCAAATCATACAAAGATAAAAAATTCTGCTGAATCATCTGTTGCCAAATCGAGGGCGGTACTTGCTGAGTGTCCATAGTATTCATAACGTCCCTATCAATTAAGTACTCAAAAAACATATGAGGCTATTCTACTAAAAGCAGAAATAGCCTTCTTATGTTCAGTTTAATACCAGCATGGACTTATGGCAAGCAAACTATCTCTAACCCTCAAGCTTACGGCGCATATGTGGAAATAAAATCACATCACGAATGCTCGCAGAGTCTGTCAATAGCATCACTAAGCGATCGATACCGATACCTTCACCAGCTGTCGGCGGTAAACCATAAGACAGCGCTTCGATATATTCTGCATCGAAGTGCATCGCTTCATCATCGCCAGCGTCTTTTTCAGCGACCTGACCATGAAAGCGTTCAGCCTGATCAGCTGGATCATTCAACTCACTAAAGCCATTCGCCAATTCACGACCACCGACAAATAGCTCAAAGCGATCAGTAATCTCAGGATTGTCATCACTGCGGCGTGCTAGTGGTGAGGTTTCAGCAGGATATTCAGTGATAAATGTTGGCTGACGTAATTGATGCTCAGCGGTTTCTTCAAAAATAATCGTCTGCAACTTACCCACACCGAAGACGTCTTTTACTTGCTGCTTAAGCGTTGTCGATGCGTACTCTGCGAGATACTCACGATCGTTAATACGTGTCATGTCAAAGTTTTCTGCATATTTGGCAATCGCATCAGACATAGATAGGCGTTCAAAAGGCGCTTTTAGACTGATGGCTTCTTCTTGATAAGTAATCTCAGTCGTTCCCAAGATATCTGTCGCCAATTCGTTAAATAAGCGCTCAGTCAAATCCATCAAATCATGATAATCTGCATAGGCTTGATAAAACTCAATCATGGTAAATTCAGGGTTATGACGGGTTGAGACACCTTCATTACGGAAGCTGCGGTTAATCTCAAATACTTTCTCAAAGCCACCGACGACTAAGCGTTTTAAATAAAGCTCAGGCGCGATACGCAAATATAACGGCATATCGAGCGCATTATGATGGGTCACAAACGGACGCGCAACCGCACCACCTGGAATAGGATGCATCATTGGCGTTTCAACTTCCATAAAACGCTCATTCAACATAAACTTGCGAATACCACTGACTACCTGACTGCGAACCATAAAAGTATCACGAGTCGTTTCGTTGGTCATCAAATCAAGATGACGGTTGCGATAACGGGCTTCTACATCCGCTAAGCCATGAAACTTATTTGGCATAGGGCGTAGAGCCTTGGTTAATAATTCAAACTTTTCAATATGTACGTACAAATCGCCTTTGCCCGAGCGACCGATATAACCTGATACGCCAACGATATCACCCAAATCTAACGATTTAATGCTTGCCAGTGTCTCTTCATCTAACTCTTTACGTGCCACATATAATTGGATGCGACCTGTCATATCTTGGATAACAATAAATGCACCACGATTCAGCATGACGCGACCGGCGACATTGACCTGTGTTTTTTCACCTTTAGCATCATTATCAGCAATTTCTTGTTTCGATATACCATCAAAAGCCGTTTGTAAGTCTTGAGCATAATCCGTACGCTTAAAGGTATTAGGATAAGGTTGCTTACCTGAAGCAGTGATCTCATCTAGCTTGGCTTGCAGTTGAGCAATCAGCTCGTTGGCATCTTCTGGAACTTGCTCTTGATTACTTTGCTGATTTTGATTATTAGGCTTTGACATAACACTCTCAAAATTATTAGATAATTAAAGGAATAAACGGAAATGATGAATTTAAAATAAAAAGTTCAAATAACACATTTAAATAAAACTGAATAACACTTATCTATTTTTCACACGACAAACAACAATCAAATTAATCGACACAAATGGCAGGTTGTGCCACGCCTTTTTCAATGGTTTGATAACAGCCAAACGGGCTGCTGTCACTAGCGCATTGCCCTGACTGATTTTTGGCGCCATTCTCAATAAATTCACCCGTATTTTTACACTTTCCTTGGCAGTCAGCACTGTCTTGGCAAGTTTTTCCTGCATCCGTATAAGACAACACACATTGATAACAGCCAAGCATGCCTTGCTGCGAAAAAGCCCCACCCTTTTTAGTGCAAGCTTGTACCATTTCATCAGGAGGATAAACGCACGCTTGATAAGAAAGCGGGTCACTTTCATTATTTGCTACAGTGCTACTAGTCTGCTCTGGCTCCATTGCTGGCGTTGATGAGGGCGTGACGCTACAAGCAGCTAGCCAAAATGCCATCAACATCGCGACAATAGTCATCGCGATTTTGTTAAACGGTAATATTAGCGATGAGTTAGTTGTCATATGCATTGGGTACGCCTCTTATTTTATGGGCTTGTTAATCTCTTATTAAGCACCGCCGATACTGGCCATCAAGTCCGCTTGGTGCTCACGTAACAACGCATCAAGGATTTCATCCAAGTCACCTTCCATAATGGCATCAAGCTTATACAAGGTAAGGTTAATACGATGGTCGGTCATACGCCCTTGTGGGAAATTATAAGTACGGATACGCTCTGAGCGATCACCGCTACCGACCAAATCGCGACGTATCGTATCAGCTGCATCTACCTGTGCCTGAACTTTGACTTGCTGAATTTTAGAAATCAGCATTTTCATCGCTTGTGCCCGGTTTTTATGCTGGCTGCGTTCCTGTTGACACTCTACCACGGTACCCGTTGGGATGTGTGTCAAGCGTACGGCAGAGTCAGTGGTATTCACATGCTGACCACCAGCACCGCTTGAGCGGAACGTATCAAAACGGATATCAGCTGGATTTAAATCAACCGTATCATCAATCTCAACTTCAGGCATAACAGCAACGGTACAAGCTGAGGTATGCACGCGACCTTGGCTTTCCGTATCAGGAACACGCTGGACACGATGCACGCCTGACTCAAACTTTAAACGACCGTAAACACTATTACCAGATACACGGGTAATGATTTCTTTGTAACCACCGTGCTCACCCTCATTGGCTGATAGAATCTCTACCGTCCAGCCTTGAGTTTGTGCGTATTTTTGGTACATTCGGAACAAATCACCAGAGAAAATTGCTGCTTCATCACCACCAGTACCAGCTCGAATCTCAAGGAATGCTGGCACTTTATCATTCGGATCTTTTGGCAACATCATGACGTTCAGTGCTTCTTCCATCTCGACGATGGTATCACGGGCACTGTCAATTTCTTCTTGCATCATCTCTTTCATGTCAGGATCTGTCGCGTCGGCTAGCATCGCTTCTGCATCAGCTTGATCCGTTTCTGCACGCACATAGTTCTGCCATAATGTCGTTATGTCCATCAAATCACTGTGCTCGACGGACAATTCACGGAACTTATTATTATCACTGATGACACTCGGGTCCGATAATAAGGCGGTAACCTCTTCATAACGGTCTACCATCTGGTCTAAACGCAGGCGTAAGGATTCTTTCATAAAAGGACTTTTAATTGAATAATTGAAATAAGACCGTGATTATAGCAAATTTTTACCATGAAATTAAAACCTCTCAGCAATCTTGCCTTTATATAGACAAAATATGGGCAAACTTTCCTGCTGTTCCCATAATATCGACGCTTTTTATTATAATTTGGCTTACACAATGAGCTTTACTTGAAATTTAAGTGAAAAAAATAGCCAAGAGTATTCTTGGCTATTTTGATGACAATTGAGGTTTAAGGTTAAAAACTACACCTTACGAACGATTACCGACCCAATCGAGTAACCGGCGCCAAATGAGCAAATGACACCCAAATCACCTGACTGCAGCTCGTCTTTATAACGATGGAATACAATCATCGGGCTGGCTGAGCTGGTATTGGCAAATTCTGCAATGACACTTGGAACGATTGCTTTATCTGCCTCTTTACCAATAACGGTACGTAAGATTAAATCTAACATATTGGCATTGGCCTGGTGTAGCCACATCATCTTAACGTCAGACGTTGGTATATTATTTTCTTGCAAATGCTCGGTGATAATCTCTGAAACCTTTGGACAGACTTCACGGAATACTTTACGACCATTCTGCAAAAACAGCTTATCAGTCACAGGCTCTTTAAGATCCGGATACATCTCGGTCTGCGCCGCTAGGAATTCTGAGCGATCCATAAAGCCATATTCGTTTTTGATGTTGGTCGAAAACTGCGTAAATAGCTTAGAATTTAGAATCTCATAGCCTTTTGGCGTATCGAGATCTTCTACGATACAAGCAGTCGCGACATCACCAAAGATAAAATGACTGTCACGGTTACGCCAGTTAAGATGCGCTGAGGTAATCTCAACGTTAACCACAGCGACGCGTTTGGCAAGGCCAGAAACGATAGAGCCGTGTGCTTGTGATAGACCAAAAGTTGCCGCACTACAAGCAACGTTCATATCATACGCAAAGCCGCCAACCATACCGATCGCATTTTGAATCTCGATAGAAACCGCCGGATAAGTACGCTGGAAGTTGGAGCAGGCAAGGATGATACCATCTAAGTCATTAGCTTCAAGCCCAGCATCAGCCAAGGCATCATTTAACGCGGCTACACCCATTTCTGCCATGATAGATAGCTCTTCGCCTAAATTACGATAAGCAATGACAGGAGCCATGATGTCAGGGTTTAAAATACCGGCTTTTTCCATCACATAGCGTGATTTGATGCCCGATACTTTTTCGATGAAGGCGGCCGATGAAGGCTCAAGTGCAGTGGTCGTTCCTGCTTCAATATCAGCAGCGTGCTTTGCATTATAATTCTCAACATACTGGTTAAATGACTCTACCAACTCTTCATTACTAATGCTAAACGGAGGGATATACAGGCCTGTGCCTGTGATACAAGTCGTCATGATAAGCTTCCTTGTCTGCTACTATATAGGGCTTGCGATAAGCGTAAAGGTAAAAAAACAGTCGTTTGATTTCAGTGAATAACTGTAAACTTAAAATCAGTGCCTTTATTATGCCTGAATATTATTATTTTTCTAATACTTTGTTACAAATAACCTATTTGTCATCAAAAATAGACAAAGACGGCCTGTATTTTATGGCAGCTAGGCTATAATTGACGCTATTTGAAAAGCCTGACAACATAACAATCAACCAATCATAATAAACGCTCATATTTGGGAATGCTCATGGTGGAACTTTTGAATGGGTTATTTGGGCAGTATGCCGATTATCCAACCTTATTTATTGCGCTAGAATTGATCGCCGTTATCTTTGGGGTGGCCAGTGTTTTACTCGCCAGCAAAACCAATATCTTAGTCTTTCCTATTGGTCTGATAAGCACGGCTATCTTTGTCTATCTACTATGGAAATGGCAATTATTTGGCGATATGTTCATCAATGCTTATTATACCGTTATGAGTATTTACGGATGGCTCAATTGGTCAAAAAATAAAGAAGATTCAAAGCATCAAGATCATATTAATCCCACTAGCCAGCAAAAAAATGAGCGGTTAAAAAATACTGACGACCAAAGTACAATTCAAGTAGAGCATTTAAGTAAAAAAGATATACCCATACTGGCATTGCTAGCGACTGCTACCGTGGCTTTTGTCGCTTTGGTTTATTATTTTAGACCGGTCATCAACAATCAATTTAGCTTTGATGGTGCAGTGCTCGGTGTGCACTTATTTACTTGGGTTGACTATACCGATATGCTGACCACGGCGCTGTTTTTGATGGCGATGTGGCTCATGGCACGGCGTAAAATCGAACATTGGCTACTATGGATAATCGCTGATGCTATCTCAGTACCGCTATACTTTTATAAAGGTCTCACCTTTACCGCACTACAGTACGTAGTATTTACCTTCATTGCAATCTGGGCATATTATGAATGGCAACGACGCTACCGCGTACAATCTAACGCAGCATACGCCTAAATCCGTCATTAGCGTCGCAATACTAGGTGCAGAAAGTACCGGCAAGACCACGCTATGCCGTGACTTGGCCGCACATTTTGGCTCACTTTGGGTGCCAGAATATATGCGTACTTACCTGCAAGAAAAATGGGATAAGGAACAACTTACCTGTACGTGGGATGATTTACTGCCGATTGCGCAAGGTCAGATTGAGTTAGAGAATAAGCTTGCCGGACAAGCCGCTCAAACTCCAGATAACGCCCACTATTTATTCTGTGATACCAGTTTATTTGAGCTGATGGTTTATGCCAATTGGTATTATGGCGATTGTCCTGAAGCACTCACCAAAGCAGCATTGGCGCATCATTATGATTTGATATTATTGACCGAGGTTGATATTCCGTGGGTCGCTGATGATTTGCGTGATAGCCCGCACCAGCGTGAAGAGATAAGCGCTTATTTTACAAGTCAGCTAAATACTCATCAAATACCATTTCGACAGATTGGCGGTGACAGAGATGATCGAATTCGGCAGGTAGTTAAATGGCTTGAACAGATAGACGTATGAGGCTAATCGTTTTAATAATCTCCTACTTGTCCGCTATTTACCAATCATCATCTCACAATTTTGCTATTTAAGGCTTTCGCCCATTTTTTACCGTCATTCTCACAGCGCTGGCATAATTGATTGGGATTTGAGAGATAGTCGACATAACCACAATACATACAAGCATAATAAATCCCATGCTCTATCTGGTCGACTGCTTGATATTGCTTGGGGAAAAGTGGTAAGCCATAGTCTATTTTATCGGGTGGATATAATAACAGACTAAATTCGCCGTCTGTTTCTAGTAAACCCGTACGCACTTGACCTAAATGTTCAACTCCTTGCTGACGCATTTCTGCAAAAAACTCATCGTGTGACATTTCTCCCTGTTTAATCTTATCGAGCACGAGCAAACCATCTTCAACGATATAACGCGCCCTGCCTTCCAAAAGATCTTCAAAAGGCTGATACTTCATCATAGTCCACGTACACAGCCGATAAAGTAATATAACGGTACTCATAATCAGTACCGCTTGAATAATGGGTAAATCCTCGGTAAACATCGGGTCACCTGCAATAGACCCTAATGATAAAATAATCGTCAGCTCAAAAATGGATAACTGCCGAACGCCACGCTTGCCGGTGAAGCGTAGAAACAAAATAATAAGCGAGAACATCACAGTGACGCGTATTAATATTTCAGCGGCAAATGCCCATGTTGTGTCATAAATAAAGATACTTGCCAAATCCACGTGTTTTTTCCTTTTTATTATTTTTAACAGTACTATTTTTAACGCTATTATTTTTATTACGATAAGCATTTAAGCGACAACTTGTAGATCAGATGTTTCGACATTGCCCTATACTAGCCATCAGTATATGGCACCGAAGCTACCTGTATTTTATTCAAAGACCATATTAATGATTGTAGGAATTATTTTTGAAAGTTACGTTATACACGATTATCGCGTTAATTGCGTTTGCCGCCAACTCTCTTCTTTGTAGAATGGCATTAGCAGAAGGTTATATCGATCCTTGGAATTTTACCGTTATCCGCCTGTTGGGTGGCGCGGTCTGTCTTGCTATTATTATGACCGTTCATCAACAGCGCTTACAACGACAAAGTGTGCTTAACGAAAATACCAATGTTAACGCTGTTTCAAAAGACGCGATTTTAAAAGATAAGGGCAGTTGGATCAGTAGTGTTAGCTTGGTGGTTTATGCGCTTTGCTTTTCGCTCGCCTATGTGGAGCTTGAGACGGGCACTGGTGCGCTTATTTTATTTGCCGCAGTCCAGTTCACTATGATTGGTTGGGGTATCTATCAAAAAGAGCGCTTAAGCAAGGTGCAATGGGCGGCACTCTTAATCGCATTTGCGGGTTTTGTCTACTTAATGCTACCTTCAGCGGCAGTACCATCACTATTTGGGGCAGTGATTATGGCATTAAGTGGCATTTCATGGGGCGTTTATAGTATACGTGGTAAGTCTTGTATATCATCGGTTCGAGCCACGGGCTTTAACTTTATTAGAAGCCTTGTCGCTATTCCCCTATTATTTCTCGCAGGAATGAACTACTTTGCAGAGATGAGTATGGAAGGTATTCTATTAGCTGGCGTGTCAGGGGCAATCACCTCTGGGGTTGGCTACAGTCTTTGGTATGTGGCCATGCCACTGCTAAAAAGCACCCAAGCGGCAGTTGTGCAGTTCTGCGTACCCATACTGGCAGCTATCGCAGGTGTGCTATTTCTGTCTGAACAATTGACCCTACGATTCATCATCGCAAGTGTCGTAATTTTGGGTGCTGTATTGATCTTTGTTTTGAATAAAAAAGAGCCATTAAGTTAATTACTGGCTCTTTTTTTATGGGTAACATCTGGAGAGTTGAGACATCATAGTCAATACAAAAGACTGAACATCTATCTAAAAGAAAGATTTATCAAAGGTTTCTTTTAGATTCTTGGGCTCTTGACGTTTGACGTTATTGAGTTCATGGCGCGTCTCTGAGGCTATTTGATAAGCTTTTAGACGCGACTGTTGCAAATTACCAATCGGGCGATTTTCTTCTAAACAGCGAAATGGCGTAAACGATAAATTTTCCATAACCTCAAAATTACCGTCATCAGGCACATCTTGGCAAGGAATCGTGAGCGTTGCTACCGTCACGAATGGCGCATCAGATGCTTTCCATTCTGTCGTTATCTCTTCAATCGGTTGCTTTTTTAGGTTACGACACAGTTGAATCTGCACGTCAAACTGATAATCATGCTCACGTATCTCATCGATAATCAGCGGACGAATCGCTTCTTCCTTGGCAGCGATATCTACTTCGCGACGGGTGATTTTCTTAGCCGACGCCTTTGTCGGTGTCACTCTTATTTTGGCCATATAGTCGCCGTGACGCACCACGCCTTGCGAATAGAAATCATAAAGCAAAGTATTTTTTGGCTCAATTGTGGTAAATCCGCCCAATGCTTTAAAGGTTTTTAATGACTCTTTGCTTGGCAGCGTTGAGCCATAGTTGGTCAACCAGTTAAACGCCAATTTTGCTTTGCCGACTGCGCCTTGTTTAGCGTATTCAGGTATCTCTAAAAACAGCTTAGAGATATAAGCGTAGTCTTCGATTCTATTGCAAAAGAATACCGGATGATTGATTAAGTTAAAATCAAAGTTAGGGCTATTCTCTTCACCAGGAGCCAATTTCTCTCCCGGTACGTCGAACACTTTAATGGCTAGGCCTTGTGCTAGACCCAGTTTACGATCGGCTGATACGCGAGAGGCACCATTAGAGAAGCGAATAACGGCATCATGGATACCTGATTTGGCATAGAAACCTTGCGCATACTCGGCAGGCAGATTATCCAAAATCTCAAACTTAGCTTTCAGCGCGCAGTAACCTTTAGCATGGGCATCGCGTGTATGATAATCAACGTTACTGGCTTTATCACTTCGGGCGATATAGTTTTTAATATCGTCAGTAATGGTGCGAATATTACGCTCATCCTGCTCTGATAACTCAATATACTTATGATCGTATGGCACATATTTAGGTTTAAATAGTTTCTTTAACATGGTTTTTAGCCCTTTTTTGATAAGTTGATATACATTTTTATTATTTATTTTTTTAGGATAATTCACTAATCCATTTCAACGCCGACAAACTTGGGATAAATAAATATTCACCACCGTACAAGGTATTAAAGGTTTCGATACCATGATAACGTTGTCGAATTGGGTCGGCAGGGACGGTAAAAGTATCGGCAGCAGCGTCTTTATCGCCCTGATGGACGCCAAGCATAGGGTCTTTTTCCTCCCCCAAACTCATAAAGTTACCATCATTAATCCATTGGGATTGCAAAAATTCAATGGTTTCCATGGCATGAGCATTGATCCCGATAAAGAACAAACCACGCTCTTTGCCATCATCTTCGGTAACATCAGCTGGTAACACCTCACCGAAGCCAACGCTACGTCTGACAATACGGTGGATGCGCACATCAGATAAAATAAAGTCTTTGCTGTCTCTTGGATTCATGCGTCTAGTATGCGCACCAAACGGGCACTTTTTACCATGTGGGTCATCTTTATAACCAAAGTCGTTATTCCGGCTTGGGTCATCACCTAGCACTTCATCATCATGATCAGGTGACAATACTAAAGGCGCTCCTGAACGCCAACGCCCCCACATCTTAGCGCCCAGTAACTCAGCTTCTTCATCACTTTCGCTATTGTCTTTTAAAAATTTATTAAAAGCGGCGACATGACTGTTATAGGCCCTTAATACCATAAACGAGCCATTTTTACCTAAAACCTCAGGCTGCGGCATAGGCGGTATCGTACCCGCTTCACCTTTATAACCTAGTACAAACTCGCCCGCTGCGATGGCGTCATCCGTGTTGCTTGGTGGTGTCTGAATACCGCTGCCTTTGATTTCTGGGTTACTAATACCATCACGATAACCAAAGACGTTTTTGACATTATTATCAGAGCCAAAATCATGCTCCATTAAAATTTCAATATCGCCACTTTCAGGGTCGTCTTTATTAATATGCGACTTGATATTATTTTTTAGCTCGCTAAGCTTTACTTGCCATTTTTCTTTGCTATCCGCGATGATGGCCGCGCAAACATGAACATCGCCCTGTTCACCAAACGGTGCTGCCCAATTTTGTGGCGCGTTCACGCCATTATCACGCAATTTATCAGCCCGTCCTGCCATACCTACTTTAAAAGAATCTGGAAAGCTATCTAACGATGATTGCGGGACACCCAACGCCTCTAGACCGGCATAAGTCATGACCACAGATAGCGTGGCCTCCATATTTTTATGCCATTCTTTACTACCAGTGACATCTGGCAAGACTTGCGCAAGCATTTGTCGACCAACTTCAGCATTATTAATTTTAAGTGCAACGACCGTACCAAAGTAAGGCGTCGGACGATCACGTAAAATAATGGATTGGATATCTTCTAACTCCATACTTACTAAATTAGGATTGAATACACCGCGTGCTTTATGAGTCAATATTTCAATACTATCACCGACTTCTTTTTTGATATCTTGTAACCAAGATTCAAACTTACTGTCCTCGATACGATTGCCAAACTCATCTTTTAAGTCATGCAGTTTATCCCCCAAGCTATTGCTAGCTTTATTTTCTTGCTTAGGGTTATTTTGGTGGTCATTGCTTTGAGTGCTGTCATTTTTCTTATCATTATCAGGAGTATTTGTACTCATTATTGAACCTATTTTTATAGTTATATTGATTTATGTTGCCCTTATTCTCTATATCACCCAGCCCATTTTAAAAAGGTGATATAGATTGCTAGCATCTTATTAATAGCTGCCTATTAATAACAGCTTATTGGTTTACAGCAGACGTTAAGACTGTGCTTCGTCCAAAGCTTTATTAATACCTTTGACAATACGATCTTGGCGGCGAATATCTTGAATGGTCAGATGCGGTACACCAACATACCAACCCGCTGCTGTAATTTGATGATCCAAAATAAATTGCTTAACACTGGGATCTTTAATACCAGGCCAGCCTTTGACACTACCAAACAAGATGTCCATTAACTCAGGGATTTTGGTCGCAAAGTCGTCGATATAAGGGTCCCAATCGCCGTCATAAGCGGTACAAAATAGCACTCTAGTGTCATCATCTAAAAATACAAAGCGTAAGTCATGTAGCGTACCAACTCGCGTTGCCCCTTCTAAATTACCACCAGCAATTTCTAAAACCTTTCTTAGACGTGCAGCGCCGCCCTCTTTTAGAGGCGCAATGACGGTTAGCTCTGAAACCTTACCTGATTTCAGCCCTTTTTCGCCGGCAGTGGTCGTCGAATGATCATAACCATCATCACCGCCTTCTTTTAAATTAGCGACCAACAGCTCAGCCCGTAGCTTAAAAGCATCAATAGATTCGGTAATTTTATCTTTTAGGTCTTCGGAATTATCGATGATATGTTTTCTTTTATCTTTAGCACTATTAGTCATAGTTTCTGCCCTTATAGTTGATTGGTGTTCTTAATTATTTTTCATAATTAAAAAATAAGTCTTTCATACGCCCGTAGACTTATTTCCAGTTACCATAGCAAAAATAAATTTCAAATCAAAACGGAGCAATTTAACTCAACAAAACAGAACACCTGATTAACGCAAACCCTTTTTTCTTCACAGGAAGCCGACAAAGTTTCAAAATATTTCTTAAGCGAATGCTGTTTCTTTTTTAGTGGTTTGAGGCAATATTTTAAGCACGCAGAAGCATGTATTTAACCTAGAATAGTGTTTAAATATAGAAGCTTTAGTGACTGCCTCATCATTTATATTTATAGCAGATATAGATCAACTATTTTACCATTATTTAAAGTTATGGTTATATGAGGAAATATTGTGCAAGATTTGCGACGCTTTAAGGATTATTTACATGACAGACCTAAGCCAACAGGTATCGACGTTGTTTGTGGTTTAAAGCATTTTTCTATTATCACTTATGCTGTGCCAGCAGAAAGGTTTGACGGTATATTTCCTGATAGATTTAAGCTAGATACGGTGATGATCGACGGTGAGGAAAAAGGACTGATTTCTGTTGTACCATTTATAGATGTCGATTTCACCTCAGCTGTTTACCCTTTTCCGGCATTCACTATGGGGCAGACCAATTATCGCATTTACATCATAGATACCAAAACTGGCGAGCGCAGTGTGTGGTTTTTGGGTACCACTCTAGACTCTTGGACATTAGCGGTGCCGAGATATTTATGGAGCTTGCCATGGCATAGCGCTAAGATGACATTTGATTGCCATTTTGATGAAGAGACTGGTATGTATTCTAAATATTTGGTAAATGCCGAGTCAGAATGGGCAGCGGCGTCAGTGTCGCTGACACAACAGGCAGAGGATAGCTTTTCATTCCCAGGTTTTCCTGATACCGAATCTGCACTTATCTACTTAACCCATCCGCTAGCAGGATTTTATCACCGCCGTGATGGCAAGCTTGGTACGTATCGCGTCTGGCATAAAAGACTTGAGGTACGGCCAGCCTCTTTGATTTCTGCCAATTTCAAACTGTTATCAGACTTAGGTATTGTCACTACGTCAGAACAGAACAACCCTTATAGTGTGCTTATCGAACCTTTAAATACGTTTACCATCTACTTACCACCAAAGATCATTAGCTAATTGTCTTATTTATTTTTCCTACCTACATACTGTACAACTGCGCTCAGACCTTGATGGCGCTTACCTTCTGAAATTATACGCTGTTTTTCGATACCGGTTATTTCGTCTAGGTCTGTGAGCTCTGCACGCAAGATTGTCAATGACCCAAAGCGCTCTTTTTGCGTGGCAGGTGGACCACCGATTGCATCCATAGTTAGCTGCTGCTCAGTATAAGCCTCTAAAATAAAGACGCCATCTGGCTTTAATGCCGGTACAATTTGAGCATGAACGTGTCGACGGACAGCGTCTGGTAAATGCGCCCAAATAGAGACGATACTATCCCACTTCTCTTCTCCAAAATCATAGGCGGCTAAGTCAGCAACCTGCGTGGTAATCGCCACGCCTCTATCTTGCGCCAGCTTTAACGCTTTATTCAAACCCACTTCAGACATATCCATGGCGGTGACTTGGTAGCCTTGCTCTGCTAAAAATACCGCATTCCTGCCTTCGCCTTCAGCCAAACATAAAACCTTGCCACCTGCTGCTATTTTCTGAAAATTTTCTTTTAGAAAATCATTGGGTTCTGTGCCAAAGATGTACTCTGCTTCGTTATAGCGTTCGTTCCACATTTTGTTTTCCTTTTTTAGTTCTTAAATATTAACTTTAGCTTAGGCTATTTATTATTAACTGATAAACGCTTATGTATAAAGCTAACACCCAGTGAGTGATTAGTAAAATGAAGATAATTATAGAAAACAGTTGACTTGACTTATATATTCATAATATAACATATATATTATATTCAATATTTTGCATTTATTAGAACGATTTTAATTCTCAATCAAGATTTTAACTTTCAGTCAAACTTTGAATTCTTTATAAAATAGCAGCAGACTTCGGGAGGATGGGACATGATTCGTTTAAGCTACACTCTCAAATGTTGGGCATTAGGTGTTTTCTTTTACGTAGGATTTTACGCTATTGTCCTAACAAGCAACCCTGACTTTGCCAAATATATCTATATCTTAGGGGTTAGTACACTACTCTTTCCGATTGCTAAGCGTGCAGTCGATGTCGTTACTGACTTTATCGCACCCCATACCATCATATTTAATGGCTTATTATCTTCATTATTAATTAATATCGTTATTTGGATCTTTACACCCTTTATCGTAGCATTGACGCTGTTTGCCCTATTCTTTTATGCCATGGGCGTGATGACAGAAAATATTCGGGCGAAACCCTAAAGCTGAGGTTAGACGAGCTGACCCTTAAAACAAATATTAGCATTAAAAAAGCAAAAACAAACGATCATTGTCTTTGCTTTTTTAATGTTATAAGCATAACCGCTCCTATAGTTAAGTTGAAATAAACACAACTATGGCAACGTTCTGCTGCTACAAAACTTTAATATATAAAAAATTTTGTTTTATTATGCATCATGCAATAAAAATTCATTATTAATCACCGTGTAAAAAGCTTATCCTATAGGGTTGAACCAATTGATTGACTAATATGATGCCTCGACCCTTATTTTAATAAAAATTAGGGTCGAGGCATCATATTAGTCAGGGCTTTTTATTAAAGGAATTTTATTGAATGACTACTGCTACTCGCCAAGAACACGATCTACTCGGCTATCGTGATGTCCCTGCTGATGCTTACTATGGTATTCAGACCTTACGCGCTTTTGAAAACTTCACTGTCAGTGGTGTACGTTTACATCAGTTTTCTACTTTTATTCGTGCTTTGGCGACCGTCAAAAAAACTGCGGCCATTGCCAATAATAAAGTGGGTGTATTAAATGAAATAACCAAAGACGCCATTGTGGCAGCGTGCGATGATTTAATCGCTAATAAATATCACGACCAATTTATTGTCGATATGTTCCAAGGCGGTGCTGGCACTTCAACCAATATGAATGCCAACGAAGTGATTGCCAATCGAGCAATAGAGATTTTAGGTTATAAGAAAGGCGAATATCAGCATGTGCATCCAAATAATGATGTTAACCTTTCACAGTCGACCAACGACGCTTATCCTACTGCGCTAAAAATTGCGTTAGATGATTACTGCGTGCGCTTGCTCGCTAAAATGGATATTTTGTATAACAGCTTTAAAAATAAAAGTGTTGAGCTGGCCGATAAGTTAAAAATGGGTCGCACTCATTTGCAAGACGCTGTGCCTATGACAGCAGGTCAAGAGTTTAATGCATTTGCAACGATGATCAAAAAAGAAATGGAGCGCATCGAAGCGACTCGTGCTCTATTTCATGAGATTAATATGGGCGGCACAGCGATTGGTACTGGTCTGAATGCGCCGGCTGGCTATTCAGAAGAGGTTGCCAAGACCTTATCTGAGCTGACTGATAGACCTTACTATATCGCTGAAGACTTAATTGAAGCCACGCAAGATACCAGTGCTTATGTTGCCTTATCAGGTAACTTGCGTCTTTTTGCAGTACGCCTATCAAAAATTGCACACGATTTACGTTTGCAGTCATCTGGTCCTCGTGCCGGTTTGGCGCAATATCGCCTACCTGAAATGCAACCTGGTAGCTCAATCATGCCTGGTAAAGTAAACCCAGTTATCCCGGAAGTGGTGAACCAAGCTTGTTTCCAAATCATGGGTATTGATAGCACCATCGCTATGGCGTCAGAGAATGGTCAATTACAGTTGAACGTTTTTGAGCCGGTTATTGCCTTTAATTTATTTACGGGTATGAGCATGCTTGCCAATATTTGTGAGATGTTTGCCACTCGCTGCATCGATGGTCTCATCATGAATAACGAGGCTTGTAACATCGAAGTGTTTAATAACATCGGACTGGTTACTGCACTTAATCCGCATCTAGGTTATGACTCTTCTTCTTATGTTGCTAGAAAAGCGCAAGAAACTGGTGGCAGCGTTTATGACATCGTCTTAGAAGAAAAACTGATGGATAAAGCAACATTGGATGATATCCTATCTCCTGCCAATATGGTTTACCCAAAGGTTAAATTATTGATTTAGTTAGTATGAGGTCAAAAAAAGGCTGGGTTAGCAATTGCTAATCCAGCCCTTTTATTTATTTGGTGGTGCAGTTTAGCCCCGATAGTAGCGGTATCCTGATACAGACGATGGCGATGTGCTCTCCGTTAGACGTGGTCTCGCTAAGCAGGAACGTAAATAACGGCAAAGAGCACACGCCAGTGGCAAGTCAGATACAAGCGGATAGCGGGATTGGCTACAATCATAGACAACAGCTTTTATAACTTCTGTAAGCCTAAAGCTTTTAAGCCTGCTTTTGCAATCTGAACGTCTTCATTACCGTGTGCTCCGCCTACACCAATTGCTCCAACTACAATACCATCGATAAAAACAGGCACACCACCAGGCATCATCAGAAAGTTTTCATCTAAGTATCTGATATCTTCAGGAATCGTTCCGTCTTTGATCCCTTTAGCAATAACAGCGGTTTCTCTCTTTTGCGAATTGGCAGTATAAGCTTTTTTATAACTAGAACGAATAGTATGTACGCCTGCTCGATGATCCCTTAACAGGGCAAGTGTCTGTCCTGAACGATCAACGATCGTAATCGACACCATCAGCTTATCTTTTTGCGCTGCTAAAAAAGCAGCATTTACTATCTTTTGTGCCATCTCGCCCGTTAATAACGAGACTTTTTCTTCACGTTCCGAATGTGCAGTGTTTATTTTAGATGACACGAGCACTTCAAGATTGGATATCCTTTCCATATTAAGTCCTAATTTTCTTTGATACCCATTAAAACATTATGACGCTCAAATAAGAAGTAACAAATTATGTATTTAAGTATTTAGGGTACTTTAATTATTTAGGGTACTTTAATTATTAAGGAAACTTTAATTATTAAGGAAACTTTAAGTATGAGGTAAGTTTATCGCCTTGGCATACCCTGTAGAGGCAAATTTGGTAGTGATAAAAAGTCTAAAAAGTAGGCGCTTACTATTAAAGATAACAAAAGCATAATCATCAATCTAACTGACCTTATCCCACATTTTACTTAGACGTTTTGGTGATACAGCCATACGCGTTTTCATCGGCTGGGCAAATAATTGAATGCGATATTCCTCGACTAGCCAGCGATATTCACTAATTGCTTCACTATCAGCACGCCCTGACAAGCGTTCCATATGTAAATCGAGCGCATAAACGCCCTCTAGATCGGCTTCGATATTATGTTCAAGGCGTTCAAGGCGAATTTGGAGCGCTTCTAAATAGCGTGGATACTGCTGCCAATGACTATAATCCATTCGATAAACAAACTTCGCTAAGTGCAAATCTTCCAACTGGTCCTCGATGTCATCAATAGACTCACCAAATATTTCGCGATCAAGCATTAGTAAGCTCTGACGAATACGCTGCCAACGGGTATAGACATTTTTAAGTGTCTTAATCACTGCTTGACCAATTAATAAGAAATTGCTGAGCACTGCTTCTGACGTTTGAGTGTATTCCTCAAGGGTGAACGGTAACTCCTCTGCCAGATTAGTCGCAATACTATCGGCACTTTCAGGTAAGTCTGCACTATGATCGAAGAGTATATAGTGCTCTTCAAGGGCAGCATCTAAGGCAGCATCAATAACGATAGTTTTTAACTTTTCCATATCGCCAAGTGGTGCAAAAGCCAATTTGAATATGCTATCAATTTGACTGGTCAGCTGCTTCTTTTTCGCGCCAAGCTGCCCTTTCATGAGCGTTAAGACACCTATACGATGCGCCTGCAATGCAGCATTCACATCAGTATATTGATGAATCGATACTGCCGCGCCTGCCTCATCAGTCACCAAGGCGGCAAACTGCTTCATCACCACGCCAGCGCTATGATGGTTTTTACTAAATTTAAAATGCTCAGGGAAGCTCGTATGCGCGCCTTGCTTTTCAGTGACGGCTTGACTGGTCTCACTTGCATGACGAATCTGTAGCGTTTGTAAATCGCGACCTTTTTCGATAATACGGTTCTTATCATCAACTACACAAATTTGCGGCTGTAGATAACGATCAATGGTAGACGGATTAAAATTATCGGGTGTCACCGACATAATGCCACGGCGATTTAACGCTTGGCAAAGCTGTTTAAGCAGGCCCTGACCACCAGCAGGCTGTAGCTCATCGAACAAACTATCAGCCGTATTTGGAATGGGTACAATTTGCCGACGGATTTCTTTTGGTAATGACTTCAGTAATTGCAACACCAACTCAAAGCGCCAACCGGGTACACCCCATAGCAACTCAATCGCATCTAACTGTGGTAGCGCAGCTAATGGCACACGAATAGTGACCCCATCATCATCACTTGATGGATCGAAGATATAGCGCAACGGTAGTTTTAAATCACCCAGTTTCCAAACTTCTGGGAAATCGCCGGTCGTTGGCGCTTGGCTATTGAGTACGTCATCATCAGTAAAGAATAGATATTTGCTATCGGTCTTTTCGACTTCCGCACGCCAATCTTCAAAGGCTTTACGGCTGGCAATATGCTCAGGAATTTTTTTATCATAAAACTGATATAGCGTTTCTTCATCGACCAATAAATCACGGCGGCGTAACTTATCTTCAATCCGCTCAATATCCGCCACTTTATCCATATTGTGCTGTAAAAACGGCGCTTGTCGACCAAAATTACCCGTCACTAAGCCATCACGGATAAATATCTCACGCGCTTCAATTAAATTGACTTGTTCATAATTGGTCAGCTGCTTGCCAATAATAATTAGCCCAAACAAACTAATCTGCGCGTAGGCTTTGACGCGCCCAGTCTTCTTCGACCAATGCGGCTCAAAGTAGTGGTATTTTAATAAGTTGCCAGCTGCTGAGATAATCCATTCAGGTTCAATTTTGGCAACGGTACGCATAAAGACTTGCGAGGTCTCTACCATCTCAAACGCCATTACCCACGGTGGTATCTGTTTAAATACCGTACTGGCTGGGAATATCTTAGTCTTTTGCTGACGAGCTGCCAGATACTCACCGCGGCTTTCGGTCTTATGAGCAATGATAGATAACAATCCGGTTAATAATGCACGGTGCAAATTGGCATATTTAACCGCTTTAAGTTCCTCATCTTCAACACCCGTTGGATCACTATTAACTAACTCACCATTTTTAGTATTAGGTTTTGAGTCGGCATCATCAGTCAGCTTAAGCTCAGTGACCATTTGCACCAACTGACGATGGGTTTGATGCCATTCTCGTACCCGCGGAAAGCTTAAATAGTTCTTTTTAGTAAACTGTTTGCGCTGATTACCAGACAGCTTATTACCGTCTTCATCTTTTTCAAACAGTGCTTTCCATAAACTTAGATAAAACAAAAAGTCTGAATCATCTTGGCGGAATTCTGCATGCTTTTGATCGGCTTGGGTGCGCTTATTAGCCGGACGCTCACGCGGGTCTTGGACTGCAAGCGCGGCAACCACAATCAACATTTCACGGATACAGTCAAAGTCAGAACCGGCAACCAGCATACGTGCCAGCCTTGGATCAATTGGCATACGCGCCATCTGTTGCCCGATACGCGTCAACTTTAAATGATCGAGGCCTTGTTGGCGTTTTGGCTTACTGCTTGCTGTGCTATTCGCCTTAGCATTTGAATGACTAGCTGCTTGCTCGTCTTTTTCAGTAATCGCACCCAGCTCATTTAACAGTTTATGTCCATCAGTAACTAGACGACTATCAGGTGGCTCAATAAATTCAAAGTCGTCGACACTGCCTAGACGCAGATTTGCCATTTGCAAAATAACAGATGCTAAGTTGGTACGTAAAATTTCAGGTTCTGTAAATTCAGGACGACCACTAAAGTCTTCTTCGCTATATAAGCGAATACAAACCCCGGGCGCAACGCGACCACAGCGACCTTTACGCTGATTGGCGGCAGCTTGGGCAATGGCTTCAATCGGTAAACGCTGAACGCGAGAGCGATACGAATAACGCGAAATCCGCGCAAACCCTAAGTCAATGACATAACGAATACCGGGTACGGTCAACGCAGTCTCAGCAACGTTGGTCGCAATGACGATACGGCGACCGCGACCGGACGGCTGAAAGATGCGCTGCTGCTCTTCGTAAGTCTGTCGTGCAAATAATGGCAGCACTTCGGTATGCTTTGGTCCGTGCCGCTCAAGGACATCTTGTAACTCACGTATCTCAGCCTCAGTCGCCGCAAATATCAAGATATCAGCTTGATCAGCATGACCTTTATTTTGCGCATCGCTAAAGCACTCCTCTACAGCGGCAACCACCGCACGCGGTAGATTCTCTTCAAAATCATCGTAGCTATCATCGTCAGAGCTGGTCACTGGCTCATCAGTTAGCGGACGATAACGTACTTCAACTGGGAAACTGCGCCCTTCTACATTAAAGATAGGCGCTGGTACTTGGCGTTTAAGCTTGGCGTCGTAATGACTAAAGTATTCACTAAAGCGCTTAGTATCTAGTGTTGCCGAGGTAATAATGACTTTTAAGTCTGGACGCTTAGGTAGCAGTTTTTTAAGATAGCCCATGATAAAGTCAATATTAAGGCTACGCTCATGCGCTTCATCAATAATAATGGTGTCGTATTTACTCAAAAAGCGATCATGACCAAGCTCAGCCAATAAGATACCATCCGTCATCAGCTTAACGACTGATTGCGCCGTACCCTGCTCGTTAAAGCGAATCTTAAAGCTGACGGTATTACCTAATTGCTCACCTAACTCTTCGGCAATCCGGTTCGCTACACTTCTCGCTGCAAGCCGTCTTGGTTGTGTATGCCCTATCTGCCCACGTATACCGCGACCTGCCAGCATCGCTAATTTAGGTAGCTGCGTCGTTTTACCTGAGCCTGTTTCACCAGCAACGATAATCACTTGATTATCAATAATCGCCTGTATCAAATCATCTGCACGTTGGCTGACCGGCAGATCAAGATTTAATTTGGTTGCTAGCTCATCTGGAATACTATCTATACGCGCTTGCACCGCTTGTTGAGAGCGAGTTTTTAACTTTTCAAATTGCGCACGTTTTTTCTCTAAATCATTGCTATTTTTAGCGTCGTGTTTGGCATCTGCATTAGAATTTTTATTGGCAGCAGGCTTTTTAGACGATTTTGCACGTGCTAGCTCACGCTCAAGACGGCTTAGATAATACTCATCTTTTGCGAGTACAGGTAAATTAGCAACAGAAACAGTGTTTTGAGTTTCTGTTTTTTTCTGTGGCTTATCGTTTGCATCAGCGTTCAGATTTTCAGTTTTCGCATGTTGGCTGTTTTCTTGATTATCTTTTGGAGTATCAGGCATATTTACTTAGGCTATTTATTATTTGGAAGTGGTTAGATTATGGGGATAATTGGGCTGTGATTCAAGTTGCTCGTGTATGGTTTAGGCTTGTATTGGTGCTAAACGACTGTCTTAAATTAATAAAGCCATCATAAGTCTCTCAAATACATAAAGTGATTAAGCTATATAGCTGAAAACATACAAATATATAAGTAACAATCAATATTATTACAGTGCTAATTTTTTAAGATTTTTAATACTTAAATATCCTACGTATTCTTTATCTTCTACAGCATTTAGACTTCCATCGAGCGCGCAAGCAATAGGCTCAATGACAATCTCAACATTTGAGATAAGGTCGCTTACGTTATATATGTCATCTATGTCTACCTCAAACTTATCATCAATATGTGAGGCAGCATTAAAAGGTGATTCTTTATCATTAAAAGTAAACTGCTTATAAAATTCGCTCTGCTTTGCTTGTTTGATCGCCTCCGCTTGAGTGGCAGCAACGATGAGTAGTTTGTAATGAAACTCTTCAAAGCTGCCCTGCTGATAACCGCCTAAATTAATAAAGAATAGCTTTAAATCATGGTTGTGTTCTACTTGGTTGCTTGATTCAACCAATTTAATAGCATAATCATTAACCTTAGTAATCGCTCGATACGAATCAATGTGCCACTTATTTTTTACTTCAGGCCAATGACTATTGATATCTGTTATTAACTCATTCACCTGATTGGCCACACCAAAAAATATATCGTGTTGCTCAATCAGCCGCCCTTTGGGACGACCGCCTAATTGAACCATATATAGTGTTAGCATATGAAGCCTTCCTTATTAGATAAACATATTCAGTTAGTAGTCAGTGACTAATCAGCTCGATAGACTTTGAATGGCTGCTTCAAAAAATCTCTGACCACTTTAACAGTTGTTATAGGATCTTCTTCATGTGGCACATGCCCTAAATCATCAAATATTTTGAGCTGGCTATGTGCAATATCCTTATGAAAAAGCGCAGCATTCTCGACGGGAATGAGGTCATCTTGTGCGCCCCAAATAATTAAAGTCGGCAAATCTAATTGTTTAATTTGTGCTTGGTCACTATTACTATCAGTCTCTTGTAGGCGACGATTTAATGCTTGCCGGTTACCTTGTCGTAGCGTCAAATCATAATATCGATTGATTAATGCTTCATCGACCTTAGTGTCATCAGCATAAACACTAAGCACGCTTTTTTTAACCACATCTCGCGGCAATACACGACTTAATATAGGCGTCAACGCCGAATACTTTGCCAACTTAAAACCAATGGGCACATGCTTTGGCGTCGCTGGATAGCCAACGGCATCAACTAAGATAAGCTTATCAATACGGTCAGGATAAAGAGCCGCTGTACGCCACGCGATTTTGCCCCCTAGAGAGTTACCTGCCAATGTCACTTTTGTCACTTGATCTAGATTTAAGCGATCGAGCACTTGCACGACGAATTTAGCGTAATTGGCGCTATTGTACTTTATCATCTCATCCGTATATGGACCGGTTAAACCAAAACCCGGTAAATCCATACTAACGACACAATATTCATCACTTAACGCTTTCGTCCAGCCTTGCCATGTGTGCAAACTTGCGGATGTTCCATGCAATAAAACGACAGCTTCGGGTAGCGACTTTCCAGTGCTAATCGCTTGATCAATGGACGCTTTACTGCGATAAACATCACACTTATCTGATTGCAGCACATGAGCCTGCAACCCTTGAATAGCTATAAACTCACTGTTAGGTAATTGCCATTGCTTAAGCTCAGCCACGCTACGATCAGGCGCCCAATAAAAGGCTATGAGCGCAGCTAGTAGAGCAATGATAGCAAGAAGCAGATAAATGATGATTTTTACTAACCGTTGTGCCATGTTATCAATTCCATTTAATGAGATGACATTATTTACTATTTATAAAAACGATTCGAATGCTTTTGCTTATGCCTACAATAGAACAAACGATAAGTATTTTATACAGACATTATTGCTACGAGTAAATGAAAAACCCAATGTTCAAGAGTCACTTAAACATTGGGTCTTTATGGTTATAACAATCTTGATTGCTAAGCTATAGTAAGAAAAAATACGCCCACAAACCAACTACGAACGTAGCAATAATATTAAGTATGACACCAACACGTATCATCTCTGTTTGCTTAATGAGACCGGTACCAAACACAATAGCGTTTGGCGGAGTAGCAACCGGCAGCATAAAGGCACAAGAAGCACCGATACCGATAATCATTACTAGTACTGCAGGCGGCAGACCCATTTGCTCAGCAATGGCAGCAAACACAGGTACTAACAAGGCTGCAGAAGCGGTATTAGAAGCAAACTCCGTTAAGAAGATAATGAACGCAGAGACTGCAAGTACGACTATGATAAGCGGTGCAGAGGCCAGTCCATTAGCAACGGTTTGACCAAGAACCAAAGATGCTCCTGATACTTTTAGAACGGTTGATAGTGCAATACCACCACCGAACAACATGAGTACGCCCCAGTCAGTATTGTCAGACACTTGCTTCCATGACACCAAACCTAAGCTAACCACTGCTGATGCCGCTAATAACGCGACAATGGAATCAATATCATCGACATTCAGTGCTGCACCGATTTGTTTTGAGAGTATCCAGCTCAATGCGGTTACGATAAAGACGATAATCGTCAGCACACGTGGCTTGTTCCATTCAATAGGCGCGTCTTCGTTAAGCGTTACCTGACGATTCAAGTTAGGCTTGAGGAACAAATACATCGCACCAAGCAATAATGGCAGCAGTACTAACATCATTGGAATACCAAACTTCATCCAATCGACAAAAGCGATATCAAGCGCTTTGGCAGCAATAGCATTGGGCGGCGAACCAACAATCGTACCCAAACCACCAAGGCTGGCAGAATAAGCAATACCTAATAGGACGAATACAAAAGTGCCACGGTCTTTTTCACGATCAACCTGCGTTAGAATACCAAGCGCCAATGGTAGCATCATCGCTGCAGTAGCAGTGTTTGATATCCACATCGATAAAAATGCAGTGACCCCAAAGATTAGGAATACCGCGTTTCTAAGATTGCCGCCTGACATTGATAGAATCTTGAGCGCAATTTTTCTATCTAATTGCTGCACATGCAACGCAGCCGCTAGCGCAAAACCACCAAAGAACAAATAAATAATGGGGTTGGCAAAGCTTTGTAAACCGATGGCAGCATCGAAGTCCGGTAAACCAATAAGTGCGCCTATGACAACGACCAATATCGCTGTAATGGTGACATGTACCGCTTCAGTCAACCATAACACGCCGATAAAGAACAACATGGCAAGGCCTTTATTGGCACTAATATCGTACGGCAATACATTATAGATAAGCAGACTGATAACGGCGGCAATGGCGACAACTATCAATCCTTTACCTGTACCCTTTGGAAAGGTATCAGTAAATAAATATTCATTGCCATCATCAGGTAGATGGCTGTCTAGTTTTTTCTCTGACATATAATGTCCTTTAATGTCCTTATTGTGCCCAAAGACGGTGTTAAAAATTATAAATATAAAGACGTATTTCAACAGTGAATAATAGCTTTATAACTGTGCTTACCAAAATACGCCGCCATCATAGCAGAAACATTATCCACCAAAATATTTTCAATATAGGCATTATAAAAACCATATTAGAAATATAGTTTTCATCTCATTTATCCAAAACCAATTGGCTGTAGAAATATACTTTTAAATCTGTTCAAGAGAACTATGAGTCGGGCTGATACAAAGTTACACACCGTCACTAAACATGCCCACATCTGCCCTGTACAACTCATAAGCAGTATCACATACTTAGTTGGTGAAGAACGTTAATAAAATCAAATAGGAGCCTCTCATGGCAGATGACAATAAGACTGACTCAACGACTAAGATGGCAAGACAAGATATCAATCAAGATGGCCTTGCTAAAAAAGACCAACAGCGTACCGATGACTCAGCTCTCGATATGATGCAGGGCATGCACGAGCACGAAGACCATAAAGAAGACGATAAATAAAATACGGTTTTACATTTATTTGAACACAAAAACTCAAACAAAAAAAGCGCTCATCAAACCGATGGGCGCTTTTTTGCTCTGGGCTGTCTTTTTTCTGGCAGATTGTCCGATACATAGTTGTAGACAAAGGCGGCAGTCAACACAATGGCAATGGGTAAGAACAAAGCACCGTAGCCTACTCTGGCATATAAAAAAGCCCCTACAGCACTACCACCGCAGAAGCAGTACCAGATGATCGCTTGAAATCCTAATGTTGGTTTACTGATGCGCCGACCTGCTAACCAATTACCGATAGCAGCGCCCATGTCTGAGGTCAGGCCAGTTAAGTGTGTTGTCCTAATAACCGCTCCGCTATAGGTAGCTACCATCGCATTTTGTAATCCGCAGGCCATGGCAGCTGCCAATTGTCCTAGATAATCGTGCTGCTGGTATAACCAATAGCTTATTAACAATAATGCCGCTTCAATGTATAGCGCAGTGCCATAACGTCTACCCAGTTTCAATGATGTCTGACCGATGACAAAGCCGCTCAAAACTGCCCCTGCCAAAAAAGATAACAGTAGTGCACCGATATATAAGATACTGCGTGCGTCTAAATAAGCAATAGCCGCTGCAAACAAGCTCACGTTGCCTGTGACATGAGAGACCGACAAATTGGTAAAACCCATCAATGCTGCAGTGTTGACACAGCCTGCACTAAATGCCAGTACTGCCCCGCCCCACAATATCCACTTTGGTAGTCTGGTTATCATATTCGTCGCCTAATGGCTTATCACTGAAAAAGTCCATAGTATAACCAAAAAAGGCAGCCAATTGGCTGCCTTGCGTATTTCTCAAACCTTATAACTCATCACTAAATACAATTATTTTGCTTCATCGAGCATCATCAACTGCTCGCTAATAGCAACGGTATTGAAACCTGCATCAACGAACATGATCTCGCCAGTGATACCTGATGCCCACGGTGATAATAAGAATAACGCGGCATTGCCGACTTCGGCTTGAGTAATATTGCGCTGTAGCGGCGCAATCTTTTCACTGATATCGAGCATTTTACGGAATGATTTGATACCACTGGCCGCAAGCGTACGAATAGGACCAGCTGAGATGGCATTAACGCGAATACCTTCACCGCCCATAGAGGTGGCAAGATAGCGAACACTCGCTTCAAGACTGGCCTTTGCCATGCCCATGACGTTGTAATTTGGCAATACTGAAATACTACCTTCATACGTTAACGTCAACATTGAGCCATGGCGCATGGCAAGCAACTCACGTGAAGCCTTTGCCAATGCCACAAAGCTGTAGCTTGAAATATCATGAGCAATTTGGCTGCCTTCACGAGTGGTCGCATTGACAAAATCGCCATCAAGCTGATCCATTGGTGCAAAGCCAATCGCATGTACCACACCATTAATACCATCACCCCAATGCGCAGTGACTTGCTCAAAACAAGCCGCAATAGACTCATCAGACGCCACATCACATTCAAGTACTAGATCGGCCTCAAATTTTTCAGCCGCCATATCCACACGTTTTTTAATTTTATCATTGGGATAAGTAAGAATTAACGAGGCGCCTTCACGATGTAGCGCCTCAGCAATTGCCCAGGCAATAGAAAGTTTGCTAGCAATGCCGGTGACGACAAAACGCTGTCCTTGTAGTAGCATGATATTTCCTTGTTAAACGATTAAAATTCGTTAAGATAGTTTTTTATAAAAAGTAGCAGTTAAAATAGTAGCAATTAAAATATAAAAGTCGCTTTATTATACACGAATCAATTTAAGTAAACAGTCGTAAACTATAACTGTCTTAGCGAATTGCTTAAACCAACTATTTATGTTCTTGACATATAATACTTCAGACAGCCTTATATTATATAGATGAGAGGTATTGTCCTTAACGGTAGGAAATTGAGCTCATTTCAAGTATAATCACAACCCTTCCAAGCTTGCACAATTTTTATAAAAATCCTTTACAACCGTTATTTGTAAACAAGGATTTAGCGTTAAGCTACACCCACATTTTGGATGGCTGCCAAACTTATGAGCAATACCCCAACAATAACATCAAATTATGAAGAAAGTACCGAGTCCTATCGTCAGCTCATCGCCTCAACGGGTGAAGACTTGCATCGTCCAGGACTTGAAGACACCCCAATACGAGCCGCCAAAGCCTTTGCACATTTGACCAAAGGCTACCATCAAAGCCTAGATGAGGTCGTTAATGACGCCTTATTTCCATCGACCAACCGTGAGCTGGTATTGGTACAAAATATTGAATTTTATTCATTATGTGAACACCATATGTTGCCCTTTCATGGTATCGCGCACATCGGCTATTTACCAAATGGGCACGTATTAGGCTTATCAAAATTTGCTCGTATCGTCGATATGTTTGCTCGTCGATTGCAAGTTCAAGAAAACTTAAGCGAACAAATAGCGCAAACGATTATGGATGTGACGGGTTGCCGCGGTGTGGCTGTAGTCATGGATGCCGCTCACATGTGTATGATGATGCGCGGTGTCAACAAGCAACACTCTACTACACGCACCATGTCGATGTTAGGTGAATATGTACACGACAATCAAGCGCGTAATGAGTTTTTAAGTGCGATACCTAGACGTCAACCGGCGTTTTAATACTAGTAAGAAACAGCAAATAATAAAGAACAAAACAGGATACCTAGGTATCCTTTTTTAATGCGAACTACTCACGATTTTTAGTCATTGAACAGTGATGAAGATTCATTGACTGTCGTCAAAAAAGGTCTAACTAGCTGATTTTACTTCATCAATCCAATTGCCATAACCAGCTGAATCCATCTGTGCAAGTGGAATAAAGCGCATCGCCGCTGAGTTCATACAATAGCGTTTACCCGTCGGTGCTGGACCATCATCAAAGACATGACCTACATGTGAGTCTGCATAGCGACTACGAATTTCAGTACGAGTTCCAAATATTCCCCGATCGTCCTTTTCAACGACCAAACTAGTATTCAGTGGACGGGTAAAGCTGGGCCAGCCTGTACCAGACTTGTATTGATCACGAGACGAGTATAACGGTTCACCTGACACCACATCGACATACAGCCCAGGCGCTTTGTTATCCCAATAAGCGTTATCAAAAGCGCGCTCAGTACCATCTTCCTGAGAGACTTTGTATTGAATGTCGCTTAGTGATTTTTTAAGCTCAGCTTGTGCCGGCTTCACAAACGTATCTGGGTCAAAGCCCGAGGTTTCTTTAACTGCAGCTGCCGTGACTGTCGCCGTCTTATTCGACGTTACCTGCTTTGTATTGGTTGCAGTCGGTTTGAATTGGCTAAAATCCAGCTCATAGGCTTTTCCATAGACACTTTCGATAAATTGATATCGACCAGAGTTAAATGTATAAGCCTTATAACGTAGCGGGTTCTTTTTATAATAATCCTGATGATACTCTTCCGCTGGGTAAAATGTACTAGCAGGAACAATTTCGATCACTACTGGTTTTTTATAAACATCAGAGGCTTGCAGCGATTGCTTAGCAGCTTCGGCTATCTGCTTTTCTTGATCGTTGTTGTAAAAAATAGCGGGACGATACTGTGTACCACGGTCTACGAACTGACCTTTATCATCGGTAGGATCGGCGATTCGCCATAGCGCTTGAACGATACCATTGTAGGTAATCTTCGTTGGATCATAATAAACTTGAGCCGCTTCAGTATGCCCTGTGCCACCAGCTGATACCGTGCTATAAGTAGGGGTGTCAGTCTGACCACCAGTATAACCCGACACCACCTCTACTACGCCAGGAATCTTTTCATAACCAGCTTCCACACACCAGAAACAACCACCGGCCACTGTCGCCACCGCTAAATTTGAATCTGTAGGTGCATAGGGATTATCGATGGGAGTATTGTTCACAGCAGGAGTGTTTTCAGTGGCAGCACAACCAACGTAAAAAGCACTAGTTGCTACTATGGCCATACCAACGACTTTAGACTGTAATTTGTAATTCATTAATAATTGGCGGCTCATAAAAAGCTCCTAAGAGTTATATCATGTAACCATCGTAACCCTCAGGTATCACTGAAACATTCCTAAATTGTTATATATTTACAATGCCCTGAACTATTATTCAAAAACAAAGCCTATTCCCAAGAGGGTAATAGGCTTTGTTTTACGCTATTGCTAGAGGATCAATTCGATAAAAAAACTTATGCTACTTTATCGCTACTCTTATCTTTATCTGCCCGCTCATCACTAGCCTGCTTAATTTTCGTTAAGATATCTTTGATACCAGATGCAGGCATGTACATCGGTACCGCATAGGTGTCACTGACTTCCTTTGCAGCGGCTTTAGCCATACTATCAAAATCGCTGGTTTTCATACCTTTGACTGTTGGCTCGATGTTTAAGGTTGCAATCAAGTCGCGTACTTGAGCGATTAGATGATCGGCAATATCGCTATCACTACTGCTCGCTTGACCTGCTTGTACCATACCCGTTTTTCTAGCAAGCTCCGCCAATCTTTTTTGGCTTGCTTTACGGTTGACGTCAAGTATATAAGGCAGCACGATGGCATTGGCGCGACCATGAGGAATACTATAATACGCCCCTAGTTGGTGAGCGATAGCATGGACATAACCCAGACCGGCTTTGTTAAAGGCGATACCACCGTAATGAGCGGCTATACCCATCTCTTCTCTTGCTTTAAGATTGCCACCATCTTTATAGACTATCGGTAGATATTGCATAACAGCTTTGGCTGCAGAGGCCGCATAATAATCCGTCTCTACGCTAGCATTTACACTCATCCATGCTTCTAACGCATGGGTCAATACATCGATACCCGTATCCGCTGTGATATGAGCTGGCATACCTTTCATAATAACAGGATCAATAGCCGCTGCCAGTGGCACCATTCTTGGGTCAATAGACAGTTCTTTTTGATGAGTTTTATCATCGGATACAACCGCACCAAGTGTCGCCTCTGAGCCAGTACCCGCAGTCGTAGGCACGCAATATAACGGTACAGAAGGCTTTCTTGCTTTAAGAATGCCGATAAGCTGTTTAGGCTTGCAGTTATTCCCTTGCGACATAGCGATCATCTTAGCCGCGTCAATTACTGAACCACCACCGATGGCTATTATTGAATCGCACTTAGCGCCTACCGATTGGCGCAACCCTTCTTCAATTACTTTAAAAGTAGGATCTGGCGTAATACCATCATAGACTTTATAGCTAATATTTTTTGCGTCTAGATAATCAGTGACTTTGGCTGGTATACCAAGCTTATTTAGCACCGCATCAGTCACGATAAAAACATTGGTGCTACCTTCATTAATGAGCATATCGCATAACTCATCACAAGCAGTTTCGCCGACGAATAACATCGGTCTTCTTATAGGTACTACATAAGCGAAGGCTTTGAGCACTTTGGCGCGAGTCTTAGCAACCGCCAAATAACCGGCATGTTGCAACGGATTATTACTGACTAATTTGGAAATACTATTTTGTTTTTTCATGGGCACAAAAATCCTTTTTAATGATGCTTTTAATAGCAATAACGACAGTTTTAGTCAGTTAACTATTAACCAATATCAGAATAGGTAAATATACCTAAAACGATCGTGTCTAGGTAGAGCAGACTACTGTTTAAACTTATTGTACCACTGCCGTTTTTAGTATGTGGCTATTAGTATGAACTGCTATGTTCTGATTATTTAACAGCAGTTACTTAGGCTAAAGTACACTCGCCTGCAATAGCTGCTTAGCGTACAGATGCTGTGGGTTATTAAAAACATCTTCAGTACGTCCTGACTCAACGCACATGCCATCTTTAAGTACCATAATATGCTGGCATAAGGCGCGCACTACTTTTAAGTCATGACTGATAAACACATAACTGATCTGCAATTTTTCTTGAATTTCACGCAGTAAATTAACGACGGTCACCTGCGTGGTACTATCAAGCGCAGAAGTAGGTTCATCTAATATCAATAAACTGGGCTGCATAATGAGTGCGCGCGCCAATGCCACGCGTTGACGCTGGCCACCCGATAGCTCATGCGGATAACGCTGTGCAAACTCAGCTGGCAGATGTACGGTAGCAAGACTATCCATCACCGCCTGCTGGCGTACTATTTTATCGATACCTTGTACTAGCAATCCTTCTTCAACGATTTGCATGACTGTCATACGAGGATTGATACTGGCAAATGGATCTTGAAAGACCATCTGAATCTGCGAGCGAAAAGTGCGAAGCTCACGTTTTAACAAGGTCGTAATCTCTTGCCCATTGACCATTATCTGTCCATTGACACGCGCTTGGTTACTAAGCAACTGACTTAAGGCAAGAGCAATCGTCGTCTTGCCAGAGCCTGACTCACCAACGATACCCAGCGCTTGCCCTTTCTGTAGTGTCATATCTAAGTCTTTGACCGCATCAAACCAGCGCTTAGTACCACCAAAGAGACTTTTTTCAATGGCAAACTGTACTTGTAGGTTATTTACTTGCAATACAGTCGATTGCTGACTTTGCTCGTCATCAGAGAAGTTTAGCGCTTGCCCAAAATCTTGCTGAATCAGCGAGCGGGTATAATCCGCTTCAGGACTGCTAAACACTGCTGCTGTTTGCCCTTGCTCAATCGTCTGCCCTTGACGCATGACGATGACCTCATCACTGTAGCGCCTGACTAAATTTAAGTCATGACTTATAAGCACCATCGCCATATTATGCTGACGCTTAAGATCATCCAATAGCTCGAGTATTTCATGCTGCAGAGTCACATCTAGCGCGGTAGTTGGTTCATCAGCGATTAAAATATCAGGCTGCTGCGCTAATGCCATGGCAATCATGACCCGTTGACGTTGACCGCCTGATAACTCGTGCGGATAGCGATTGAGTTTATCAGTCGGGTCAGTGATATTAACGTCATTTAATAAGGCGATACTTTTTTCGCGCCATTGTTTCTTGGGTACACCGCTTAGACGAAGGGACTCCGCGATTTGCTTGGCAACGGTATGGAGCGGGTTTAATGCGGTCATCGGCTCTTGAAACACCATGCCGATACGCTGTCCGCGAATAGAGCGCAGCGCAGCATTACGCCCTTTTTCACTGGCTATTGGTAGCGCCGTCATACCTGTTGAATTTGCAAGCTGTACCTTACCACTAATAATTAAATTATCGGGTAACAGCCCTAATAGCGCCAGACTGGCAATCGATTTACCAGAGCCTGACTCCCCAACGATAGCCAAGGTTTGTCCTTGTCTCAGCTTATACGATAGTTTATCGACCAGAACAATACTTGCATCAGTAACAATACTAAGTTTATCTACTACTAGCATTAGCTTATTTTGCACAATGCTATGATTTTCTCCTAAAAGATTATTTTTATCAGTAGCAGTTGTCGTATTAGTTGTTATCATACTATCAGTTGTCATATCAGGAACGCCTCGGATCAAACGCATCACGCAGCGCTTCGCCAACGAATATTAGCAATGATAAAATAAAGGTTAAGCTAAAAAATCCTGATAGCGCAAGCCATGGTGCATCGAGGTTATTTTTTCCTTGTACCATCAACTCACCCAATGACGGCGACCCAGGCGGCAAACCATAACCCAAGAAATCTAATGCCGTCAGAGCGATAATATTAGCGGTTAAGATAAAAGGCAGCTGTGACAAGCTCGAAGCTAAGGCATTGGGCATAATATGTCTGAGCATGATTTGACTGTCCGAAACACCCAAATTACGCGCCGCACGCACATAGTCAAAGTTACGGGCGCGCAAAAACTCTGCTCGTACCAAACCAACCAAGCCCATCCAGCCAAATAACAACATCATGGCAAATAGCATCGTGATACTGGGGCTAAATAAGCTGACCAAAATAATAATCATGAACAGCTGCGGCATCCCGCCCCACACTTCCATAAAACGTTGCCCTGCCAAATCTACCCAACCACCGTAATAGCCTTGTATCGCACCGACGACAATACCAATCAAAGCGCCCGCAAGCGTCAAGGCGAGACCGAACAATAATGACACCCGCATGCCGTAAAGTATGCGCGCCAGCACATCGCGACCCAAATCATCCGTACCTAACCAATTCTGACTATTGGGCGCTGCTGGATAGGGAGTGCCCAGCTCAACGTTTGGTGTTTGATCGGCAAATGGAATGGGCGGCATGATATAAAAACCCTGCTCATCAATCAGCGCTTGCACTGCTGGGTCTTTGTAATTGGTTTCAGTCTCAAACACACCGCCAAAAGTTGTTTCAGGATACGCCTTTAATACTGGAAAGTAGTAGTCGCCTTGATACTGCACCAGCAAAGGCTTGTCATTGGCAATCACATTGGCTGCCATACAAATAACGAATATCACCGCAAAAATAAATAGTGATATGACACCAAGGCGATTACGGTGAAAACGATTGAGTCTCGCTTGCCAAATAGGATTTAAGCGCGGTTTTGTTTTTACAGGGACAGAAGATGCGGCTGAGGGTAGCGGATGATTTGACATTAGCGCCCCTCAAAATCAATACGCGGATCGATTAAGTGATAACTTAAATCGCTGATTAACTGTAATAACAGTCCGACCAAGGTGAAGATAAATAGCGTACCAAATATCACTGGATAGTCGCGCTGCTGAATGGCTTCGAAACCTAACAATCCCAAACCATCAAGCTTAAAGATAATCTCAATAAGAAAGTTACCGGCAAAGAAAATCCCAACGATAGCCGCTGGGATACCGGCGATAATAATCAGCATGGCATTACGAAAGACATGACCATATAAGACTTGCCGCTCGCCTAAGCCTTTGGCACGGGCGGTAAGTACATACTGCTTACCAAGCTCTTCTAAAAAGCTAAACTTGGTCAAATAAGTCAAACCCGCAAAGCCACCAACCGTGCTTGCCAGCAGCGGCAAAGCCAGATGCCAAAAGTAATCTTTAACTTTACCAAGTGTGCTTAATTGATCAAAATTCTCTGAGGTTAATCCTTGCAGTGGAAAAATATTCCAGTAGCTGCCGCCAGCAAAAAACACCAATAAAATCACCGCAAATACAAAGACGGGTATCGCATGCCCAATGGCAAGCAGCATAGCCGTTGCTTTATCAATTCCCGAGCCATGATGCATGGCTTTATAAATACCAAGCGGAATCGCTATCATATAAATCAGCAGCGTACTCCAGAGCCCGAGTGAGATTGAGACTGGCAGCTTCTCGATAATCAAATCCGTTACTGATTGACCTTTAAAAAACGACTCACCAAAATCTAGCTTTACATAGTTCTTGAGCATCAGCCAAAAGCGCTCAGGCGCAGATTTATCAAAGCCGTATTGCGCATTAATGGCTGCTACCATCTCCTCTGACAAACCGCGTGTCCCTTGATAGGTACTGTTATTGCCGCCTGCACTGCCCGCACCAATATTAGCACCCAGCGCGTTGTCTTTTGCGCCTTGCTCGATAAGCGCAAGCTGCTGCTCTACAGGTCCACCGGGGGCGGCTTGTACAATGACAAAGTTCGCCAGCAGTATCAAAAAAAGCGTCGGTAATATCAGCAATAATCTTTTTAAGATATAACGACCCATAATGACAGCTTCCTAAAATAGATAAATATGACAATAGAGAAGTGAGTAGCTAACATTTATCAATGGAGCGGTGATTGAAACCTAAATTAGGGCTTAGAAACTAGAAGTTGTTTTTAAGCTCACGTAAAGCGGCAAATACGGTCAAAGATTTTTCATCATCGATATTTACTTTAGCCTTCACCCCTGCTATCACACTCGGCTCTTGCGTACGTAAAAACACATTTACCGCACGCTCATGCTCTAAAGTCACCGGTAATGTTGGGATGCCTTGTGTCGTTTTTTCTTCTGCTTGCGTCAATGCTCTCTGCATTGCGGCATTATCAGGTTCAATCGACAAGCCAAAACGTAAGTTGCTAGCGGTATATTCGTGCGCAGGGTATAACAAGGTATCGGTTGGCAGCCCGTCTAGACGCTTAAAGCTCTCATGTAATTGCTCAATAGTTCCAGTAAAAACACGCCCACAACCAGCACTAAATAGTGTATCACCGCAAAAACAATGCTTACGACCTTCGATATCTAAAATATAAGCCATATGACTGGCAGTGTGACCAGATACGTCCCATACTTGCGCTGCGTTGCCCCATGCGCTCACCGTACTGCCATCTTTTATGGTCTGATCTTCATCGACGTTATGTTCAGCATGCGCTACCAGATGCGTCATCGGATAGGACTCTTGTAGCTCTGCGACGCCGCCGATATGATCATGGTGATGATGGGTGGTCCAAATTGAAGTCAGCTCCAACTCATTTTTTTCCAGATAATCGACTACTGGCTCAGCTTGACCCGGATCAATGACAATCGCCTGTTTGTTACTGTCATTAATTAGTGTCCAAATATAATTATCATTAAATGCTTTAATGGGGTGAATACAAATACTCATGTTAAATCCTTACCAGTCGTTGTTTTTATTGCTAATTTCTATTGAGTTTTTCAAATCGAAAATCACTGTCGCTTATTGTTTTAAATATTGATTAATGCGAGCTTCTGCCGCTTTATCTGTCCACCAGTAGTCGATACCGATAGCATTGGACGGTAGTTTCTCAGTATGACGATATTGATTCCAGTAGGCAACGTTGGTTGCAGATTTACCATATAACGGCACTAAATAGTGACCCGCACGGAGCAGACGATCAAGTACGTGAGTATATAAAATAATCTCGTCGCGGCTTTCAGCATTCGCAAGTGCTGCTGTTACCTGATCAATGGCTGGGTTTTTAATGCCAATCGTATTCCTATTACCAACTTGGTCAGCGGCTGCACTGCCCCAAAATGCTGCTTGTTCTGCACCCGGGGATAAACTCTGCGCAAATACATCTGTTACCATATCGTAGTCAAAACGGCGCACGCGTTCGTAATATTGTGGTCCATCGACTTGACGTAGCGTCACATCAAACCCTAGACGCTTTAAATTGCGAATATAAGGTAGCAGTACTCGACCCATGGTTTCGCCCGTCATCAGAATCTCAATCTGAGCGAGCATGCCATTGGGCTGATATAACTTCATATCGTTATAGTAAAACCCAGCATCGAGTAATAACTGCCGCGCTTCTAATAATCCTTCACGGTTAAAACCACTACCGTCACTGGTTGGTAATTGCCATTCAGTCAATACGGCTTGCCGCTGAATCGGTTCAAGCTTGGATAATAAAGGGGTGAGTACTTTCATTTCTTCAGCAGATGGTTTGCCTGTTGCAGCAAGCTCTGAGCCATGAAAGAAGCTTTGTAAGCGTTCATACTGTCCATGAAATAAAGTCTTATTCATCCACTCAAAATCATAAGCCTTGCTCAGTGCTTGACGAACGCGAATATCTTGAAAAATTGGCCGGCGCATATTCATCACCAGTCCTTGCATCGGCACTGGGTTTTCACTGCTTATCGTTTCTTTATTAACCAGGCCTGCTTTGACGGCAGGGAAATTGTAGCCCGTTGCCCAATTAGAGGCTTTGTTTTCAGGGCGAAAACGATATTGACCAGATTTAAAACCCTCAAAGGCAATCTCATCACTTTGATAATACACAAATTTAATCATATCGAAATTATAACGACCGCGATTAACCATCAAATCACGACCCCAATAATTGGGATCACGCACGTAACTAATCGAACGACCGGCGTCGACGCGTCCAAGCTTATAAGGCCCACTGCCCATCAATGGCGTCAGAGTGATTTTCTCAAAATCAGTATCGATAGAGGATTTGGCAAAGATAGGAAACTGTCCAACCGTTAATAAAATCTCTTTATTGTCATCAGAGGCAAAGACAAATTTCACGCGTTGCTTATCAATAATTTGAATGTCTTTAATGTCACTCAAATAGCTGCGAATATACATCGGTCCTTTATTTAATACTGCATCATAAGTTGCTTTAACATCACTACTGGTAACCGGCATTCCATCCCAAAAGCGCGCAGCAGGATTGATATGGTAAATAATCCAACTGGTATCATCAGGGTCATAAGTTACCTTACTTGCCAGCTGCGGATACATAGTAAATGCTTCATTCAATGAGCCAGTCATCAAGGTGTCATATAGATAATCGGTGCCAACCATCGCCACCCCAGTAGTCATCCATTTATTGGCTGCATTAAAAGTACCACGTGCATCAAGCGATAATGTGCCACCCTTGGGTGCATTTGGATTGGCATAGGGCATAAAGGGCGCGTCAATATATTCAGTAGGACTATTATGCCCAAGCGCAGTAGTGGTAATTGGCACAGCGTAACTGACAGGCATGCAGCTCACAACTGCAACTAATAAAATGGTTTTTAGTGTGGCATTTTTTATCATAATGAAGTTATCACCAACCCTGTATGCAACCAATGACTATATTGAAAAATTACCTAATAACGGCAAGCTAATGACAGCTTAAATAAGAAATCACTAAAAGTGATAAATACCGCAAAATTTCATCATAACAAACTTAGGTTTTTTAACCTAATGCTTTACAGGATTAAGTAGGCTGCTTGACGTATTATTCAACCAAGAAGCATATTCATTCCTCATAAAAAAGACGCAGCTTATAAAAGTTGCGTCTTTTTCTAAAACTTAGCAATAATTAAAACCTTAGCAGTATTTAAGCGTGTTTCTTTTCAAACGCTATCATAAAGTCGACCAATTGCTGTACCCATTCTAGTGATACGGCATTGTAAATACTGGCACGCATACCGCCCACATCGCGGTGACCTTTTAGATGCAGTAAGCCTGCTGCTTCTGACTCTTCTAAAAACACTTTATCAAGGTCGCTATCAGCTAAGGTAAACGGCACGTTCATGATAGAGCGATACTTAGGGGCCACTGGATTACTATAAAAGCTACTATCATCAATCGTCTTGTAAAGTAAATCCGCTTTTTTCTGGTTGATTTTACCGATAGCCGCGACGCCGCCCTGCTCTTCTAACCAGTCAAAAACCAAACCTGCTAAATACCAAGAATAGGTCGCTGGTGTGTTTGACATCGACTCTTTCTCAGCTTGATGTTCATAGTTCATCAGTAGCGGGCACCACTCACTTGCCTGCCCTAATAAATCTTCACGGATGATGACAATCACTAGACCTGCAGGGCCAATATTCTTTTGTGCACCCGCGTAAATCATGCCAAATTTAGAGACGTCGATTGGCTGTGACAAGATACAAGAAGACATATCAACGATAATGGGCGCATCAACTTGTGGTGGTTCAAATATCTGTAAACCATGAATCGTTTCATTGGCGCAGTAGTGGAAATACGCCGCATCGTCGCTAATCGTCCAATCGCTTTGGGCTGGCACGTCAGTAAAATTACCATCTTTACCGGTTGCTACTAAATTCACGTCACCAAGACCAAGCTTTGCATAGCGCTGTGCTTCTTTGATGGCTTTACCTGACCAAGTACCCGTCGTTAGATAATCTGCGCGTCCACCATTTAACAGATTCAATGGAATCGCTGAAAACTGTAAGCTGGCACCGCCTTGTAAAAACAGCACTTTATAGTTATCTGGAATGTCCATCAACGAGCGTAATTTGGTTTCAGCTTTTTCGGTAATGGCAATGTACTCTTTACTACGGTGACTCACTTCCATCACTGACATACCGCGACCTTGCCAATCAAGTAATTCTTCTTGAGCACGTGATAGTACGGCAGTTGGTATGGTGGCAGGACCCGCTGAAAAGTTAGGTACACGGTTAGGAGCAGCTTTAGTCGTCATAATCATTATCCTAAATATGATGAAATCATCGTTGTTATATCAGTGTTATTATATAAGTTTTAAAAACCCAATTTTAAAACCTGCAGCTTTAAAATCCCATTAATATAAATCTTATCTCTATTTTTTCATTACTATTTTCAATATCTATAACAGCAACATGCCAGTCTTTAACCCTGACTTGACAACTGCTCCCAAAACTGACGTTTTAAGCAACTATCAGCAAGCATTTCATCCAATGTGGGTACAGTGGTAAGATTGGGATGTTCAAGCTCTTCAGGCAACGGCGTTAATGCCGCCACTCGTATCTCTTCACTGCGACCAATTTTAAAGACATATCCAGCAAGGCTGGCATTGGCAAGCTCAGCCGTATCCATACCTTCACAGATAGGAAATGATGTCGTCTCACAGGTAATTGATAGCGCTTGCGTGATATTTTGCCATAGTTTTTGACTGTCATTATTAAGGGCTTGGATATCAACCAATATCACCCAGCTACCGTAGCGACCACCTTGCAAGTCAAACGGTGCTACTTTTTTAAAGATCTCCTCTTTAAAACCATCATCTTTAAAGCTATCAGTGTTATTGATGTTAGAAATAGCGGCTTGCTGGACGACAGTATCTATGAGGGGCGTAACGGCTGTATTAGAGATATCAGGGACAGTAGTGTCAAAACTATAGGTAACAGGGCTTTGTTGGTCAGGATAGCTTAAACTTTTCTCATTAGCATCAACATTAACATTGTCATAATAATGATTAGTAGACTCATCATCTATCATGCTTGATGGAGCATCCGCAGATATTATATGTGACATCTCAACGTTGATAGCATCAATATTGGAAGATGCAACGTTTGGCTGTTTAATAGTTGTAGCAGAAGAAATAGGTGCAGTACCAGTATCATGTGTGGTCGGATCAAGAATAGTAGGCGCAGAGATATCTGCGATATTCATCGTTTCAGAATTCGGCTGTACCCACTGATTGATACCCATCATCGCTAAAATCTGACGCTGCTGCATACGATGCTGCAATACAACCAGCGGGTCTTGGATATCACTCATACAACTCTACTATCCTATTTATCTTAAATGGGTTTACAAATTTTAATCTCAAAAACCATACTAAAAACACTGTTAAATAATGAATTATGGCATCCAGTTTGTTGTCTGCTAAATATCAGCTCAGCAGCTCTTAAACGAACCCAATTAATAAAAGCTATCAAAAAAGCTGTCGAACCTTTAACCAGTGTTCTGATAGTAAGGTTAAACAATCATATTCATCCTGACTGACTATCGTATCGTGTAACATTGCCGTATGCAATGTACTCAGCCATTGCCGGTAATCATTATAAGCGTAACACTTATTGATAGTCGCATTATAATCTATTTGACCGCTGCGCTGTTGCCGCTCTTGTTGGTTTTCTTGAATGTTATCGTCATGCTTAAGATCTGCGGTAGAGGACTCAAAGATAGGCACAGCTTCTAGCAACGCCAGTAGTTGAACACTATTTAAATTCTGTGCAGTAAGCAGCAACCATTGTAAGTTTGCCTCGCTAACAGCTGCTAAATCAATATCAATCAAGCGCGCTTGACGTCGTAAGTCCACGGCATAATGAGCAACACTGGTATTATTAACGTCGAGCGCTGGCGTCATCTGACCTTTAGCATCGTTTGATAAGCGATAAGCCAATAAAGTAAGTATCGAACGCTCAGCAACTCCAATATTCTTAAAAATTTGACCCGAAGGATCAAGTTGGGCAACTATATCATTCCTGCCAGCTTGCATTTTTTGCTGCCAAGAAAAGTATTCATTTGAATATTCATCATTTAGCATTGTAGTCAATACGGGTAGAAGCTGCTGTAAATGCAGCGCCTGCCATAATGCTAAAATCGATGGTGTTCGTGATTTGGTATTATTTGAATGAGTGAATACTGGTTTAAACTTACCAATATCATCTCCTTCATTCATTAAATTATCAGCAAAATTTTTGCTTAAATTGGCTGTTAGCTGAATTTCAAATAACTCAAGAATACCCTTTTGATAGCGACTAAGCATCTTACGACATTTTTCTTGCTGAATATAATTCTGGTAACTTTGGTTGCTATGGCTGCTTTCACTCTTTAAACGTAATTCATTGATAGCATTTTCAGATAAATCATGTTGAGACAGTTGTTTTATCGCTAGCATAATTAAAGCATTATCTAAGCGGCGGTCGATACTGGCAACCATCTCTAATAACTTATGATCTATTGTATGCGGTAAATTTTTCTCATCGCTAGCAATGCCAGTTTTAGATTTAATATCATCATCGGTCGTAGCATATATTTTATCACTAGGAATACCAATCCAAATATCAGCCAAATCATAAGTTGCAGTCGTCGAGAGTATGCGACCTTGATGGCATAGCATTACCGTTTCGATAAGTGCGAGTGCCCCTAGCGGATGATGAATGTGATTGAGAATATACTGGGGTAACGAGACTTTTTGTATATCATCAATACTGATTAAAGTTGCAATCGGCAAATCGCTGTTAGGTTTTGCTTGCCACGGCTTTAGCAGCTTATAAGTGCCAATCTCACGCGCCTTTACCTGCAAGCGTCCATCGATAATGATATCTGCCTCTACGACAAACTCAAGTCCCTCATCAGTTTCTAACTTATTGCTAAGTTCGCTTTGATTGAAAGTAGAGATTTTTTCATTAATAATACTATTAGGGTAATCGATAATTTCATTATCAGCTGTATTAACTATTTTATTGCTATTAGATAATAATTGAGATTTAAGCAGAGTTTTTCCTTGCGTAATTTTACTTAGGCTATTTGCTGTTATTACTCCCCAATCACCCAAGCGGCGCTGCTCATATATCTCTTTGATTTTGTTTTGATTTACGCGCTTTTCCTTGGCGACTTGTACAGCAAATTTTTGGTAAACATTGGCATTAATAGCACTCATACGTTCAGCTAAGCTTGGATGCGTAGCAAACCACGACAAGTCACCTAAATCTGCGCCACTACTGGCAAAGAAGAAATGACTGAGTCCATTGATATCAGCGATACCTGTTAAGCGTGAGCCTAGCGAATCTTTATGAATGGCTTGTAAGGTTTCCATAATCGCCGGCGAACGCGTGAGCTGCACACTGGTGGCATCGGCGAGTAATTCACGCTCACGGTTAAAGCTGTGTTTAATCAGCTGAGCACTGGCCATACTCGAGAAGCTCAATCCGTGTATCAGCAATGTCCAAATGTTACGAGGTGCTTGCCGATCAGTGTCTCGTCTATTTTGTAACCACATTGCCTGACTTTTAACTGATGACTGCTGGCTTTGGGATTGCTTTTTCCAGTAGGTTACCCACTCACTATGAGTCGTAAAACTTGCCGTTTGTACCTCAGTGCTGCGAGCATGACTATCAATGGCTCTTTGTGGTAAAGGTTTATTTTGATTAACAGCATTATCGAAATAATTGTGATGATTATTGTGACGGCTAGAGCCAATATTATTAACAGAATCACTCCAATCATATAACAGCTGTAATCCTGCCAACACCACCATTAGCTGTAGATTGAACGTAGCGTCACCATGCAATATATGACCATATTCATGTCCAATGAGCCCGTATAGTGCCTCATCAGATAGCTTATCAAGCGCCCCTTGGGTCACCACTAGCACCATATCTTGGCTATAACGACCCGCGACGAAACCATTAATCCCTTGCTCATCAGGCAGCACATATAGAATTGGCATACTCAAACCTGAAGCAATGGCCAGCTGCTGGGCAATTTCATAATACCGGCGGTAAACAGGCGGAAAATCACGCTCATCACGTACCGCGATATGACGCGTGCTAAAGCGAACCTTTTGTACCGGCTCATGCTGATGGCTGACCCCGCGACTATGCTCCCAAGCATCTTGGCTATGGTCAACAAACAACCGAACTGCGCCAACTCGCTGAGCAATCGCACGACCACCTGCTGCTAAGCGTCCATACTCCAAAAAACTACCAATGACGAAGCTGCCTATCGTCCATACAATAACCAGTATCAATGCCCAATAATAAATGCCACCAGTAAATAGCGTGAGCAACAGCGCCATGACACCGAGTGCCACAGCCATATGGGCAAATATAATAAGAAAAAATAGCCCGTAAAGTAATAGACTGCGCTGAGTGCGTGTACGCTGTTCACCAAAAAAATCCATCTATTTGCCTGACCTAAAGAATGCTAAATACATTTGAGCCTATGAATGTAGTAGAACACTAGCTCATATTAACAACCGGTGCTTGAGCAATCGCCTTTCTATCTTCAAACACCAATTGACTTAATGGACGAAATCCAAAGGTCGTGCTAATCAAATTATTTGGAAATACTTCGCGATCATTGTTGTAAAACATCACGCTATCATTATAATGCTGACGCGCAAAACCAATGCGGTTTTCAGTATTGGTCAGCTCATCCATCAGCTCTTTAATCATACTATCTGCCTTTAACTCAGGATATGCTTCTACCACGGCAGAAAATTGACCTAAAGCTTTAGATAACATGCTCTCTGCTTTAGCAAATAACGCCATATGCTCAAGCGAATCGGGCTGATGCTGAGTAGAGTCTTGTAGACTTTGAGCATGGTTACGCGCACTAATAACACGAGTCAGCGTTTCTTCTTCGTGCGTTAAATAACGCTTGGCGGTTTCAACTAAGTTTGGAATTAAATCATGACGACGTTTAAGCTGTACATCTATTTGAGCAAAGCCATTTTTTGCCTGATTACGAGCGCGTACCAATTTATTAAAGATTGATACCCCAAAGACCACGATCAATATCACTACTGCAATGAACAGCCAAACAAACATTTTCATCATAAAACCCCAAAACGTTTCGCATTGATAACGGAAGTTATTGTTATTAAAGGTTACTACATTGTATTTTAACCCATATTTATAACTCAAAGTTTAAAATCGGATGGAATACAGGCGAAAAAAAAGCCCTTTACAATGAAGGGCTTATTGTCAGAATAAAACATTTCAAACGCTTTTTTAATGCCATCATCAAATTTTAGGCAAAAAAAAGCGACTCCAAAAGCACATCCTCGGCACACATTATAACTATTACCGTTGCTACCTTCCGGTCCTGGCGGGATTCATAGAACAATGTTGCGAGGCTACCAATGGAGCCACCAGTTGCAGATTATACAAGAATTTTTTATTATTACAACCCCATTCGTCAAACAGATTGGTTTATATGATAAAGAACCTCGTAATCTAGCTAGCAATCTAGCCAGCAACCTACTCCGTAACACACAGCCCGTAACCGTAAGTGACAAAATTCTCACAGCAACTCATCTGAATTTTGCTATTTTAGCTAATGAAGCTAAAAGCACTAAACGTCTTCTAATAAATAAAATGCGCGTCTATAAGCTCTAGTACCATCGCTTTTAATACAGAAAATAATTTTTAGTTGAACATAATCAATATTAATATCAATTTTATTTCGGAGATTACCATGAAAACCACTCTAATCAATAAAGCCGCTCTCGCCACTGGCACTGCTTGTCTACTAACCGTCATGATGGGCAGTGCTCATGCAGAACCAACGGGCTATGACCAGCTTACTTTCCAAGCAGAAGTCAAAGAAGAGATTCAAAACGATGAGGTCACTGCCAGCTTATACAAAAAAGCACAGGCAACCGATGCCAAAGCATTGGCAACCACACTAAACACATCAATTAACAATGCCTTAAAAATCGCCAAGCGCTACCCGACTGTCACCGTTAGTACGGGACAACAGCGTACCTATCCACGCTATGATAAAAATAACAAAATCATCGGTTGGACAGGACAGGCAAATATAGATTTAAAAAGTACCGACTTTACCGCGACTAGCCAGCTGATTGCAGACTTGCAAGAGACATTAGTGATGGAGAACCTCAGCTTCGGGGTTTCAGATATCAAAAAGAATGCGTTAGAGCAAAAACTAATGACTGATGCTTCACGCGCCTTTCAGCAACAAGCTAAAAATATGACTCGGGCATGGGATGCGCGCAGCTATCGTGTCGTCAACGTTAACCTAAACACTGGCAGCAACTATCCACGTCCTATGTATAACGCGATGAGCATGAAAGCTGAATCGGCCGATGCGTCAGTACCAAGCCAAAACTTTGAATCTGGTAATAGTACGATTTCAGTGACTGCTAATGGCACGATTGAGTTAACCAAATAAGTTAAAAAGATAGATATCATTAATATCATTAATAGTTTCTAAAAATAAGGACAGTCACTGAATCCAGTGACTGTCCTTATTTTATATAGATAGCTTTAACCTGATGATTTAAATCTATCTGATATCAGTCAATATTTAGCATTATTTACTGCGAGTTATTTTATCACTGGCTGCTCAAGAGTCATGGGTTTATCAGCGATTGGTTTGGTAAACGATTGCATATTGGGTTGTTTGCCATCTTGACGCAGTTTTAATAGCACTTTTTGATGCCAAGGTAGACGCTGATAAGCCAAAAGCTGCTGGGCAATTTTCTTATTGTTTTGCAATGTCTGCGTATTTTGAATCACATAAACAGTACGTGAGATTTGTTTTAGCGTCTGCCCTTTCGCGTTTTTAATCACAGCATTGATAACATGAGAACCTGGCAGAATATCAACAGTTGAAATCGATGTACTCAAACCTTGAGCGACTTCATTACCATCAAGCGTAATACTCACACTATCGCCTGCTTGCAATGCAGGTTTTAGCTGTAGATTGACGATGATACTTTGTGCAGGGCGACGATACGCACGCTCTTCGCTAGGCTCAATCATGGTTAACTGATAATTTACACGCGGCGCTTTAGTAGCGACTGTCGTCGGTGGTGCTGTACTGGTCGTTTGATTCGCTGCTGTAGACACATTACTAGAGCTACTCTTGGAATCAGTAGTAATATGGGTTTCAGTAATCTGCTTACCGGCTGTCTGCTCGTAGTTCTGCGGACGATCGGTAAAAGTGACTTGACCCGTCTTTTCATCGACGACTTTATAAATAGCGGCAGCATTTACCATCGGCGCATAAAGACTGGCTGTGCAAATTAGCAAGCCAGTTAATAAGCGGCGGTTATTCTTTTTATATTCAAATACTGAGTACATAGTCAGTTGGCCTAATCATCGAATTTTTATAAGTATCATAACTGATATTGCATAATGTTTTTATGGGCCATCTGGTAGCGCCTGTGAAAATAGATTAACTATTAAAATCTAATAGAAAAAAATATCTAAGTAATGTCTATTCTACCCTATATCTTAGAAAAACAATCTCTTACTGGTCTCATAAAAAACATAAATCGTAATCAATAATAAGATAATACCAGATAACTTACTGATAATATTTGCTGCTCGGTTATTACTGACTTTTGAAAAGATAAAAGCATAAATAGATAAAATACTATAATCTAAAACAATCCATACCAAAGTAAGCGTTATCATAGATACATAAGTATCAGAGGTAACGGCTAAAAATATAGGGAAAAAAGCAATAAAAAACAAAATATCTTTAGGATTAGAGATACCAATTAAAAAACCATCTTTGAAATGATTTTTGCTCACACGCTTACTGTTTTGTTGTAGCGTTTGCTGAAGGTCTATCTTATCTCTAATGATACTGATAGAGAAGTAAAAAAGGTATAGCGTACCAAAAAATGTCAACCACAACATTGCAGTTTCACTAACGGCAAACACTCCTTGGATGATAATAAACGAGAGCGCTATCAAAATCAGTGAGGCAATATTAGTTCCAGCAATTGTAGCCAGTCCTGCACGAAAGCCACTTTTGACACTGGCGCTAATCACCAGTATAGTTACTGGGCCTGGCGTTCCTAAAAATAATACAATAGCCAATAAATATGCTGTCAATAAAGAATAATTCACCACGGACTTTTCACCTTATTTCTTATTATTAACGACTTTATCACCGCTAAAATATTTACCGTCATTATGATTTATATAAAAGACGCATAATCTACATGATTAGACTTATATTTCATAGACATTAAAAAAACCAGCTAAGAGTAACTTAACTGGTTTTTTTATCAATAATCTAGCGTTTTAACCACAAATTAGCAGCTATAGTACAAGTCAAACTCAACGGGATGTACCGTGATATTGACGCGCTGTACTTCTTCTTGTTTAAGCGCTATATAGGCTTCCAACATCTCTTTGGTGAACACATCACCTTTTAATAAGAACTCGTGATCTTCTTTTAGTGCTTGTAGTGCCACTTCTAAGTTCTCAGCAACTGTTGGGATGAGCGCTTCTTCTTCTGGTGGTAAGTCATATAAGTTTTTATCAGCGGCTTCACCTGGATGCATTTTGTTTTGAATACCGTCAAGACCTGCCATCAATAGAGCAGCAAAGGCTAAATATGGGTTGGCTGCTGGATCAGGGAATCGCGCTTCAACACGTACCGCTTTTGGGCTACTGACGTGTGGAATACGGATAGATGCTGAGCGGTTAGATGCAGAGTACGCAAGCTTAATTGGCGCTTCATAATGCGGAACTAAACGTTTATAGCTGTTAGTCGATGGGTTGGTAATCGCATTTAACGCACGAGCATGCTTAATGATACCACCGATGAAATATAACGCAGACTCAGACAGACCCGCATATTCATCGCCTGAGAAAGTGTTGACGCCGTCTTTTGAGATAGAGATATGCACGTGCATACCTGAACCATTATCACCAACGACTGGCTTTGGCATAAAGGTGGCTGTTTTACCGAATTGATGCGCGACATTATGTACCGCATACTTTAGCTGTTGCACTTCATCAGCCTTCCGTACTAAGGTATTGAATGCCACACCAATTTCTAACTGACAAGGGGCAACTTCATGATGATGTACTTCGATGCAACCTTCACCAATCATATCTTCGATACGCTCACACATCACGGTACGCATATCTTGTGAGCTATCAACGGGAGGCACTGGTACGTAAGCACCCTTGACACGTGGACGATGACCCATGTTGCCCCATTCGTAGTCTTTATTAGTTGACCATGCTGCTTCTTCAGCGACAATCTCATGGCTCACACCAGACATGTCAATCGACCATTTTACTTCGTCAAATACGAAGAATTCAGGCTCAGGACCGAAATAAGCTGTATCACCGATACCCGTTGATTTTAAATACTCTTCGGCACGGCGCGCGATAGAGCGTGGATCGCGGTCATAGCCTTGTAAGGTTGACGGCTCAATGATGTCACAAGTTACGACAACGGTAACTGCATCGAAGAATGGGTCGATAAATGCGGTCTCAGGATCAGGACGCAAAATCATATCTGAGGCTTCAATACCCTTCCAGCCAGCAATAGATGAGCCGTCAAACATTTTGCCATCTTCCATCGATTCTTCGTCAACGCTATGAGCTGGGAAGCTCATATGATGCTCTTTACCGCGAGTATCGGTGAAACGAAAGTCCACCCATTTGGCATTAGATGATTTGATAAGGTCTAGTAGTTTATTTGACATAGATAGTTTCCCTTGTGGTTATCATGGTACTGAGATTAAAGGTTAATATTTAAAGCGGTTATAGATAGAAAATGTAAAACCTGTTTCTAAAAAACAGTATTGTTAAATCCAATAATATTTTGAGCTTTATACTTGTTATTAGCGCTATGAACCAGTGTTTTTCTTGATGAGTAGCGGCGAATATTTATTGGCCAAATAAATGCAGCTGCTATTTTAACAACATCTGACTCATAATGCTGAACTCTTCAAATGCTTATTAGTAAAAATCCTCTGCCGCTGAGCAACATAATATATTGCTATACAATAAAACTGCAACTGCTATGCCAATCTATCGAGATACCGAGACCACCTACCATTAAACATTATATTTATTATCAATAAATATAATAACTTATAGAAAATATAGTAATATTTTAGATTAATATAGTCATATTATGGTTGTGCCTATCGATAACTATCAAGCATTTAACATTCTAATAAACGCACTATAAAAGTGCGACATAAATGCTTTTACTGACTACCTGTGCACCCTTATAGCGCATTAATTTGGTGTGTTTAGAAAATACATTTTCGTTTAACCCGTTTGATTATGCACTGCTACCTCTAATTAATAATTAAAAATACTTTTTATTTATCGCTCGTCAGCATACAGATGCGCTACATTTGATAGACTGCAAAATAGTGGTAAGATAACGACGTCTAAAAGAGCATTTGCTGTAATAAAAGTCAGTTAACCTGATAAATTAAGATAAGTGAAAAGCAACAGAGATAAGCCAAGCACTGCACAGTACTTAAAAGCAAAACCAAATCAATGAGTTGAAGCCATAATGATTCTGATGATCGATAATTACGACAGCTTTACGTACAATATTGTACAGTACTTCGGCGAATTGCAGCAGGACATCACCGTTTGGCGTAACGATCAGATCAGTATCAAAGAGATCAAAGCCCTTGCACCTGATATCATTGTCATCGGTCCTGGACCCTGCGATCCTGACCATGCAGGTATCTCACTAGAGGTCATCGAGACCTTTAAAGGCATCATCCCAATATTAGGTATTTGCTTGGGTCATCAGGCTATCGGACAGGCGTTCGGAGGAAAGGTCGTCAAAGCTGGCGAAGTTATGCATGGACGTTTATCTGCGGTCTATCATAATGGTACAGGTGCTTTTACCAACTTACCTAACCCTGCACAATTCACCCGCTATCACTCGCTGGTGGTGGATAAGTCAAGCTTACCCGATTGCTTTGAAGTCACCGCTTGGACACAGCATGACGATGGTAGTATTGAAGAAATTATGGGCATTCGCCATCACAAATTTGCTATTGAAGGCGTTCAGTTCCATCCTGAGTCTATTTTAAGCGAAGCGGGCTATCAGTTGCTCAATAACTTTTTGCAAGCGCATGACTTAGCAGTAGTAAACGCAGATGAGTTGCCACAAGTAGGCTAGCTATGTACCAATAATCTTTTTATCAGCAAGCGGTCTATAACCAATGATATAGCAAGAGCTGCTACGTTTAGTTTAACCAATTTATTTAAACCAAAAATATAAAAGATAATAATAAGTGAGAATATTATGACCACTGCTATTATGCAGGATGTTTCTTCTACTCTGAATCAGAATCCCGAAGATATCAGTCATCTGTCTGATGAGAGTATTCATCAGCTACTGACTCGCGCCTTAGGTAGAATTTTTCAGCATATTGATTTGACTTTTGATGAGATGTATCAAGTGATGCTCATCATTATGCAAGGTAGATGCAGCGATGCCATGATGGGCGCTATTTTGACCGGTCTGCGTATGAAAGGTGAGTCAATCGATGAGATTACTGCCTCGGCTAGTGCGATGCGTGCTCTAGCAGCCAATATCGCACCGAAAAACTGTCATTATTTGGTCGATATCGTTGGTACAGGCGGTGATGGTGCCAATTTATTTAACGTGTCTACAGCGGCGGCTTTGGTTGCAGCTGCAGCAGGTGCGCAAGTGGCCAAGCATGGTAACCGCGGCGTTTCTAGCAAGTCTGGTAGCTCAGATTTACTTGAGCAGGCTGGTATCAGCTTGTCTTTGACACCTGAGCAAGCACAAGAGTGTATCGAAAATCAAGGTATTGGCTTTTTGTTTGCGCCCAATCATCATAGTGCGATGCGTTACGCCAATCCAGTGCGCCGCGAGCTAAAAGCGCGGACGATTTTTAATATTTTAGGCCCGCTCACCAACCCTGCTGGCACGCCCAACTTGGTCATTGGCGTCTTTACCGCGCAACTGTGTGAGCCCTTAGCGAAAGTCATGAAAAACCTAGGCGCACGCCATGTGATGGTCGTCGGCGCAAAAGATGGTTTAGATGAAATCAGTCTTGCAACATCGACCACAGTGGCTGAGCTAAAAGATGGAGAAATATCCGTCTATGAGATGATGCCAGAAGATGCCGGTGTTGAATCACAAACCTTAATCGGCTTGGATGTCGATTCTCCAGAGCAAAGCCTAGAGCTGATTCGTGCCGCTTTATCAGGGTCAGATACCAATGATCGCGCCGTGCTCAAAGCGCGTGATATGATTGCGTTAAATGCAGGCGCGGCGATATATACTGCAGGGCTTGCCAGCAACTATTCAAATGGTGTAAGCCGAGCACAGAAAGTTATCCAAAATGGTGATGCGTTAATTAAGCTTGAAGCGTTGGCTAATTATACGCAGCAACTAGCAGCGGCAAATTAACGACTATTATTTTTTATGATGATAATTTAAATGTATCAGTACACAGTTCACGCTATGATTGTTTATTTATATTTAACCATATTTGGATACCGCCATGATTACTAATACGACCTCCCGCTCAGATATTCCTTCGGTGTTACAGCGTATCGTCGCCACCAAACACGACGAGGTTGCCACTGCTCGTAATGAGTTATCGCTTGAGGAATTAAAATCACAAGTTGCTGCTAATAGACAGCCTCGTCGCGGTTTTGCCAATGCTTTACGAGCCGCTGATATTGGCATCATTGCCGAAATAAAAAAAGCCTCGCCATCTAAAGGTGTTATTAATCACAATTTTGCGCCGGCCGAATTTGCTAAGCAATATGAACAAGCAGGTGCTAGCTGTCTGTCAGTGTTGACCGATCGCGATTATTTCCAAGGTGACGATAGCTACTTAACTCAAGCACGCCAATCTTGTGAGCTGCCGATATTACGTAAAGACTTTATGGTCGATGTCTATCAGATTTATCAGTCTTATTTGCTAGGTGCCGATTGTATATTACTGATTATGGCGTGCCTTGATGATACGCAAGTAAAAGAATTACATGCGCTGAGTATTGAGCTTGGTATGGACGTATTGATAGAGATACATACAGCAGGCGAGCTTGAACGTGCTTTACAATTGCCACGTTCAGAGCACAATATCTATGGTATCAATAATCGCGATTTGAATACCTTTACGGTAGACTTACAAACCACGCTTGATTTAAAGAATACACTATTACGAGAGCTAGCTAGTAATGATGCTCTGGCTGCTAATCCAAATGATAACTTACAGCGACCACTTATCGTCACCGAAAGTGGCATCCATAGTGCAGACGATATTCGCTTAATGCTGAGCCATAATATTCAGCACTTTTTAATTGGTGAGCAGTTCATGAAGACTGATCATCCCGGACGAGCATTACAATCCTTACTTGCGAGCGTCGCAACACAGGCGTAAAGTAAGTTAAAACAGCTTAAAGTCAAATAGCTTAGGTGGTTTAAACAAAGCCAGCATGATACTGATCACTCTATTAATTGGCTTTATTACTTGGTCAATCATTAGTACATTCACTCACTAACCAACGATACATTAATTATTATGTCAAACTCTCTGTTTTCAAAAGAAATGCAAGACCAACTTAAAGAACTTAAAGGTCAACTAAGCAAAGGTCGTGATACCACCTCACCTGATGGCGACAATGGAAAACCAACTGAGCCTGTCTCCTTGCTCACGCAAAAACAAGTCAAAAAAACTGTTAAACAGTTAGACTCTGAGCATATCGATGATGATAAAGTATTGTTTATGCAAGCGATGCATGGCGTGAATCAGCTCGATGATAAAAACGTGCGCTCACCGGCCAATGCAGCAAAAGCCAAAAAACCTGACGCAGCGACGCTATCAAAGCGTGCAGCAGCTCAAGGTAGTGAAGGTGCAGACTTAGGTGCTGGCTTATCGGACATGCAAGCGCTCCTTAATCCTGTCGCTGGTGAAGCCTACTTATCTTATAAGAATCCAACGCTACAAACCAAAGTATTTACCCAATTAAAACAGGGTAAATTACGTTGGTATGATGCGGTTGATATTCATGGCTGTACGATTGAAGAAGCGCGAGTTGCAATGACTCAACTGCTCAGCCAAGCTAAGCAAAATAACGAAACTATGGTAAAAATTGTCCATGGTAAAGGTAGTGAAGCGATTCTCAAAACCTGCGTCAATGGTTGGTTACGTCAATTGCCAGAAGTATTGGCATTTTGCTCAGCCCCACCAAAAGACGGTGGCAATGGCGCAGTATTGGTATTATTAAAAAAATCTAAAACAGATAGCGAATAGGCTTTTCGGTTTAGGAACAAAAAAGGACTGCGCTAATGCAGTCCTTTTTTTATAGTGATACTGAATTTATACTCTAGTAATTCAAAATAAAATACGTACGATTGCCATAACATTCTGCTGGTATGAATTTTATGGTTAATCGACTATAAATAGCTTCATTCATGTTGAATAGCTTTAACCATATAGGATAAGTCTGTCATGAGCTTACAAATCATTGAGACTATCGAAAGCGCTGAAAACATCGACGCCGTTGAAATAATGGAAACGACTGAACAGCTAAAACTTCACATCAACGCACTGATCGCTATTGAGCCAAGATTTGCTCCTATCTACGAGCAAGTGGGCGTACCAGACTTACGACGTAATACCGGTGGTTTTGAGCAGCTACTAAGAGCGATGGTGGGTCAACAACTCTCCGTAGCGGCGGCTTCAAGCATTTGGAAAAAACTGCTTGACGCTAACCTCACCTCACCGCAAACGATTATTCAGGTAGAAGACGATATATTGCGAGCACAAGGTCTATCTAAACAAAAAATTCGTTATGCGCGCTCATTGGTTGAGCATGATATCGATTTTGAAGCATTAACCACAATGAGTGATAACGAGGTGCTTAAAACACTCACTGCCGTCGTTGGCATTGGCCGTTGGACTGCCGAGATGTATTTATTATTCTCTTTAGGACGATCTGATGTACTCGCTGTCGATGATTTAGCGATTAAAGTCGCTGCGATGCATTTATTAGGCTTAGCAGAACGCCCAACACCAAAGCAATTAGAGACAGCAACTAAAGAGTGGTCGCCACATCGCAGTGCTGCTAGTTTACTCCTATGGTCACATTATGGCTGGCTGAATAATAGAAAAGCTCTGCCAGTATAATAGGCTATTTCACTACATGGTTTTTGACTTTAGGAAATCGAAAGCTCTTTTTTACCTGTTTGAACTTTAATCTCGCTAAAGCATAACTACGATTCTTATTAATATGCTTGTATCTATTATCCACCATGTGCTTTTTTAAGGTATCTTTGGGCTTTTCTATTATCTGCTCATTATCAATAGTATCCACATCTTTGCTTAAGTTAACCGCTTGCGGCTTATCAGCAGCAGCATTTTTTTGATCAACTTTCTTGTCAGCTGCCTCACTTTCGCCTTCATTTTCTAATTGAGCCAGAAGTTCTGGTTGCTTGACAATAAGCTGCTGTGTTGGCAAAGCATGCTCTACATCATATTTTCTAACTTGCATTAACAGATCAACGAATAACACGTTTTGCTTGTCGTAGAATTCAATAATACCGCTAGCATTGACGTAGGCTTGTAATTGAATAATATAGCAATCTTGACGTAACTCTAAAATATTGACTTGATTCCATTCTTGGTTGGTCAACTCGTGCTCATCCAAAAACTTATCCAAGTGCTTAACCATTTGGAAAACAACGTCGATATCAGCCGTACGTTTGATATATAGCTGATGTAAAAAGCGGAACATATCACGCGAGGTAAAGTTTTCAATTTGCATCGATGAAAAATCACCGTTAGGTACGGTGACGATAGTACGGGTCAAGGTACGCACGCGCGATGAACGAATACCAATATCGATGACAGTACCCTCATAAGTACCAAATTTACAATAGTCGCCGATGCGTACGGGCGAATCGGCCACCACCACGACACTGCCTACTAAGTTTTCGATGGTCTTTTGCGCACCTAATGCTAACGCTAAACCACCTACCCCTAATGCGGCAATACCAGTCGTTAAATCAAAGCCCAAATTGCCGAAGGTGACGATGACTGCAAATATCAACAGCAGCGCTTTGACGATTTTGCGTAGCAGTCCCAAAATTGAGACCCGTTCAGTATAGTTTTTCTTATAGCTTAAATTCACTGCACGGGTAAATAAGGCGTCGATAATGCGTAATAACAACCACGTTATCGCTACCCACGAAGCAATCTCAGCGAAGCGGTTGACCGGCTCGCGCAAGGTCACTGACACGCCAGCGTAAACCATCACCTCAGATAAAATCAGTGCCATAATCACCACAGCCAACGGCAATATGACTCTATCTGGCAATGGCAGTGGTACCCCACGGACACGAGGATAAGTGAGTTTTAACAAATGATACAGTAGCCATACGGCAATATAAGTGAATAAAAAACTGCTGATAGTCATCGCCAAAGCGGCTACCAAGTCAGCCAACTGATAGCCGAATAGCTTTTTACCTTCTAAAGAATCAATGGTATAGCGAGAGACTAAAGTGGGTTCAGAATTTTCTATGACTTCTGGTATTGAGCTGAGCGTATCAGTAGAAAACTGCCAGTATTGTTCCCCCTGCTTAGAAACCACTCTTTCAAGTACCAGCGGTACACTTTTATCACTGACGTTGATGACACCCACATTTTCTTGGCTTGGCGGTAGCTGATCGGTTAAATTGCCTTCAGGCGTATTATTAATTTGCAAATCAGGCTGAAAACGGCCACCCGCATCAAGCGCTTGTTTAAACTGCCGCACGATTGTAGTCGGATTATCAGACTTAGATAAATTTAAATAATTACTCGCCAGCAGATAATCGTTTTCTCCCAGCGCATTGAGAAACCCTTGTACAGTATGACGCGGCGTATCACGTCCAAATGAATCCGGTATCGATGTATCAGCTCCTTCTTCCGTTTTTGTGCCACCCACACCCAGTATGCTCGCTTCAGCGGCCAGCGCACTATGTGGCGTGATGACACTTAATATCATGACGATAAGAAATGCGATCACCATTAGCGGTGTCTTAGTTAATAATATTAATGAAGATGGAGATTGCGAGGAACTAGTACTCAGATTACGCTTAATAGACAAAACAAACCTCATGGCTTTATGAATGGCATAACGAAAAACAGATAAAATCTGCCACTATAATAGCAATTATTTATGACAGCAATGCTTTTGATTGCGTGTTTTTATGGCGAAACGTGTTATGCCTACGACGCTTTCACTTTTTATAAACGACATAGCAATTTTGATGATAAAAATCATCATCACTCGTCAACAACATTATCTAATAACCTTGTAAAAGTCGCTGATAGCAGTTAAACCAATAAAGACCAGTTAACCTTGAGAGATATTCACCTTATGATGAATAAAAATTAGGTTAAAGTGGTTTATAAGTCGAGCACTTTTATAGATAATGGCGACGTGTAGTTTATTTATTACTTTTTGTAATTTTGCACTTCTTGGCTCTCTCTTCTGTAACTTCTTTATTTGACCAATTTGGAATTAAATATGGCTTTATCACGTACATCTTCGACTACCTATCTTCGGTTATGTATTTTAAGCACGCTTAGCGTATTTGCCATGAATGCAACAGCTGCCACTAGTGAACTAAATGTCGTCAGCGCCATGAATGATAGCGAGCTACCAGAAGTTGAGCTTGATAAAATCGTCGTAACAGCGACGCGTACGCCCACTAAGACGAGCAACGTTATCGCCCAAACTCGTGTAATCGATAACGAAGAATTGCAACGTTATCAAGGCCAAAGTGCCCTTGATGTATTAAAGCGTCAACCAGGTTTTAGTCATTACAGCAATGGCGGTGTTGGCAAGGTTTCAAACTTCTATATGCGCGGTTATGACAATAAGCAAATATTGGTGCTTATCGATGGCATACGTTATAGCTCTGTAAGTGATGGAGGCGCTTCGCTGCAACTACTTCCTGCTGATCAAATTGACCGTATCGAAATATTGTATGGCGCCTCAGGTTCCAGTATTTACGGTGCCGATGCGATGGGCGGTGTCATTCAAGTCTTTACTAAAGGTTCAAATGTTAAAAAAACCAATCTTTCAGTGACTGCTGGCGTCGGCTCTCATAATCAATATCTGTACGGTGCTAGTGCTCAGTTTACCAATGACAATGGCACGGCATTGAGCCTTTCAGCCAGTCACAATGAAACAGACGGCTTCAATGCCGCCCTACCTTCAAATATCTATAACTACAATAGTGATGACGATGGTTTTGAGAGCGACAACTTTAGCGCTGCTTTAACCCAACGTATCAATGAGCAGTGGTCAGCTGGAGCAAGTGCGCTATATAGCAAATCAACCACTGAGTACGACAGTACCGATTTGGCTAATGTCTATTCTAATCAAGAAAATGGCGCTGCCCAAGTTTTTATTGACTGGCGTTATCTCACAGACTCTTCAGTTAAATTACAATACGGTCATTCTATCGATAAAATTGATGACCATAGTGCCTATAGTAGCCGCTACGACACTAAGCAAGATCAAATAAGCTTGGTTGGACAACATACTTTGCCTGTCGGTAAAGGTGTCTATGGCGTGGAATATTTAAACCAAAGTATCGATACAACGGCTTATGAAATCGATGACCGTGACGTTACCAGTGCATTTTTGGGCTATGTAATGACCAATAACCAATTCGATGCACAAGCTAACTTACGCTTTGATGACAACTCTCAGTATGGTGACCAAACCACTTATAATTTAGGTGGTGCTTATCACATCAACCCCAATCTTCGTCTTGGTGTAAGCTACGCAAAAGGGTTTCGCGCTCCTTCATTTAACGACCTTTACTACCCCGGCTCAGGGAACACTGATTTAAAGCCCGAAAACAGCGACAACTATGAAGCTTTTATTGAATATGATAACAACCTTCAGTCGACGCGTTTGACTGGCTATCACAATAAAGTCGATGATTTAATCAGTTATGTCGCAAAACCAACGGCCAATAACCCTTGGGCAGGTGGCAGTGAAAACGTCGATAAGGCAAAAATTGAAGGCATTACCTTAACATCAGATTGGATAGTCGATAACTATCTGTTCGGTGGTAGCTATGATTATCAGCAGGCTAAAAACGATACTGGCGGCAGCAATGACGGAAAATTCCTAAAAATTCGTCCTGAACATAAAGGCTTGATCTATGCTGGCTATCGTCTACCAAGCTTAGATATTCGTGCTGAATATGAATATGTAGGCGATTATTATAATGATAACGGTGAAACCCAACCTATCGATAATTATGGGCTGTTGAATATCAGTGGTAATTACCAACTGACAGATGACCTCACTATGACTGCTCGTTTAAATAATATCACCAATGAGAAATACATTACGGTGCCAGACTATAATACTGACGGTATTAACTTCTTTACCTCATTAACCTATAACTGGTTCTAATTTCAGTTAAATCGAACAAAGCTCAAATTAACAATCAAGGTCATCCATCGATGGCCTTTTTTTATAGCTGTCAATCCTACAAGCTGGCTTTATGTGCCATATGTATCATGAACGCTTACTATTTTCCACAGCCAATAGGTGACAAATTAACTGTCATCAATTACAATAACGACCTCCGAGAGGTGTTGCACCATATGAATTGATTGTTATGTTTGCGCTTCATAAGCAAAATAAGCTGATATATTCGTCATGTTAGGCTCGGTAAACTGTTTGATACTGGTTATTTCAGTCTTTGACAGCATAACAACGGCACCTGCGTTATTATTCTTTTTATCATAAATTAACCACTGATAGGAGCATATTATGGACGCAGTGTCTAACACCCCATCTGCCCATACGATCAACCCCGCTTTCACTGACTATAAAGTCGCTGACATCAGCTTAGCTGATTACGGCCGCCGTGAAATCACCCTTGCTGAAGCTGAAATGCCTGCCCTAATGGGTTTGCGTCGTCGCTACGAAGCGGATCAGCCGCTTAAAGGCGCGAAAATCGCTGGTTGTATCCACATGACCATCCAGACTGCCGTCCTTATCGAAACGCTAATTGCGCTAGGTGCTGAAGTACGTTGGACCTCATGTAACATCTTCTCAACCCAAGACCACGCTGCTGCTGCGATTGCTGCTGCTGGTATCTCTGTTTATGCTTGGAAAGGCGAAACCGAAGAAGAATACGAATGGTGCTTACGTCAACAAATCCACGTTGGCGGTGAAGCATCAGGTCAGCTTTGGGATGCCAATTTAATCTTGGATGACGGCGGTGATTTGACTGCTTTGATTCATAATGATTATGCAGAGCTACTTGATAATATCCATGGTATCTCAGAAGAAACGACCACTGGTGTCCATCGCTTGGTTGAGATGCTAAATAAAGGTACGCTAAAAGTACCAGCGATCAACGTCAACGATGCAGTTACCAAGTCTAAAAACGACAACAAATACGGCTGCCGTCATAGCTTAAATGACGCTATCAAACGTGCTACTGACATGTTCCTTGCTGGTCGCCGCGCTTTAGTTATCGGTTATGGTGATGTTGGTAAAGGCTCTACGCAAAGCTTACGTCAAGAAGGCATGATTGTCCGTGTTTCAGAAGTTGATCCTATCTGCGCTATGCAGGCTTGTATGGACGGTTTTGAAGTATTATCACCGTATATCAATGGCGATAACACTGGCGGCGCAGAAAACATCAATACTCGCTTGCTCGAAGATACGGATATGATTGTCACGACTACTGGCAACTACCATGTTTGTGATAAACATATGCTTGCGGCGCTTAAACCTGGTGCGGTCGTTTGTAACATCGGTCACTTTGATACCGAAATCGACACTCAGTTTATGCGTGATAACTGGCGCTGGGTTGAGATTAAGCCACAAGTCCATCAAATCTTCCGCTCAGACGATGAAAACGACTATTTGATTTTGCTTGCTGAAGGTCGCTTAGTAAACCTAGGTAATGCGACTGGTCACCCATCACGTGTGATGGACGGCTCATTTGCTAACCAAGTATTAGCACAGATGTATCTGTTTGAAGAAAAATTCGCAGAGCTACCAGCTGATACACGTACCGAAAACTTGTACGTCAAAGTATTGCCGAAGAAACTTGACGAAGAAGTGGCTGCTGCGATGGTTGCTGGTTTTAACGGTACCTTGACCAAGCTGACTGAAAAACAAGCTGAGTATTTGGGTGTACCTGTAGAAGGTCCATTTAAGCCTGACGCTTATAAATATTAAAAGGAGCCAGACTGTGACTAAGCCTGCTTTCTCCTTTGAGTTTTTCCCAGCTAAAACCGAGCAAGGACACGAAAAGCTCCTCAGTACTTATGATGAGTTAAATAAGCTATCACCTGCTTATTTTTCGGTAACTTATGGGGCTGGTGGCTCAACGCGTAGCCGCACCTTGGATATTGTCCAAGCCTTGTGCGCACGTGGTGACACTGATATTGCGCCGCACATGTCTTGTATCGGTGATGATAAAGCGGAAATCGCTGAATTGCTTGAGCATTATAAAAGCTTAGGTATCAAGCGCCTTGTTGCGCTTCGTGGTGACTTGCCGTCAGGTCAAGTTGGTATGGGCGAGCTGCCGTTTGCGGTAGACTTGGTGAAGTTTATCCGTGAACATTCAGGCGATCATTTTCATATCGAAGTGGCCGCCTATCCTGAGATGCATCCCCAAGCGCGTAGCTTTGACTCTGATATCGATAACTTGGTTAATAAGTACCAAGCTGGCGCCAATACGTCGATTACGCAGTTTTTCTATAACGCCGATAGCTATCTGTATTTGCGTGATACGTTAGAGAAGCGCGGTATCGATACCATCGCGCAGCCATTGGTTGCCGGTATTATGCCGATTACCAACTCTAGCAATCTGGTTCGCTTTGCTGATAGCTGTGGCGCTGATATTCCGCGTTACGTGCGTAAGCAGTTGGCAGATTTTGGTGATGATAGCAAGGCCATTCGCGAATTTGGCTTTGAGGTCGTCTATCGCTTATGTGAGCGCTTAATCGCTGAGGGCGTGCCCGCCATGCATTTTTATAGCATGAATAAGGTTGAGCCAAATAAACGTTTGGTTGAAGCATTGGGACTTTCTGCGTAAACAATTGCTCAATTCATCATTTAATGACTGGCGTTCTTAGGAGCGCCAGTTTTTTGTTGTATAGCCGATTCACTATAAAAAAACAGTGCTACTGGGATAAATTTTGCGCTTCCTCTGTCTGCGCAGGCACAGCAAGCAAGGAAAATTTATATCAGTAGCGCGTTATAATATTTGTACTTTTTTATTTAGGACTGACTATAGCTTACGCCTTTTATTAAGACAGCCATTTGTTATAACCTTAAAAATGATAGTAATCAATGTTGTACCATACGTATTAAAAAATGAGTATTAGAAGATAAGCACTAGAACAGTTGTAATCCCGAATATACCTTTACCCTCTCAAACGATATTCTGCTAAGATATTTAAAAGTATCAGTATTTACATTATAGGACTAAGCGACCGTGCGACGTTTTTTTTATGCTACCAGCAATGACATCAGTAATGGAACAGATACCAGTTACCCTCAGCTTAGCACCTTGCCTATTGGAGGCAGTGCTGAATTAACAGAGAGCATCGTCCATCATTGGTGCCGTGTATTGCGAGCAAACATTGGTGACCAAGGGGTTTTATTTGATGGTTTTGGTGGTGAATACCACGTACAACTACAAACTATCAGTAAAAAGCACGCTACTGTGACTTTACTTGCTCATACAAACGATGATCGCAGTACACCGATGCTTACTAAAATAGGTCTCGTGATGAGCCGTGGCGAGCGTATGGATTATGCGATTCAAAAATCGACTGAACTTGGTGTGACTGCCATTCAATTGTTAAGCAGTCATCATGGTGAGGTTAATCTAAAACCTGCACAAGTAGAAAAAAAGCTAGCCCATTGGCAGCAAGTCGCTATTGCCGCCTGTGAGCAATGTGGTCTTAATCGCCCGCCCCTTATCCTTGCCCCCATTTCTATCAATGATTGGCTCAAATCCGCAACGATTGCATCGACTATAACGCCTTTAAATGACGTCATGTCAGTCAGCTCTATCGTCGCTATGCTCAGTCAAGACTCCTATTATCAATTATTACAACAGCCAGCAGATTTACGCTTACAACTGAGCGTACCAGCGGCAGGACAGCCCGCTATGCCTGAGTCACTATCGACTGCATTACAGAAAAAAAACCCTTATATTGAATTATTAATTGGTCCTGAAGGCGGATTAAGTGATGACGAATGTCTGCAAGCACAAAACGTCGGCTTTGAGCCTTGGCAAATTGGGGTAAGAGTGTTACGCACTGAAACTGCGCCTGTGGTGGCGCTGGCAACGTTGCATGCACTTTTGCCTCTTATTGCTCCTTAACAACAGCGTAAAACGCTTATACTTAAACAAGTTTTTAATTAGCCAGCCACAAGCTCTTTTTATCGATTTTAAAATCATTTTATGAGTCCAGTTATGACCGCTTTTACCCCTATACCACTGGAAGACAAACATCAATTATTGGTCGAATTATGCGAGCAATTTGAAGATGCCATATTCATCTTAGATAAAAATTTACGTTATTTGTCGGTTAATGCCACCTATGAGCTGATGCTTGGTTATACGGAAGCTTTTTTGCTTGGACGTCCACTTGGTGTATACGCTGCTGACTTTTTATCAGAAGAAGAACAAGCGGTATTAAAAAATTTGACCAACAGCTTAGATAGCACAGGGTTTTATGAAAGCGATTTTTCAATGGCAAATCGCTACGGACAAACCCTTGATTGTCATATTACCTACCGAAGAATTTACCTGGATGACACAGCATACTACATCGGTAAAATTCGAAATATGTCCATTGTTGTTAAAAACAAGAAGAAGCTGGTACATCTGCTTAATTATGATCAACTTACTGGATTGCCAAACCGCAAGGTATTTTTAAGTCAGACAAGTGAGTTACTGTTAGACAGCTATCAAGAAGTTATCATTGTCCGCTTAAACATTGACAGTTATCGTAATCTTGCTATTTTACTAGGACCTGATTGCATCAATACCTTAGTAGAAAACTTTGTTCTGCGAATTAAAGCGCTGGAGCTTGATCATTTACGCTGTTTTTCTCATTTTGGTGGTGATGACTTTGCTTTACTATTTGAATGTAAAGATGCCAATATGGTACGCCATCAGTTAGACAGCTTAATGCAAATGTGTGAGCGTCCTTTCTTTTTAAATAACAATGCTACAAAAGGATCAGAGGTTTATTGCCATATCTCTGTTGGGGTCAGCTATTTTCCTAAAAACGATAATGAATTTATAGGATTATTGACCAAAGCGGAGAAAGCCTTAAATTATGTCAAGCAGCACGGTGGCGATGATGTTTGTTGGTATCAAAAATCTATTAATGAGTTTAACGCGCACCATATACAGCTAGAATCTGAGCTTAGAACGGCCACCAGCGAAGGTCAGTTCATACCCTACTTTCAACCTAAATTTGCATTGGATACGGGCGAGATTACAGGTTTTGAAGCATTGGTACGCTGGCAACATCCCACTCGCGGATTACTACAACCCATTGATTTTATTGATGCAGTTATCGCTCATAAACTATCGCTTGAGCTATTTTCTCAAATGGCGATACAAATCGCTGAGCAGTTGTCAGTTTGGCAAACACTTGGCTTCAATCAACATATCTGTATCAATGCGGATGCAGCTGAATTCAGTCATCCTGATTTTTTCGATTTGGTCAGCAATTTACTTGTACAGTATAAGATTGCCGCGCATCAATTACATATTGAAGTGACAGAATCCTCTTTAATAAAACGCCATTCCAATGTGAAGAAACAGCTTAATTTGCTTAAAGAGTTGGGAATTTGTCTTGCGTTAGATGACTTTGGTACTGGCTACGCCTCCTTAAGCTATCTACAAGAATATCCCTTTGATTTTATTAAGATTGATAAGAGTTTTATCTCTAAAATTACAGGCGATCGAACCCAACACGCTATTGTAAAAGCTATTTTGCAATTAGCACAGGCACTGGATATGCAGGTCATCGCAGAAGGCATCGAAAATGAGCAACAACGTGATTTACTGTTAACCATGGGTTGCCAATATGGTCAAGGTTATTGGTTTGGTAAACCTATGCCTGCTGAAGTTGCGACCGATATGTTAATGCAACAACATTTGTCTAAAAATAAAGATTGTTAGAGGGACGATATAGAAGTGGATAGATTGAGTTTTCCTACAGGTATTATTAAGTTTTTTGGCGTTTAAGCTATATTGTACATAGGATGCAAGACAGGTTGATGACTTATCAGTATTGTCACTAAACTTGTATATTTGCCAGTGAACGCCTATCTTTTACCAAGAATTTACGAACACAGTGATAATTCTTTTTACTCTTCTCAATGTTATCTCATATGACCGGCATTATTGCTTGTTGATAATGTCGACAAACCCGATGCCAAACACTAGCAACTAAGACTTGACTATATAGTCCTACTATCGCTTAGTCGCAGCAGCGCTGTTGGTCATACACTAAAAAAAAGGACAGGAAGTTATGCAATATAAAGCGCCCCTACGTGATATCCAATTTGTCATGCATGAGTTACTTGATAGCGAAAGCCACTACAAAACCTTGCCTGCTTTTCAAGAAGCCGATCGTGAGTTGATGGACAGCCTGTTTGAGATGGCAGCAAGCTTTGCCGAAAATGAGCTATCGCCGTTAAACCAAAGCGGTGATGCTGAAGGCTGTCAGTTTGACAATGGTAAAGTGACCACACCAAAAGGTTTTAAAGAAGCTTATAAAGCTTACTGTGAGCTTGGCTTCCCAGCATTGTCTGCAGAAGAAGAATTCGGTGGTCAAAACATGCCGTTTTCATTATCGACTGTCATTAATGAGATGGTTGGTACGGCTAACTGGTCATTCTCTATGTACCCTGGTCTATCACATGGCGCCATCCAAACCATCGAGCATCATGGTACTGAAGCGCAAAAGCAAACCTATCTAGAAAAAATGGTCACTGGTGAATGGTCAGGTACCATGTGCTTGACTGAAGCCCATGCCGGTTCTGATTTGGGTATCATTCGTACTAAGGCCGAGCCTAAAGAAGATGGTACTTATAGCATCACTGGTCAAAAAATCTTCATCTCAGCCGGTGAGCACGACTTAACTGATAATATCATTCATATCTGTTTGGCTCGTCTACCAGGCGCGCCTGCCGGTACTAAAGGCATCTCATTGTTTATCGTACCTAAAGTGATGATCAACGAAGACAACAGCCTAGGCGAAAACAATCAAGTTGTTTGCGGTTCTATCGAGCACAAAATGGGTATCAAAGCATCAGCCACTTGTGTCATGAACTTCGACGGCGCAACAGGTTACTTGATTGGCCCTGAAAACCGTGGTCTACAGTGCATGTTTACCTTCATGAACGTTGCTCGTATCGGTACGGCTGTACAAGGCTTAACGGCCGCTGAGTATGCTTTCCAAGGCTCATTAACCTATGCCAAAGACCGCCTAGCAATGCGTTCATTATCAGGTGTCAAAGCGCCAGACAAAGTTGCTGATCCTATCATCGTGCATCCAGCAGTGCGCAACATGCTATTGACCGAAAAAGCCTTTGCTGAAGGCGGTCGTGCACTGGTTTATTACCTCTCACATTTTGCTGATACTGTGGCAAAAGGTGAAGGCGATGAGCTTAAGTTTGCCGATCAAATGTTGTCACTATTGACCCCAATTGCTAAAGCTTTCTTGACTGAAACTGGTTTGGAAGCGGCTAACCATGGCGTGCAAGTTTATGGTGGTCACGGCTTTATCAGCGAATGGGGTATGGAACAGAACGTCCGTGATACGCGTATTGCTTGCTTGTACGAAGGTACCACTGAAATCCAAGCGCTAGATTTATTAGGTCGTAAAGTTTTAGGCTCACAAGGTAAGCTACTGGCAAACTTCGTCCAAATCATCCAAACATTCTGTGAAGAAAATAAAGACAATGATGATATGGGTCAATTCATTCGTCCACTTGCCAAACATCTAAAAGAATGGGGTGATTTGACAGCGCGTATTAGTATGCAAGCTACTGAAAATCCAGATGCCGTTGGTGGCGCTGCTGTTGATTACTTATATTTCAGTGGCTACGTAACTTTAGCTTACTTATGGGCACGTATGGCCCTAATCGCACAAACCGAAATCGCAAACGGTAGTAGCGAACAGGCATTCTATGATGCCAAAGTGAAAACAGCACAGTTTTACTTTGCTAAATTATTGCCACGTACGACCACCCACGTACAGCGCATTGCTACTGGCGTTGAGCCGTATATGAGCATGGATGTTGATCAATTTGCGTTTTAATTGATGCGTTAAATTTCTGATTAGATGTTTTGTTTATCTTCATAGTGCCTATCCTGTCGGCAACATACCAAGGTGTGTTGCCGATTTTATTAGCGCGGACAGAATAAGTCGCTCAATAGAAAGATATGGCTGCTGTATCCAGAATATTTTCTTAACAAGTCAATTCTCGCTAAATTATTTTTCAATAAATCACTTTTAGCATAACAACGACCGTTTCAACGATAGTGACTAATACGCTTAGTAAATTAAACACTTTTAAAAAAACCAATCTTATTTTTATAAATGCTATCATTTAAGAATACTTTTGGTGTACGCACAATTCACGAAGAAATACACCCGTTTATACGCTAATTTGCTAAAATTTAGCTACTACTAATAGTTAATTTTAACTCAAAAGAACAATTGAAAATCTTCGTCCAACTCACTTTTATTCATTTGAACCAAAGGAATGTTTATGGCTGTTTATAACGCCCCTCTTAACGACATGCGCTTTATCCTAAATGACGTATTTAAAGCTCATGAATTTTGGCAAAACAACGAAAGCTTATCTCATGTTGACATGGAAACGGTCGACATGGTTTTAGAAGAAATGGCAAAAATCTCCAAAAATATTCTGCTGCCTATTAACCGCAGCGGTGATGAAGAAGGCGCTACGTACGAAGGCGATGGCGTTGTGAAGACTCCGGCAGGTTTTAAAGAAGCTTATAAGCAATATGCGGAGTCTGGTTGGGTTGGTCTTGGCGGCAACCCTGAATACGGCGGTCAAGGTTTTCCAAAAATGGTAACCATGCTAGCGGAAGAAATGGTTTTTACTGCCAACCAATCGTTTGCCCTTTATCCTAACCTGACCGTTGGTGCGACACTATGTTTGAATGCTGCTGGTAGTGATGAGCAAAAACAAACTTACCTAGAAAAAATGTATTCTGGCGAATGGTCAGGTACGATGTGCTTAACTGAACCGCATGCAGGTACAGACTTGGGTATCATCAAAACCAAAGCCGTACCTAATGACGATGGTAGCTTCAATATCTCAGGCACCAAAATCTTTATCACTGGCGGTGAGCATGACTTAACCGACAATATCATTCATTTGGTATTGGCAAAAACCCCAGACGCACCTGCTGGCTCAAAAGGTATCTCGCTATTTGTTGTGCCAAAATTCTTGGTCAACGAAGATGGTAGCTTAGGCGAGCGCAATACGCTAGCAGCCGGCTCTATTGAGCACAAAATGGGTATCAAAGCCTCTGCGACTTGTGTGATGAACTTTGATAATGCCAAAGGCTGGATGGTTGGTCCAGAAAATACTGGTTTGTCATCCATGTTTATCATGATGAACTATGAGCGCGTGACAATGGGTCTGCAAGGTCTTGGTGGTACTGAGCTTGCTTATCAAAATGCTGCCCTATATGCACTTGATCGTGGTCAAGGTCGTAGCGACACACAAATCCAAAGCCCAGAAAAACCAGCTGACGCTATCATTCACCATGCCGATGTACGTCGCATGTTATTGAATGCTAAAGTAAACTCTGAAGCATCACGCTGTTTTGCGATGTACGTTGCCAAACAACTCGATACGGAAAAATTCAGTACTGATCCTGAAGCGGCGCAAGCGGCGGCGGCTCGTGTGGCATTATTGACACCAGTGGCTAAAGCATTCTTAACCGATAAAGCGCTCGAAGCAACGGTTGATTGCCAGCAAGTATTTGGTGGTCATGGTTATGTGCGCGAATGGGGCATGGAACAAATCGTTCGTGATACGCGTATTGCCCAGATTTATGAAGGCGCAAACGGTATTCAAGCCCTTGATTTATTAGGTCGTAAAGTTGCACGCAATGAAGGTAAATATATCACCCATTTCTTAGGTGAGATTCGTGATTATATCAGCAGCATGCAAGCTGACCATGGTATCAAACAAGCCACATTAGACGCCGCTGATACCGTTGAAGAGCTAACCAAAACGGTGCTTGCTAATATTAGTACGCGTAAGAGTGAGATTAATGGTTGTGCGGTAGATTATCTACATGCGGTCGGTTACTTATGCTACTCATATATGTTTGCTATGATGATAGAAGCCGCTGACGGCAAAGAAGGTGAATTTTACACCAATAAAGCCAAACTTGCTGACTACTTCGTTGGTCGTGTTTTACCACGCATCGATGCCCATGCGCAAATGGTCAAAGCAGGTAGTGATCCGATTATGAGTTTTGATCTTGACTACTTTAATATTGCTATCAGCTAAGTGGCTCTTACATAAGTGATTGTCATAAATAATTTATAAAATACTTATTAAAGGGACAGTGCATACTGTCCCTTTTTTTGCCCAAACAGTGTAAAAAAATTAAAAACGATATTAAACATTACTTAAAAAACTGTCTAAAAACTGTCTAAAAAATAACTGCTAACAAAATAATTAACCTTATAGGCGTGCTTGCGATTAAAATAACGCAAAGCTGAAGCCGCTTTAGCTTAACTGAACCACTTATAAAATTTTCAACTCATAAAGTAATAGTGACATTTATTGCAAACTTATTGTAATGTTATTGCAATATTGATAGCGCCATTTACTGCAGTAAAAAACTACTATAAGCCCCTATAGCATTGCAAATACTGAATAATAACAATGATTGAATTAACCACAATGAAGGATGCGATGTGTCAGAAATAAAACACATTTTACAACAGATTACTGCACTGAGTGATGTACCTGATCCTGCAGTACTAAAACGTTTAATCGATGAGCTTCGGGTCAGTGATAAAGAGCCCTCTTTAGCCAATCAAAATATGCAGCATCTGATTGAGGTTCTACGTCAGCATCCAGAGTATGGAGATGGACTGTCAAGCTTCGTTCTAAAACTCATTATTCAATATCGCCAAATTGCCCTCTACACTGATACTGGCATCATGTCAGATCAGGGATTTTTTATTAGCTTACGCCGTTTAATGGGTCATCGTTTTTTGCCGCTATTACCGCAAGAAGACTCTGTGGTCGAACTGGTTGGGTATTTGTTTGATAAACGCACTGATGAGCGCTGGCTGAGCAATATCGATACAGAGAAATGGGATGCGCTGGTTGATTTACTCAAAGTCAATGATGAGCATTTAGACTTAGTCGCTACCGCAAAAAATAGCATTTTAAACGCCATCATCATTTTGTCTTATCGTATTAGCGGCATTGGTTTGCATCCAGATTTAATGGAATCTTATCCGCAAATGCTGAACTATTCAGCCGCATTCGTCGCACAAAATCAAGAAGCCGTATTATACGTCAATCAATATCGGGAGGCGCATGAGCTTGATAACTTAACGGATATCATTCCAGAAAAAGCCGTCGATCCAGCGCCTTTATTGGTCATGATTGAACAATGTGAAGACATCGTCGCCACCATACGTAAGCGCATTTATAAAACCGGTATCTCCATCCGTTTGACCAACATGATGTTACGCTTAGATCAAAGTTTACAGCGTATGCGTATTTTAACTGAACTGGTTTCAGACAACCACGATAAGCGTGATCAGGCAGTGATAGAGCTGATCCAAGCACTAATCACCACTGCTAGCCGCCGTTATAGCATCGGTTATTTGATTGACAACAATACCAAGCTGCTATCGCGCAAAGTCACCGAAAATGCCGGCCGTGTCGGCGAGCATTATATTAGTACCGATAAAGCCGGCTACCGAAAGATGTTTAAAAAAGCCTCTATTGGCGGTTTTATCATTGCTTTTATGGCTACTACTAAGATATTGACGTACCACCTAGCACTTGCCCCGATGGGGCGTGCCTTTATAAATAGCATGATTTATGGCTTGGGTTTTGTTTTTATTCATATCGTCCATGGTACGGTCGCCACCAAGCAGCCAGCCATGACTGCTGCTGCCATCGCCTCTACCATATCGGATGCCTCTGGGAAAAAATCACACCAACTTAACAAGCTATCAGAATTGGTGGTTGATATTTTGCGTACCCAGTTTGTCGCGATTATGGGTAATATTATGGTAGCAATACCGGTCGCCCTTATTATCTCTTTTGCGTGGCTACAGTATACGGGTACGCCGATGATCAATACTGATAAGGCGGCGCATCTACTACATGACTTAGACCCCTTTCGCTCACTAGCCCTACCTCACGCTGCTATTGCTGGCGTCTATTTATTTTTATCCGGTCTGATTGCAGGCTACTATGACAATTTAGCTGTCTACAACCAAATCGGTGCCCGCATTCAGCGCCATAGACTTCTAAAATACTTACTACCTAAAGCATGGCTTCAGCGTCTAGGCGGCTTTGTAGAGTCCAATCTGGGCGCTATTATGGGCAATTTTATATTCGGGGTATTCTTAGGTAGCACCGCAACGATCGGCTTCTTATTTGGTTTACCAATTGATATTCGCCATATTGCCTTTGCCTCAGCCAATTTGGCTCATGGTTTATTTAATATATCTGCCAATCAGTTGGATTGGCAGATTGTGCTACTTTCTGTCCTTGGCGTTGGGCTTATCGGTATGGTCAACTTAATGGTCAGTTTCTCATTGGCACTATTCGTAGCATTAAGATCAAAAGAGGTGAAGTTTGTCGATTGGAGTCGTCTGACCAAGCAGCTTTTTAGTCACATCTTGACCCATCCATCCGATTTTTTCTGGCCACGTGATAAGCCAATGAAGTACGCGCGTATCGATAGCCAAGGACATATGATTTTTGACGATACAACTTCTAATCAAAGCGGACACCCCATACCCAATAACTATGTGGTGCGCCGCTTATCTGATGTGAAAATATTGCCTAAATCTAAACAGAAAAGCATGCAAAATGAGCAAGCGGTAACAGACATAGATTATAGCAATCAGACATCGAATGATAACGTTGACCCAGCATTAAAAAGCCGTGCAGCACATACCACGACTAATCAAGTAAGCACTAAAAATATTATTGATCTTGATGATGGTCTGATAGATGAGGAACTGAACAGCATCCCTTATACTCAGGATATTCAGTATGATAAAGCTCATACAGCGTTCAATGAGGGTAATCAGACGATAGCTGATGATGAAAGTAGTGATAGCAATCCTGATAATAAAGCCGCTGGCGATGCCAAAACGCCGCTGCCTAAACCAAAAAAACCACCAAATCTACCCAGTTAATGGGGCGATTTGATGGCTTCTAGATTTACAATGATAGCAGCAAAATTACAGCACTAAAATGATGGCAGTAAGATTAAGATGCTAGGATGATGGCAGCAAGCAATGCGCACTTGACGTTATGGCTTTGCCATCACTCAAACGATACGCCAATAAATAGTTGCCCCAAACGCAGCCACCGTCAAGCGCACGCGCATACGGCAAATCAATCTCACCTTTAAGCGCGGCCCAATGACCAAATAGTATCTTACGGCTACGCGGTGCGTGCCATTCAAACCAAGGTAAAAAATCTTTTGGCATGGACTCATCTAAACCTGCCGCAAAACTGAATTCAAGCGACCCATCCTGCTTACATAAGCGCATACGAGTAAAATAATTGGCAATCGCTCGCATTTTGGTAAAACCATTAATGCCTGCATGCCAATCATCGGCCGTCTTGCTATATAAATGTGGTAATAATTTATCGAGCTGCTTTAAACTGCCGCGTAGCTGTGATTCCAAATGCTGTGCATAGTTTGCAGCTTCCTCAATACTCCAGTGCGGTGGAATACCGGCATGTACCAATACCGTATGCTCATCAGGATAAGCCAATATGGGCTGATGGCGTAACCAATCAAGTAATTCATCACAGTCATCGGCGGCAAAAATCGGTGCCGTCTTATCTTTTTTCTTAATTTTCGTCACCCCGCGCCATACTGCGAGCAAATTAATATCATGATTGCCAAGCACCGTTGCTGCTGCGCCTTGCTCACATAATGATTTGACATGACGCAAAGTATTTAACGAATCTTCACCACGTGCTACCAAATCACCGGCAAACCATAATTTATCTTGGGTAGGATCAAAATCTAATATTTCAAGTAGCTGAAGATACGCAGCATAGCAGCCTTGCAAATCACCGATGACATACTGCTGGCGAAAACTCATAATACCTCGATGATTTTTATGTGATGGTTTTTGTATGGTCATTTTTTATGATAGAAATTAGCAATTATTATATTTAGACAATATCAGCTAAAGACATCAATGACCTTTATGTCTTGATGAGTCAAACCTCTACTTTACGTGCTTGATTGCTCAAATTAACAAAATCTTTCACACTTAATGTTTCAGGGCGGGCTTGTGGGTCGATAGCGCAAGCCGCAAAATCCTCTTCGCTCAACGTCGGTAACAAGGTCGACTTCTTAAAGATAGCGCGTAACGTCTTACGGCGATGATTAAAGGTTTCGCGCACAACAAGCGCAAAATACTCTTCATCTTCTGCCACAACTGGCTTATTAATATGCGGCGTTAGTCGAAAAACAGCACTGGTCACTTTCGGTGGCGGATTGAATGCGCCGCGGGGTACGGTCAGCAAATAATCTGTATCGCAGTGATATTGCATGATGACAGACAAGCGGCCATAGGTCTTACTACCGACATCAGCAGTAATCCGCTCGACCACCTCTTTTTGCAGCATAAAGTGCATGTCTTGAATCACATCGGCATAGCTGAGCAGATGAAATAAGATAGGCGTAGAGATGTTATATGGCAGATTACCAACTACACGTAGCTTACCGCGCTCATCGCTGTATAGCTCACGATAATCGACATGCATAGCATTGTCTTTGATAATCGTAAAGTTTGGATGGCTGTTGGCACCGATACGAATACGCAGGCTATCTGCCAAATCACGATCCAGCTCTACCACGGTCATCGCATCCACTTCTGCCAATAATGGCTCAGTCAAAGCACCCATCCCTGGTCCAATCTCAATGAGATTATCGTCGCGCTCTAGACGAATGCTCTCAACAATCTCACGGATAACACTACGGTCATGTAAGAAGTTTTGACCAAAGCGTTTGCGCGGTTGGTGTTTGGCAGCGCGTAGGCTGTTAGAAATAGATTGAGCATCAAACGAAATTTTGGACATAAAAAATTCTTAATAGATAAAAAAGAAATGGTCGATAAGGCAATGCCAGCGATATACTGGCTTTATAATGGCAAATTATAACACAGCTCATAATTAGGCTGTATTTTCGAGACACTTTATTAGTAAATCGCCCCTACCTTAGCGCAACCGACACAGTGCTTTTTTTATTTTTAAGCCATTTGCCATAATATTGGTTATATATACGATTCCCTAGTGAGGACTTGAATCTTATAGGTAAGACATTGATATTAAAGGTATTAAATGTATATTGGTGTCGATAGTGTACATCGTGGTGTGCTTAAAGTAGATAATTCGAGGATATTTTCCACCGCAGAAGGTAATTAACATGTATATTCACTTAAAAGAATATATTAAGATTGATTATGGATAATAAAAAGTTTTTCTTACAGGCGATAGTGGCAGCTATTCTTATTTTTTTATTAACAGCCATGCTAGTGATTAAGTTTTTTGATATGTTGTAGTGAGTGTGGCTCCTATATTAGAACACAAACTGTCGGCTGTACGTCTAGTGTTTACCTCATTTCTTGAATTTATTTATTCTCAATACCAACAATGTGTTTTTAAACTTACTAAAACAGAATTTTCAGACATAAAAAACCCGCCGTAATTAGCAGGTTTATTAGGGCGTGTCCCTAATCTGGAAAAGGGGGTTCAAAAGCCTTAAAATATAGAGACTATTTCAAACATGGCTCTCTACATTATGGCAAGAACAGTGCTCACTGATAATACATGGGAACAACTCCAAAGTACCATGAAAGCTCATGGCTGTCATACTTGGAAAAACGACAGACAAGTCATGGAAGCCATACTGTGGAAACTTCGTACAGGCGCCCCGTGGCGTGATATACCGAGTGAGCTATGTCCATGGAAAACTGCCTACAATCGCTTTAATAGGTTGTCAAAAAAGGGGTTGTGGGAGCAATTTTTTTTGACCTACGAGCAAGTATTGATGAAGAGTGGGTATTCGCAGATGGAAGCTACATCCGCTGTCACCAGCATTCAAGCGGCGCCAGACGAGGAGAGCTTCGAGCTACCGGAAAGTCACGAGGTGGAACTACCACCAAAATTCATCTCGCCGTCGATTCGCATGGAAACCCGATTGATTTTAAAATCACTGGGGGTGACGTCCACGACAGCCAAGCTACAAACGATATCATAGCGATGTTAACGGATGCGACCTACTTTATTGCTGATAAAGCTTATGATTCTGAAACCATTAGAACTAGGCTAAAGCAAGACAACATAAGCCCTGTCATCCCTAAAAGAAAAAACGCTAAGCAACCTGACCTAGCGTTTGATCACTATTTATACAAGCTACGACACTTAGTTGAAAACACGTTTGCAAGGCTAAAACACTTTCGTAGTATTGCGACTCGCTACGAAAAACTAGCTCGAAATTATAAGTCTATGCTGTATTTGGCTTGTACTATGATTCATTGCAAACTGAATTAGGGACACGCCCTAATACATTGTGTCATGTTGAAGGATCTCTTTTATCCTAATTGGAACAGCATATAGCCATCGCATACCACCAGTGCAATAAAAGCTACCATCCTTAAAAGCTACTATATGAGCTGTAAAGGCATTACTATCATGAGCTGTCATTGCTTGTTCGTCGCTTTCATCAGCAAGAGCACACCACACCTTCTCGTCCCCACGCTCTAGCATTGCGCGCGTTAGGTCACTGCCTCTCAATTCGTTATCCATTTCACGTTTTCATCCGTTCCTAGGTTTTATATTCATATAATCGAATATATTATATATAACATACAGTATGCAATAAAATTAACATATAAACAGTTTTATTTACTACATCAGAGCGAATAGAAAACTTTAATTCTTCTTGCAGTTTTTATAAAAGAAGTAGGTTAGAACCCTACTTCCTGTTGTGTGACTTCGACTTTTTTAACGGGCACTGCATGTTTCCATGATGTTCCGTTTTTACAAAGAAAGTGGCTATTATTAAACGCGATAATATATTTTAAAAAACTATAGTCAGCATTATCAATATTGGTCATAGCGTGCTCATCACTATCATTGTTTACGGCACACCACACCTTCTCTTCCCCACGCTCTAGCATTGCGCGTGTTAGGTCACTGCCTCTCAATTCGTTATCTATCAAGGTTATCCGCCCTTAGTGTTTAATTAGTTGTAGATTACAGCTTGCTATTTTATATATATGCGTGAATTTGTCTATATAAAAAGGGCACACAAAGTAGTTTTTTATAACCTCTCGATATCTGTTGAGAATTCTGTGACGCTCACACTAATTTGCAATAGGTAGTGATCGGTGCGTATCTAATCAAAACTTGCTATTTTCTTACGTGGGGTTGTTTCCGATATATGGCTTTAGCTGTCTAGCAACAATTTGTGGGTGAGCTGTTTTTTAGCAGACTGAGTGACTAGCGTTTACTTCCTTAAATCGTGATCGGTGCGCTATACAGGCATCGAACTGTATGCTCGTGCTTACCATCTTTTTAATGCCAGTTATTCTAATTTGAATAATATTATTAACAACTTTGAACTATTCCCACTAATATAAGTCTATATCGGAATACTAATATCAAAACATTATTAGGATAAGTTGCTCTTGGTATGTGAGATGATCTTAGTTAGCTTCATTAGGTTGTAAAGTGAGTAAGCCATGCAATTTATTAGTATTTACAGAAAAACATCTCCGAACGATCTGGGTGCGGTAGATAAGCATAATAGAGTTATATATCGTTCTGAACATTTGAGAAATAGTGGTTTTTTAGAAAGGGAAAATGATGGGGAAAAATTTAAGGTATTGAGGTATGTGGATGATTGCGATCCTTCTATTTTGATGACAGTTTCAGATATGTTAGAGCTTATTGAAGATATGAAGATAGTAATAAATGAATCTAAGAATGATGTTGAGGTAAATAATCATTTAAAGGAAATTGTCTTTATGTGCAAATTATGCATTTGGAATATAGATAATTTTTATTTAGAAATAAGTCCTTGGGGTACTAATGCTGATACTTACCCATCTGATTTACCTGAAGAATATAGGTTTAATATATCTTCTTTGTAAGTAATAAAGATGGTAGTAGTCACACTTAATAATAGGGTATACCCCAACGGAACCACCTAATTAAGGTCATTAATCAATTAATAGACCACTATAATATAGCCACTTATATCAGGGCATATTTGACGATTCATAAATAGGTATTGCTCACCCTAAAATTACCCAATACTGCATTACAAATCTCGCTAAGGCACTGACTTATACAAAGGTCTATTAATAAGCGATTTACCCACCATCTCATTTGCCATGGTTAATGCTTGATACAAGCTGGTGGCACTTGCCCCGCCCCGCCCTGCCAAATCAAGTGCAGTCCCGTGATCGACAGAGGTACGAATGTATGGCAGTCCCAAAGTTAGATTGACGGTATCACCAAAACCATGGGATTTAAGTACTGGCAAACCTTGGTCATGATACATGGCAATAACTGCATCACAATTCGCCAAATGCCTTGGTGTGAATAGCGTATCAGCAGGCATCGCCTCAGAGATATCTACGCCAGCATTGATAAACTCTTGTAATACTGGATTAATAATATCGATTTCTTCCGTACCTAAATGCCCACCCTCGCCTGCATGCGGATTAAGACCGCAAACTAATATACGTGGCTGCGTTAAACCAAACTTCTCTCGCATATCATCGATAACAATTTGTACCGTTTGGCGCACATTATCGGCGGTAATAGCGGCAGGCACATCTTTTAACGCCAAGTGTGTCGTAACGAGTGCCACTTTCATTGCCTGATTGGCGAGCATCATGACGACTTTATCACAGCCACTTTGCTGCATAAAAAATTCAGTATGACCGCTAAACATGGTGCCATCTAGCAGTTTAATGCCTGCATCGATCAGCGCAGATTTTTGTAGTGGACCCGTTACGATAGCGGCAACAGTATTATTTGACGCCATCTGGTGAGCAATCTCTAATTGCTGAGCGACCATTAGAGCATTATTAATATCAATATGACCTGCGACTACAGGGGCACCACAAGGAATATCGAGTAGAACAAACGTATATTTATTATCATTATTAGAAGCATCTGTCTGCTGTGCAATTTGCTCTACAAAATCATCAGCATTCACTTGTGCCGTGATTATTTGCCACGATGGACAAGTGGTTAACACGCCAGCAGCGACCAATTTATCAGCTCGTGCTTGCATAGCTTCAGCTTCAGCAGTTACCCAGATGGGTCGCGCAAAATCCTGTAGCTTACCTTCTTGTGCTAATAGCAATACCACGTCCATACCAATACCAGCAGGCTCTCCAGTAGTAATCAATAACGGTAGTTTTTTCATTATAATTCATCCTTATTAACGCTATAAGTATAAGATTCTATTATATTTTTTATTATTACTATTAAGGCTGCTAAAGTTATTAACTGTCAAGTCAAGCAACTGATGAATAAACATAAAATAGTCATTAGAAACCTAAGAAAGGGAATAATGTGGTAGACTTTCGCTTTTGATTGTAGCATTTACTGGCAGGCGTTGAGACCATGTTTTGGTACTTCGATCATAGACATGCGCCGCTTTTTATTTGCTGACTTATCATCCAAATAAATTCTTATAACAAATAAGCGTTTATACCCTATTTTATACCGACTTTTATACCGACTTTTGAAATATTAGGCACTCATGGCAGATACCGAAAAAACCGACGACTTACTCAATCAAACACCGCCGCACAATATCGATATTGAAAAGGCCTTGCTTGCATCTTTGATGAGTATCGAAGAGGCATATGACAAAATTGCAGATATCGTCACCAAGGACGACTTTTATGCTGGGCGACACCAGTATATTTTTGATGCTATTGCCCATTTAGCAGCGGTCAACGAGCCTTATGATACGGTCATGGTACATGACTGGTTGGAGGCACAAAAACTACTTAAAAGCGCCGGTGGTGACAGCTATTTAGCGGATATCTTGAGCCAAAGCCCTGCCACACTATTTAACCTGACTGCTTATGCTCAGCGCGTACGTGAGTTATCTACGCTACGTCAGCTAATTACTACTGGCAATGACATGCTAACCCTTGCTTATAACCCAAAGGATCAAACTGTCAGCGACATTCTAGACAACGTTGAAGCAAAAATATTTAGTATTAATGAGCAGCATAATAAACGTGCTGAGCAGCGCGGACCCGTTGGTATTACCTCAGTATTGACCAATGTCATTGATAAAATACAAGAGCTTAAATCAAACCCCGATGGCATGATTGGGCTACAAACACCATTTGTAGAACTAAATAATAAGACCCAAGGTTTACAAGCAGGCGATTTAGTTATTGTGGCTGCCCGTCCATCGATGGGTAAAACGACCTTTGCGATGAACTTGGCGGAAGGGATTTTATTTAATGAAGATCTGCCAGTGGTTGTATTTTCGATGGAGATGCCAGCAGAATCTATCGTGATGCGTCTGCTGTCATCGTGGGGTGCAATCAACCAAACGCACCTGCGTTCTGGGCAAATGAATGAAGATGAATGGGCAAAAATGATGAATGCCATTCAGCATTTGCAGTCAAAGCATCTTTATATTGATGACAGTACAGCTCTACCGCCTTCAGAGCTGCGCTCGCGTTGTCGCCGTATCGCCAAGAACCATGACGGAAAGTTAGGCGCTATCATTGTCGATTATCTACAATTAATGAAAGTTCCTGGTCTTGATACCAACCGTGTTGGAGAAATATCTGAGATCTCTCGTAGCCTTAAAGCGCTGGCACGTGAGCTTGAATGTCCCGTCATCGCTTTATCGCAGCTTAACCGTAGTCTAGAAAATCGCCCTAATAAGCGACCTATTATGTCGGATTTGCGTGAATCTGGTGCGATTGAGCAGGATGCGGATTTGATTATGTTTATCTATCGTGATGAGGTTTATAATGAGAATACAGATCACAAAGGTGTGGCTGAAATCATCATTGGTAAACAGCGTAACGGCCCTATCGGCACCATACGTTTGGGTTTTGAAGGACAATTTACTCGCTTCATCAATTTAACTCCAGAATATTATCAAAATGCCAGTTTCGAGAATGATGAGTAATAAAATTGACAGATAATAATTAATAAAAATAGCCAGTGATTCATCAGCTAGATTGATGACTCACTGGCTTTATAACTTTATTATTTTATAACTTTGCTAAAAAGAAGCCGATTATGCGCACTATTACTATTAAACCAGCAGCCATTATTCATAATCTTAATCAGGTTAAAAAACTTGCGCCAAAATCTAAAGTATTGGCGATGGTAAAAGCCAATGCCTATGGACATGGCGTGGCTGCTGTCCTGCCAGCGTTGCAACAAGCCGATGGTGTCGGGGTAGCAACTTTGATAGAGGCGCTAGAAGCAAGGCAGTTGGGCTGGGACAAAACCATTGGTCTTATCGAAGGTGCGTTTACTAGCGATGAATGGCGACAAGCAATTGAATATGATATCAGCTGTGTGATTCATCATGCGCCGCAATTAGCGTGGGCATTAGAGCATATACCAGCCGCTAATAGCGCTACTCGAGTGGTTTGGATAAAATACAACACCGGTATGAACCGCTTAGGCTTTAATGACCAAACCATTATTCCAGCGGCAAAATTGCTGCATGAAGCAGGATATCAGCTGATTTTGACCACTCACTTTGCCAATGCCGATAATCAAAATCATCCATTAAATGCTATTCAAATCCAGCGTTTCAATGACATGCTTAGCACTTTGCGAGAAATCATTAGCCCTGATGTTAAAGGTTCGTTATGTAATTCTGCTGGTATCGTTAATTTCTCAGAGCATCATCACGATTGGGTACGTCCAGGTATTATGTTATATGGAAGTGCGCCTGTCATTGATCAAAGTGCGCGTGAGTTAGGCTTACAACCAGCCATGGATTTTAGCGCACAAATCATCGCTCTACAAACGATCAACGCAGGTGATACTATCGGCTATGGTAGTCGCTGGTCGGCGCAACAAGACACTAAAACCGCTTTGGTCAGTGTCGGCTATGGAGATGGCTATCCACGTGTGATTGGTGATGATACTTATGTTTCCGTCATTGACGCCATAAATCATCAACGCTATCCATGTACTGTAATTGGACGGGTAGCAATGGATATGATTGTCATCGATGTCAGCAACGTACCAGAAAGCATTGCTCTAAATAGTAAGGTAACACTGTGGGGTGACGCGCCACACGTCGATGAAGTCGCCATGCATGCTGGTACAATTAGCTATGAATTACTGTGTCGCCTGAGCGCGCGCCCAAATCGTATATAAGTCTATTCATTATAATCATCGCACTAGAACACAACTAATTGGCTGCTAGTTTGAATGACCGATTAATCACGGCAAATTGGACGTTTACATTGAAAGTAATTACGCTATACTAAAAGTTTGTTGTCACCACGGTATCGCTACTAACGCGATGCTATTGACGGCTGATAACGTATCATTTTTCATTGACTGTGTTCGACTGCTAGGATTGCTATGAGCTTGCGCCATTTTTTAACCTTATCTGATTTAACCAAACAAGAGCTAGAGAATCTCATCAAACGTGCCAGCGAGTTGCGTAAGATGCAACATGCTGGTGAGATTTATCAGCCTTTTGTCGGTCGTACGCTAGGTATGATCTTTGAGAAGTCTTCAACCCGTACGCGCATCTCGTTTGAAACGGGTATGGGTCAGTTCGGTGGTAGTGCTATTTTCTTATCGCCAAATGATACCCAGCTTGGTCGCGGTGAGCCGCTTGAAGACTCAGCGCGTGTGATATCGAGCATGGTCGATATCATTATGATTCGTACCTTTGGACATGAAAAGGTTGAAACCTTTGCTGAATATTCTAGCGTGCCGATTATCAATGCGCTAACTGACGAATACCATCCCTGCCAGTTACTGGCAGATATGCAGACCTATTACGAACACCGCGGTAGTATCGAAAATAAAATCGTGACTTGGGTTGGGGACGGCAATAACATGTGCGCCTCCTATATGCAAGCCGCTAATCAGTTTGGCTTTGAGCTGCGTGTGGCTGCCCCCTATGGTTTTGAGCCAGATCCTGAGCTAATGAAACGCTTTTCGCATTGCGTTAGTATTGTCGAAAATGTGCAAGAAGCGGCCAAAGATTCGAACTTAATCGTCACTGATGTATGGGCAAGTATGGGACAGGAATCTGAGCAAAACACGCGCGCACGCCGTTTTGCCTCTTATCAAGTCACGCCATCGCTATTAGACAAGGCTGACCCTGACGTGGTGTTTATGCATTGCTTGCCTGCCCATCGTGGCGAAGAAATTTCTCATGATATGCTCGATGATCCACGTTCAGTGGTGTGGGACGAAGCTGAAAATCGCTTACATGCCCAGAAAGCACTGATGGAATTTTTATTAAAAGATAAGATTAAGCTGCCTGCATAATCAAAATCTTATTTAGATAAAAGAAAGCGGCGCACAAAAAAGGCAGATTACGCTAAGTAATCTGCCTTTTTTATGGTTCAAATATTTTGAGCTATCAATATTAAACAACAATTAGCGCGTTATGGTTTGCACCCCATCACTACCCGCCTTTAACAAAACATCTGCTTGATTGGCGGCAAAAATACCGTTACACACCACGCCAACGATATTATTTAATTGCTGCTCAAGCGCTACTGGATTGCTGACGTCCAAATCATAGGTATCTAAAATAACGTTGCCATAATCGGTGACAAAATCTTCACGATATACTGGATCACCGCCCATTCTCGCTAACTGTCTGGCGACATAAGAACGCGCTTGCGGTAACACTTCTATCGGTACAGGGAACTCGCGTCCAAGGAACTCAACCACTTTACTCTCATCAACCATGCAGACAAATTTATTGGATGCTGCAGCAACGATTTTTTCACGTGTAAGCGCGCCGCCACCACCTTTAATCAATTGCAAATGCGCGTTTACTTCATCTGCACCATCGATATAAACATCAAGCGTACCAGCGAAGTTTAAATCAACGATTTCAATGCCAAGTGCGCGAAGTCTATCTTCTGTAACTTGCGAGCTGGCCACTGCACCGGCAAGCCTGAACTTAGGTAGCAACTCAATCAGACAATTAACCGTGCTGCCCGTCCCCACGCCGAGTATCATATCGTCTTCAATATAGCGTAACGCGGCCTTAGCAGCAGCTTGCTTTTGTGCGTGCTGATCACTCATCATAAATCCTTGGCAAGATTAATTTATCAATGTAAAAGAGGTAAAATGCGCGGCCATTATAACTGATAGCGATAACCAATGGCTATAACGGAGTCGGCCTGCTAACCACTTTAATTTACCCTTTATTTTTGTTGATGTTTTTTATAAGTGCCACTCAATCCTTATAAGGCTATGTCAATTGCTATAGCCTTATAAAAATACGCATGAAAATTGCAATTGCGCCTTGCAAGATGCTAAAAATCAGCATAGGCTAATCTATTTCATTTTTATCTTCATATATCACCTCTTTATTTATCATCTAGATTAGGAACCGTTATGCTGTCACACTGGGTACGAGCCATCTTGCAAGCCACCGTCTATGACGTTGCCATTCAAACGCCACTTGAAGCGGCACCCAAGCTGACCCAACGTTTTGCTAATGATATTCGTTTTAAACGTGAAGATTTACAGCCGGTTAAATCCTTTAAGTTGCGCGGTGCTTATAACCGTATCAGCCAATTGAGCGATGAGCAAAAAGCGCGTGGCGTTATTTGTGCCTCAGCAGGCAACCATGCGCAAGGCGTTGCCTACTCTGCAAGAAAATTATCACTAAACAATATTATTGTGATGCCGACCACCACACCTGACATCAAAGTAGATGCGGTTAGAGCGCTTGGCGGTAATGTCGATTTGTATGGTGACAGCTTCGATGAAGCCAACCGTTATGCGATCAATCGCGCTGAGACCGAAGGTTTGACCTTTATTCCACCCTATGATGATGAGCTGGTAATTGCCGGACAAGGTACTATCGGACTTGAGCTGACCCAGCAGTGGCGTAATATGGACTATGTTTTCGTTGCCGTTGGTGGCGGTGGTCTGATTTCTGGCGTCGCGGCGTTTTTAGGTGAAGTTGCCCCGCATGTCAAAGTTATCGCTATAGAAGCTGAACAATCAGCCTGTCTAAAAGCCGCGCTTGAAGCAAATGAGCGCGTTAAGCTTGAACAAGTCGGACTGTTCGTCGATGGTGTGGCAGTTGCACAGATTGGCGAATTGCCTTTTGATATCGTTCGTATGCAGAAGAGCGATAAATCAGGGCCTGTCGTCGAACCTGAAGTCGTGACTTGTAGCAATGATGAAGTATGTGCTGCCGTCAAAGACATCTTTGAAGAGAATCGCAGTATTGTTGAACCCGCTGGTGCGTTACCAGTCGCTGGCATGAAAAAATATATAGAAGTCAATAATATACAAGGCAAAAATTGCGTGGCCATTATCTGCGGTGCCAATATGAACTTTGACCGCCTACGCTATATCGCTGAGCGTACTGAGATTGGTGAGAAAAAGGAAGCCATCTTTGGTGTAACTATCCCTGAGCAGACTGGGGCGTTCTTAAACTTCTGTCGTAGCCTACACGGACGTAATATTACTGAGTTTAACTACCGTGCAGATAGCAAAAAATCACCAGACTCTATGGATCCTGCAGCAATCTTTGTGGGTATTGCCTTAAAAGAAGGTGATAAAGAGCGTCAAACCATTAGTGATCAATTGGCCGCTGATGGTTATGCAGCACATGACTTAACTGATGATGATATCGCGAAATCGCATATCCGTCATTTGATTGGTGGTCATGCCCATGTTGAAAATGAGCAATTATTAAAAGTAACTTTCCCAGAACGCCCAGGCGCTTTGCTGACTTTCTTAGAAAAACTTGGCGACGATTTTAATATCACCCTTTTCCATTATCGCAATCATGGTGCTGCCGAAGGTCGTGTATTGGTAGGCCTACAAGCTTCTGAGGGTAACTCTCGCCAGCTGCAAGATGCCCTTCTTGATATTGGTTATGACTGCACCATGCTCAATGACAATATTGGTTATCAGTTGTTTTTAAAGTAGATACAATAGCTGTAAGTTATCACCTATCAGTGCGGTTTTTTAATCTAAGTCATTAAAAAACTGCACTAATGATTTAATAGCGATTATTCGTTTATAGCAATTATTGATGAGTACTGAGTAGTGATAAAAAAGATATTAATGATGGTAGTGTTACTAACCTTAGCACTTGTGGGTTATAAAATCCTCCAACCTAAGAACTCTACAAGCAACTCTACCACTGATGTTACGACTGACACTTCAACTGAGGTTGCATTTACCTCTACTGACTTTGATGATATAGACATACCTCCGACGTATGTTGATTCAGGTTCAGATCCAACTTCAACATCAGTTTCGGCAGTAGAACCAACATTAGATTCACAACCAGCAGCGCCCAGCTTTTCATGTGATAGCAGAAAGCATTGCTCTCAGATGACTTCGTGCGCAGAAGCGACTTATTTTATACAGCATTGTTCCAATACAAAAATGGACGGTAATAATGATGGTATACCTTGTGAAAAACAGTGGTGTAACTGATTTTATATAAAATATAAACTGAGAATATCATGCATACCCCTTCAATTTTTGCCGAGGAAAATCTTGAAAACATCCTTAATTTTATAGCAGCTAAGCCATTAGCCTCCTTGATTGCGCAAACCAGCAAAGGCATTGAAGCCTGTCATATTCCTTTGTTTTGGCATGATGATCATTCACAATACGGCTGCCTTTATGGTCATTTCGGTCGGAAAAACTCTATTTATCAAGACGCCTTACCAGATACCTCGTGGTTAATTATTTTTCAAGATACAGGGCATTATATCAGTCCCAATTGGTATCCCAGCAAAGCAAAAACTCATAAAGAAGTGCCCACTTGGAACTATCAAAGTATACATATTCAATCTAAGATAGAATTGATCGAAGATACAGACAAGCTTAAGTGGTTACTGAAAACCATGACCGCTCAGCAAGAGATTGTTTCAGACAACCCTTGGTCATTAGAGGATGCACCCGCTGCTTATATCGATGCCATGTGTCGAGGCATTATCGGCTTTAAATTTCCTATAGATTCCATCCAAGCCCAATTTAAATTAAGCCAAAACAAAACAGCAGAAAACATCGCAGGTGTGATTACTGATTTAGAGAAGTTAAATACAAACGATGCCGCAGCGATGGCTATAAAAGTTGCCGAGTGCAATCATCGTTAATTTGACTCTATCACGCTTACTATAGTCGATTCACTTTAAAGAGAATATAGTATTGCTGGTATGAATTTTTTGAAGCCTCTGTCTGGCGAAGTACACAGCAAGCGAGAAAAATTTATACCAGCAGAGTGTTGTGATAGTCGTACGTATTTTATTTTGAACTTACTATACGACTAACCGTAAAAAACTGTTTGCAAATATCAAATATGCCCTAATCTCATTGATACTATCTTATTTTAAATCAATACAGACATTAATGCAGAGTAGCTATTATGAAAAATAATATGGATGCTAAAAATCAAGGCTTAGCCAAAATCCGTCTTGATAAATGGCTGTGGGCGGCGCGTTTTTATCGGACACGCACGCTTGCCAAACAAGCTATCGAAAGCGGACGAGTACACTATGGCGGTAGCCGTGTGAAGACCAGTAAAGAGATTTCGGTCGGCGATGAATTAACTATCCGCCAAGGTTCAGCGACCGCGATGACTGAAAAAACCGTGCTTGTCGAAGCGCTAACCGCGCAACGTGGTAATGCTACTGCTGCCGAAGTGCTATATTCAGAGACTAAGGAAAGTGAAGAGCGCCGTGCCTATTATGCCGAGCAGCGCAAACTTGCCAATCTTGCCCGTCCTGATAACAAACCTAATAAAAAAGAGCGTCGTGATTTACAACGCTTTAAAAGCAGTCAAGACTAATATAGTCAGTTCAAAATAAAAGCGATACGATTGTAATAACGTGCTATTGCTATCATTTTTAAAGTGAATCTACTATAGCATTAACAGTAACCGCCCTCACTCATTGCAAAAATAATAGGGTCAGCAGCTATCTATTATTTAGCACACTGAATGACCCTATTGTTTAGTCTCTGCCCTTGCCATTCAAGGCATTAACCGTTACGCTATAGCCAATTAATTCACTCGATAGCATGCTCATAAACCACACTACCAATGCTGGTTTTGATAGCATGTTTTTTTGTTGTTATAATTTATTGTTATAAAAGGTCATCATATGCCAATCAAAGCCTCTACTCCCTCATCTGTCCTATTGGTTTGCTTGGGGAATATTTGCCGCTCACCAACTGCCGAAGAGATTTTTCGTCAGCAAGCAGCGATTGCAGGACTGTCAATGAAGGTCGATTCAGCGGGTACGGGTGATTGGCATATCGGTCATGCGCCCGATGAACGAGCACAGCGCCATGCCAAAGCTCATGGTTATAACATCAATAAATTGGTTGCGCGCCAAGTCAGCATTGATGATTTTCGCGATTTTGATTTAATCTTAGCGATGGATGCGCAAAATTTAGCGGATCTGCAATCAATCAAAGACGGTATAGCAAACACAGAGAATAATTTAGCTAAGCTGGCCTTATTCAGTGAAGAAGACCCTACCTATGGCGGCGACGATGTGCCAGATCCTTATACAGGCGATGCGGATGCGTTTGAAGACGTGATTGAACGCATTGAATCAAGTGCACAAGGGTGGATCGAAAGCTGGAAGATATCCTAGTTATGAAGAGATATTAGTTATAAAGCGTGATATTTCTGCTACTTTTATACCCAGCATCCTTTATAATAAACACCGCATGATTTTTTGTTTATTTGCCCCATAGGCTATGTTATGACCTCAGCTTCACGCCTTAATTACAGTGCTAAACATGCTCAGTATGAGCTGCCAACTGATGACGTAGCAAGTTTATCATGCCGTCCAACATTGGATTTGTCCCATAGCAATACTATGGCTTTAGCGTGTACTGCCGATGCTGTCGTGACATTGACGGATGAAGCACAGCTTGATGCTTTTATGGCAAACTATGTAGAAGATGCAGAGCATAAGCAGCCATTATTCGTACTGTCTGGCGGTAGCAATGTGTTATTACCCGCGCAGCTAAATGCTATCGTATTGCAACCACAGATGCGCGGTATCCATGTGACGGCGCAAACAGATAGCCATGTTGATATAGAAGTCATGGCAGGTGAAAATTGGCATGACTTGGTTGTGCATACTGTGACTCAAGGCTGGTATGGACTTGAAAATCTTGCGCTAATACCTGGTCTCACTGGTGCCGCTCCTGTACAAAATATCGGTGCGTATGGTGTCCAGCTAGAAGATAGCTTACAGTATGTGCGCGCCTATCATTTAACAACCCAAACTTGGCATCATCTAACAGCGGCAGACTGCAAGTTTGGCTATCGCGACAGCCTCTTTAAACGTCATCCCAATACGTGGTTAATCAGTCGCGTGGGTTTTCGTTTGCACACAGATGCGACAAAAGTGTTGGCCAGCTATGGCGATGTAAAAACCGTCGCGCAAAGTTATGCCGAGCAGCAAGGTCGCAAGCAGCCTGCGCCAGCTGACGTCATGCACGCCATTATCGATATCCGTCAGCAGAAGCTGCCTGACCCTAAACAGTTGCCAAACTGTGGCAGTTTTTTTCAAAACCCTATTATCCCTCAAGCCCAATTTACCGCGCTGCAATCCTCTTATCCGGCTATCGTTGGCTATGCCATGCCTGAGGCGATGGTAAAAGTCGCTGCTGGCTGGCTTATTGAGCAAGCGAGTCTAAAAGGCGGCGGTATAGCGCCTATTATTACCCATCAGCAGCAAGCCTTAGTGCTGACCAATCACGCCCCTTATCAATCAAACCAAGACGATGTGGCAGTAGCTCAGCGATATATCGCCGATGTCGTGTATGAAAAATTTGCGATACCATTATCGCGCGAGCCGGTGTGGGTAAATGCTAATGGCTCCATCGGGTATGACGAGCATGTGGTCTAAACAGTCATGGTCTAATCGTCTATGGCGACATTATTTGCGTTCAGCTGAACGTATGATCAAGCTGTTTCGGATTATCAATGCTACCTTTTTGCTGGGCTCAACGACGGTTATTTTAGTACTTATTAGTTTGTTTACCCCACTATTTTCACAAGCCGTTGTTTACATCTTAGCCCATTTACCCTTACCAAATATGCCATCTGCCGCCATGAGCTCGCCGCCGACTGCCTATGTTGTGTTAGGTGGCGGTCTGACCAATGACAATAATAATCAAATTATTCTAAATAGCTATAGTCTCAATCGTGCGCGTACCGCTGCGACTGCCTATCACGATCTACCCCTGCCCATCGTACTAAGCGGTGCTGAAGCGCCTTGGCTTGGTCAGTGGCTGATCGAACATGGTATTGATGGCTTAATCAGCGAAAATGCCAGTATGAATACCTGCGAAAATGCACGCTTTACCGCCAAGCGCATTCCCCTCTATCATGTTTATCTTATTACCGATCGCTACCATATGGCTCGTGCTCGCAGACAGTTTGCGTTAAACGGCATCAACAGCACTCCGATTAATGCCCCTTTGCCAGTTAGACGTGACTGGATGGAACCGGCGCAAAACTTAAGCCATTCACGGCGCGCGGTTTATGAAGTTGCCGCTTACCTACGTGATGTGATACGTCCACAAGCCAACTGTCGCCAATCCAAAGATGTGACTTCACAGCAGCTCATGACACCAAGAGGTAAGGTAGCAAAAGCACCTGATGAATAGAGCTTGCTATTAGTTGAGAAAAATATCATCTCATAAGTATCTGCCCGCCTACTTTTATCGTTACAGGTTCTCCACCACACTTGCATTAAGTGTATAATAATAAAAGAAACTGCTACTAAAGAGATTTGCCATGCTCAGTATATTTTTATTAATTCCATTAAGTCTCATGCTGTTTGTGGTGGCGATTTGGGCAGTGCGCTATGCCGTAAAATCTAACCAATTCGAAGATTTAGACAACGCATCACAGCGTATTATCTTGGATGATCGTCAAGAGCGTCGGCAAACCATACAAGCTCATGAGCGCACAGAGCCTCTTCAGCAAGACACGCATACAGCTGCAACTGACAAAGTTGATGATAAAATAAATAATGCTGGCATAGAATCAGTCCATCCTTCTGATACAGATAGCAATCCAAAAATATAGCCTCGGGCTATTTTACAGATGCGTTACCTGCTTGTTTTGTCGCTAGATACGATAGAGATAAGTCGGTGCGTCCTTTACTACTTTTAGGAGAATCTTCCCATGACTACAGCTTTACTGGTTGCTGCATTGTTAATGGGTTTTTTTGGTTCACCACATTGCTTAGGTATGTGTGGCGGGCTAGTAACCGCATTTGGTCTGTCTATGAAAGACGTCAGCCCAGCTAAGCGCCGTGCATTGGTTGCGACGTATCATTTAGGTCGTCTAACCAGCTATGCATTTTTGGGCTTAGTCGCAGGACTTATTGGCACAACCTTATTAGAGCCTTTAATGAAGGGTAACAGTCTACCGCGTATTTTATTGGGCTTGGTACTGGTATTTGTCGGCGTGACCATGCTTGGCGCACCATTTTTAAGTAAACTTGAGCGTTTTGGTATGCGCTTTTGGCAGTATCTTAGTCCTGTACGCCAAAAAGTGTTTCCGCTAAACACCTTTCCGCGGGCATTATCTGCAGGTCTTCTATGGGGATTTTTGCCTTGTGGATTGGTATATGGCGCCCTACTTATCGCAGTAGTCGCTCACAACCCATTAAGTGGCGCGGCGCTGATGTTTGTCTTTGGTTTAGGGACAGTACCGATGCTGGTTGCCACTCACGAAACGGTCGGCTGGATGCGTGACAAGATTGGACGTTTTCGCTTAAGACAGCTTAATGGCGCTATTATGGTATTATCTGGCTTAGCCATCGCTTTTGTCCCTATGATAATGATGAATATGCATGGTGGTCATGATATGGGTAGTGGTGCTAATGGCGCTAATGGTGCTGGTAATCATGCGGCAATGCAGCACGGCAGTCCTGCTACGATGATATCTGACCCAGATGACTCCACTCGTCATGATATGAGCCAAATGGACCACAGTATGCATAATATGAATGATGACTCAACGACTATGGAAGACACTCAGTAGTTAAGTGTTATTATCATCATAGCAAAAAAAATATCAACACAGAAAAGCCCTCAACAATTTGTTGAGGGCTTTTTTAATGCTCAGCAGTTAAAGAGTTGCTACTGCTGCCACTGCTCAAGACTAAACTTAGTATCTAAATGCTTCTCTAGTGCAGGTATATTAAAAGCATCATCTTCACTCACAAAGCTAATGCTAATACCTGTTTGCCCAGCACGCCCTGTACGACCAATGCGGTGTACATAATCATCTGGCTGATCCGGCAACGTATAGTTAATCACATGGCTAACATCATCGACATGAATACCGCGTCCTGCTACATCGGTCGCTACCAAAATAGATGCATGACCGTCTTTGAAGCGCTGTAAATACTTTTCGCGTTTCTGTTGAATCACATCGCCCGATAGCATGACGATTTTATGACCTTGGCGTAGCTTATGGTACAGACGTTTTACTTGATCCTTACGATTGGCAAAAACAATCACCTTCTCTACTGCGGTATCAGTGATGATACGCTCTAAAGCTTCTAGTTTTTGATCTTCTGTTAACAAGTAAAAATGCTGGTCTACCAGCTCACTGGTCTTATGCTCAGGCTCAATTTCGACAAACTCTGGCTCATGTAACCAGCGATAAGCCAAATTCATCACATCTTGGTTAAAGGTGGCAGAAAATAATAAGCTTTGACGATCGGTATTGGGCGGCATACGACCGACTAAGCGCTTGATATCGGGGATAAAACCCATATCCAGCATGCGATCTGCTTCATCTAATACCAGCACTTCGACACGATCAAGATATACCATGCCTTTATTCATTAAATCAATCAGACGCCCAGGCGTTGCAACCAAAATATCGACATATTGACGCTCCAGCTCATGCTGCTGGGTTTCATAATTGGTACCACCCATAATGCAGACGCTATGTAAGGAGGTGTATTTGGTCAAGGCGATACAATCGTCAAATATTTGCTGAGCAAGCTCACGGGTTGGTGCCATAACGACTGCACGTGGCTCACCTAAATAACGCTCTTCATCCGTTGCAAAAGGACGCTTAAGTAACGCCTCCATTATGGTCAGTAAAAACGTTGCCGTCTTGCCAGTACCTGTTTGTGCTTGCCCAATAGCATCTTGATTTGCTAGGGTATGCGGCAGTATTTGTGCTTGAATGGGTGTCAGTTTAGTAAAACCCAAATCGCCTACCGCGCGTAAAGTAGCTGCTGAAAGTGGCAAATCCGTAAACGTCGTAAAGTTACTCAAAAAAATATCCTTTTATATAATTCGCTTGTATATCATCAATAAATAAATGGCTTATTATAAGGCTTAACTGCCTCTACTAAACGATAACCATTAACCAATAGCGACCGTCAGGCAAAACTCTGTAAAACTTATAAGCATAAAAAAGCCAAGCCCATTTATAGTCTTACAAAATATGCTGCATTACACTCAACATAAGTAAGACAAGACTGGCTTGACTCAGTAGTATATCAGTAGTTTGTACAGTCATTATAGCTAAACTGCGATAATGACTGTAGCGATTACTCTTCTACTTTTCTGACTTCTTCAGCTTGTAGGCCTTTATCGCCTTCTACAACGCTGAACTCAACCTTTTCGCCATCTTTTAGAGAGCGATAACCATCACCTTGGATCGCGCGGAAATGCACAAAAATATCTTCTCCGCTATCACGTTGAATGAAACCAAAGCCTTTTGAGTCATTAAACCACTTAACGATACCTTGCTCACGAGCTGACATAATATTACTTCCTAAAAAGTTTACTTAGTCCCAAATTCCTTTGCAACATTGCATATAAACGGGTACTAAGATTATGAAATCAAAATTTAAGAGTCCTACTTCACATACTATTAGCGAAAAATAAAAGTTTTATAATACCTTTTATTATTTAGCGTATAGTAAATCCCCTACTTCTAGCCTTTGGCAAAAAAACTAAAACCACTTTAGTAAAAAAGCGTTAATAATCAACCAAACTAGAATGAGCAACAAACATGTAATATTTATTGCGTAAAAAATATCATAACACGGGTTTTTAGCAACACAAAGACTTTTAACATGATTTTTGCCACTTAGGTTAGCTTTTGATGTAGTTTTTTTATAACATGACTGGCAAGCTGTTATCATAAAGGGCTAAAGACTAGAATACTCAGCTTAGGTTATTATTTGTAGACCCTTGTTAGGCGACAGTCGAATTTTCTATTCTACAACCATTCTATTTATCCAGCACTTATAAAAACCCTGTATTATTTATTCGCCCCTTGATAGCCATAGAGATTATTATGACCACCCCTCCTCAATCAATAAAAACGGCAAAACCTTTTCATAAAAAAAACGATATAGCCTTGACGCATAAGTTACTGTTAATTAATGGCGTTAATCTGAATTTATTGGGTAAACGTGAGCCTGAGATTTACGGTCATACCACCCTTGCGGATATTGAAAACTCCTTAATCGAGCGCGCCGCAGCATATGGTGTGGAACTGGTTTGCAGTCAGTCCAATCATGAAGGCAAACTTGTCGATGAGATTCAGCATCATGGACTACTAGCAGATGCCAGCGCTCAAGTCGACGCGATCATTATCAACCCTGCCGCCTTTACTCATACCTCTGTCGCAATACGCGATGCGCTCTTGGCGACACAAAAACCATTTATAGAAGTTCACTTATCTAACGTACATGCCCGTGAATCGTTTCGTCAACATTCTTATTTCAGTGATGTGGCCGTCGGCGTTATTTGTGGCCTAGGGCATTTAGGTTATCAGATGGCATTAGATTATTGGCTAACCAATACTTATTCCATAACACTCAATGATTAATATTTTATGGTTACTTGTATCGATATTAACGATAAAAAATATAATAACTCAAGCAAAAAAACGTGGCCTTTAGCACAGTAGTTAAACAGCAATTGGCTGATTAAAATAATAGAATTATGGCTGAGCAAACAATCCACTATATGGTGATATGAATGGCAAAATCGTCCGGAAAACGCTTTATGAAACTTGCTGGTATGACAGCAAGTATCGCCGGCAAAGCAGCTAAAAACTCATTAAGGCATCTCTCAAGTGACGAAGAAAAACGTCTACAAGCGCGCTCAGAATTGATGCAAGACGTCGGTATTCAAATCGCCGAAACTCTTGGTGAAATGAAAGGCGCGGTCATGAAGGTAGGGCAAATTGCCTCACAGTATAAAGACGTGTTTCCGCCTGAAGTCGCAAACGCTTTAGAAAAGCTACAAAAAGACGCCCCGCCGATGCCTTATGCGCAGATACGTGCACAAGTTGAACGTGAGCTTAAAGCGCCTGTTAACGAGTTGTTTACTGAGTTTGAAGAAACACCATTTGCCGCCGCCTCTATCGGACAAGTCCATCGAGCGGTTTTGCCATCTGGGCAAAGAGTTGTGGTAAAAGTACAGTACCCTGATGTCGATGAAAACTGTGATAGCGATCTTAAACAAGTACGCATGGCGCTCAAAATCGCTGGTGTGCTGAATATGAGTAAGCAATTGCAAGAACAGCTGTTTAATGAGATTCGCCAAAGCTTACATGATGAGCTTGACTATATTAAAGAGGCGCATAACCTACGAGTATTTGGCGCCTTTCATGTAGAAGATAAAGGCTTAATTATCCCTAAAGTCATTAGCAGTCATTCTTCCAAACGGATTTTGACCTTGACCGAGGAGATGGGCGAAACGCTGACAGTGGCAGCGACATGGGATAATGATATTAAACAAAAAATCGCAGCGCGGCTGTTCCATTTTAGTGCAGGACAGCTGTTTGGCTTATACCGAATGCACTGTGATCCACACCCAGGTAATTTTGCTTTTCGGGCTGATGGTAGTGTTGTGGCATACGATTTCGGTGGTATTCGCAGCTATAGTGACAGTGAAGTGAAGTTATTCCGCCGGTTTGCCAAGCATGCCCTAAAAGGTGATGTGACCGCACTTGAGCAGGACTTAATTGCTTTAGATATTCGCCGTGATGATGATAAAATCGTGCCTGGCGAGTTTTATGAGAAGTGGCTAGAGATTGGACTTAAACCCATGTCTATCAAACCGTATCAAGACGGTGCTTTTGATTTTGCTAGTAGTCAAACCCATCATGAAGCCATCGCACAAATGCGCACATCGCTGAAATATTTTGGTCAGTTCCAGCCATCAGCGACCACGATGATGCTAGATCGTACGATTTCGGGTCAATATTGGAATTTAGTCAACCTAGGCGTTGTGATAGATTTATCGCCGCTGGTTAAAGAATATATAGAATTCTAGGTGATTATAGGCTCTGAAGAATAAATTTTAATGCTTGCTATACGTGTAGCGCATGCCCACAACGATCACAAAAATCTGCGCCGACTGCATGACCGAATTTGCCACAGTTTGGACAAGCTATAGGGTTCAGCTGCGGACGCATATTACGGGCTAGCTCAGCCGTAAAAATACCCGTCGGTACAGCAATAATAGAGTAACCCGCTATCATCACCATAGATGCAATCGCTTGCCCGATTGGCGTCTTAGGTGACATATCGCCATAGCCGGTTGTGGTTACCGTTACAACTGCCCAATAAATAGACACTGGAATACTGGTAAATCCGTTCTCCGGCCCTTCTACGACGTAGATAATCGAGCCAAAAATGGTCACCAATAAGACCAATGATAAGAAAAAAACCGTAATTTTTTGCTGGCTGGTTCTAAGCGCAGAAGCCAAAAAACCTGCTTGTTGCATGTATACTTCGAGTTTGAGCACGCGAAATACACGTAAGATGCGTAGTATACGAATAACCAATAGATACTGCACACCGCCAAATAGTAGGCTTAAGTAGCTTGGTAGTACCGACAATAAATCCACTACCCCAAAAAAGCTAAACGCATAACGGAATCGATTGGGCGCTGAAAACAACCTAAGGCTATACTCGATTGTAAACAAAATAGTAAAAAACCATTCCGCATAAAAAAACAATGTGCCGTATTGCAAGCGCATGTAGAGTACACTATCGAGCATCACTACGGCTACACTGGCTAAAATAGCAATCAGCAATATGATATCAAACAGCTTACCCAAACGAGTATCTGTGCCTTCGATAATGATATGAATGCGGTTACGTAAATGAGTAATGGCTTCGGTATTTGGTTGCTTCATAGGGTCAATAAAGTCACAAGATTAATGGGCATAAAACCGAACGATTTAGGATGGCATGAATAAGCCAAGGTTGGTCAAAATGCGCTAAAGTGGTTTATAATATTGGAAGTATTATTGCTATTGACCGCTACAGTGATAATCGATAGTTGGTCAGTAGATAGAAAGTAGCAGTGTAGCAAAAAAGCGCTATTAACGACATACAAATCGTCAACTTACTGACAGATTGATTACCTTAGATTAACAGCGCAATCATAAATAAAAACATCTCAACAAGTACAAAAAATTTTACCAATAACTTTTTTATCCGTATAATACATAACTCGTAACACTTAAGGATGTCATATGGCAGGCCATTCAAAATGGGCAAATATTAAACACCGTAAAGCCCGTCAGGATGCGGTAAAAGGCAAAGTATTTACCAAAATTATTCGTGAAATTGTTTCTGCTGCCAAGCAAGGTGACCCTGACCCTGATAAAAATCCACGCTTGCGTGCCGTTATTGAAAAAGCCCTATCAGTCAATATGACTCGAGATACCATCAATCGGGCAGTGGCTCGCGGCACAGGCGGCGATGACAATGACAATATGGATGAAGTGAGCTATGAAGGCTATGGTATCGGTGGCGTTGCAGTATTAGTCGAAACCTTGACTGACAACCTCAACCGAACGGTCAGCGAAGTGCGCCATGCTTTTACTAAAAATGAGGGCAATCTTGGTACCTCAGGCTCAGTGGCATATCTATTTACCAAGCGCGGTGAAATCACTTTTAACGATATCAGCTTAGAGGAAGAAGTCATGCTGGCGGCGTTAGATGCTGGCGCGCTTGATATTGAAAATGATGGTGAAAGCCTTCTTGTCATCACTGAATGGGAAAATTTTGGTCAAGTTAAAGATGCCTTAAATGCGGCAGGCTTAGAATCTGACAATGCTGAAGTCACCATGGCACCAGCCACCAGTGCCGAGATTGACAATATTGATGACGCCTTAAAAGTAATGAAAATGATTGATATGTTAGAAGATATCGATGACGTACAAGAGGTTTATAGCAATGTGAACTTCTCAGACGACGTTATGGCGCAGCTTGAGCAATAATTTTCATTGATTACTAAGCACAAAAAAGCCAAACGCTAAAAACGTTTGGCTTTTTTCAATTGATGAGAACACAGTTTTATATGGCTTTATTATGATTTACATCTCACCCCTTCCAAGGCCAATAAATACTCTTTCTTATCTAAGCCGCCTGTATAACCACCAAGCTTACCATCGCTAGCTATTACTCGATGACAAGGGACGATAATGCTAAAGGGGTTTTTACCATTGGCATTGGCCACCGCACGAAACCCTTTGGGATTATCTACATTTTTTGCTAGCGTTGCATAGCTGATGGTCTCGCCATAACCAATATCTTGTAGTGCCTGCCAAACTCGTTGCTGGAACTTGGTTCCCAAGCTTGCATCTATTGGTAAATCGAACCCCTGACGTTCACCCTTAAAATACCCCTCTAATTGTGCTATAGCATCTATTAGTAAAGCTTGAGCTGGTTCGCTTTTGCTTAGGCTGTCTTTATCTATGAATGTGAAGCTCTGATCGACAAGGCCATAGTGTTTTTTAAGTTTGGGAATAGATTTTGAGCTGTGCCAAGAGTTACCTGCCAGCAGCCAATTGACTTCAACCAGCTTAGGACTGCTATGCTCATTGACACTAGCAATTAATGTTAACTGGTGCGATCCAAAAGCTGCTGTGGTGACTATCATGACTTTTCCTCTCAAATCGTTATATTCTCAAAACTCGTTTATTGGCTAAAACGAACTGTTGAGCGCTATTCTTTATCATCAGTCTCGAAAAGTGCGGCGACAAATTGTTTTGGACTAAAGGCACGTAAATCATCAATCGACTCGCCAACGCCAATATAACGGATAGGCACATCCGTGGTTTCAGCAATATTAAAGACCACACCGCCTTTAGCAGTACCATCTAGTTTGGTAATCGTAATACCGGTTAATGGCACTACTTTATTGAATAACTCAACTTGGTTAATCGCATTTTGACCTGTGCCAGCATCAAGTACAATCATCCCTTCATGCGGTGCACTTGGATCGGCTTTACGCATCACCCGCACTACCTTTTCAAGCTCTGCCATTAGATGAGTTTTATTTTGCAAACGCCCAGCCGTATCGGCAATCAATACATCGATATTTTTTGCTTTAGCAGATTGCATAGCATCAAAGATGACGGAGGCACTATCAGAGCCATGACCTTGCGCCACGACTGGAATGTTATTGCGATCACCCCATATTTGCAGCTGTTCAGTGGCAGCGGCGCGGAAAGTATCACCGGCAGCCAGCATCACTGATTTACCCTCACCTTGTAGACGTTTAGCAAGTTTACCGATAGTCGTGGTCTTACCCACGCCATTAACACCTACTACTAGGATAACGAATGGCTTTTTGCTGGTATCAATGACGAGCGGCGCAACCTTTGGCGTTAAGATATCAACCAGTTCGGTTTGCAATGCCTTATACAGTGAATGCGCATAGATTAAATCACCACGGGCTGTTTGTTCAGTTAAGCTCTTGATAATGCGATTGGTAGCATTAACACCGATATCCGCTACTAGCAGCTGGTCTTCAACTTCTTCTAGCAGCTCGTCATCAATTTCTTTGCCACCAATAAGGATGCTCACCATACCTTCGGCTAAGTTTTTACGTGACTTACTCAGACCCGTTTTCATCCGGTTAAACCAGCTGCCTTTTTTCGTGTTTTCCTGATCCTCTTGCGACTCTTTAGTTTCTTGCGATTCTACTGCCGTTGTTTGCTGAATGGCAGATGGCTCGTTGCCTATGTTTGTGTTGGTACTGGTGTTGGTATTAGCAGCAGTAACGCTTGGACGATCCCCTAACTGGTCTTGTAAGGGCATGGTGGGGATTTTTGGTGCAGAAACCGCCTGCGGCGTCGATTCTGTTTTATTGGTATTTGAAAAGCTTTCTGAGGTACTCTCAGCGGCGCTGTGCTTTTCTGTCATGATAATGGGTGCGCCTAAAGCAATGCTTTCTGCCGTATCGGTGCTTGAGACTTTTTGATTTATGGCAGGCGTTATTTGGCTATCTATAGCATTTTCACCAATATCAGCCTTAGTTGGAGCAATATCTTCAGGCTCATCGATGATGGGCACAGATTGCACCGGCAGACTGGGTAAGGTAATATCATCGTCATCTAAGTCATCAAGACCACCGTCAAGATTGATGACCACACGATTGCTATTATTGGGGTTATTCATAAGCTTGCCCTAAAAGTTATCATTATCAGTAATTTGTTTATTCTAAAATTTGATCTGTCTATTGTCAGTTTTCTATGACTTAACTGGAAAATTGTTTTTAGCCTAGTTTAGCATAATTCAAGTTGAGCTCAGCCTTTAGCATCGTAGATCGCAGGCAAATGGCAAAAACCTTTAAGTAATGTAGAAGGCGATATAACAGACAATATAAAAACTATTCGATAGAAAACCCCATATATAACACGATTTTTGAGTAAGTTTCGCTTAAGGTTTAGACACAAAAATCTGACCTTTGAGATGCCAAACTTCGCCTACCCTTAGCGGGACTTAGTTTTTAACATTCTATCAGCCTTATCCGACCACTTTATATTAGGAATATCTAATGCTATCTCTATCCATTTATTATAAAAAAATCACCCATATTAGCGCTGCTGTATTACTAACGACGATGGCGCTATCAGCGACAGGTTGCAGTACGACACAAGAGTTCAAACCAACCGCGAGTGTAATGGTTGGGGCGCATAAGTCTTTATAATGGCTTAAGCACTATGAAGAAAATTGATATACTCACGCATCAACTTACAAGCTGCCCGTTTAAAAGTTTCCCTTTTATATAAGTAGAACATACCATGTCCTCACCTTTATCGCTAACTGCTCTCTCTCTACGCCTCGCCGTTACCTTAGCCATGGCAACCACGCTTGCGGCTTGCCAAACCAATGTCATTGATTCTAATCCAGTGTCTGCTGTTAAAAGTCCAGTGTCTCAAAGTTCAGTGTCTCAAAATACTTTGAGTCAAAATAAAGCAGATCAGGATAAAGCCCCTAAAGAGACTGAGCAATCATCAGCGCTGACAATGGATATGTCCGGTCGCCATGAGTATCAGTTAGAAAACGGTCTAAAAATAGTAGTTAAAGAAGACCACCGTGCGCCCGTGGTCATGACTCAGATTTGGTATCGCGTAGGGTCAGCCGATGAACCGCTTGATAAAGGGGGTATCTCTCATGTGCTCGAGCATATGATGTTTAAAGGAACTGCCGACGTTTCAAGTGCTGATTATGAGCGTTTGATTGCCAAATTCGGTGGCGTCAATAATGCCTTTACGAGCTACGATTATACCGGTTATTACGAGCTGTTCCCTGCCAACCGCTTTCCTTTAGCGTTAGAGCTTGAAGCGGATCGTATGAAAAACTTGGTATTTGATGAGAAAGAATTTGTCAAAGAGCATCAAGTCGTCATGGAAGAGCGCCGTCAGCGTACCGATGACAATCCACTTGCCAAGGCTTATGAATCATTTCGCTTGCTTGCCTTGCCGAATAGCCCTAAAGGGGAGTCGGTCATCGGACCCATGAATGAGCTTGAATCGATTACGCTTTCCGACTTAAAAGACTGGTATAAAATATGGTATGCGCCAAATAATGCAACCTTAGTCATCGTCGGCGATGTTGAGCCGAGCGAAGTTTTAACTCAAGTGAAGCGTTACTTTGGCGAGCTGACACCAAGTAAGCTACCTAAGCGTCCTGCTGTCAGCCAAAAAGGCTTTCGTGGTTATCAGCAAGTAGCATCCGAGCAAGCCGTACAAGTGCCTGTCTTATTAATGGGTTATAACGTACCGAGCCTTGTAACAGCAGGCACAAGCAATGAAAAGCAGGCTTATGCGCTCTCGCTTGCGCAAGACGTCTTAGATGGTGGCCTATCTGCACGCCTTGAGAGCAGACTAATACGCGAGCAAGGTCTGCTCACCACAGTGGGTACATCTTATGATCTACTGGATCGCGGCGATGGACTGTTTTTGATACAAGCGACTCCGCGTGAAGGCGTAAGCTTAGAGCAAGCACAGCAAGCTATAATCTCTGAAATAGAAAAGCTTAAAACTGATCCAATTGCCGCAGATGAAATCGATCGTGCCAAAACCAATACGGTCACGGGTCTTGTGTACGCGCAAGACAGTATGGAAGGTCAGGCGCGCATGATTGGCTCATTACAATCTATCGGTCTTGATGATAGGTTGCTTGCCAAACTGCCAACCAAGCTCGATAGCGTGACGATTGCAGATATTCAAGCGGCTAGCAAAAAGTATTTAGTAAAAGATAATTTAACGGTGATGCATATCGTTCCGCCTAAAGACCAAACTAAAAAGCAAGTTAAAGCGCCAGCTAAAAAAGAAGCCAAAGGCAAATAAAGGCGAGGTATTATTAGATTACCTCAACGAAAATTACTGTTAAAAACGCTATTAATAAGAAGAAAGACATGACTCAGAATACTATTCTCAGCACTAACAAGAATACCAAAAAGAAGACCGCTTTGCTGTCGTTAATAAAACCAACATTTAAGCAACTGCCCTGTTTTAGTATGGGTTTATTTTTAGGGCTGACGACATTAACCATGACAGCTCAGGCAGAGACGACTGCTGGCGAAGACTACCGCACTCAGCCATCTACCGTCGATACCAGTGCGCCAATTGCTGCTTTGTCTAAGTTGACCAGTCTTGATGATGCCAAACCTTTGAAAGTCACGGTACCAAAGATTCAGCAGTTTAAGACCAAAGCCGGTGTGCCAGTACTTTTTGTACCTACGACCGCATTACCCATTGTCGATATCGATTTGCGTTTTAATGCGGGTAGCGCTCGTGATGGCAGCATAAACAGCACAGGCTTTGGTATCGCCAATATGACGGCAACGATGCTTGAGCAAGGCTCTAAGCGTTTAGATGAAAACGAGTTCACCCGCGCGGTTGAAACCTTGGGCATTAATCTAGGCAGCAGCGCCTACAAAGATATGTTTACTGTCTCTTTACGCAGTTTATCTGACGATAAGCACTTACTACCTGCCATCGATTTAATGACCCAAATGCTCACCGAACCGAGCTTTGATGAGCAAATTTTAGCGCGTAACAAAGCACGGCTATTGGTTGGTTTGCAGCAGCAAAAACAAGACCCTAATAGTCTTGCTAGCATTGCTTTTAGCAAAGCATTATATGGCAGCCATCCTTACGCTCACCCATCGGTTGGGACACTTGACACGGTTCCTAATATAGAAAAAAAGCATCTTATAGATTTTAAAAATCGTTATTTAGTCGCTGCTAATGCCTCCCTTGCTATGACAGGCAACCTAACTTTAGCGCAAGCCAAAAAGCTGGCTGAAGATATCACCGTCAATTTACCCGTGGGACAAGCGGCACCCACCCTCCCCGAGCCAAAACCACTGACAAAAGCTCAGCATATTCATATTCCGTTTCCCAGCACTCAAACCACTGTGCTAATGGGACAATTGGGCGAGAAGCGTGCGACTGATACCCAAGCACAGCAAAAGCAAACCAACTTTGCCGTAGGGAACGAAGTGTTGGCAGGGGGCGATTTTAATGCAAGACTGATGACGGAAATCAGACAAAACCTTGGCTATACTTATGGTATTTCAGGCTCTATGAACCCAATGCTGGCACGTGGACCTTATCAAATTGGTTTTTCGACTCGCAATGACAAGGCGCGTGCAGCCATTGATGCCAGTTTAGCAGTCATTGACGATACATTAAAAAACGGCATCACCAGTGATGAGATGAAATTAACAACGGATAATCTAAAAAACAGTTTCCCGATGGGTTTTGCCAGTAATGCAGGGATTAATGGTTTACTCGGCATGATGAATTTTTATCAGCTACCCACAAGCTACCTCAGTAATTATGTCAATCGTATTGAACAAGTAACATTATCAGAAGTCAATAAAACCATGCGTGATACCTTAAAGCCTGATGATTTCTTAATCGTCACCGTTGGCGAGGTTAACCCTTGGGATAAGAAGGCGGCTAGTAAGAAAGCTACTAAATAGTATCTTTTACCTTTAATACGGTACAAAAAATAAGCTCAGTCAGTAAATATTACTGGCTGAGCTTATTTTTTATTTTACATCTAGCTTATAACAATTAATAACGGCAAGGAGAGCCGCTACTGGCATGATTAAAGCCCCATTTACGATAGCCATCGGTATCCAAATGAATAGCACCGGTGGAATACAATCCTAGCCCAAAGTTATGAGACTGACCCTGATATTGCCAAAACTCGCATAAGCTATCTTGCATACTGCTCAGCTGCCATGAGTTACCCTCGTATTGAGGTACCCAGATATCGATCGCGCCCGCAGTCATATGCTTACTACTACTAGCTCCGCCAGCACAGTCATTTAATCCAGGGCTGCGATATACCGAGCGTATCTCAGTGCTGGCAGGCAAAATACCTTGGTTTTTTAGCTGACCATATAACTGTAATGTCGGTACAATGTTTGACCATAGCTCTTGCGGTGGTAGCTGATAAGGCTCATAACCACATTTATCCCAACTACGAGCAGTCGTAAGCAATTGCGATAAAGGTGGTACATTTCGAGCGCCTACTCGTGAGTTCAGGTAGCGTTGATAATTTGCCACTTGCCCAGCGCGATAGCTGTTACTATTTAACCAAGTATTAAAATCCATACTGGTAAAATCATTATAGTTATTACTACCGGTGCTATAGGTGGTGTTATAGCTCGGCGTACGTTTATTGGTATTGACACGTTTGTTCTCTTCTATCGATAAGCTGGCATCAAATTCAAACTCACGCTGTTTTTGTTGGATCAGCCCTTGCATACTATCGCCACTTAGCCTATTTGATCCACTTTCCCCGCCGCTTAGTATAGTAACGCCACCACTATGGCCTGCCTCTCGAGAAGACGGCGTGATGTAGGCATTCGTGCTGCTGTTAGTAGCGCTATTGCCATGACGTATTTGAATACGGCGCTCGCTATTGTCACTGATAATGGCGGCATGAGCACTGATACTGCTGGCACAAATAAATAGTGCAATAATAGGCTGATGAATTTTTCCATAAGCTTGTTTTTTGATATTGATCATTACAAGAAACTACCGCTAAAAACGTTTTATCGATACTATCAAATTTTAAGCAAGCAAGCTAAACTATCGTCACTAATCAGCAGTGACCTATTCGTTATTAACACTTATCCTCAACATTTTTATATTAACGTTACTTTATTACCCGTAAGTTACTTTATTCGTTATTATCTGGTCGAATAAACGCTTTATAATCGCTGATTACTCGTTTATTTATCGAAAATCACTTCTCTTCCACGCCAATTGCCAGTCACACTTTGCCTATGTCTTCTAACCCGCAATACCGTTTTTCTCGTCAAAGCCACCATTTAGGTCAAGGTCATACACCGACAATCTGGCAGCGTATTCATATCGATCCGTGGTTGACCCTACTGTTACTGACCGTTTGCTGCATTGGTTTGACGATTTTATACAGTGCGGCAGGTCAAGATACTGATATGGTTATACGACAAATGGTCAGCTACGGTGTTGGATTTACGGTCATGGCTGTCATGGCACAAATACCGCCTAGTATTTATCGTACCTTTACGCCTATCTTTTATGTATTGGGCCTGATACTACTGGTGTTGGTTGACATCATTGGCGAGGTGCGCATGGGCGCACAGCGCTGGATTAATTTACCAGGGTTTGGCAGTGTACAGCCGTCAGAATTTATGAAGCTTGGTATGCCCATGATGTGTGCGTGGTTCCTATCCAAGCGCGATTTACCGCCCTCATTATCAAGTATCGCCATTACTTTAGCGTTAATCGTAGTGCCGGTATTATTAATTGCGAAAGAGCCTGACCTTGGTACTTCATTACTGGTCGCCGCCAGCGGTATCTTTGTGTTGTTTTTGGCAGGACTATCGTGGCGACTCATTGCAAGCGCTGTGGCTTTATCGATTCCAGTTATTGCTGTCGCTTGGAACTTTTTATTACACGACTATCAACGTACGCGCGTACTCACTCTATTCAATCCTGAGGCTGATGTACAAGGCGCAGGTTGGAATATTATTCAGTCCAAAACGGCCATCGGTGCCGGTGGTCTGACCGGTAAAGGCTATTTGGAAGGTACGCAATCTCATTTACACTTTTTACCAGAAGGTCATACCGACTTTATTATCGCCGCTTTTTCTGAAGAGTTTGGTTTGCTAGGCGTCATATTGTTAATGTTCATTTATGCTTGCATACTGACACGAGCTTTATATATCGCTTTCGCCCATCCTGATACTTACAGCCGATTATTGGCAGGCGCTATCGCCATGTCCTTCTTTGTCTATGTATTCGTCAATGTTGGTATGGTTGGCGGTATTCTCCCTGTGGTTGGTGTCCCTTTACCCTTCATTAGCTATGGTGGTACCGCCGTCGTCACTTTAATGGCGGGTTTTGGCTTACTCATGTCCATTCATACTCATAAATCTGGCTAACATTTTCCAATTTTTTATAACTTAAGAGACCCTATGTTTACATTGCATGGTCTCTTTTTTTATACCCTTTAAAAGCCATACCAAGATAGTTTTAGCTTTTAAGAAATTCAGTATTTGACAACTTACTTTAGCATCTAAAATAGTGAAAATAGCTATAGTAACGCCATCGCTAAATACCTAAGTAAAACACAACCTAGCAAGTTTCAAAAATGAGTAGATTAACAAATAACCGTACGTACTCGGCTTAAAATCTATTTATTAAGTAACTATACGTAAAGATAGAATGAGCAAAAATCCTAGTAAATAAGTCCGTTCGCACCAATCTTATTTGTAATCAGTTCTACATAAACTGTGATAAAAAGCACTGTTTACTCTCTCTGCATTAATATATAAATACATGATTTTATTGATAATATACACACAAACTACTCTTATGAACCATGTTAAATATTTAGCATTTAGCACTCAATACCAATAGGTTTTATTCCTTGTTTTTTACAATTAATTGCGTTAATCTCGTCTTAGTGTCATTTATACATAACCCGTACAGAGCTACTAAGAAAGTTAGCATTTAATTATATTGTCGTTGTAGCTCATCCGTATAGTTAGCAACTTGTAGATTTTAGACTTTCAAAGTCACTACTTAATTAACGGTTTAATAACAAACTTATACGTAAGACTCTCGAAACCCTTTATTAACTTAGCAATGTTAAAAAGGCTGTTTATTGAATATTAGTATCTGATTTTAGTTGTTGATGCATGTTTTAAGTAAGATTGTTAACCATCATTTGAGCGTGTCATAACTGGGTTATCAAAACCCTATACCCATTTATGATGATGAATTAAAAATTACCATACGTTAGAACTTATAAAAACCGAGCTATAACATCAATTATTATGAGAAAGATGATTGATATCGGTTTTAGAGTTTGCGGTACTGTTAGGTTGGTCTAACACTATCTCGCTCCCTCTAAGATTTTTTAGAGTTAGGTTCTAAGGTATAAGTTATAGAGGTATTTATGAATAAGCGTTTATCTGGTTTACTTACCATGTCAGCCGTACTATTTGCTGGCTCTGCAATCGCTTCTAATGCAAATGCTGTAGAATCAAAAACCTCCCTTTCCATGGTTTCGCAAGATAACGCCTCCCATATCGACCGTGTACTCGGTGAACTTAGTCGTCAACATGACGGCGCATCAAGCTTAGTTAAATCGGCACGCCAGCCTACTTCATTAGCGCTCAGCAGCTCACTGTTAGCCAGTGATACTGCACAAGTCAGTAATGACGAAGACGTTTTAGAGCGTCTAACGGCAGTAGCATCCAATTCTGTGAGCAAGTTTAAACAAACGGGTTTAGCTTCTTGGTACGGTCGCCAGTTTCATGGTCGCAAAACAGCCAGTGGCGAGACTTTTGATATGAACGGCTTAACTGCTGCTCATCGCTCACTGCCATTAAACTGCTATGTTAAAGTAACCAATAAGACAAACGGTAAAAGCGTCGTCGTAAAAGTGAACGATCGTGGTCCATTTCATGGCAACCGTGTGATGGATTTATCCTACGGTGCTGCCAAAAAGCTTGGTATTACTGCTAAAGGTGTGGGTAACGTCGCTATTGAGCGTGTTGCAGGACCATCTTCTTAAACCATTAACGTTTTAGACCATTCGCGGTTTAAACCTTTAACGGTTTTGTATCAAGGTTTTTAGATTTAAAATTAGATTTAAAAAAAGCGCCTAACGAATAATGAGTTAGGCGCTTTTTTATGGCTTAATTTTACAAAGCTTGTTTTTATATAGTAGATTGATTTTAGAAACGATACAGTGCTATTGACTATAAATTTTTTGCAGCCTCTGTCACGCCTGCGCACAGCAAGCAATAGCACGTTATTACAATCGTATCGCTTTTATTTTGAACTGACTATAGACTATAGCTCAATAAACTACAGCTCAAATGCGCTTTCAATAGCATCATCGAGACGTTCTACCGCAATGATATTAATACCTTTAAACTGAGCAGAGTCTTTGGCAGGTGCATTGCCTTTAGGAATAATGGCGTGCTTAAAGCCATGCTTCATGGCTTCTTTTAAACGTTCTTGCCCATTGGGCACAGGGCGAATTTCACCAGACAGACCTACTTCACCAAACACTGCCAATGACGATGGTAATGCTTTTTCTCTAATACTTGATGCACAAGCGAGTAGCACCGCCAAATCTGAACCTGTCTCTATCACTTTGACACCGCCCACTACGTTGACATAGACATCTTGCCCACTGGTATGGATGCCACCATGGCGGTGCATCACTGCCAGCAGCATGGATAAACGTTGAAAGTCTAAGCCCAATGCCATACGTCTTGGTGAGCCTTGAGAGTCATCCACTAATGCTTGCACTTCCACTAGTAACGGTCTAGTGCCTTCACGGCTAACCATAACTACAGAACCAGCAACAGGTTTGTCATAACGGCTCAAAAATATCGCTGATGGATTGGCAACTTCTTTCAGCCCCATATCCGTCATGCCAAAAATCCCTAACTCATTAACTGCGCCAAATCGATTTTTTACCGCACGTATCATTCGAAAGCGTGAATCAGACTGACCTTCAAAATATAAAACCGTATCTACCATATGCTCAAGCACGCGCGGGCCTGCTAGCGTGCCTTCTTTGGTCACATGCCCTACTAAAAATAGCGCGGTACCTGTTTGTTTAGCATAGCGAGTCAAAATCGCAGCAGACTCTCTAATCTGACTGACCCCGCCTGGTGCAGAATTGATGGCATCAGTATAAATGGTCTGAATAGAGTCAATAATAGCAATCGCCGGCTGCTCTTGCGTTAATGCTGCACAGATAGTCTCAACATTGGTTTCAGCGAGCACACGCAATCTATCAGCAGGCAAATCTAAGCGCTTCGCACGCATGGCTACCTGTGCCAATGATTCTTCACCGGTCACATACAGCGCACTTCCTGCCAGTGAATCAACTTTTGCCATATTAGTAGCTGTTTGCAACAGAATGGTAGACTTACCAATACCAGGATCACCCCCTATTAATACGACTGAACCGGCAACCAGTCCACCACCCAATACGCGATCAAACTCACTGATGCCTGTTGGCAAACGTGTATCTAAACCCACACTCACTGCATTGAGCGGCATGACCCCACTATGCGTCCCTGAATAGTTTCCAGCAGGTGCACCAGCGCCACCTGTATTGCGAGGCGTTGCACGACCGACATTAGGCTTTGCTGTATTTTTATTATGGTGCGGCATACTGACATTTGGCGCTTCAATTAAAGTGTTCCATTCGCTGCAATCGCTACATTGCCCTGCCCACTTACCAAAATGAGCGCCGCAAGCTTGACAGACATAACTGGATTTATTTTTTGCCATAACGTATGAGCCTTGTTCAGATATTCAAGCAAGAATGATAAATAGAATATAATGACGCTTTTATGAGCGTTAATTTTAGAAGAATTTTAAGATAAACAAGCCGCTGCTATGGCAGACGGTGTTTTATAGAAGGGATAATGCTAAAAGTAAAAGTATTCTAAATATAAGATAAATAGCAGTAGCTGGCTAAGAGCGCGAACTTAAAAATCTTATGCCAGCGTCAGTGAAAAAATATTTAACAGATTGATTTATACTTGAAAATCTTTGCCTAGATAGACAGACTTAACCAATTCATTGTCTAAGACTTCACGTGCTGTGCCCTCAGCAATGATAGCACCCTCTGAGACAATATATGCTTTTTCACAAATGGCCAAAGTATCACGCACATTATGGTCAGTGATTAACACCCCAATACCGCGCTTTTTTAACGCTAAAATAACCTCTTTGATATCGCCAACAGAGATGGGATCTACACCGGCAAAAGGCTCATCTAATAAGATAAATTTGGGGTCAGCAGCCAAAGCACGGGCAATTTCACAGCGGCGACGCTCACCACCTGATACACTCATGCCCAAAGATTTCCGCACATGTTCTAAATGGAAATCGCCGATTAATTTTTCAAGCTCTTGCCGTTGCTCGCTAGCACTCAACTCTTTACGAGTTTGCAAGATGGCTAAAATATTGTCTTCAATAGACAATTTACGGAAAATAGACGCCTCTTGCGGCAAATAGCCAATACCCGCACGAGCACGCTCATGCATCGCATATTTAGATAAGTCCATTTTCCCCAAGGTCACACGGCCCTTATCCATATTGACCAGCCCTACTACCATATAAAAGCTGGTTGTTTTACCGGCACCGTTTGGACCCAATAATCCTACGACCTGCCCTTGCTCAACAGAGAATGAGACATCTTTAACAACCCAGCGTTTGCCATAGCGTTTACCTAGGTTTTGCATCGATAAACGGGCGACAGGTTCAGAAGTACTGGTTGACGCTATCGGGTCATTATTTTTATTATCATTCATAACTTACTCATAACTTATTCATAACTTACTTATCATATGGAAGCATATAAGCACTGATACTAACCACTTAGATGTTTAGTCGTTTTTTATTTAGTTGCTTAACTCGTTATATGGCTTAGCGTATGCCGCTTTGGCTGTTGCTGTTATTGGGTGGAAAGACCAGCTCTACTCGTTGATTGCCACCGGCAGTTGCTTCCACATCACCGGCTTTTAGGCTATAACGAATGACATTACCTGCAAAACTTGCGCCATTTTGCACCAATTTTGCATTACCAGTTAGCGTGACGATACCTGTAACCGCGTTATAGTCAATTTTATTTGCCTGACCTTTTGCCACACCTTTTTCTTGCGTGACAACTTGCTGCATAGTTGCTGGACGTCCAGTCGCTACTGCCGAGTTGATACTACGACCCTGTGATAGATTGACGGTAATATTGTCGGCCGTCATCTTAAACGTACCTTGAGTAATAACCACGCTGCCGGAGTAACTGGTAATACCACTACGCTCACTATAAGTCGCTTTATCCGCTAATAGTTTGATTGGCTGGTTGGCATCTGATGGTAATGCATGGCTATATAATGGCAGCGCTAAAAGCATCACCATCGGCAGCGTACGCAGGCTAGGCGATAGGTGAATAGAGCGAGTCGATAGCAAGCGTAAAGTAGGCAAAAAATTAGATTTCATGAAAATTACTCGTTTTATAATGGGTAGTAGAGTTTGCAAACTTCCTGCTAGATGCTGTGCTAAATATATGTTTATACCTCAGTATAATGATGCTTAAAGCAATGTAATTATTAACACGGTAGTTATTAATATAGTAGTTATTAATATAGTGCAATAATTCAAATAATGCGCTGGTTAAAACAAGGCTTTGTCTTGACGTTCAGCGGGCGTAAAAGAGACTGCCACTTGACCAAACTCATATTCCCCTGTCTCAAGATTGGCTTTCATACTTGATGCCTCAAACCGGTTCATACCTTGTTCAACTTTGACCGCTTCATCACTATAGACTTGACCCGACTTAGTATTACCCTTCAATGTGGCTCCGGTTACTTTAATCGGTTCAATATCAGATTTGCCTGCCTTATCTTCGCTGACTAAAGAAAAACCACCCGATAAGCTAAGCTCTCCTGTCTGCTGACTGATAGCAGCACTACCTGCTTCGATACGATAGCGCTGCTCATCTGAAGGCTCCCAATTCATAGTGATGCCTTTCATCTCATCCTTGTTGGTTACCGGATTATGCGTCAACGATTCAGCACTGAGCTCGTACTCCGTTTCACCTTTCTCGTTCGTCTGTACCGCCTTAATATCTGTCGCTTCATAATCGACATCAGACGTTTCAAGATTTACCGGTGGCGTTATTTCTCCTTGCTGCTGAAAAAACCAGCCCGCAATACCAGCGATAATCAACGCAATGACTATTAAAACACGAGTATTCACGACAAGTTATCCTGAGTTTTTGCTTCATCAAGCGTATAGTGGGCGATAAAGTTTTGATAATGTCCATGACCCTTTAGAATGAGATCACATACTTCACGTACTGCGCCCGTACCACCGGCGCGAGTCGTGACCATATCACTACGATTGATGACCTCCGCATGGGCATTAGGCACTGTGGCAGCAAATCCTACCGTTTGCATCGCTTTAATATCAGGCAAGTCATCACCCATATAAGCGCAATCGGCAGCAGTGATATTGAGCGTAGGATCAATGCTTGCTAACAGCTCATTGAATGCGACTAGCTTATCATCACGACCTTGTACAATATAGTTCACACCCATCTCAGCGGCGCGCTTGTCTACCATCGGACTGCTACGACCCGTAATAATTGCCGTCAAAATACCATAACGTGCTAACGATTTAACACCCACGCCATCATGTACTGAAAAAGCTTTTGTCTCAATACCATTGGCATCATAAATAATTTGACCGTTTGACAAAATACCATCAACATCCATGACTAATAACTTTACTTGTCCGGCTTTTTTTATTAAGTCTTGCATCAGTTATCTCTTATTAAAGGCTTTTTTTAATATAACACTTACTTTACACCGGCTTGTAATAAATCATGTACCGTAATAACGGCTTCTAGATGCTGCTCATCGTCAATAATCAGCAGCTGACTAATAGCATTTTCATTCATCACACTCAGCGCATCTGAGGCACGCATCGTTCTACTGATGCGGCGTGGATTACTCACCATGAGCTCGCGCATCGGTGTCTGTAAATCAATGCCTTTTTCTAGACCTCGCCTTAAGTCACCATCTGTAAAGATACCGACAACCTTTTTATCATCATCAGTGACAACCGTCATGCCTAAACGCCCAGCAGACATAATAAAAAGGGCTTCTTGTAATGGCGCTTGCTGATTGATAAGCGGTAAGTTTTCTGACTTGGTATGCATCAAATCTTCTACTCGCGTCAGTAGCTGACGCCCTAATGCACCAGCAGGATGCGATAAAGCAAAATCTTCTGAGGTGAAATTACGCGCATGTACCAAGGCAACTGCCAAGGCATCGCCTAATGCTAAGGTAGCCGTGGTACTTGAGGTCGGTGCAAGGTTAAGTGGACAAGCCTCCTGCGATTTGCCAAGCGTCAGTATGATATCCGCTGCATGAGGCAGCATACCGCGCTTATCTCGACTGATACTAATCAGCGGGATGTTTAAGTGTTTGACCACTGGCAGTAGCATTTTAATCTCATCCGACTCCCCAGAGTTGGAGATGGCAAGTAGAACATCGCCTTTTACCAACATACCTAGGTCGCCATGCCCCGCTTCACCGGGATGCATAAAAAACGATGGCGTACCAGTAGAAGCAAACGTTGCGGCTATCTTACGCCCAATCAGCCCCGACTTACCCATACCTGTGACGACCACTCGACCCTGACAGGCTAAAATAATATCACAAGCCTGTGCAAATCTATCATCGATCTGCTCTATCAGTAATGCTAGTGCCGCCTGTTCGGTCTTAATAGCGTCAATAGCGGTACTAATGAATTGCTCATGGGTTAGATTGCGTTCGGGATTATTCATACAGTGGCTCTACATTTAGTGGCTGTATATTTACAATAAATCAAATAAGTATTTTACTATACTATGGTCAATATTAATAACCATACTCAATATTAGTAACCGTACTCAATATTTATAACACTATCTCAAACTATGCCTATAACTGTATCATCAATAAATTATGAGACGTTTATCTATACAAAAAAAACCCACTATAGTAGTAGGTCTTCATCCAACATCTCATATTTTAATAACATGTTCACTAATAGATCAGCTGTTAAGCATCGCTATTTATTGGCTACTATCATCAGATTCATCATTTGGTTTATTGTCGAAATCCGCATTCTCTGCAGGTGCTTCGAAACCACGATCTTGACCAAAACCACCACGCTCAAAACCACGCTCCTGACTTTGACCAAAGCTACCACGCTCAAAACCACGATCTTGACCTTGGCTAAAGCCACCACGGTTAAAGCCGCTACGATTGGCAAAGCCGCGCTCTTCAAAACCACCGCCACTAGCAGGGGTAGGATTGCCACCGCGCTCAAAACCACTGCCACTGCTCATACCACTACCTTGATAACCCACAGGTGCAGCACTTTGGCTTTGAGTACCAGTAGCTGGCGTTGTGCTACTTCGAGGGTTACGAGCTGGTACGACTGTCGAAATGGCGTGTTTATATACCATTTGACTCACTGTATTTTTAAGCAGTACCACATATTGGTCGAATGATTCTATTTGACCCTGTAATTTGATGCCATTAACTAAAAAAATAGAAACTGGTATACGATCTTTGCGCAGCGAATTCAAGAACGGATCTTGTAAAGTTTGTCCTTTTGACATGAAATCTCTCCTAAATATTATATAATTATTGTTAATGCCAATTATTTTAAGTGTTGCTTTAATTATAATGGCTAAAGACAGATACAGTAGTAAGTTTTATTTATAAAACGTATCTAAATAAGTACTAATTCTTGTTAAGTAATTCTACTTTATCGTGAATACGTTGTTATTGTAATAAATTAAGTAACCAGTTGTTGCAGGATCTGTCTTGATAATCAAATGTTAGTTGATAATGATTCAAAAAGCAGCTGTCATTTATAAAACCTACTACTCTGATTAAGTAGAATTATAACAGTTATATACATTATACTTTGAAACTAATTGTCATTAGCTTAGAATTTGCGCATGATCCTACTTGCATATATTTGTACAACATTATCTGTACGATAATTAATAGTATGATGCTTATTTCGATGATTCACAGCGCAATTGACTTAAATTATTCATATAAGCCCTTGAAGTAACTAACTAAAATAAATACTCTCTCGCCTGTTCCATTGTGGTGAACGAATGGAGCATTATCTTATTATTTTTAAAGTCATTCATATCACTAGATAAAGCGGTGTTCGTTAGTGACGCTGTTGAATTATCAGACAGTTGCACCAACTTGCGCAGCCAAGTGTACTGGCGCTTTGCTAGCTGTCTTGTCGCATATAATGCCTTATTTTGCATTTGCTGACAAGCAAGCGCCTCAGTTTGACTATTAGCTATTAGTAAATGCGACTGGCATTGTGGCTGAGTCATGTTCCGTTGAGTCGTTATGTGTTGTTTTGATTTATCAGTAATTAGTGCTTCACATTCACCAAAAGCCTCATAGAACTGGGCTTTATCCAAATGTGGTTGCTCGAGTATTGGGTGCTTAATATGTACCAAATATTCCAATACTTGCCGATAGCCAACGCAGCGCATCGATGGTAAGTTGGGTGTCAAAGGATAACGCTCCAGTAAACCAATCACCTCATTAACCAACCCTTCAGCCCACATAATATCTAAACGCTGCTCGATACGTTCATGCAGCCATGGACGCTCAGGCATAACTGCCAATGCATGCCATTGCTGTTTTGGATTATGTGCCAATGCTTGCTTGGGCTGACGCTGCCAATCACTGAGTGGGATGGCTGTTTGTAGATAGACTTCGACAGCGCGAGTAATACGCTGAGTATCAGTGGCATTTAGGCGTTGGTGGCTAACAGAATCAACTTTACCTAGATAATCATATAAAGCCTCGATGCCTTCATCTTGTCGCCACTGCTCTACGCGCGCGCGAACGCTATTATCGCTATCAGGTACAGGAGACAACCCATCAAGTAGCGCCATGTAATACATCATGGTACCGCCTACGAGCAGTGGTATCTTGCCATTTTGATGACAACGATCAATCAGACGTGCCACATCGCTAACAAATTCAGCGACACTATAACTTTGCATAGGATTAATGATATCGACTAAATAATGCGGATAACGCGCCAGCTCAGTGGCCGTTGGTTTCGCCGTACCGATATTCATGTCACGATAAATCAGCGCTGAATCTACTGAAATTAGCTCATAACGCCCGGTATCATAAAGCTCATAAGCCAAGGCTGTCTTACCACTCGCGGTTGGTGCCATCAAGCACACCACGCTATTATCCGCTAAATCGGGACTTAAGCTAGAAGATAGGCTATCAGACGAAAGTCGCATATAGTTGCCTTTAATTATTATAGTGTTAATAATGTTAATAGTTACGCTTTGAGTGATTAGAGCAGCCATTAGCTATGTGTTCAGCATCAGTTTATTCGGCTGAAGATGATAGCATCAATCCCACTAATTGATTATTGTCTATGGCCTTGACGGCATATTTAGTCAGCAATTCTTCAATATCTGCTATAAATGCTAGCAAATCTTGTGCTGACATTTGCGCACTGACAGTCGCCAGTTGCTGATTAATATGGGTAGCGCTATTTGCTATGTTATTCTTCTTAAATACAGGGTTACTAAAGACAGTGCCACTAAATAAATATGACTCAAACAACAAGCTCATCTTTGACTGCCAATCCTCTGCATTAATCAATAAGAACTTACCTTGATTATAAAATAATAGCCAAGGTAGTGTCTTACCCTTAACACCTTCAATATCTTTGATGACAGAAGATTCTGCTGCTAGACCATTCAAACTGGTAATAATATCTAAGCAAATTGGTAAAGGTTTAGTCTCTTTAAACGGGCTATTTAAAGTATTAATACGATGACCTACAGACTCATCAATATAAGATTCTGCTGGCTTATCAGGCAATTGATATGACTGTTTAGGAGCTTGTACTTGTCTATTTTGCGTTAAGTGACTGGTAGACGATGTCTGGTGCAATGATGTATCAAATAACGTATCGAATGATTTGCTTGTAGAAATATTACTGTTCGGCACTTTATTGTTAGCCACTTTTTCACATTGCTGACTAGCAATTTTTTTTGCACTAACTGCTTTTAACTTTGAGTGAATAGCATGGTTTAAATGCGCCATGATGTTATTAAGTGGGCTAATTTTAATGCGCTGTTTGGATGGATGGACATTGATATTAAGCCATTGGGTGGGCAACTCAAAATAAAGCGCATAACCAATACCTGCCAACTGTGCACTTTGAGTGAGTTGGCGGAGTTGATTGCTAATCAAAGCCTCTTTTACCAATCTACCATTCACGTAGATTAATTTTGGTAAGTTATGCTGCGAATCACTGCTAGGCCATAACCAACCACTAATACTAGGCTGTGTATCGGCACTTTCATTATTGGCGTATCCATTATGAACATTGTTGTTATAAAGAGAACCTTTGGACTGCTGCATCAGGCTCGATAGATCAACCGCCACCTCAATGGACTGCTCTGTCAGCGAAATACCAGTCGCTTGCTCAAGACGTGACAGTGGCAGACGACTCGCATTATCATTACCACTTATAGCATTTATGGATAATGACAGCCGCTTTTTATTATCATGAAAGAGCGTCAATGCCACATCGGCTCGCGCCAATGCCACCTCACGGACAATTGTTTCAATATGCGTAAACTCGGTCGCGATAGACTTCAAGTTACCGCGGCGCGCTGGCACATTAAAATATAAATCTTTTACCGTAATTGTCGTACCACGATGATGTACGACCGGTATCAGCTTTGGCGTATCGTCTAATACACCAGCGACCTGCAACTGGCGCCCAATCCCGCTGTTATCATGACTACTGGTTAAGGCTAAACGCGATACTGCAGCCGTTGCTGCCAATGCTTCACCACGAAACCCTAACGTCGTAATACCATGCAAGTTAGCCACATCGGCGACTTTACTGGTTGCGTGACGAGTAATCGCCATCACCATATCATCGGGGTGAATGCCGATACCATTATCAATAACCTCTATCAGCCCCATACCACCTTGAGTAATATGTATCTCAATATCGCTGGCACTAGCATCAATCGCATTTTCAAGCAGCTCTTTGACCACAGCGGCTGGACGTGTCACAACCTCACCCGCTGCCAATTGATTGATAAGCAGCGGCGATAGTTTTTTGATGCGGGTATTAGAATGGTTATCGGGCATGATTATAGTTATGGTTATCTTACGTTGATGAATAGCATGCTTTCAGAGTATGAGAGGCTTACATTTGGCTTAACCTAGATTTTTATTGCTGACAAATCCAGTCCTTGCGCTTGTCGTGCTTTCGATAATCGCAGCTCAACTTGACGGCATTCTTTAGCATTATTATCATTATTGCTTTGAGTGATATCAATAAACCCTTGTTTTATATCAATAAACAATGTCGGTGGCGGAAGATAGCTGTCCGCCCGACTTGCCCATTCAATGATAACCAGCGCGTTAGGCTCATCTAAATACTCATCAAAGCCTATAAAAGACAGCTCTTCTGGATCTTGTAGACGATATAAATCAGCATGATAGACAGGTTTAGTGGTGCCGTCATCTTGCTGAATACTATAAGGTTCAACCAAGGTATAAGTCGGACTCTTTACCGCTCCCTTGTGCCCTAGCGCCTGTAACCAATAGCGAGTCAGGGTGGTTTTACCTGCACCCAAATCACCCGCCAGCCACACGCTACCTGTCAGTGGCAAAGCTGCCAATTGCTCAGCCAAACGCTGGGTATCTTTTTCAGAGCGCAGTGTTATCGTTTGCACAGATTTATCACCTGTTATAGAGTTCTCATTATGCATCACTCTCAATCTGCCTGTACTTGCATGGTTACTGCTGGATTAATAAAACTCTCACCGCGTATTAACTTTGCATACAGCTCAGAGTCATCCCATTCAGCTCGAACTTGTTCGCTAAATTCAAAATCCTCTAAAACCAGCTTACCCATTTGCTCATTGGCTACATCATCAACAAAGCACTGCGCGTAGCCCGTTGCGGTTTCGTGAGCAATCACTGAATAAACGCTGACATCAGCTTCACCATTTTGCATCTGAGTTTGTTGTAGAATCTCTTGCGCCCAAAAGAATATGACGCGTGAGAACTGCTCTGCCGATGGAGATACTGGCAAGCTTATCCAACGTGCACTGAACTTCTTACAGGCAGCGATATATTCAGGATCGTCTTTACTCCAAAAACAAATAGCGTGATCGAAGCTGTCGATAATGTCCTTAATAGAGGATTTTAATAAACCAAAATCGTAAACCATCTGCCCGTGGTCTAAACGCTTAGCCTCAAGAATCAATTCAATCTGATAGCTGTGACCATGAATCGAATGTTTGCAGCGCTCAGAGCTACAGTTACGCACAATATGAGCGTTTTCAAATTTAAAAAGTTTACGGATACGCATAATAATTAATCAACCAAAATAGTAAGCATCATTGTGCTAAATATTAATATTATAAAAGTTTGCTGCTGTTATTTATCAGCTTATTGCCCATTATAGCAAATAGCCATCCATCCGTAAGTAAGCACTTATTAATAGCAATATTGACTAAATAAATCTACGGTATACAACACCTACTTATAAGCCCCAGTTATTAAATAAAATTTTAAAAATTAATATTAAGAAAAGTATGACTGAGTCTAATCGTAGGTGAATTGTGCTTGCGCTATCTATTACTTAGGCTTAGAGCTATACTCATTTCAGTACGCAGCGTCTTGCGTCAAATGTATCAATACAGTCATTAGGTCAGTATAATCTGGCTTAACATGTTGTATATGTTACCTAAAAAGGAAAAAGACATGAGTAAAGGTCAAGATAGTAAGAAGAATGTAAAAAAGAAGCCGCTGTTAACGGCAAAAGAGAAGAAAGCGGCTAAACAAGCCAAGAAAGAAGACAATGGCAGTATCTTAGGTAAGCATTAATTATTAAGCCCATCACTGGTCTGACTAAAGCTATGCCAATCGAACCTTATGGTTTGATTGGCATTTTTTATGCTAGGCGCTGTCTTTATACTAGGTACTGCGCGGTGCAAACATAATAATCGCCATTCCTAGCAATGCCACAGCAGAACCCAATATATCCCAAGTGGTTGGGCGTATGCCATTTACCGTCCATAGCCATAAAATAGCCATGGTGATATAGACACCACCATAGGCTGCATAGACTCGACCGGCAGCAGTTGGATGTAAGGACAGTAACCAGACAAAAGCGACTAAGCTTAACACCCCAGGGATAAGCAGCCAAATTGACTTGCCTTCTCGCAACCACAGATAAGGCAGATAACAACCCGCGATTTCAGCCAACGCCGTAATAGCAAAAAGCCCTACTGTTTTTAATTCAGACAAAATCACTTACTCCTTTACCGTGATAAATCCAGTTAAATACTGTACCGCATTACCAGAAATAAGCACTCTATCTGATTTAACCATACAATCCAAAACCCCGCCACGTTTTGATGCTTGATACGCGAGCAATTCACTGTTGCCTAAACGCTCTGCCCATAACGGCGCTAATCCAGTGTGAGCTGAGCCCGTTACGGGGTCCTCGTCACCGCCATTAGCAGGCCAAAAGTATCTTGAAATAAAATCGTACTTATCTGATTCAGACTGACAAGTAACAACGACGTCCAAAGGAGCAAGTTGCTTTAGCGCCTCATTGTCTCGAAGCACATTTAATACGTCAGACTCAGAGTCATAAATCACAAAATATGCTTGCGCATTTTGATAAACCTCAACAGGTGTGATGGAAAGACCAGCTAATAAGCTGTCAGGAATATTACTGACCTTTTCAGGCATCCTATTTGGGAAGTCCATTTGTATTTTGCCATTATCCATTTGCACAATGGTCAAAATCCCAACGGCTTTGGCTGAAAATTTAATGGTTTTTAAAGTAGGGTTTTTCTTAAACAATACAAAGGCAGAGGCTAAGGTCGCATGACCGCAAAAATCAATCTCAGTAAGCGGTGAAAACCAGCGAATATGATAAACACCCTTATCATCAGAAACGATAAAGGCAGTCTCAGATAAATTATTCTCAAAAGCAATAGACTGCATTAATGTTGCGTCAAGCCAGCTATCGGTGATAATAACGGCTGCAGAATTGCCTCTAAAAACCGTATCAGTAAAAGCATCGATTACATTTATTTCGAGTTGCATGTTTGTATCCAATAATTTTCAAGATTCAATATTTGAAATATGCGATTTTTTTAGATCACAACGAATGAATGGTTAGCAAGTCTATGATTTTATAATGGTGCTGAGATATTACTAAATGCTATTGGTATTTCATCCATTAGACGAGTTAATAACGTGTTTGTCAGTGTACCCGAAGTCTTTAATGGTAACTGCTTAATATCAATATATTCAACGATATTGATTGCTGTGTTTATAATTTCTTTAGGGGCTTTGTCAAAATTGGTTGTACAGTTTAGTCGAATGATAAGTATATCGGCCAGATCATGCCGTTCGTAAGATAGTGCGCCTACCCTAAGGTTATTCATATATAAATTATTTGGCGGTATAAATACAGCGGGTATTTTTGGTGATAGAGAGTCGATAGTACGAATTGCTGCGGCAGCTAAATGGTTAAGGTAATCTTGTTCAGTATAACCCTGATCAATATAGCCTTCTGTCTTTACACCTTGCAAGTGATCTAACACAAATGCGGCCGTTAATGACCCATCTCCAGCCCACCATGATTTAGCAACCGCTTTAGAACCTTTACGACGCCCAATCGTTTCATCCCAAACAATGACTGCTCCAGGCGTTAATAATCGCCCCGCAGCCAAAACCTCTTTAACTTTCTTAGTCAGCGAAGGTACGGTAGTGAAATATAACACATGTTCAAGTTCTCCAATGGTTGGAGATATGAAACCTTCGCGATCCGTTGTCCCAGCTTCTTCTTTTAGCACGCCTTCTTTCGGTCGCTTCGCTTGATTGGTCATTGCTCTTTCCTTGTGTTTCTTCCTTATAAAACTCACAAAAGCTTTCTAATTTCCTGACGCTTAAGACCGTATAATTGGTTCGGGTAACGTCTTTCATGTATAGTTGATTCACCTTAAAACCGATACAGTGCTACTGGTATAAAATTTTTGCAGCTAGGGCAAGAGTGCCCAGTGTCTCCAGTCGCCGCATAAGGAAAACCTCCAAACCTGCTCTCGCAACTCGCGCCTACTGTAGAACGATCAGCTTAAGGCACCAGCATTAAAGCAGGCTTGATTAATGGCTTAAGTAAAATATTGAATCTTTCTTAGCTCATATGAACGTTCCTTTTTGCAGACATTATTGTTTCAAGGTAAGCCAGCTGTTTGATTTCAAATCCAACGACGTACCTTATTTAGATAAGCTCGATACTTATCACCAAATTTCTGCGTCATCACTCTTTCTTCTGGCTGAATTTGAAAGCGTGTCATATATATCATAAATATTGGTATTAAAATAAATGCCAAAAAATGAGACAGATATAGCGCCCAGCCTAATAAGATAAGCACCAAGCCTAAATACATAGGATTGCGACTATATTGATAGATACCGCTGGTCACTAAACTAGAGACTTTTTCAAGTGCTTGTGGATTAGGGGTGGTCTGAGCTTTTCTAAATTGAGTCACGCCCATAATGCCACTACTCAATCCTATGACTCCCAAACCAACGGCTAACCCAGTTGAGCCATTAAGTGAAAACTTCAAACTTGGCATGGTTTTAGACACGCCAACCATCGCGGCAGCGGTAATGATGACTTGCGCGACAGGTGGTATTTTTAGCTCTAGAAAACTCATAAGATCACCGTAAAGTTTCATTGAAGGTATGCTTTTAGCTTCCTTCATTGTATCCGCTAACCTATAGCCATACAATATGGGCTTTTATCTCATCAAATCAGACAAAAATGTAAAAAGGTAGGCTATGAAGCAACTCGGCATGTTGTTATTCGTTGTATTGGGCGGCATGGCATTAGCATTGGAGGCGGCATTTTTAGGACCATTGGGAGAAAGTATTGGTCGCTTGTCAGCATCCTTATCCATATTTTTGATTGGGGTTATCGTCTTTAGCTTAGCGATGATTGTGCTGATGGTCGCAGGTAGACGCAACTATTTATCCACGCTGGCCACATTACCTAAGCAACCACGCTGGCTATTGACTGGCGGTCTCGTGGGTTTTATCTATACCATTGTATTAACGATTACCACGCCGTTAGTGGGCGTTGGTACGACGATGGTAGGGATATTATGTGGGCAAATTACTGCCAGTCTTGCCATTGATCATTTTGGTATTTTGGGTAGCGAGCGCCGCGCCATTGATAGTTATCGAATTGGAGCATTGGTGCTAATTCTGATTGCCCTTTGGCTGATTTATTAAGGATATTGTTATGTTAAGGATAGAGCCATGCTATTAACTCTCGCATTTCCTTTATTATTGCTAGGCGGCATGGCCATTGCCGCGCAGTCTTCCATTAATGGCACACTCAGCGTACGTACCGACGTCGTGACGACGGCATGGCTGACCAACGTCGTCGCTTCCGTTATTTTATTGCTTTTGGTAGTGTTTTTTGAGCCGCCACAGGTAGCGACTATGTTTAACGTGCCAACATGGCAATTAGCAGGCGCGCTGTTCGGTAACTTCTCGATGGTGGCTATCGTGATTGCTGTACCGCGTATTGGGACGGCGGCAACCATCGTTGCTATCATCGCCGGACAAATCATCATGGGGCTGTTGGTAGACCATTTGGGCTGGTTTGGCAATACGCAGATAGTGCTCGATTATAAGCGCATGGCAGCTATCGCCCTACTCGCTGGCGCGTTGTATTTGATTTATTTGAGTAATGTGCGGCGGATCATTAAGTAAGCTAACTTTCACCACCCAAGCTACACCAATTAACTTCAATAAGGTTATCTATTTCCTTTTTATTATGCGGCTCTATATAAATAGGAATAGATATTTCCCCTATTTCTTTTGCTATCGCATATCGATGATGCCCACCTTACAGCATGACTTCACCCATCATATGAGGTTTTACCAATGGTGGCGATATAGGTCTTTTTTCAGACAAATATACAATTAGATATGCTAAATCATTTTTACTTCCCACACTCCAAAGTTCTCCCTCATTTCTACGACTAAAATAACATAGTTTTTCATCGAAACTTGTAAGCGCGACAGTGCCTAATAAAAAACCTTCTGGATACCTTATTTTGAAACCTGCTTCTTTTTCACCATCTAGAGAAAAACGTTGACCTTGTTTAGATAAATCCCAATTGAAATAGATAACAGGCCATTCTGAAAAAGGAGTTTCAATGTACTGATCTGATTTTTCTAAAATTTTTAAGCGTAATGCTTTATTAGCACGATAGACTTCTAAATTTAAACCTAATGAATCAGCTTGTATTTCATCCATGACTCTATCTATATCCATAATATTGTGACCTTATAAAATCTAAGCTAGAAAGCGTAACTTGGGTGTGCAAAAAGAGTAAATAATATATGGTAAAAAAATTTAAGATATAAAAAATTTTCATCACAGTACGAATATTCATTTCCAACAGTAGCCATTATCCCTTCATTATTATGTTGTAAAGGCCAGACAATTCAAGATGTCACGGTACACGGCAGCAGCAACCTGTCCCGCTTATAGCCGCAGCCATAGCAAGTATGGCAGATAATAGCGGTTGGCTGGATTGGCTTCTCATTATCCATGTGATTTTATTAATCCTTACCCGCTATCGGAGTCGCTAGAGTTAATCATTCATCGGTTTCTGCAGGAGCCGTCAAAAAAGTCAGATAGGCTTGATATTGCTCAAGCACATCATCAATCACTTGCTGCTTAGTCAGCCCCATCAAATCATAACCACCTGAACCTGTTTGTGTTGCTACCTCAAGTCGATAATAGACGTCGGTATCAGCCGCCATTTTACCGCTAAAGGTAGGCGCTGGCGTTTCGACCATAGATACCTGATAGTAAAAATCATCCATAGCAGCCGTCGATACTCGTAGTAACGGCCCCGATGCAGCGATAATGTTGGTATTGCCAACAAAATTAGTCGCATCAGCCGCATTGCTTTCATGATCAGCATTGATACGCTCAACGTCATAACCTTGGCGGCGAAACTCATTGGCGACATCATCAAGCGCTGGACGTACTACACGCTCAAGGAATCTGACAGACTCACGTTTGGATGGATAGGTCAGCATTTGCCCAAGCCGCTGAGTCCATGAACGCTCTGGTATATGACCACCACTTGGTGCGATAGATGGACGACGCAGTACCTTGCCTTCGCGCTCGGCCTGCTCTATCTTTAAGGCTTTATAAAACGAGAACATCACCAGATAAACGATAATGGTCACTGGCAACGCAAAGATAAGCGTCGCATACTCCATCGTTATCACACCGCCAGCTATCAGCATCGATATAGTCAATACTGCCGTCAATACCGCCCAAAATATACGTAGCCATTTAGGACCATCTTTTGAAGGATCTGGAATAGAAGCAGAGAAATTCGACATCACCATAGCACCTGAGTTGGCACTGGTAATATAAAAGAGCAAGCCTGAGAACGTCGCTAATATAATTAAGTAAGATGCGCCGGGGAACATTTCTAAAAGTGCGTACCAACCGCGCTCTGGACTTTGAACTGCCAATTCGGCAAAGGCGGTGTTGCCTTGTAAGACTTCATACAGGGCTGAGTTACCAAAGAATGAGACGATAATAAAGTCACATAATACCGGTACAGTAATCGCTGCGATAACGAATTCACGTAACGTGCGTCCACGCGAAATACGCGCAAGGAATACGCCAACGAACGGTCCCCACGCCAGCCAAAATGCCCAGAAAAACAGCGTCCAACCGCCCATCCATTCGCTACTGCCCGGTACATAAGCAAAAGTCTTAAACATACGGGAAGGTAATGTGACAAAGAATTGACCTAAATTTTCGACTAATGCATTTAATAAAAATGCAGTCTCGCCCGCGATGAGAATAAACGCCATCATCGCGACCGCGCTCCATAGATTAAGCTCGGATATCCAACGAATACCACGGTCAACGCCTGAGGTGGTGGCTGCTATCGTTAAGACAACAGCACCGATGACCAATGCAATTTGTAGCGTAAGACCTTCTTCTAACCCAAATATCTTGGAAAAACCAACGTTTAGCAATACCACACCGATGCCCATGGTGGTAGCAACACCAAACACCGTACCAACCAAGGCTAAAATACTGATACCATGACCGATAGGACCATTGACGCGTTTGCCGAACAATGGATAGAGCGCTGCCCTAATCGACAACGGCATATCCCAGCGATAGGCAAAGTAACCCATCGCCATACCCAGTAACGCATATACCGCCCAGCCAGCAATACCGTAATGAAACATCGTCCAAACAACGGCATTTTGCATCGCATCGGCAGTCGCACCATCACCTGATGGCGGAGTCAAATACTGTACGACAGGGCCAGTCACTGAGAAGAATAGTAAATCAATACCGACCCCTGCGGCAAATAACATCGCAACCCACGTTCCAAGCTTATATTGCGGGCGTGAATCATCAGGTCCAAGGCGTATGCTACCAGCTTTAGAGAGTGCCACCCATAGTACAAAGCCAATAACCATTACCATGGTAATGACGTAATACCAACCAAGGTTTGTCGCAATCCAATCAACGACCATTTTCATGGTTGTGCTGGCACCCACTGGCATCACGATTGCCCATATTGAAAAGGCCGCAATCACCAATGATGAGATAATTAACACGCTCCAGTTAATATGAGCGACCGCATTTTTCGATAGCTCTTGTGCCCCTTTTTTCAGGTCACTGCGCGATATAGGCGCATCATCATCGAGATGATGCTTCGGCTGACGCTGCGAGCCACCAAATTGACTGCGCTCGAATGGCGTTTGCGCTTTTTGACTCTGCTCGTTTGGCTGGTTTGGATTACTTGGCTTAGACACTTCAGAGAGTTTGTCGTCTGATGGGTCGATGGTCATGGTTGTATTCCTTGCGTGCTACTGGTAACGAATGAGTACATCTGTTTTTAGATGGTTTTACATTTTGAGAAATAGGTTAGCCGAATAGTAACATAATTTGCTTTGCAGAATTTTAGGCAGCCGTTAGATGTGCTTGGGCTGAAAGCTTCAGAAGCTATTGATAAATGAGTAATAAATTTTGGCAGTTAAAGGTTTGCGATGCGCTAAATTAAAAAATTCGGCTAGTAAATTGAAGCTTTTAGACAGCGTTTGTATACGGCTAGTTTGACTGGCTAGCGTAATGCTTTAATGCTTTAAGGTCGCGTTTATCCACCCAGCCATATTTACTGTCTTGTTTATAGCTTACTTTTATCCAATCCTCATTTTGAGCAACTGCCTCAATGACATCGCCTTTTACATAATAATTAGAGGGTATTTGCGGATTGAAATCTTGGTCGAGTATCTCAGCTTTATTTGCAGTTGCTTTATAACTACTCGCTAGTGGCGGGCACTTTTTTTCAAATTCTGCTTCAGAATACCCACTTGATTCGCCATAGCTGAAATCTGATATATCAGAGCTATGATTTTCTATACAGTAATAGGGCACTCCTGTAATAAGCGTGCCTGCTGATACATACTTTGTCATTAACCACTTATCGTTTTGTAGTCCAAAATAAAATGACTGCTCAGAGTGTCCACGGCTAGCAAAATAGGTCGTCAATATAAACCCTGAATAATCAGAGCGAGGAGTAATGTCACTTAGAAACCATCCAGCTTCGTCAGTGAAGTTATTAGTCTCTAAACTTAGCTTATACTTGCTATCTGAAGTTCCTAAGTAAATAAATAAAACGTCACCTTGGTGAACATTATTTTTATCATTCTTATGAGTAATAATTTTGTCTTTAATACCATCGGCATTCACATCAAAATCATAAAATTGATATAAAGCTCTGTTATAAGTCTTTGCAAGCTCATTAGAGGTAAATTGTTGATGTTGTTTATCCTTACTAGCATTAGTTTCTGGCTTAGTAGCTGCTGTAATATTTTCTATTGATTTGCTCTCATAGATTTCTGCTTTGCAAGGTTTGCCTTTTTGGCTTACTGAAATTGATTGAGCAGCGTTAGCGTTTAGAGTTGCAGCGCTCTGGTTTAAAACTGTAGCGTTAGCGTCTAAACTAACCGTATCGAAGTTGGCGCAATCAAAAGAATTTATTCCGATAGAATAGGATTGCTTAATACCTGTAGCGTCAAAAGGTAATATTGAATAGGCTGGGTACTCTTCAGTAGTAGCAGGAAGTACTAATAGTCCTTGCTTTGAATCAGTGCTTTTAAACACCTTTATTTGCTGTACAGCATTTTCAAGTTCTATACCATAGGTGTAATTAAAACTAATTTCAGCAAATTTATTAAGATAATTATTGCCTTTTTTAAAGTCTAAATACGACCTATCATCATTTATAAGTTTGATAATAATTAATGAGTCATCAATATTGATTTTAACTTGCTTAGAGCCTGGGATATGAACAACGTTCGCCTTACTTTTATAGTAAGTGTCATTATCATTAGTAGTCGCTTCCCTATCGCTATTAGAGACTTTACTATATTTGCCCTCTGGCTCTAAACTCTGATGAGCATTGGTATTATCTTGTGGACTGCTTAATGGATTAGCAGTATTGTCAGCAGAGTTTACAGTATCAGAGCTGCAAGCTGCCAACATCATTATAGGTATCAAGAATAAGGCTCGATTTATCATAATAATATCCTTTAGCAAGCCTAGAGCAGTTGCAGACAATGCCAGTAAGGTACTCAATTGATATAAGCTACTGACAGTCAAATAGGTAAATTGACCATATCAAAGTATAGTTAAAAGCGTAAGAGCAAACTATCACGGCTCACACTTCACGTTTTTAAACTTCCACTCCATTGAGTCGACCTTTTTTGCGACTAAAATATCACTGGCTGATAAAAACAGCACACCTTCAACATCTCTAAAATCATCGCCTGTACAAGTATAATGACTATAGAAATCTATTTTTAACGCAAATGCTTTAATCAGCGCATCGCTATATTTTGAGATATGACCAGCAGTGACTAAGCTTATGCTCGTAATAAATACAAAAGCGATGCCTGTAAGCATTTTTTTACCCAAAGGCTGACGGTTATTTACTGCTGATTTATCTGTCTGCTTGATATAAAAATATAAGCCGATAGCAATCAGGTAGCTGCCGAGTAATGCCATGATGGCGTATTTAAAGAAAACAATACCCGTCAACACGCTAGTAGTAAGCGCTAAATTACTGGGGTCAACCAAGAATATGCGATTAACCTCACCAATTGCATAAAGATAGGCGTGCGCACTGATTAAGGCGACCAGTAAATACAGAACGATTTGCCCCCAGATGCTGGTCTTTAGGTAGAGATAAACGATATTTTTAATCGACACCATAATGAGCATGATAAATAAAACAGCCGCGATTAACAGAACAAGACTATAAGACACATAAATCGGTAAATGCAGCGCAAAACTTAATAGTAAGGCGCCACCTAGAATGAGAAGTATAATAGCGAACTTGGCAAAAAGCCGCGTGGTTTGAATCAGCCATTCTCTAACAGCATCTACAGTAACCTTTGACGTATCTGCAGGTTTCTTATCATCAATGCTCATCGATACGGTCGTCCTTTATATAAACTGTCATCACAACTAAGGCAATAGCTTGGGCGTAATTCGGTCAGCCAAATTAATGTTGGCTATTTTCTCAGCCCACTCAGGCTCAGTTGGATGCGGCAAACCACCTAAGACCATCAACGGCTTCTGAGAGACTGCTTTAAAAGCCTCCATAAACCCAATTGCCGTATCGCCACAAGGCACAATAATAATATCAGATGCTGCTTGCTCAAGTACTTGAGTTAAGCGACTCACAAAGTCTTTGAAGGTTTCACTTTCTGAAAAATCCACATATACTTCTCGGTGATTACGCTGGTCTAAACTTTGCTTAATACTCGTTAAATGATGCACTTGCGATAAATCATCGCTAGATAAAACACAAGGATAAAATGCTTTATTCATTGGTAAAGTAGAACAGTTTAGAATACCAAGTGGTTTATAGTGCAGCGATTTAATATTACAACCTAATGCCAATTGCGCGTCAAAGCTCCTTAGATAACCTTGCGACATAAGAACCTGAGTCAGCTCAAGCGCCGATTCACCTGCTGCTGGATGCTGATGAATGTATTCATTAATATGCGGCGATTCTAAAATTAGTAATACCTTTAATTCTGTCACATCTTCGATCAAGTTGAATACTTTATACTGTTCTAAAGACACAGCGATTTTCCTTATATCATTTGTAATTATTAGTTTTATGATAATCGTTTTTATTATAGAAGCAGCTATGTAAAAAAGCACCCTATCGAATCTGATTCAATAGAGTGCTTTTTTATTTACCTAATAACGAGCGATTGGCAAAATGATCTAAATATCAAACGACAATAGCCTATCACCTTCGCTATCTTGAATACGTGTCGGTAGACCAATCTTATTCAATAGATTAATAAACGGCTTGGCATCGAGCTCTTCAACGTTGACCATCTTGCCTGCATCCCACTCGCCAGTAGCGACTAGCATCGCAGCAGCAACTGGCGGTACGCCTGCGGTATAAGAAATGCCTTGACTGCCCATGGCTTCATAAGCCTCTTTATGGTCAGAGATATTATAGATAAACACCTCTGTATCAACACCGTCTTTTTTACCTTTAACCTTATCACCAATACAAGTTTTGCCGGTATAGTTTGGCGCAAGCGAGCTTGGATCTGGTAGCACTGCTTTGACCACTTTTAGCGGGATAACTTCTTGCCCTTCGGCGGTCATCACTGGTTGCTCTGACAATAAGCCTAAGCTCTGTAATACGGTAAAGACGTTAATATAATGCTCGCCAAAACCCATCCAAAAACGGATATTTGGTACGTCTAAATTGGCTGACAACGAATGAATCTCGTCATGACCACTTAGATAGCTGTTTTGCATGCCGACAACCGGTAAGTCATCGGTACGCTTTACTTCAAACATCTTATTCGACTGCCACTTGCTGTCTTGCCATGAATAGACCGTACCGGTAAATTCACGGAAGTTAATCTCAGGATCGAAGTTGGTCGCGAAGTATTTACCATGGCTACCCGCATTAATATCGATGATATCAATGTCCGTGACCGAGCCCTTATCCATCATGTCATAGCCGAGTCTGGCATACGCATTAACCATACCGGGATCAAAGCCTGCACCTAAGATAGCAGTGATATTATTGTCGGCACAGCGCTGTTTACGCTTCCACTCATAGTTTTCATACCATGGTGGGGTCTCACAAATTTTACGCGGATCTTCATGAATCGCGGTATCGATATAAGCAACGCCTGTCTCAATACACGCTTCTAGTACGCTCATATTAAGAAAAGGTGAACCGACATTAATGACGATTTGGATGCCCGTTTCTTTGATGAGCGCGATAAGTGCTTGAATATCTAGCGCGTCGATTTGGTGCGTATGCAAAGTAGCAGGCTGCTTAAAGCTACCTTTTTCAACGACACTTTGAGCAATAGCATCACATTTATCTTTTGTGCGTGAAGCAATATGAATTTCGCCAAGTACGTCGTTATGCATCGCGCATTTATGCGCAACGACTTGAGCAACGCCGCCGGCACCGATGATGAGTACGTCTTTTTTAGCTGATGTATTTTGTTGTGTAGTCAATGCCACAATCCTCCTTTGTGTCCCTGTCAGTGCCATTAGTAATGACTATTCAAAACAGAAACAAGTGAATGATATGCGTGAATTAAAAAGGAAGACCGAGGAAAACCCACGCACCCGACGGGTAAAAACAACTATTCTCGCCCAAGGCGATTATAACAATTTTTACCACACTTTCGGGAAGTATTAGTAGATAAGTAGCACCTTGAGTTATCCACTACTTTATTCATCCATTACTTTATTTACTTATTAAAGAAACACCAAAGTATTAACAGCAAGTATTAAGACAAACTTGCCTTATAATCTTGATAGTCAAACTCGCGCTGCACATCGATACTGCCATCAAGGCGACGAATGACAATCGCTGGCATGTTGACGCCGTTAAACCAGTTCTTTTTGACCATGGTATAACCAGCTGCATTACCAAAGGTAACGGTATCACCTATCTGTAATTTGGTTTGTGCGTTATTTGGCAACGCATATTCACCAAAGATATCACCTGCTAAGCAAGAACGACCGTAGATAATCGTATGGTCTGCTGATTTAGCGTTTTCGCTTATTGGTGCAATATTAGTAGGGTCAATATCAAGAGGCGCAATATTAATTGCATCACTATTAACAGCCACTATCGGTGCTGACTCACGGTAAATCAGCAAATCAAGCATGTGCGCTTCAATAGACGAGTCTACGACGGCTAGATTTTTTTCATTGTGTAAAACATCTAAAACGGTAGTTACTAAGCTGCCAGCACCGTGAATACTTGCTTCACCCGGCTCAAGATAGACTTGTACACCATATTTTTTGCTAAAGGTTTTTAGACGCTGGGCAAGCTGTTCAAGCGGATAATCAGGCGCAATAAAATGAATACCACCGCCCAAGCTTACCCATTCTAGCTGTTGTAAAATATCGCCAAACTTAACTTCGATATCCGCCAAGCTATCGCTAAAAGCGTCAAAGCTGTCGTTTTCACAGTTGTTATGAATCATGACGCCAGTAATGTCTTTTAGAACCGCAGCAATGCTGTCTTTATCGTGTTCGCCAAGTCGGCTAAACGGACGCGCAGGATCAGCAATAATAAACGATGAATTGCTGGTTTTAGGGTTTAATCGCAGCCCTACTGGAATGTTTTGCGCAGCAGCTTGACCCTTAAAAGCATTTAATTGTGAGATAGAATTAAAGATAATTTTATCGGCATACTCTAGCACTTCAGGGATTTCATCCGCGCTATACGCCACGCTATAAGCATGGGTTTCTTTTTTATTCTCACTATCCCTACCCTTGCCAAAAGTCTCATATCCTAGCCGTACTTCATTAAGTGACGATGAAGTCGTACCATGCAAATACGGCTGCATAATATCGAATACGCCCCAGGTGGCAAAACATTTCAGCGCTAGTAACGCCTTTGCGCCAGATAGCTCACATAAACGGGCTATAATCTGCATATTGGCGACAATCGCCGCTTCATCAAGTAAGTAATATGGCGTTGGCGGTAAAGATAAGTTGGTGGTTGGCACCGGATTTTTTGCGTTCATAAGGGTTACCTAATAGCTTCTGTTGGCATCATGACAGACATCAATATTTGCGCTATAGTAGACTAAATCCATCATAATTAGAATATCTTATGTCACTCTCAACCGATTATTCTACCTCAAAGAGCCAAACCAACTTAACCTCTCTTACGCCAAATAAGATTGACTTGACTCATCTTAATCCTGATGCCCGTGATGTTTTAGAGTTTTGGTTTGACAAAGACAATGAGCAATATTGGTTTGCAGAAAATGAGAAATTTGATCAGCAAATAAATGAGAAATTTGGCAAGATTTGGCAGATAGCAAAACAAGGTGAATGTGTGACTTGGCGAATGGCAGAATCCTCAACGGATTGCAACAGCTCAATCACGGCTTTAGCTGGACGAGTGGCAGAAATTATTGTCTTAGATCAATTTTCACGCAATCTGTGCCGCGGGCGGGTATGTGCTTTTGCACAAGACGGAATGGCAATGGTATTGGCACAAGAAGCCATTCAGCAACCGCATTTTAATACCTTACCTATGGAGTGGCGCACATTTACCATCATGCCGTTTATGCATTCTGAATCGGCAATGATACATGAGCGCTATCTGCCACTATTTGAACAGTTGAACGATGCCATCACCTTAGACATCGAACATAGCCATAAAAACATTATCGATCAGTTTGGTCGTTATCCGCATCGCAATGACGCACTAGACCGCGAGTCAACTGACGAAGAAGAAGCTTTCTTGCAGCAGCCGAACTCATCATTTTAAGCATTATTTAAAATTCTAAAAATTTTCTAATTATTGAAATTTTAAATAAAAACCGTGTACTTTTATAACGAGTAGGCGGTTTTATCATCTTTGAATGACAATATTTTTATTACTTAGGCTATTTATCATAAGAGCCGTTATTAATTTTACGTTAGTTTATTAACGCTGGTTCTCAAGTGCTTTTCTGACTGGTGCAAAACTACGTCTATGCGCTGATAACACCCCGTAATTTTCAATCGCTTCCATGTGGGCGCGCGTTGGATAGCCTTTATGTTTAGCAATGCCATATTCAGGATGTTCAGCATCAAGCGCATACATGACTTTATCACGGCTGACTTTTGCCAAGATACTTGCCGCCGCGATACTAGTATGACGGGCATCCCCTTTTACCCAAGCTTGGCAGTCAACCGCTGATTCTGCTATGCCTAACTGATTAAGGCTTGCATAGTTTAAATCAGGACAGCGATTACCATCGAATAAGACCTCGGCGTGCAGCTGATAAGGCGTGCCTTTTGCCATATCACTTAGGTGACGAGCAAGCGTTTCTAAGAGCATCTCAGTACATACATGCATACCAAGCATGGTGGCTTGTAAGATATTCACCTGATCGATGACTGCTGCTGGGATATCAGCGATGACATAACCAATTGCATGCTGCTGAACCAACGGATAAAGCATATCACGCTTCTTTTCGCTCAGTTGCTTGGAGTCCGTCAGTATCGATAAGGGTGTACCTTTTAACGGTTGCATCTCAATCAGTCCTGACCAAGCGCGTGGTAATATCGCAGCAGCGACATTAACGCTACCCAATAGTGGTCCACGCCCTGCTTCATCAACGCCAATCTGTAACGCTGATTGTTGCAAGTCCTGCGTTGTATTTATCGGATATTGAGTGAGTAACTCAGCGATATTAAGTTGACCAGACAAACGGATCGGTTCAGCCAGTTGGATGTATTGACCTTTAATATCAATTTTTTCAATAGTACTTTCAATCTGAACAATATGGTTTTCTGTGCGGTACATGCTATTGGTCACTTATAATTTTTTATTGATTGATTGCGCTGGATAATATGCGTTTAGTCATTGAGACGAGTGGATTTTTTGAGGGTTGTTCTGAATAAACCATTGCTCAATCACGCTATTAGCGGGGTCATGATTGCTCTGCTGCTGTAACAAATGCTTGGCATCAACGAGCGCTTTTAATTGCTCAGCATAAGCGCGTGGTTGCAATAGACGCATCACGGTACGACAGATATTATCGCCACTCGCCTGCTCTTGTATCAGCTCAGGTACAATCTCAGTATCCGCTAAAATATTCGGCAAACCCACATAAGGCACTTTGACCAGACGTTTAGCAATCTGATAAGTCAGCTGGTTTAATTGGTAAATAATAACCATCGGGCGCTCAAGGAGCATCGCTTCAAGGGTTGCTGTACCCGATGCCAGCATCACAATATCCGAGGCTGCCATCGCTTGCTGACTAAAAGCGGGTTGGCTATCATCATAGACCACCACAATAGCCGCTCGCAGCTGTTCTGAGCGCCGATCAATGACATCTTGGACGATATATTGATGGTTTTGATCAACAGTTGGAATGATAAAGCACAACTTTGGGTCTAATAAAATCAGCTTTTGAATGCCATCAAGCATCAGTGGCAAAATAGCTGTTATCTCACCACGTCGAGAGCCTGGCATCACACAAATAAGCTGGCTGACCTCATCAAAGCGATCAATAAAGAACTGCTGCAAACCGTCGTTGTGCCAGACCAGCTCACTACGCCGCTGATTGATGGGCTTCTCTAATAAGGTTTGATCAATGGTGCGCATTAGCGGATGACCGACGCATATCGCCGGATGGTTATAACGCTCATATACTGGCAGCTCAAACGGAAACAGACACAGCACTAAATTGGTCGCCGCCTTAATATTATGGATACGCGATTCGCGCCATGCCCAAATGGAAGGACTGACATACTGCACGCAGAACACGCCTTGAGGCTTTAACTTTTTGGCAACTCTCAGATTAAAATCAGGCGCATCAATACCGATAAACCAATCGATATCCGCTGTTTTAAAAGCAGCCAAAAGTTCGCGGCGCGCCTTAAGTAAGTCAGGCAATTGGGCGATCACTTCCACCAAACCCATCACCGCCAAACGGGACAATGGAAAAATACTTTGTAGCCCTTGCGCTTGCATTTTTGTACCGCCAACGCCGACCCAAATGATATCATCACGTAAGTTATTCATCTGCTGCATAAAATCTGCGCCCAGACTATCACCTGATACTTCACCGGCGACAATCCCTATCACTAGTGGCGTGGCCGTTACGTCAGCCCCCTCATGATAAGTGTCAAGCTGGGCCGTTAAATCAGGGTATTGGTGAGGCGTAGCAGAATCTGTCATGACAAGTTCTCAATAGTAAAGTAATACAATAGACAAAAATAGGGATATTATAAAAGATAGCCCATGAAATGAGTTATAAGATGCCAATCGAAATGCACATTAACATCATTTTTTATGCTCGAATTAAGTTGTTTATCAAGTCATCATACGTGACGATACTAAAAATAGCGAAATTACCCCATAAAATCCAGTGCTGATTGCCTATAAATAAATCCATTCAAACCATTTCATGAGGTAAAAACCAGCGTTTATAAAAGCACTTAAGCGTTTAATTTAATACTTGACTGTTAACTAGGTATAACGAAGTTTTAGCCTCAGCATTCCAGTTAGCAGTCAATTAACTGCTCGACTACCCTTGTCAACTGGCGTTTTTGTCCGCATAATGAATATCCCCATACATTAGCTAGACGATATATAACCATGACAACACCAGCTACCCATAATGCAGATATTGACGACGTGAATATTGAAAAATTTATTCCTTTAATCACACCTAATGAGCTCAAAACTGAGCTGCCTTTATCAGAACAAGCCTATCACACAGTGCTAAAAGGTCGCCATACTATCCAAGATATCTTAGATGGTAAAGACAAGCGCTTATTCGTTGTGATTGGTCCTTGCTCTATTCACGATATCAAAGCCGCCCACGAATATGCCGATCGTTTAGCCATATTGGCAAAAGAGATCGAAGATAGCGTATTCGTTGTGATGCGTGTCTATTTTGAAAAGCCACGAACGACCGTCGGCTGGAAAGGCATGATCAACGACCCTGATATGAATGACAGCTTCGATATCGAAAAAGGTCTGCGTACTGCTCGTAAGCTACTGCTTGATTTAAATGAGAAAGGTCTACCTTGTGCAACAGAAGCACTTGATCCGAACACGCCGCAGTACATGCAGGACTTGATCAGCTGGTCAGCGATTGGTGCGCGTACTACTGAGAGCCAAACGCATCGTGAGATGAGCTCAGGATTATCATGCCCAGTTGGCTTTAAGAATGGTACGGATGGTGGCATGACCGTTGCTGTCAACGCCATGCAAGCCGTAAAAGCCGGACATAGCTTCTTAGGTCTTTCATCAGATGGTAAAGTTTCTATCATTAAATCTAAAGGCAACCCTTACGCCCACGTGGTATTACGCGGTGGTAACGGCAAGCCTAACTATGATGAAACTGCCGTTGCGCAAGTAGAAGATGCGCTAGCTAAAGGCAAAACCAGTAGCAAGATTATGATTGACTCAAGTCATGCCAACTCAGGTAAAGACCCTTACTTACAACCAATGGTTATCCAAAACGTCGCAGAGCAAATTAAAAACGGTAATAAATCTATTATTGGTATGATGATTGAGAGTCACTTAAAGGGTGGTCGTCAAGAGTTGACCGCTGATTTAGATGCACTCGAATACGGTATGTCTATTACTGACGGTTGCCTAGATTGGGATAGTACGGTCAAAGCGCTACACGATTTACGCGATATGGTAAAAGATGTATTGCCTAACCGCTAATAGCAATGAGCTATAATTAATGGTTATTAAGCAATTTAGAAAGCATTAAGCAATTCATAAAAAATCCCGTTTGACAGTAGAATGTCAGACGGGCTTTTTTATACTCTGTAACTTATAAAATAGTTTACTTGATACTACTCACTTGCTGCACCTAATACACTGGTTAAGCTCTCATGCACGTGTTTAGATGACACATGTTGCTGTAAATCAAGCAAATGCTCATGTGCCATTTGACGACGTGGCTCAGCTAAAGTATACCAGCGTGCCAGTACTTGTAATAAGCGCGACGCTATCATTGGATTAGAATCATCCAGCTTTTTAATGACAGCCGTATAGATATCTAAACCTTCTGGTGTCCATAACACCGTTGGCTGCGAGGTAAAGGCGCTAATCACTGAGCGCACACGATTGGGCGTATTCCAATCAAAATCTGTATGCGCTAATAATGATGCAATAGTATCGGTACTGACATTATCGGCAGAGGCTTGCACGCTAAACCACAAATCAATGACCAAATCGTCTGCTTGAAAACGCTGATAAAAATCTGCTAAATAAGCATCAGCATTTGCCACTTGATGATTGACCATAACTTTTAACGCACCAAAGCGCTCCGTCATACAGCTGGCATTGTCATACTGCTGCTGCGCCCACTCGGCTGCACCTGTGACGTTGGCCGTCAATGCCATGTCTAACACCACATTACGCAGCGCACGTGCTCCAAGCGCTTCAGGGCTATCTTTATAAGATTGCATTGGTAACTGCTCATAAAGCGCTGCCCACTGATCTTTTAGAGCAACTGCCAGCTGCTGATACAAGCCTTCACGCTGCGCTTTAATCAACTCTGGATCATAATCTTTATGAACGGCAGCAGCCAGCTCTTGTGCCGATGGGATATCAAGCAAGCGCGCAGCCAACATCGCATCGTCGGCAGCTAGGTCAGGCAATGTCTGAGCCAATGCTTGCAGATATACCTCTGTATCATTACTCTGCAGCAAAATACGGTTGACCAGCATTTGCGTCACTTGCCAGCGGTTAAAACCGTTGGTTTCATGTTTGAGTAAAAATGCCAAATCTTCATCTTGGTAATCATAATTAAGCTGCACTGGCGCACTAAAATCACGTAGTAAAGATACTACAGGCTCACTAGTCACTCCTTCAAACTCAAAGATTTGGGTTGCTTGGTCTAATAGCAACATACGCTCAGCGATGATATCACCAGAATTTTTATCAAATAACGCCGTCGCGACCGGAATAGGCAATGGTTTTGGCGCATCAAAACCACTCACGTGACGGGTTTGCTGACTCAACGTAATGGTTAATGTTTGTGCCGCGCTGTCGTAGTATTGATGACCAGAGACAACTGGCGTACCCGGCTGGCGATACCAATCTATAAAGTCTTCGATTTTGTCATTAGTAATACTAAGTGCAGATAAAAAGTCCTCAACCGTGACCGCTTGCCCATCATAACGACGGAAATACTCATCCGTCCCTTTACGAAAGTCATCTGGTCCGAGAATATTAGCAATCATACGGACAATTTCAGCACCTTTCTCATAGACAGTGGTGGTGTAAAAGTTATTAATCTCAACGAAACTCTCAGGACGCACAGGATGCGCCAGTGGTCCTGCATCCTCTGCAAACTGATGGGCGCGTAAGGTGGCGACATCATCAATACGCTGTACTGCACTCGACTGTTGATCAGCTGAAAACGATTGATCACGATAGACTGTAAAGCCTTCTTTCAAGCACAGCTGGAACCAATCGCGGCAAGTGATACGATTGCCCGTCCAGTTATGGAAATACTCATGGGCGATGATGGCTTTCACACTAAAACTACGGCTATCCGTTGTGGTCTCAGGGCTTGATAACACACAAGCGGTATTAAAAATATTTAGGCCTTTATTTTCCATCGCACCCATATTGAATTGACTGACCGCAACGATCATATAGCGATCTAAGTCATAGGCACGGCCATAATTGTCCTCATCCCATTTCATCGAATCTTTTAGCGCTTGCATAGCAACATCGCATTTATCAATATCGGCAGACTTTGCGTATACTTCAAGCAAGACGTTTCGACCTTCACTGGTAGTATAAGAATCTGTCAACACATCTAAATCAGCAACCACACAAGCAAACAGATAGCTTGGCTTATTGGTCGGATCATGCCAAATCGCATAATGACGGTCTGGTGCACCCTCAACCTCGCCCGCTTCGATCAAATTACCATTGGCCAATAGCGTTGGATAACGCTTATCAGCCTCAAGACGGGTGGTAAATATCGCTAGTACATCAGGGCGATCTGGATAAAAAGTAATCTTACGAAAGCCCTCTGGCTCACACTGTGTGACAAACATGGTATCGTCGCCACTACCCGCCATATAAAAGCCTTCAAGCGCCGTATTGGTCTGCGGGCAGATGCGAACCTGAATCTCTAACGTTACCTCATCAGGCGCATCAGTAATCATCAACTTACTGGCTGCTTGCTGATAACGCTCAGCTGTCAACTGCTCCCCATTCATCGTAATGGCCAGCAACTCTAAATCTTCACCAAATAGAACGATATCTCCTGCGGTTTGACGTACCATCTTTAGAACGCTATCTACCTGCGCATGATCCTCAAACAATTTAATATCTAAATTGACGGTTTCGACATCGAAGCTTGGTTGTTTATAATCTGTTAAGTTGATTTTACTAGGCTCATGTAACGGTACATCAGGCATTTCAGGATTGATAATTTGCGCATCGGTTTCAGCGGTAGACATATGGATTCCTATTATTTTTTATGATGACAATATGATATTAAAAGCGACATGATATTAAAATGCGACGTTAAAATATGATGATTAAAACGTATGATTAGTCACGTTAAGGCTCTTCAATAGTTAGCACAAGCTTTATAATGATTAGATTTATAACGGTGTTTAGCTACATTGACCTAAACGACCAAATTTCAAGGGCGATTATGAATAAAATCGAGCTTATCATCTAGTGTTAGCATATGACTAATAACTAAAATTTTGATTCATTGATTACTAAATACGCCTCTCATCACTAACACAGCTTAATCGTGAGATAATTATGGTTAAAATAATGGCATAAGGAAATTGATGACAATCAATAAATTTAGTCAAACACTTTTGGCAATGGGCGTCATATCTATTTGTAAATTCTAGAATTATTTACAGTAATAGTACTTACATAAAGTAACATTTAGTATATTATAGATAGTAATTGCCTAAGTTTTATCCTAAGCAGTTTAAAAAAACAAATTTAATTAAAATTTTAGGAGCTCTTTATGTCAACCAGTTTTTCAAAAATCGCTGCACTCGCTGTATTATCAAGCGCCGTTGTCTTCGCATCAGGTTGTGCTAACAAACGTGCTACTTCTGAAGTTGTCGTTGCCCCACTAGGTATCCCAGGTGGTCAAGCTGGTTATAATGGCGCTGTTATTGTAGATAACTCAAATGCCGTTATTACCGGTGCTGAGAACCTACAAGCCGTTGTGTACTTTGCATTTGATAGCAGTGAGATTACCTCACAATCGGCTGGCGTATTAAACCAACACGCCGGTTTATTAAAATCAAACCCAGCAGCTGGCGTTGTTATCGCAGGTCATACCGATGAGCGCGGTAGCCGTGAATATAACATCGCACTAGGTGAGCGCCGTGCCCAAGCAGCACGTGATTATCTTGCTGCACAAGGCGTTGCAGTAAATAACATCCGTGTGATCAGTTATGGTGAAGAGCGTCCTGCTGCTGCCGGTCAGAGCGAAGATGCTTATGCACAAAACCGCCGTGCTGAATTGTCTTATTAATATCGTTTAACAAGACGTCATTCGTATAAAAAAAGCCCAGCAATTATATTGTTGGGCTTTTTGCGTTCTGTTGCGCTAAGATGGATATAAATATAAGTGATCAGCTTCTACAATAAATATATGATGCAAGACTCCAGCCTAGACCATATCCAATATACTCAGCTCGACCCAATGACATGGTGCGCGACTGCACAAGTGAGTGCACCTCTCCCTATAAATAATCTAAACCAATCAGGCAAATTGTCGCCGTCATTTATATCAAATCGAGTAAACACTCACGAAATCAAGCTCCATAACTTTAAATGGTACCATCAAACTTCTCAAACAACGCTTCTATCCGTACGCGAAATGGCTTATAAACAGCGCCAGCAGCAACGTGCAGGAGTGCGGCTATTACTACAATCATTACTCAACAAGCTAAATGTTAGTGATAATTTAGATGACTCTAGCTTTCCTTATCGACTCAATACTAGCCAATATTTTGTATGTTTCAGCCATACTGCTGCTAATAGTAAAAGTACAAACATTAAACCCAACAATGAAAAATATTTTGACGATAAAGTGGCGGTGATTATTAGTCGCTATCGTGCGGTGGGTATCGATATAGAAGTCAATGATGTTGCATGGTATATAGCACAGCGTTTTTACCATCGTAATGAAATTACGATCTTGCGAACATTGCCAGTGATCCAGCGTGACAATATCGTCAAATTACTGTGGCAGATAAAAGAAAGCTTTATCAAGATCTATCAATATAAACTTGCGCAGGGTTTAGGAATGGATTACTCCTTTCTTATTTCAGAGTTAATCAATGGTATTAAAGACGATATACCTTTGGTAGTCATTACTGATTCTGAAGCAAATTATCATATTGCTCTTATTCCCTCTCAGCAGATCGTCATTGTCTATTAAATAACGCCTAAATATAGTGACGCTAAATAACCCTTATTCTTTATTTTAGGCATAAAAAAACGACCCTTTTCAGGATCGTTTTTTTATGCGCTTATTCTTCTTTTAATAACAGTCATTAAACTGTTATTAAATTAGAAGCGGTAAGTTACACCGGCTTTAACGATTGGGTACCAAACGTTTTTATCTTTGATTTCTTTTTCTGCTGCTTCTTTAAATCCGACTGTATCCGATCCAGAAACATTAGTTACTTCAGCATCCATCTTACCCATATATGCTGCGCCTAACTCACCGAACACGCCCCAATTTTGGTTAATGTTTGGACGGTAACCAATAGTAGCATAAGGTGCTAATTTGTTTTTGTTTTCAGCTCTAATAGTTGCACTATCAACTTGATATTCAACATCATCGATAGAAACAGTTGCATCGCCTAATGAAGCAGCGTCAGCAGCAATTGAAGCTTCAATCTTGTTACGCGGGACCATCGTACCGGCAGCAACTGTGAAGTTATTAGCAAACGGACGCATTTGAACGCCAATGTATGGATTGCTGAAGTCTACATCATAATCCATTGTACCTTGATAGTTACCATAACCATCACCTAATGCTTTGTCCCAGTTGATCCAAGAATCATTAGCATTTAGGTCTCTATCGCCGTCAAAGTTCATGCCAGACCAACCAGCTTGTAGCTCAGTTTTGTCGTTAACACCCCAAGCAATGTTAGCACCATAACCTAGTGTACCAATTTCAGCACTTATAGCAGCTGGGTTGACTGCTTGTTTGAAGAAACCTGTAGTACCACCAACAATAGCGCCTGTAGTGTTACGTACTACACCAGCGTCAGCATCATATGCATAGCTAGGTTCAGCTTGGTAAGCAACAGCCACTGGCTCAGCTTCATATACCACTGCGTCATTACCGTCAACAACGATAATTGGATCAGCAGCTAGTGCAGCAGTTGACGCTAAGATTGCAGCAGAGATTGCCGTTAATTTAATAAGTTTCATAATTACTCTCCTAAAGTATAAAATAATTCGCCCGTAAAAAAATGATATCCCAGCTCTTTTTGAACAATCATTTTGATGTGCAGATTAAAACAATTTTAACTCAAAAAGTCACCCCTAAAGACGCACTTTTTATTTACCATTATGTAAAGATTGCATAGATATTGTAATAATTGCTACACCAACGCGCAAAACTTCGCTTTCTTGTTACACAATACTCTTAAAGCCACTGCGTAGCCTAAACATGAATATTGATACGCTTAACGCTCATGTAAAGGTATTACAAAATATGTCTGTATGATGAACTACCTTATAAATTAACTCAATGACAGTTATAGAGTTTATTACTACAGTTTGTTGTGGTTTGTGAGTTAACGTATCTAATATTACTTAAGCGCATAGATAACTTATAGATAGTTTTTAAATAATTTAGCAATATTTTATAGATAATGGCACGCAACCTAAATGCATTTATATATAATACTATATAGGCTTGTCTAAGCGCGATATTATGCTAGATTAGATGAGTAATACCGTTGCCGTGTGTCTTTATATTTATTCTTGTTTCGTGTTATTTCTTCAGTCTCATTGCTTAAAACGTCGTGATGTTCTCTGCTGTATTCTTTTCATTATTACTGAGCCATTCATATGCCTAAAGTATCGTCGATTACCCGTGTGCTAGAGATTATCGAGGCGGTATCCTACGCCTCTAAGCCACTCTCGCCACTTGAGCTGTCGCAGAAGCTTGATATTCCAAAGCCGACCATCCATCGATTGATTCAAAATCTGGTTGACGAAGGGTTTGTGACTGTCGATATTGGCGGTGGTATTGTTCCTGGCAAGCGGGTACGTAATTTAAGCGTCGAGCTTTGGCAACAGCGACTGTTCTTCAATGAGCGACAAATAATTTTGCAAAATCTGGTCAATGAACTTAAGGAAACGTGCGGTATTGGCGTTCCTTATCATATGAATATGATCTATACCAACCGTGCACAAACGAGCTTACCATTACAGATTTATCTACCAGTGGGCGCAAAATCACCGATGTGGTGTACCGCAACCGGCAAGCTATATTTGAGTCAGCTATCCATCGCCAGTCGCGATAAGATACTGCAAGGTCTTTCATTAGATAAATTTACTAAGAATACAATCACGGATATTGATGCGCTAAACGCCGAGCTTGATCGTATCGCTGAAACTGGCATCGGTATTGATAATGAAGAGTTTATCTCTGAGATGGTCGCCGTATCGGTTCCCGTATTGGATAAAAAATCTCGCTATCTGGCCTCATTATATATTCATGCCCCAACCATACGAGTCTCGCTGGATGAGCTATTGACTCATGTACCACGACTGCAAATAGCGGCACAAGATATTCAAACGCTCGTCTATGATCTGCAAAGCTAAACTGCCTATTAAAAATATAAAAAAAGGTCTGCACTATTATAATAGTGCAGACCTTTTTTAAAATGAATCGACTATATGATAAATAAATAGATACTACGAAGACAGCACGGTGCTATCGTAGCGAGCCATAATACTAGAAAAATCCTTATCTCCATTTTCTACGGTATGCGCTCCATAAAGCTCTGTGGCTTTGGCACCCATTGGCGTATCGACATTGGCATCCTGCGCCGTTTGCATCGCTAGGTTAAGATCTTTTTGCATCAATTTACTCATAAAGCCGCCTTGGTATTGATTACTTGACGGTACGTTTTCCATTACCTGCGGATAAGGGTTATAGACCTCAAGTGTCCAGTTACGACCGGAGCTTTGTAGCATAATATCTGACAGCACTTTCGGGTCTAAGCCATTTTTGACGCCTAAGTTAATCGCTTCTGCCGTTCCCGCCATTAGAATACCTAACAGCATATTATTACAGATTTTTGCGACTTGTCCGGCACCCTGCTCGCCAGCATGAAAGATGTTTTTGCCCATGACTGCCAGTATCGGTTCGGCTTTAGCAAATGCATCAGCGCTACCACCAACGATAAAGGTAAGACTACCAGCAATAGCGCCGCCCGTACCACCAGAGACTGGCGCATCTAAGAAGTCGATACCCAGCTTGTTTGCTGCCTCTGCCACTAATCTTGCATCAGCTGCAGCGATAGTACTACTGTCAATCACCAAGGTGCCTTTCGGTAACTCTGCCAGTAAACCATTGGCTACTTTACCATCTTCTGTATCACCTAAATAAACCGCATGGACATGCTTGCCAGCAGGCAACATGCTTATAACGACTTGAGCATCGCTTGCCGCGTCTTTTGGGCTATCTGCAACGCGCGCACCTGCTTGCTGTAAGCGCTGGGTTGCGTCTGCAGATAAGTCATATACAGATAGCGCATAACCTGCCTTTAACAAATTTTCCGCCATTGGTGCGCCCATATTACCAAGCCCAATGAAGGCGATATTTGCTTTAACAGTATTGTTATCACTGTCACTGTTATTAGCAGTCGTACTTATATCCTTTTGACCCATCTCATCGCTCCTTGATGATTAATTATATAGACAGTATTAAATATGGTCTTGCATTGTTTTTTAAGTTTGATTTATATCTAATCGTTATAGTGGTCAGCAAGTTACGTGATTAACGCACAAAATTAACGTACAAACTGACTGCCTAATGCGTCATCGCTCAGCCAATCACCCAAAGGATGCTCACCTTTAGGATAAGGATTTACAAAGTGCTGATGAATGTACTGCTGTCCTTCTGCGCTAAGACAATCTGCTAATGAGCGCGACCATTGTGGATTGCGATCTTTATCAATCAGCAGCGCACGCACACCTTCTTTAAAGTCAGGATTGGCCGCACAATGTACCGCCACATTGGTTTCTAAATATAAAACCTGCTCTAGCGATAAATCAGTGGCTTTATGATAAAGACCATAGGTCAAAGCAGCAGTCACTGGGCAACCATGCCGATACGTTGCCACTGCCCGCTGCGTCCAGCTATCCTCAGCAAAACCTTTATCTAGTTGTGCTAGCGCCTCATCACTTTGTAATACTGCATCAATATCACCCAAACTACCGCTATTCATCAGCTGTTGGATAGGATGCCAATAACTTGCTAATTTGCTAGTAGGCAACTCGGCTATTGGCTGCGCAGCTAGTGCACGGCTGACGATACTATAAGCGCTATTGTTATGAAACTTATCGGTACTATCAGAGTCAGCAACCGCTTGCCAATCACTCTGCTTTAAGCGCTGGATGATGGCGTCATAGTCACTGCTAGCCACCGCATATTCGGCAAGATTGACCAATAAGGCATCGTTGCCGTTACACTGCGCACCAGTCAGCCCTAAAAACAAGCCAGTTTTGGCGGGCATACGCTGCAAAAACCAACTGCCAGACGCATCAGGGAATAGTCCAATAGTAATCTCAGGCATAGCAAAGCGTGTGCGCTCGGTGACCAAACGGTGACTGCAACCAGCCATCAGTCCCATACCGCCACCCATGATAATGCCATCACCCCAGAGTATTAACGGCTTGGAGTAAAAATGCATTTGCCGATAGAGACGGTATTCATGACTAAAAAACTCCGTCGCATAAGGATTCGGTAGCGGCGCGGTTTCCGACATACTGTCATACAGCTTACGGATATCTCCGCCGGCACAAAATGCCTTATCGCCTGCGCCTCTTAGCACCAAGGCCACTACCCGATCATCACGTTGCCATTGTTCTAACTGTTGTGATAGTAATTGACACATCTCAACGCTCAAGGCATTAAGAGATTTAGGGGTATTTAACGTCATTATCCCAATAAGGTGACCACAATCTGTCGGCTCGGTGCTGAATAATACCGGCGCTTCTAGTGCTGTGTCTTCTATAGCTGCTGTCATAAAAGTGACCTACGAAAATTAAAAGAAAAATACTATCATTAAGTTTGATTCAATAGCGTTTATTTATTTTGCCAATTGGGTTTACGCTTCTCTAAGAAGGCTTGTACACCTTCACGCTGATCCATGGTGTCGAACAACTTCACAAATGCTTCGCGCTCATAAATGAGGTTTTGCGCAGGCGGTGTATTTCTTGCCGCTTGAATCAGTGCTTTAGAATAACTGGCGGCAACGGGGGATTGCTTAGCGACTTTTTGTGCTAGTGCTTGTGCTGCTAATAAACCCCCACCTTTTGCAGTGACTTCTTCGACCAAACCAATACGCAATGCTGTCTCTGCATCGACGCGCTCACCGCACAATATCATGCGCTTTGCCCAGCCTTCACCGACTAGAGCCGTTAGATTTTGCGTGCCACCAGCGCACGGCAATAATCCAACGCCCGTCTCAGGTAATGCCATTTGGGCATGCGCTTCAGCGATACGGATATCACAAGCCAGCGCACACTCAAGCCCGCCGCCCATCGCATAGCCGTTGATAACAGCGATACTGACGCCACGATAGGCTGACAACGCTTCAAAAGCTTCGCCAAACGCTATCGCCATACTGATCGCATGACCTTTATCACCATCGGCAAAATTATTGAGATCTGCGCCTGCTGAAAAGAATTTTTCGCCATCACCATGGATAATTAAAGCGTAGATATCATCATTGGCATTAAGGTCAGTAACCAGCTGCTTAAGCGCCTTTAGACTGTCCATCGTCCACGTATGTGCAGGTGGATTATTGAGTGTGAGTGTGGCGGTATGACCATCAATCGATAGGTTTAAGTTGGTGTAATCCGTCATAGAACATCCTTGTTATAAACTTTTTATAAAGTCACTTAATTCAAAAAGCTGAATAGGTGAATTATTTATTCATAGCAACTGATTAGCGTAACTGGCTTAACGTATCGTCTTGTAGCAGCTGACGCGAGACAATCACCCGCATAATCTCATTGGTACCTTCCAAAATCTGATGTACGCGCAAATCACGCACATGGCGCTCGAGTGGATACTCGTTTAAATAGCCGTAACCACCATGTAATTGCAGGGCTTCATTAGCCACATCAAAACAAAGGTCAGTAGATAATCGTTTTGCCATCGCACAGTAAGTAGAGGCTTGCGCATCATTATTATCGACTTTGTTGGCTGCTAGATAAAGCATTTGCCGAGCAGTAATCGTTTGGGTCAGCATATCGGCGAGCTTAAACTGTACTGACTGTAAGCTGGCAATCGGGCTACCGAATTGGCTGCGCTCTTGCACATAATTGGTTGCGGTCTCGAGCGCTGACTGTGCGGTACCAACGGCGCAAATCCCAATATTAATTCGACCACCATCAAGACCTTTCATTGCGATACGAAAGCCTTTACCTTCCTCGCCGATGAGGTTTTCTGCTGGTACTTTGACATCTTTAAAGCTAATGGTGCGCGTTGGCTGCGCTTTCCAACCCATTTTATGCTCGTTTTTGCCATATTCAATACCAGCGCTATCGGCATCCACGACAAAGGCTGAAATGCCTTTGGGTCCTGCACCGCCTGTACGCGCCATAACCACTAATACATCGGTTGAGCCTGCCCCTGAGATAAAGGTTTTTTCACCAGTAAGCAGATAATGGTCGCCTTGCTTATCGGCTTTGGTGCGCAGTGAAGCGGCATCAGATCCAGCATTGGGTTCGGTTAAGCAATAACTGCCAAGCCATTCGCCGCTGACCATATTGGGCAAATATTTTTTGCACAAAGCATCGCTGCCATATTCACCAATCATCCAGCCAGCCATATTATGAATACTCATATAAGCAGCAACAGCCGTATCACCCCATGCCAGCTCCTCAAAAACCATGGCAGAATCTAAACGCGGTAACCCTAAACCATCATACTCTGGGTTGGTATACAACCCCAAAAATCCAAGTTCGCCTGATTTTTTGATCACATCAATTGGGAAATGTGAGGTACGATCCCATTCAGCAGCATTCGGCCTTAGCTCTTTTTGCGCAAACTGTCTGGCAGTTTGGCGAAAGGCAGTTTGGTCATCGGTTAATGAGAAATCCATAAGATCATCCTTGGGCTTGCAGAGCAAATATGGTGTTAAAATTGATAAACAGTTAGCTTAATAACGTTATTACAATCATTATTTCAAATAATCTAGCGATATAGCGATATAGCGATATAGCGATCATAAGATTGCGTTTTAATAATACTATAAATACCTTAAGTAATATGAACGCTATACCGCAAATATAGGTGATTAACTATTAAATTGAAATAGTCGTATTGACCCCTCGGCTCGCTTCATCATCAAACCAGCGCGCAGTAACAGTTTTAGTCTGGGTATAAAACTGTACCGCTTGCTTACCATAAGGACCGAGATCACCAAGCTTACTGGCACGTGAACCTGAGAAAGAGAACATCGGTAGTGGCACAGGAATCGGCAAGTTAATACCGATTTGACCAACCTCGATATCTTGCTGAAATTTATGGGCGGCGGCCCCTGACTGAGTAAAGATTGCCGTACCATTACCATGTGGATTGGCATTTAGCAGCTCAATCGCCTCATCCAAACTATCGGCGCGCATGATACAAAGTACAGGACCAAATATTTCTTGCTGATAGATTTGCATATCAGCAGTGACGTTATCAAAGATAGTCGGTCCAACGAAGTTACCCTTCTCAAAGCCTTCAACGGTAATACCACGACCATCAAGAATCAAGCTCGCCCCTTCTTCTACCCCTGTGCCAATCAAATGCTCGACGCGGGCTTTTGCCGCAGGAGAAATCAGTGGACCTAAGTCTTTATCATGTTTACCAGCTGAGACGATTAAGCCTTCTGCTTTGGCTTTGATATCATCAATCCACTCACCTGCGGCACCGACTAACACCACCACTGACAGCGCCATACATCGTTGACCAGCAGCACCAAACGCTGCACCGGCTAGCTGATTAAGGGTTTGCTCTTTATTGGCATCAGGTAAGATAACGCCATGGTTTTTAGCGCCCATCATACACTGGGCACGTTTACCTGTCTGACTGGCACGCTCATAGACATGCTTACCAACGGCGGTAGAACCAACAAAAGATACCGCTTTAATATCTGGATGATCGCAAATAGCATCAACCGTTGCTTTGCCACCATGGACAACGTTTAGAACCCCTTCAGGGACGCCAGCTTCTATTGCTAGCTCAACCAAACGCATCGTGACCATTGGATCTTGTTCAGATGGTTTTAGGATAAAAGTATTGCCCGTGGCAATCGCCATTGGAAACATCCATAGCGGAATCATCGCTGGAAAGTTAAACGGTGTGATACCAGCGCAAACACCTAGCGGCTGCCAGATACTATAAGTATCGACACCAGATGCGACATTTTCGACATAGTCGCCGATTTGTAAGTTGGCAATACCGGCCGCGTGCTCGACCACTTCTAAACCACGAAACACATCACCACGTGCATCAGCAATCGTTTTACCTTGCTCAGCAGTCAAGATCTCTGCCAGCTCGTCCATGTGCTCACGAATCAGTGCCTGATACTTTAAAAATATACGGGCACGTGTGGTAATAGGCGTTTTGCGCCAGGTTTGAAATGCAGCTTTGGCAGCGGCAACTGCTTGATTGATTTCATCGTCTGTCGTTTGCGGGACTTTAGCAATGACTTCTTGAGTGGCTGGATCGGTGATATCAATCCATTCGTTAGTAGTTGATTTGGTAAATTGACCATTGATGAGCTGTTGGACGTGATGCATAAGATATCCTTATCTTGTTTGCAAGACTATCGCTATTTACTTAATGGTCATAACCGAATTAAGCGTAGCAGCGGCCTTATTTAAAATGATTTAATTCGTATCGTTATTGACTATAGCAATAATGTGATTTTGCGGTCAAGCCCTTTATTGAAGTTTTATTAGACTTCAACCTTGCTTAAGTTTCAAGCCTACAAAAAAGCCCATGATGATTCATGGGCTTAAGTCAAAAACAGTGGCGATACATGGTAGTGAAAATAGGCATTTAGACAATACGAATTGCTCTTTCTAATAACCTTACTAATAATCCTTCATAGACTGTTTGACCGCATCAATCGCCGTTGGGTTATCAAGGGTCGACATATCACCCGTTGGTTTACCTTCTGCCAATGCACGAATAGCACGGCGTAAGATTTTTCCAGAGCGGGTCTTTGGTAGTGCTAGTGGAAAATAAACCGCCGCTGGGCGCGCTATACCGCCAAGTGACTTGACCACTGCGCCAATAATCTGCTGCTCAAGACGGAAACGGTTTTCAGTAGTAGCTACTTGTTCTTGGTCTCTTAGCACGCAAAAAGCAATGGGTAATTCACCTTTAAGTTCGTCATGGATACCCACGACAGCACATTCTGCTACTTCTGGATGGGTACTAATAGCTTCTTCGATTTCTTGGGTTCCCAATCGGTGACCAGCGACGTTAATAACATCATCAGTACGACCGAGAATATGGAAATAGCCATCTTCATCAACAACCGCATAGTCTGAAGTCGAATATTGATTGCTATCCGCTAAGCTAAAGTAACTGTCAATAAAGCGCTTATCATTACGCCAAACCGTTGTTAAACAGCCCGGTGGTAAGGGTGCGCGAATCGCAAGCAAACCTTTTTCGCCAGCTTTACATGGCTCGCCAGTTTCTTCATTGATAACATGTGCATCATAGCCATACATGGGATAGCCGGGCGAGCCTTGTTTATGCGGTTTATGATTGAATTTGGGCGTATTACTCAAAATCGGCCAGCCTGACTCAGTTTGCCAATAGTGGTCTAAAATGGGTACGCCTAAATGCTTAGTTAGCCAATTGGCAGTTGACTCATCTAGCGGCTCACCTGCTAAAAAGAATGACTTAACGCTTGACACATCATAGCGCGTCATCCAAGTCTCGTCTTGCTTTTTGAGCATACGCACGCCGGTCGGCGCGGTGAATAGGATATTGACCTTGTTAGCTTCCACAATTCGCCACCAGATACCCGGGTTTGGTCGATGCGGTAGCCCTTCATACATGACACTGGTCATGCCTGCCAGCAATGGCGCATAGATAGTATAAGAGTGTCCGACTGCCCAGCCGATATCCGATATCGCCCAAAAAGTCTCGCCCGCCTGACCATCGTAGATATAATCCATCGAAGTCGTCAGTGCCACAGCATGACCACCGGTATCACGCTGCACGCCTTTTGGCGTACCGGTAGTACCTGAGGTATAAAGCAAGTATGACGGGGTGTTAGATTCTAACCACACCGGCTCGACGATAGCATTGGCCTCGCAACTGATACGGCGCTCAGTCGCATAATCGACGTCGATACTCTGCGCTTTAAAAGGTAAGATACCGCGATCAACGACCAGTACATGCTCAGGCTTAATGGTTGCTTGCTCAACACCTTGGTTGACGAGGCTTTTATAATTAACTACCTTACCACCACGTAAGCCAGCATCTACCGTAATGACCATTTTTGCTTCGGCATCATCCATACGAATGGCTAAGTTATGCGCCGCAAAACCACCAAACACGACTGAATGGATAGCGCCGATACGCGCGCAGGCCAACATCGCATAAGCGGCCTCTAAAATCATCGGCATGTAAATAATCACACGATCGCCTTGCTCGACGCCCTGCCTCTGCAGCACATCAGCAAAATAATTCACTTCTTTATACAGATCGTTATAAGTCAGGCGGCGTTTGGTATAGTCGGTATAAAACTCAACGTTATTGCCCAAATCTTTGAAGGCATCTACCACGGCTGGATAGGTTTCTATTAACTCTTGATTGATCTCTGAGGATAACCAGATAAAAGCATCCTGCTCTGCGCGTTCTTCAAGATGTCGATCGACACAGTTATAACAAAGATTGGTCTCACCGCCGACGAACCACTGAGCAAAAGGCAGATTACTGTCATCAAGGATTTGCTCAGGTTCTTTATGCCAGTAGATACGTTTTGCTTGTTCCGCCCAAAACTGCTCACGATTATCAATAGAGGACTGATAGATATCAGCAAAGGTTTGAGTAGTATCAGATGATGCTTGGGAGGTTTCGGCAGAAACTTGATTAGTATTTTTATTAACAGCTTGATTGCTGCTTTGATTAATAGCTTGCTCGCTCATAATAGCTGTCCTTAGCGTAATGATGGATGATGCGATACGATTTTATTAAATAATATCATAATACAAGACTAGCTTTCCTTGCCAGCTGTCCTTACTAGATCGAAAAAACCGATACATTATGTATCGGTTTAATGGATATCGATTTAAAATGTAGCAGAGCTAACCATAAAGGTCAACTATTAAGCGTGTCATCTGCTCGATATTTTGACAGGTTCAAGCGACTTATAAGCTAATAATCCAATCCTATTATACTTCGGTCTGATTGTCATACATCTCACGCATCACTTTTTTGTCATGTTTACCGACCGAGGTTTTTGGGAGCTCATCGACAAACTTAAACTGACTAGGCACCCCATATTTAGGGATAATACCGCGCTCCACTGCCTGCTCAGCAATCGCTTTTATGTCTTCCGCTTTGGTGTCTTGGCAGGCAGGCTTGAGTACGACTAATGCTAAAGGACGCTCGCCCCACTGTTTATCACGGACACCAATCACTGACACATCAGCCACCGATGGATGCAATGATAAAATCGTTTCAATCTCTAATGAAGATATCCACTCACCACCTGATTTAATAACATCTTTTAAACGATCTGTAATTTGAATATAACCATCAGGGCGTATATAAGCGATGTCTTGGGTATGCATATAGCCATTTTCCCACAGCTCTTTACCGGCATCGTCATTTTTCAGATAGCTTTGGGTCAACCAAGGTGCTCGTAGCACCAGCTCGCCAGTATTATCTTTACCTTTACCAACCGACTCATTGCTTGTATTCCACACTTGAGCATCAACCATGAGCACAGGCTTACCTGTCATACAGCGACGAGCAATGTCTTCATCTTCAGTCATTTCAGGCTCATCTATACTAAATTCTGTCAAGCTAATGAGCGGCGCTGTCTCTGACATACCATAGCCGGTATACACTTCAATATCCTGTGCCATTGCGGCTTTAGCTAAACCTTCGGTCAATCTCGAACCACCGATAATCATTTTTAGACCATTAAAGCTAGCATCACGATCTTGCGCTTCTTTGAGTACCATCTGCAGAATCGTTGGTACGCAATGAGTGATACTAACCTTTTCATTAATAATCAAATCCATTAACAGATCCGGTGCATAGCGTCCCGGATAGACTTGCTTGAGACCAACCATCGTCGCCGTAAACGGGAAACCCCACGCATGTACGTGGAACATCGGCGTCATCGGCATATAGACATCGCCATAGCTAACGCCTTGCTTGTTCGGTAGCATGCCGAACGTCGCCGCTTCTGTGAGAGTATGTAGAACTAATTGACGATGGCTAAAGAATACGCCTTTCGGATCACCTGTCGTACCCGAGGTATAAAAGGTCGTTGCGATGGTGTTTTCATCAAAATCTGGAAAATCAAACTCACTATTGGCAGCTTCTAGCAGTCCTTCATATTCACCAATAACACGGTTTTGATTACCGCCAAAAACACCTTCGGACGTCACCCCATTATCATCAAGCCAAATAATGTGCTCAATGCTTGAGTTTTCAAACTGATAATCTTTGACCAATGGCGCAAATTCAGAGTTGAGCATCAGTACTTTTGGTTTCGCATGATTAATGGTATAGAGAACTTTTTCTGGTGACAGGCGGATGTTAACGGTTTGCAAAATGTACTGCGACATCGGTATCGCAAAATACGACTCTAAGTAGCGATGGCTATCCCAATCCATGACTGCGACCACGTCACCAGCATCAAGGTTCAAGCTGTCTAAAACATTGGCTAAGCGATTGATACGGTTAAATAGCTCTTTATAAGTGAAGCGTTTTTTATCCGCATAAACAATTTCTTGGTCAAGCGATACCGTTTTGGCACGGTTTAGCAGCTGTTTGACCAATAATGGATAATCGTAGGCAGAGGGTGCGCTGTGGTAGATATTTGACATAAACATGACGTCCTTGTAGTTTTTTTAGTTCATTTCAATGGCTTTTATAGCGCATCACTTTATTATCATTTAGCGTTATTATTTAGTATTGTTACTTAGCATTGTTATCATTACTTGGAATAAAGCCTCTTTTGATAGTAGGAAAAAACCCAGACTATGTAAAGCCTTCTTGCGTAAGTATCATACGACTAAAGATTCGATAACTATCATTTGAATATTCGTTTCATTATGTTATGACAAGTGTATATTAATTCGCACGTACACGTGTTTTGACCATCCCAACGCTTGCCACTAACAATGCCAATATTTGTACAAACAATAATAACCAAACGGTAAGCGACCATTGTCCGCGCGCATAAACGATACCGCATAACCATGCCCCCATGGTGCCGCCAGCGTAGTAACCCATATAATATAAACCAGAGGCCAAGGAGCGCCCTTTTTTAACATTCACCGCGATATAACTGATGGTCGCGGCTTGGGTAATAAATACGCCTGATGACATAATGGCAAGCCCAACAATAATGCCCCATAACGGCGTCACGAGCGTTAACAGCACACCTATCATCGACACCACAACTGCGACTCGAACCGTTCTCGCAGCACCAAATCGACGTAGTAATGTGGTCGATAATGGCGTGATAATTACCCCGATTAAATACACTGCAAAAATATTAGCAAGCGCGCCCGTGCCTAATTCATATGGCGTGCCAGCAAGATGGAGGTTAATAAAGGTAAAACAGCCTACTAGCGAAAACAGCACACAGGCACCAAGCAGGCAGGCTGTCACCACATAGCGATTGGTCAAATGCTCACCGAGCGTTTGCATCGCTGAGCGAAAATTTGGATTGGCCACAAAGTGCCGTGACGATGGCAGCATCTTGCCAACCCATAATGCACCGATAAGTGTCATAACTGCCATCACATAATAACCTGCACGCCAGCCGATGAGCTCATGTAAATGCCCAAGTAAAAACCGACCCATAAAGCCGCCAAGTACCGAACCTGAGACATAGAACGACATCAGCTCAGTCACAGCCCGTCCCTCAAACTCCTCACCAATATAAGCGATTGTCACTACCGTAATGCCTGGTACGGACAACCCTTGCATAAACCGCCACATGCCCATCCAGCCAATATCCGGACTTTGGGCAATTAAAGCAGTGGGTATCGCTAAAAATAACAATGCCCCAACGATAAATGACTTGCGCCCGACGGCATCAGACAGCATCCCTAAAAACGGCGACATGATGGCAATCGCCATCACCGTTGCGCCAACAATCATTCCTGCCTGCACCTCAGTGGCTGAAAAGTCCATCATCAATACGGGCAAAATTGCTTGAATAGAATATACCTGCAAAAAAGCAAACATCCCAATCAAGCCAATGGTGAGCTTTAATACCCATGAAGGTGAATAAAATGGCGGCTGTGTTTTAAGCGCTTGAATATCCCGGTTTGTTTGTGTGTTATCTTTGACATTGTTATTAGCATCATTATTGGTGTCGTTATTAATCGTATTATTCAAAGTAGTACTGACTATATTGGAGGCCTTTTTAGCTGAAGCTAGGTAGGCGTAGTTGATAGAAATGAGGCGATGATATATGAGCCGATGACCACGAAAAAATAGTGGCTCATAATAAAACGAGTGACACATCATGTTATCACATCAAATAACAAACCCAGGTTTCGGTGTGTTATTACTATTGTCTTATTTATATAGAATCAAGGTGTGTTAAACATTCACAAATAAGCAATGCTAATTATTTTTAACACTGTAGAGGTGACTGTTATTTTTGACAGCTAATGGATTACTGTCTACTATTATTGCGCTCTACGATACATTATTTGTAATAGATAAATTAGCTATTACATAGTATAACCTACAGAAAAAACAACTCTCATATAACAGACTGTTTATCATGTTAAATAACAATTTTTTTCCACAGCTACTTACCGCTACGGGCGCATTAATTTTTTCTATAAATGTGGCAGCAGTTACATCAGAAAAATTACTATCAACGCAAGTATTGCCAACATCGCTAGCATCAGCATCAAAAAAACCAAACTGTATCGCTGATAGTCAAATCACTGCTGCTGAGCTTTCAGACACTCGTGATAACGGTCCTTTTTCTGTGGCTAGCAAGCACGTACCTCGCCAGCTATCAAACGGCTTTGGTGGCGGAACGATTCATTATCCAACCAATGCTGGCGGTTGTGGCCTGTTAGGCGGTATCGCGGTTATACCCGGTTATGTGTCTTATGAATCGTCCATTAAGTGGTGGGGACCACGTCTGGCCTCTTGGGGATTTGTCGTTATTACGATCAATACCAACTCTATTTATGATGATCCAGATAGCCGTGCGTCGCAATTGAGCGCAGCCCTTGATCATATTATCAATGACACTACAGTTGGCGCTCAGATAGATAGCAATCGTTTGGGCGCTATTGGTTGGTCAATGGGCGGCGGCGGTACGCTTCGGTTAGCGACAGAACGTCATACCGTTCGTGCAATTATTCCGCAAACGGCCTATCACGATAAAAACTATGGCAACATGGACACGCCAGCTTTGTTTATTAGTTGTCAGAACGACCGCATCGCATTTAACAAGAAACATGGCAATGTCTTTTATAACAATGCGTCCGGACCTAAAATGAAGATTGAGATAAAAAACGGTAGCCACTTTTGTCCAAGCTATCGCTTCAATGAGATATTACTTAGTAAGCCCGGTATTGCCTTTATGCATCGTTATATCAATGATGACACCCGTTTTGATAAGTTCTTATGTAACAAGGAAAACTATGGTAATAGCCCTCGTATATCGGGCTATGATTATAAGGATTGCGTATAGTCGCGTTGTTTAATAGTCGCGTTATTTAGCTGCTGTAATACAGCATTGCAATCTAAAACATCTCCCTAGTCATTTCTTCATTTTTACACATCTACATGGTTTCTATCTGTTTTAGTACAGACTTTGTGTGCTCAAAAAACCATAATCTTAAAGTGTTATTTATTGATGAGAGATATCATTCATTGATAAACAGTATTCATCATTCAACAATCTAAGACGTTAAAAGTGTTAAAACCTATAAATAAAAAAATATTAAGGAATAATTCCAATGACTGATAAAATTTATGATTTAGGAGCGGGTTTTTGGAGTATACGGGGCTCATTTATTAAAAACAGCATAATCGATATCGGTGGGCAATCTGCTCTAATAAAGCTGACATCTGGACGATTTGTATTTTTAGACAGCTATACGTTAACAGGTGAAGTTCGTCAGCAAGTAATGAGCTTGACTAATAATGGTCAGGATGTCGAAGCGGTGCTAAATGTCCATCCATTTCATACAGTACACTGTGCGCAAATGGCAAAAGACTTCCCGCAAGCTACATTTTATGGCAGCCGCCGCCACCTTGAGCAAGTACCAGAAATTAATTGGGCAGAGGATTTGGTCGAGAGCGATGCCGTTGCTGCACGCTATACTGAACTTGAATTCTCTCTTCCCAAAGGAATCTATTACATCGCGCCCGATGACGCTGTCCATGCAGGCTCGTTATTGGTTTATCATCCTGCCAGTCAAAGCATTTATGTTGATGATACTTTTGAGATTCCCCCTTCTAAACTATTAAATGCGGTACAGCCTACTTTGGGTTTGCATCCGACGACTAAGCAGGCACTGAAAGATGAGCCAAATGCAGGTCAGCAATATTGCGATTGGGCGAGTAATTTGGCACATAAGTGGCGTGATGTACGATATTTTTGTGGTGCACACTCTGGTTTGGTTGAGTTTAGCGAAGGTGAATTTGAGTCCGCGCTAGTGTCTATCATTGATGGCGCTCGTGCTGAGCTTGAAAATTCATAACTATTTAAACACTTATTTAAAAGCATTTATTATATTAATAAATAGCATTCGCACTCTCAACCCACTTTTAAAAAAACATAAGGATAATAATAATGACCGATAAAATACATGATTTAGGCGCAGGATTTTGGAATATTCGCGGGACATTTCGCATTGGCGGTGTCATAAACATTGGCACTCAATGCTCACTTGTAAAACTAGCCTCAGGACGTTTTGTATTTTTGGACAGTTACGCTTTAACGGGTGAAGTGCGTGACGAAGTCATGGCATTAACCAATAACGGTCAAGATGTCGAAGCCGTGCTGAACGTGCATCCATTCCACACAGTACACTGTGCACAGATGGCGAAGGATTTTCCGCAAGCGATATTTTATGGCAGTAGTCGTCATCATAAAAAAATACCTGAAGTACAATGGGCGGATGACTTGGTCGAAAGTGACGCGGTCGCCGAGCGCTATCCTGATCTTAAATTTTCCCTGTCACAAGGCATTCATTATATCTCGCCCAATGAGATGATTCATGCAGGCTCATTGCTGGTATTCCATCCTGCCAGTAAAAGCTTACACGTCGATGATACTTTTATGAGCCCGCCAATGAAATTGCTTGAGGCAGTATTGCCTGAGCTCATGCTGCACCCCACAACCAAGAAAGCCTTAAAAAATGAGCCAAATGCTGGTAAGCAATATTGCGACTGGGCAACAAATCTGGCACATGAATGGCGCGATGTGCGTAATTTTTGCGCAGCGCATTCATATTTGGTCAAATTTAAAGACGGTGAATTTGAAAAAGCGTTATTAAAGGCTATTAACAAAGCGCGCCCAAAGCTTGAAAACGCTTAACTTATGATGCATTTTGAAAGGCATATTTTATAGACAAAAAAAGGCTACCTAAATGGTAGCCTTTTTCTATGCCTCATTAATGTCGCTTCATTACTATCGTTATTCACAACTTGCTTTGCCAGTGCGATGATTAATAGCACCATTTTCCTTAAGCAATTTTTGCATTTCTACATGACCACGCGTACAAGCATATGAGTATGCGCCTTGATTGTAAGAGCCCATCTTCTTATCTTTGGTAGTCGCCACAAGATTTGGATTGGCACCTTTCGACAGTAAGTATTTTACCGTTTCGATGCGGTTATTACTCGCCGCAACCATAATCAAGGTCTCTCCATCACTCTCGCGAGTTTGATCGTTTAGATTTACTGGCTTTTGAGCATTTAATAAGTTATAAACCTTTTTTACAACATTGGTGTTTTTACCCAGTGCGGCAGATTTTAGGACGTTATATACATCCCCTTTGTCAGTCGCTTGTAAGCTTGCACCTTGAGCAATCAAATAATCGACGATATCTTCGTAACCAATAAATGCCGCCCAACCTAGAGCCGTTTGATCAAGATTACCCGTATCTTTCACTTCTAAATTTTGGCCATTATTAACCATATATTTAACAGTTGCTAAGTCGCCATGCTTTACTACATCAAACCATTTAGCATCTGCGCCTGTGGAGGGTTTTTCATAAAAATTACGATAAGAAAGCTTGTCTTTATTAGCAATATCGAAGTTCTCAGCATCACTGAAGCGAAAGCCTGTCTGCGGCATAGGAGCAACTTGAGTTGTTTGTACGACACTATCTTTGGTTGTATTACTATCCATATTTAAACTTGAGCAACCTGTTAATAACATAGTAGCCATGACAGCTGACGCGCTCATTTTGCAAACGAATTTCATAACATAATCCTAGAAATAATTTAAATAATATTCACTGGCACAGTAGAAAGTTAATCATAACTTAACAATAACAAGCAGACAAATTAAAAATATTAAACAATGAATTTAGTGATTATCCTATTATTTTCTAGCTGGTTTTACATATGAGCTTTTTAAGCCTAATCACTTAAGCCTAGCTATGCACTCCTTAAGCCTAATAATCCTCAATGCTCTTTAACAGCGGTAATAAGAAGCATAAAAAAGTTATAAAAAAAGCCTGCTAATATAGCGAGCCTTTCTTATTACTATTTACTATCCTACTTTAAACGCAATCTATTACTTTAAAATCTGAGCGACAGTATTCCTATAAAACAACAACTCAGCTAACTCCGACTCATTGCTAATAATATCCGCCAACGTATAACGCTCAAGTACGCTGATAAAAGCGGTCAATGCTTCAAAAAATACCTGTTTTAGCTGACAGACAGGACTAATGACACAGCCTGATTTCACATTGTTTGCTGTCTCATCAATCAGCGTCAACGACAAATCTTTAGCGCTGGCTTCCTCATAACTACTGTTAGTGTTCACGGCGTTTTTACTATTGACAGGCTTTGGAGTAATCAATAAATCCGTAGAAAAGCACTCAACCAAGTTAAAGTCTGGTTCAATTTTTTTAATCAAGACACCCAAGTTAATATCCTTTGGGGCAAGTGCTAACCGAATCCCGCCATTTTTACCGCGGACACTATCGATGTAGCCAAGTTGTCCCAGCTGATGAATAATCTTGGTTAGATGACTTCTAGAGATATTGTAGCTGATCGCAATATCACTAATATTAGCCAATAAATGCGGCTCAGGCTTAATCGCTAAATAAATCAACGAACGTAGCGCATAATCACTATAGTTGGTCAGTCGCATGGTTAAGCGCTCCAATTTTTGAGGTGGATTTTAAATACCCTTATTTATCATCAAAGCAACCTTAGCTATTACATAAATAATTAAGGTTGCTTGAGTTACTATTTCTATCTAACTAAATCTCATTAACCAAATAAACCATCTGGTCTCTGACGTGCTAGCATCGGCAAATAACTGATGCAGAATATAACAAAGCAGGCTATCCAAGCACCTTGCGCTATCATTATCCATAACAGATAATGACCCATGTCAAACAAGGGTAAAAACACACGACTTACAAAGACTAATACCATCAGACCAAACATGATATTAACGGTTTTAGGAGGGGTATGAATACTACGCCCAGTATGACCGAGCGATACGCGCGCCATCATAGCTACCGTCATCATACCTACCCCTGCAATCGACAAGCCATGTACCGCAATACTGTGGTTATAACCGAGCCACGGCTGGAGTGCGTACAATATAAAGCTCACACACATACCCAAAAACGCGACATATAACGACCATAATAGCGGTTTTTGCCATATACCGCGATGATACCAACCCATCAAGCGGACGATATTGACCACTGCGACGCCAAGGGCACTGATGGTCAGCAAATACTTATCGGGATAAAATAAATCAGTAATAAAAAAAGCAAAGAAAAATAGTAAACTTGCGATATCTTGCACTTTACTATTGCGTACCGTCACCGTTTCTGCCACGCCTTTAGCGTTAGGTATACTGAGACCACGCTCAATAAAGAAAGGCACGACGCGGCGACCAATAGTCAATACCAAGCCAATGATAAGATAAAAACCTAAATAGACGCCTATTTTAGTCATATTCATATTGGCGCTGATAATACCCCAATAGCACAAGCCGTTACCCAGTGTCAGTAGCGCAAGCTTCGCTAATATACCCATTTGCTTATATTGCTTAACTTGTAACACTGCTCGAAAAATCACAAAAGCCATTGTGCCTACAAACAACAAATCAAACACCGCAGCGGCATATAGTAGCCATGCGCTACTGCCAGCTACCGTTACGCCCAAACCAAAGGCTATCCAGCCCAAACGTGCCAGCAACCAATAAACAAAAATACCTAACAGCTTATAGCCATGCGGCATCATGACGCCTGTCCACGTCTTCACCGCCGTTAATAAAAATCCCGCCACCACTGCCAATGCATAGCCATAAATCATTTCGTGACCGTGCCAATATAGCGGATTTAACGTTTGTGCCTCTATATCCGTATGTCCTGTGAATACAAACGCCCACAATACCATCGTTATAATGGCAAAAATTGCTGCTGCACTAAAAAATATCCGAAAGCTCAAATTTAGTATAGGATGTGGAGCACTCGGTGGCTTGCTGGGTAAATTGATAGATTGCATAGCAGACTTCTTATTATAAAGTTAGAAGATTTATCATAAAGATTCATTTTAGATGAATGTTATACATAATACAACCTAAACTATTTGACTGCTATCATTCATTAAAGTACTTATTCATACTAAAGTCATCGTTTATCTAAAGCTATAAACTGCTTAAGCGAATATTATGTGAAACTCTAAAGTATCATATACCTTGATATTTGCCATTATTATTACCATCATAATCATCACTATCAGCATTGACTATCGTGAAGCTGACTGCTTAAATGGTTTATACCTAGGAGAATGTCATGACTGTAGAACACGCTGCCACTCAAAAACATAAAATCATTGATAAATTTTTGATAAAACTTACCCAAGAACAGCCACAAATGTACTATGCCACGACGTCTGAGATCGCGCGTAGTATCCACACTATGATAAAAGAGCATACCAACCGCCTATCTGTAGAAGAACAGACGCTCGTTAGGCATATGACTATTGAAGAGATACAGGGTTTGTTAGGCTTTCATCTTAAATAATTATGCTCTAAAATATCCAAAAAAGACCGCTATTATGGCGGTTTTTTAATTTATATATTTTTTGACATACCAGTGTTTATATCATCCTAACTTGGCTTATATTGAGAGTTATGATTTATCATTCCTAACACTGGCTGCAGTATATTGAAATCTCCATTATGTTCTAAAGAGTTTGACATATTTATATTATTGTCTATTATATTCTTTATACCGAATATAATAGACAATAGAGTGATAAGATGATGCCAGATTGGGGTAAAACAACATGGAGCTTAATGACCGTATGTGCAATATTAATAATAGTAGCAACGCTTTTGAGGGTAAGTAAGGTCATTTAATGACTACCTCAAGATACTAGATTAATATATCTAGGTATTAGTAGAGCTAGGCAAGCCGTTTATGAATAAAGACAGTATTATGAAAATTGCGTTGGTTATTGTCACGTTATTGATTATTACCACTATTGTGCTAGTGGGCTTGTTGCATAGCGAGCTTGGCTAATGAGCGTATAGAACCAAAAGACCGCCATCTAGGCGGCCTTTTTTATATTAAAAACTCAAGCCACAATATTTAAAGCGAATTATTTAAAGCGAATTATTTAAAATGTCTGCTTTTAAAACGGCTGCTTTTAAAACGGATAATCACGTGGCGTATGCTGAACCGAAATCCAATGCAAAGTGGTGAACTCTTCCAGTATCCACTCGCCATTAAAACGTCCGATCCCAGAGTTTTTCTCACCACCAAATGGCGCATTACTATCATCATTGGCTGAAATATCATTGATATGAGTCATGCCAGCTTTGATACCGCGAGCAAAGCGTAAGCCTTTGGCCATATCTTTGGTAAATACCGCACTCGATAAGCCATACATTGAATCATTGGCAATCGATAACGCATCGTATTCATCTTTAGCACGAATAATACCAACCAAGGGTCCGAACACTTCATCACATGATAATTCCATCTCACGCGTCACTTCAGTAAAGATATGCGGTGGCACGAGTTGACCTTTTATCTCACCGCTTAATATCATCTTCGCGCCTTCTTTCTGCGCTTTAGCGATTTTTTCTTTCAATGACTGCACTTGCTTATCATTGATAATAGGACCAACAGCAGTATCTTCTTTGCTAGGATCGCCAACGTTTAAGGTCTTAACATGAGCAAGGAAACGCTCTACAAAATCATCATAGATTTCATCTTCAACAATAATACGGTTAATAGCGATACAAATCTGACCTTGGTGCAGGAATTTACCAAAGGCCGCCGCTTTTACTGCTTGTCCAATATCGGCATCTTTTAACACTACAAACGGACTGTTACCGCCTAGTTCCAGTGCCACTTGCTTGATGTAATCACCACCATTCGCCAACTCACCGATGTGTTTACCTACTGAAGTTGAGCCCGTGAATGATACCAAACTTGGTATATCATGGGTGACAATGGCGTCCCCTATCTCACTACCGGCACCAACAACCACATTAAGCAAGCCTTTTGGCAAACCTGCCTCTTCAAATATTTTTGCCAATAGCAAACCACCGGTTATTGGCGTATCACTAGCAGGCTTAAGCACGACGGCATTACCCAATGCTAAAGCAGGCGCGATAGAACGCTGAGTTAGATGGAGTGGAAAGTTCCATGGGCTGATAACTGCAATCACACCCATCGGTTCACGATAAATAAAATTTTCTTTACCGGGCGTATTAGAAGGACGAATCTCACCGTGTACACGATTCGGAAAACTGGCGGCTTCAAGGGTAATCGCTCGCGCACTACCGAATTCTACCATTGCTTTAATACGGGTACTACCCGACTCTTTCACTAGCCAATCGATAATTTCATCTTGACGCTGATCAAAAATAGCGACGACTTTATATAAAACCGCCGCACGCTCGGCTGGCGTTTGCTGTGCCCATTCCGCTTGTGCTTTAGTTGCTGCTTGATAGGCTTCATCAAGCTGCTCTTTCGTTGCTTGCTGAATCTCTACCAGCGTATTACCGTTATAAGGATTGATATCGGTATTGACACTATCGTCTTGTCCTTTTTGCCACTTGCCAGCGATATATTGCAAATCGAAATCACTATAAGGGTTTGAATGAGTATTATTGGGAGTCATAATTATTCCTATTTTTTTATTTTAAAAATGTTATTTGAAATTTTGTTATTTAGAGTCATTTTATGCAGAGTCATTGATTTATTCAGAAGCATTAATTTATTTAGTGGCATTGCGTTATTTAGGATTATTGCCTTAACCACTAGAGAAAAAGCCATTAGATAAGAAATGCTTAAATAAGAAATGCTTAAATAAGAAGCCATTAGATAAGAAGTTATTGGTTAAAAACACATGTTAACAACTCACGGATAAAAAACGTAACTTGCTAGACGACTGGTCTAATGCTACCATATACCTCATAAGAATAAGAACGCTTTATCAGTAAGGTTTGTTGAAAAAACGTAACTTTTTCATTAATTATTTATTGTTATTAAAAATATGACGAACTAGAACGCTCTCTAAGGAGAACATAAGCTTTATGTCTATACCCGATACCTCAGTACCTATTTCATCAGATAACGCCCCATCAAGCATTGCCTTATCAAATACCAAAGCTCATCTGTTAGCCACTGGTTATAAGCTGATTGCACAAAAGGGCTTTACCGCCGTTGGTATTAAGCAAATACTAGATACGGCAGGTGTTCCTAAAGGCTCCTTTTATCATTACTTTACCTCAAAAGAAGCCTTTGGCGAAGCAATTATTGAACACTACTTTACTCAATATAAAAACCGCCTAGATATTATTGGCGCGCAAGATGTCAGCGCCCAACAAAAGCTTTATGACTATTTCCAGAACTGGTACGACACTCAGCAAAATGGCTGCGATCATGAGAAGTGTTTGGTGGTTAAATTAAGCGCTGAAGTCGCTGATATATCAGAGCCTATGCGTAAAGTATTATATTTAGGCTATCAGCAAACCATTGCTTGGCTTGCGTCCCAAATAAAAGCAGGTTGGGCAGATAATTCTGTACCTCATCTTGATAACATCGCTGCTGAGAGCATGGCAAAGCGTTGGTATTTTGCATGGCTTGGTGCCAGTTTAATCGCGAAGATTAGCCAAACCGATACACCACTAGCAGAAGTATGGCAAATGACAACCACCGAAATGGGCCGCTAATAGCTTTCTATTCTCTTAATTATTTTACTCATTTCATTAGCTGTAGTTAAACTAAATAATAATTTATATCGATCTACTTAATATTAAATTCTATTTTCACTTGTACGATACTTTTGTAAATATTAATAAATAACTGCTAGACGACCGGTCTAATTAATGTACAATGCGGGCAGATGTAAAGAACATACATAACTTATATTCAATTTTAAAACACTCATTAAATGCTTATTAAGCTTTAGGAATATTATGAATAACTTTCAATATTACAATCCAGTACGCATCGTCTTCGGTGAAGACCAAATCAAACAGCTATCAGATTTAGTACCTACCGATGCGCGTGTGCTAATTACTTATGGTGGTGGTTCAGCACAGCGTAACGGTACGTTAGATGAAGTCAAAGTAGCTTTGTCAGCCAATGGCAATCGTGAGGTATTTGAGTTCGGTGGTATTGAAGCCAACCCAGAATTCACCACTTTGTTAAAAGCGGCTGACATGGTCAATGAGCACAATATTGATTTCTTATTAGCAGTCGGTGGCGGTTCAGTGATTGACGGTAGTAAGTTTGTCGCGTTGGTATCATCATTTACGGAAGAAGACGGTACGGTATCACGTGAAAAAGCTTGGGAAGCATTAACCAATGGCTGTAGAAAAATTGATTCAGCGGTTGATTTGGGTGCGGTATTAACCATACCAGCGACTGGCTCTGAAATGAATTCAGGTGGCGTCATTAACTATAGCGAACGCCAGGCAAAACTACCCTTTGGTAATGCGCTTACTTTCCCTAAATTCTCAATTTTAGATCCTACTAAAACGTTCACATTACCTGAACGTCAAGTCATGAACGGTGTCGCCGATGCCTTTGTCCATGTGATGGAACAGTACCTCACCTATCCGGTCAACGCAAAAGTCCAAGACGGCTTCGCTGAAAGTTTACTTAAGATTTTGATTGAAGAAGGCGCAGCGGTTAAAGCTGACCCAGAGAATTTAGAGACGCGTAAAAATCTAATGTGGACAGCGACCATGGCCTTGAATGGTCTGATTGGCACGGGCGTTCCGCAAGATTGGACGACACATATGATTGGTCACGAACTGACCTCATTACATGCGATTGATCATGCACGTACGCTGACCATCGTCTTACCATCAGTGCTGCGTGAGCTAAAAGACAGTAAAAAAGACAAATTGCTTCAATATGCGCGTAACGTTTGGGGCATTACAGCCGACAATAATGGTACTGAGCTAAATGATGATGCCATCATTGAAGCTGCTATCGTTCATACTGAAAACTTCTTCCGTGAGCTTGGACTGCCTGTTAGCTTAGAAGATGCAGCCTTAGACGCCTCTGCTATCGACCCAATCATCAAGCAGTTAGAAGCTCATAAAATGGTGAAGTTGGGCGAGCATGGTAAAAATGATTTGGCCGTATCACGTCGTATTCTAAATCGCGCAGTGAGTAGTAACGCTTAGTCTTTTTACAAATTAGCAAGAAAATGAACAATCATCAATAAAGTAAGGAATATAATTATGAGTTTTGACAACAATCAGAACCAAAAACAAAACCGTCAAATCAAACTTGCCAGCCGCCCACATGGCGCGCCAACTGCCGATAACTTTGAGCTGGCTATCGGTGATATTCCAACGCCAACTGACAAGCAAATGTTACTACGTACCGTATATATGTCACTTGACCCTTATATGCGCGGACGTATGAGTGATGCCGCAAGCTATGCTGACCCGCTACAAGTTGGTGATGTGATGCTCGGTGGCACGGTTGCACAGGTAGTCGAATCAAATATCGATAAGTTTGCGGTCGGTGATTTGGTTGTGTCAAATTCAGGCTGGCAGGATTATAGCGTCAGTGATGGCGAAGGCGTACTAAAGCTTGACAAAGATATGACCAATCCTTCTTATGGTTTAGGTGTGCTTGGTATGCCAGGCTTCACAGGCTATATGGGTTTGACCGATATCGGCAAACCACAAAAAGGTGAAACTTTAGTCGTTGCAGCGGCGACTGGTCCTGTCGGTGCAACCGTCGGACAAACTGGTAATGAGCTTGGTTTGCATACTGTTGGTATAGCAGGCGGTAAAGAAAAATGCGACTTCGCGGTTAATGAGCTTGGTTTTGATGTTTGTATTGATCATAAAGCCGATGACTTTGCCGAGCAACTAAAAGCAGCCTGCCCAGATGGTATCGATATTTATTATGAAAACGTCGGTGGTAAAGTTTTTGATGCGGTCATGCCGCTGCTAAATGCTCATGCACGTATCCCAGTATGCGGATTGGTTTCACAATATAATGCGACTGAACTGCCTGATGGTAAAGACCGCTTGGGTGTACTGATGGGCAATATTCTAAGTAAACGCCTGACGGTCAAAGGCTTTATTATCTTTGAAGAATATGGCGACCACTTCCCTGAGTTCTTAAAAATTATGGGCGACTGGATTGACTCAGGTAAAGTAAAAACCAAAGAACATGTTGTCGATGGCTTAGCGCAAGCACCGCAAGCATTCTTTGATATGCTAGATGGCAAAAACTTCGGTAAAACCGTTGTCAAAGTTGCCGATGTTAAATAACTTTGAAATAACCACTTAACAACATAAGTCGTTAAGATAACTACTGAAAATAATACTTAAAACCTCAATACTATGTGCAGTCAGTTGTTTAGTAAAAATGATTTTATTTATGCTGGCTGCTATACATCAATGAGAATTTAGAACATCAATGAGAATTTAGATAATAAACAATAAATAGGAACAATTATGAATATTTTAATGGTACTAACCTCACACGATAAGTTGGGCGACACTGGTAAAAAAACAGGCTTTTGGCTAGAAGAGTTTGCTGCGCCTTACTATGCCTTTTTAGATGCTGGCGTTAATATTACTCTAGCCTCTCCTGCTGGCGGTCAACCACCACTAGATCCAAGTAGCGATACAGCAGATGCGCAAACAAAGGATACCAAACGCTTTAAAGAAGACAGCGAAGCTCAAGAACGCCTTGCTAATACCAAAAAACTTGCTGATATGAAAGCCGAAGATTTTGATTCCGTATTTTATCCTGGTGGTCATGGTCCATTATGGGATTTGGCAGTGGATCAAAACTCTATCAATTTGATTGAGACTTTCATTAAGCAAGACAAACCGGTTGCTTTTGTTTGTCATTCGCCTGCCGCGCTTAAAAACGTCAAAATTGATGGCGAATACTTGGTCAAAGGTAAAACCGTAACAGGTTTCAGTAACACTGAAGAAGAAGGCGTTCAGCTCACTGATGTGGTGCCTTTCTTATTAGAAGATGTCATTAAAGCCAATGGCGGACACTATGAAAAAGGAGCGGACTGGGAGTCATATGTGGTTGAAGACGGTCTGTTAATCACTGGTCAGAATCCAGCGTCATCAGAAGAAGCCGCTAAACGTTTGCTTGCAAAGCTGCAAGCTTAACCCATAAAAACAAGGCAAATTAAAATATAGCAAAAAGGCTGACATCATGATTAGACTGCATCACCTTAATCAATCACGCTCATTACGTACCTTATGGCTTTTAGAGGAATTGGGTCAACCCTACGAAATCATTAGCCATCAGCGTGATGCCAAAACGCATCTAGCACCAGACAGTCTAAAAGCCGTCCATCCGCTTGGTAAGTCTCCGGTTATTGAGATGGATGGCGAGCTTTACGCGGAATCAGGGGCCATTACTGAGCTATTGATTGAACGTTTTGCCTCAGATAGTTTACGCCCTGCTATAGACAGCGCAGATTATGGTCATTACTTACAATGGATTAACTTTGCGGAAAGCTCGCTGATGTTGCCATTATTGCTTGAGTTATTTACCAATAAAGCAGGCGTTGGCGATAATGAGTTTTTGAAAGGTTATATCGCTCAAGAAAAGCATAAGTTGCTAAGTTATTTAAACGATAAAGTGGCAGGTAAATCATTTATCGTTGGCAATAAATTAAGCGGCGCTGACTTTATGTTATCGTTTGACTTAATTATGCTGGCTAAACGTGGGGCATTGGAAGATTATACCAATATTAAGCAATACGCTCTACAGTTGGCAAGCCTTGATAGCTACCAGCGTGCGATGCGTTTAGAAGCGAACTACGATGAATCAATGTAGTCATCAGCCAAATATTTTGCTCATTATCTAAAGTCAAAGAAAACAGCTCTTAAAGGGCTGTTTTTTATGTCGGGCTTATTAGTAGCTAATGGTTATAGATTTGGTGTCGGTTACAAACGCTGAATAAAAATTATGATAAAATAACTCAGGCAGTCTTTAGGCTGTTTTTTATTTTGTATGGGAGTGAAATAAAACATCCCCGTACTCAATTACTGCTAGCCCAACTGGCACGATGTATTTCTAGTCCAAGAGTCATGCTATGTCACTTCACTTTCCTATACAGTTAATTGCCTGCCAATGAGTACCGACTATCAGTTTAAGCCGCATGAACAGCCATTTATGCTCGGCTCGCCCGCCACTCCCGACCATCCTACACGCCGCAAGGTATTTTATCTGCTTATCGGTATTTTTATCGGTTTAACGGCCAGCTTCCAAAACGGTCTATTGGTGGCTAACCTCACTCAAATCCAAGGTGAAATGGGCTTAACGCCAGTAGAAGGCGGCTGGATATCGGTCGCCTACAATATGACTAATGCCTGCGTCACTGTGCTGTTATATAAAATTCGCCAACAGTTTGGCATGTCGCTGTTTAGCAAAATCACCTTATTTTTTCTACTCGCCGCAACCAGCATGCAATGGTTGGTCAGTAGCAATCTTCTGAGTACAACGACTGGTGTCAGAATTGAACCTTACTATTTAGAACTTGTCGCTCGAGGTTTTAGTGGTGTGGTTGCCAGTGCAATGACGGTACTGTCTATTTTTTATTGTCTACAAGGCATGCCTACGGCTAAGCGTATCAGCGGCTTAATTTTAGGCTTTGGCCTAGTACAATTTGGCATTCCGTTATCGCGTATCATCTCGCCCTACTTGGCGGTTGATGGTCAGCTTGAGAGTTTATTTTTATTTCAAGTTGGTTTGGCACTGATTTGCTTTGGCCTCATTAATATATTAGAGCTGCCGCCCGGTAATACCGAAAAGGTTTTTGAGAAGCTAGATATCGTCAGCTTTGCATTTTTTGCCAGTGGTCTTGCTGCATTAGCGGTGTTCTTAGTACAAGGGCGTATCTTATGGTGGACAACACCTTGGCTCAGCTATCCGCTAATTATTGCAGTCGTCACCATTACTATCGCCTTATGGATTGAAACCCACCGCAAAAACCCAATGTTACAGGTACGCTGGATGCGTAGCCGTACTATTATTGCCTTTATGATTACTGGTGCCCTGATGCGTATTTTGCTGTCTGAGCAAAGCGTTGGTGCAGCAGGTCTATTGGCAAATCTTGGCTATGGTAATGATCAGCTGATTGTTTTTTATGCAGTAATATTGGTAGCCAGCGTATTGGCATTGGTGATTAGTATCTTTAGCACCAATGCGATGGATCTACGTCGACCAGTGATTTTTGCTGTTGCCCTCATTGCAATTGGCGCGTGGATAGACACAGGTGTGTCGCTAAATTCTGCCCCTTCGATGTTTTATCTCAGTCAGTTTATGATCGCTTTTGCCGCCGTTTACTTTATGGGTCCAATGGTATTTGAAGGCATGTTTCGTGCTATTGCCAATGGTCCTGCTTATATTATTAGTTTTTCGGTCGTTTTTGGTATTTCACAAACTGTTGGCGGTTTAGCAGGTGCAGCGGCCATTCAAGCCTTTACCACCATTCGTACGCAAATGCATTATGCGGATATGGTCGGCTCAATGAATGGTGATAATCCTGCCATGATGACGCAGATTCTCCAAGGTATCCAGCGTCAAGCAACCGTCGCCGCTTACGATGATTTATTCTTTTTAATGGCAGTAAGCGCTAGCGTTACAACAATTTATCTATTGATTGTTTATTTTTATTATCGCTATCATAAACGCAATCCACTGGCTAAAGAGCTTGCCGCTTTAGCGAAGATGAGAGAACAAAAATAGCTAATGGTGCAATTTTTATTATTCACTCTCTATCCCAATCCTATGATTATTATTTTAAAATTATCTACTATGTCTATTAAACCCATTAGGAGCGCTTCATGAATGAAGACAAACCCAATAATCTAAATGATGCGAGCGCACCTAACAAAACAACCATAACGCCAGCGGACTTAGCATCTGAAACAGCTAAGCTTGAAACAACTGCATCAGAAACAGCTCTTCATTTAAATAAATCTGATGAGCCTGATGAAGGTGCAAATACGGATAATGTTAAAACTGATGAGGTAGTAGATGACACGCCAATGCCACCAGTAGAGCCTATCCCCGACTCAACTGGCTGGTCACCTAAGAAAAAATCATTTTTTAATTTAGGTTTACTGATTGCATTGATTGTCATCGGTGTCGCATTAATTCTTTATGCGTGGAAATTACCGCCCTTTACACCAACCGTGCAGCAAACTAACAATGCCTTTGTAAAAGGTCAAACCACCATTATCAGTCCGCAGGTTTCTGGCTACGTGACTGAGGTTGCCGTACAAGATTTTGCCAGCGTAAAAGCAGGTGATTTATTAGTAAAAATAGATGATCGCACCTTTCAGCAGCAGCTTGAACAAGCGCAGGCTAATATTGAAGTTGCCGAGACCAATCGTTCTAGTAATACCCAAGATACTGGAACAAACCAAGCACAAATTGAGGCACGTGAAGCGGATCTAAATAGCGAAAAAGTCAGTGTTTATAGTGCTCGTGAGGATGTCAAACGCTATCAAGGACTGGTCGCTATTGGTGCGGTCTCAAGAGCTGAAGTTGCCCATGCCGAAGCACAGCTTGCCAAGGCGCAGGCAGGCGTACAACAAGCGGAAGCAAACTTGCAAGTTGCCCGTCAAGCGCGTGAGAAAACCAGTGGTAGCCGCTCGTCACTCGATGCCAATATTAAAAATGCTGAAGCAGGTGCTAAGCAAGCGCAAATTAATTTGGAGAATACAGTCATTACTGCTCCTGAATCAGGACAGTTGAGTCAAGTCAGCGTTAAAACTGGTCAATACGTCAGCGCCGGTACGCAACTGATGTATATCGTACCAAAAGGTATATGGATTATTGCGAATTTTAAAGAGACACAAGTGGCAAATATGACTGTTGGTGAAGTAGCCACTATTCGTGTTGATGCGCTTGGTGGTACTAAATTTACCGGTCACGTGAGTAACATCTCGCCAGCAACCGGTAGTGAATTTAGTGCAGGTGCCGCCAACCCTGCCACTGGTAACTATATTAAAATCGCCCAGCGTATTCCCGTACGTATTGACTTAGATCAAAATCAGCCTGAGCTTGCCCAACTGCGTCCCGGTATGTCAGTATCGGTAGATGTAGATACGAAGTAATAATACTGAATTCATAGTCTCAGCTAAGCACTGATTGAAGTCTTTTTTATTAAAGAAAGCATAATAAAAAGCCACTTTAGGCGTCATATTTAGCATGACACCTAAAGTGGCTTTTTTATGCAACTTAATTATTTTCTACTGATACCTAAGCTTAAGTATCTTAAAGATTTAAGGTAGGAAGCGTTTTGTACTCCAGCTTTCGCTATTTTCGCGGCTGTATACAATGCGGTCATGCATACGGTTGGCACGACCCTGCCAAAACTCGATTTTCTCAATCGTAATCTCATAGCCGCCCCAAAATTCTGGCGTTGGTACTGCTGTGCCTTCTGGATAATCTGTTTGTAATTGCTCAAACGTCTGCTCCATTACTTCTCGACTGGCAACTTCACCACTTTGCGGTTGACTGACCCACGCGCCCACTTGGCTATCATGTGGACGTTTTTGAAAATAAGTAGCTGACTTATCAGCATCAATTTTAGCGATACTGCCGCTGATACGAATTTGACGCTCAAGCTTATGCCAAAAGAACAGTGCTTCGGCATTGGGGTTTTCGGCGATATCTTGACCCTTAGCACTTTCGTAATTGGTATAAAAAACGATACCTTTATCCGTAATTTCACGCATCAATACAATGCGTACACTGGGTTTATTATCAGCCCCGCAAGTAGCTAAGCTCATCGCGTACGGCTCTTGTACTTGTTCCTCTAGTGCCTCACTCATCCAAGCTTTTAACAGCTCAAACGGTGATGCAGGCACTGACTGCTGGTCAAGCTCGCCTTTTTCGTAGGATAAGCGCTGATCGGTAAAGTCCATACTCATGATAATTCCTTTTTTAATAGCTTATTTTAATATCATTATATGTAGCTGTTAGCCCAATACGGCTTTTATTTTGTCTGCCAAATCATTCGCCATGACATCGCATTCTATCTCATCGTCTGATTCAACCATCACTCGAATCATCGGCTCTGTACCGGATTGGCGAATAAGCAAACGACCACGCCCCTCTAAAGTAGCACGGGCTTTATCAAAAGCGACCACCAGTTCTTCATGTTCAAAGGGATCTTGCATTTGAGACAGGCGAACATTGACCAGTTTTTGTGGTAATACCTCGAAGCCTTCTGTCAAATCACTCAGCGCTTTGCCGCGTGCTTGCATCACCGCGAGTACTTGCAAGCCTGCGATAATAGCATCGCCCGTTCGGCTTTTATCCAAGCATAAAATATGACCTGATGGCTCACCGCCTAGTATCCAACCGTTTGCTTCAAGGTCTTGCATCACATAGCGATCGCCAACTTTTGCACGGGTAAATTCGATATCAGCATTTTTTAATGCCAACTCTAAACCCATATTACTCATTAATGTGCCAACGACGCCTTTAGCCTTGTTTTGACCTTGGGTCGCAAGCAAATACAGAATGCCATCACCGTCAACCAGATTACCGGCTTCATCGACCATCACGATACGGTCGCCATCGCCATCTAAGGCAATACCGACATCAGCTTCATACTTGAGTACCGCTTTTTGTAGGCTTTCAGGATGAGTTGAGCCGCAGTTAGCATTAATATTGATGCCATCAGGCTTGTTGTTGATGGCAATCACATTAGCACCAAGCTCACGCATGACTCGGGGTGCAACACTATAGCCTGCGCCATTCGCACAATCGACGACTACGGTTAAATGATCTAAATCATATTGATAAGGAAAGCTACCTTTGCAAAATTCAATATAACGCCCTTTTGCATCGTTAATGCGATTATTCTTACCCAATTGTGCCGGATCAAGAATCGGCATCAGTACATCATTGTTATCAGAGGAAGTCATAATGGCCGTTAATTTATCATTAATGGCATTTTGCATCGCATCGGTTAATTTTTTGCCGTCGCCTGAGAAGAATTTGATGCCATTATCATAGTACGGATTGTGAGAGGCAGAAATAACAACGCCAGCATCGGCATTAAAGCTACGGGTTAAATGAGCGATAGCAGGCGTTGGTAATGGCCCCAGCATATGCACATCGACACCTGCCGCATTAAAGCCCGCTTGTAGTGCACCTTCAATCACATAGCCTGATAGACGAGTGTCTTTACCAATCACGACACTTGGCTTACGAGCAGAATTATGATTATTTTCTATCAGCACGAGTCCCATTACATAGCCCAATTTCAATATAAAATCAGGGGTAATTGGCAGCTCACCAAATTTACCACGAATACCATCAGTGCCAAAGTAGCTCATTATTATTGTTCCTCAAGTCTAAAAGTAAAAAACCAAACGTACACGCAGGCGAAGTAATTACAATCAGTAACTATAATCAGTAATTGTAATAAGTAAATATAAATAATTATTAGAATAATCTATTGTTGTATTTTACAAAAAAAACAGCCAACAATAACGAAGCATTGTTGGCTGTTTGTATCTTGACGTCACTTAACTCTGCAAGGCCCTGAGTTATAAGCATTCATAGCATCATAGAGAGTCAAAATGTACTTAGTCGACTCGATAGTTAGGCGCTTCTTTAGTAATCTGCACATCATGGACGTGTGATTCTTTCATACCCGCTGATGTGACTTTGACAAACTGTGGCTTGGTACGCATCTCTTCAATCGTTGCACAGCCCGTATAACCCATTGATGAGCGCAAGCCACCAACCATCTGGTTGACGATACCAGCAACTGGACCTTTATACGGTACACGACCTTCGATACCTTCTGGTACCAACTTTTCCACACCATCTTTGGCGTCTTGGAAATAGCGATCTGATGAGCCATTTTGACCTGACATCGCGCCTAGACTACCCATACCACGATAGGCTTTATAGTAGCGACCTTGGAACAACTCAACTTCACCCGGTGCTTCTTCCGTACCTGCCATCAACGAGCCAACCATGATGCATGACGCACCTGCAGCAATGGCTTTTGCCATATCACCAGAGTAGCGAATACCACCATCAGCAATCAATGGGATACTGTCTTGCAAAGCGCTTGCAACATTATCAATCGCAGATATTTGCGGCACACCAACACCAGCGATAATACGTGTAGTACAGATAGATCCTGGACCGATACCAACCTTTACCGCATCTGCACCGGCATCACGTAACGCTTTAGCGGCGTCACCCGTGGCGATGTTACCGCCGATAACCTGCACATGCGGAAAGTTCTTTTTAATCCAAGATACTTTATCAATCACGCCTCTTGAATGACCATGCGCCGTATCAACAACGATGATATCTACGTCAGCAGCAATTAACGCTTCAACGCGCGCTTGTGTATCTGCGCCAGTACCGACAGCCGCGCCAACACGTAAACGACCCTGCTCATCTTTACAAGCATTTGGATTGTTTTCAGCTTTGGCAAAATCATTGACGGTAATCAGACCGCGCAAACGAAAGTCATCATTAATCACGATTACTTTTTCGATACGGTGTTCATGTAGCAATCTTTTAATGTTTTCGTTGCTCTCACCTTCTTTAACGGTGACGAGCTGCTCTTTTGGCGTCATGATATGGCTGACCGGTAACGACAAATTGGTCTCAAAGCGCCAATCACGATGCGTGACGATACCAATTACTTTATCGGTACCTTTCTCGACCACCGGTACACCTGAGATATTGTTATCTTGGGTCAGTCTTAATAACTCACCAATCGTCATTTCTGGATGGACAGTAATAGGATCTACGACGGTACCCGCTTCAAATTTTTTGACGCGGCGTACTTGCATTGCTTGCTTATCGATATCCATGCTTTTATGCAAGATACCTAAACCACCAAGCTGAGCCATGGTAATGGCCATCTCAGACTCAGTAACCGTATCCATAGCAGCAGAAATTAGCGGTAAGTTTAGCGTGATGCTTTTTGTTAGGCGGGTCGTTAAATTAGCCGCTTTTGGTAAAATCTCAGAATAAGCTGGCAACAATAAAACGTCATCAAAGGTTAAGGCTTCATCGACAATTCGCAACATACAGACCCCTAGTAGTGGTTATTTTGATGGGTGGGTAATGCAGTATCAAGTCGATAAATTAACGCTTTATCAAAATCATCAGGTCATTAAAACCTAGCAAAAAATGATAGAACCGTGAGGAACAAACACTAAGTATGTACATTCGCTCGGCACGTTACCAATTTATCATTGGTAATTAAATCATTGGTTCAATAGACTCGCCAATACAGCGCTTCTAGATATCCCAAAATCTGATTACACAACGCTTAACTACTGAATTATCCCTTAAAAATAACGCCATATTATAACAAATAATGCAAGCTTTCGCATGACTTATTTGTCAGATTATTTTGCTATAACAACACTATTATTTGCTAAACATAATCATTGATATCTAATCATGATTGGTTTTGACTATCAAACGTTCAGCCGGTAGATAGGCTTGTTGTTGCTCATACAAATAGCTTAGCATCTGTTCACGAACTTCACATTCAAGCGTCCATGCATCTAAAGGGCCATCAGCTGCTTGGCTACAACGAAGCTTAATGCTGCTTTCTGATACGGATACCGTAAACATTTCAGGCTCCGTTTCACTGTCCCATAGCGTATTCTCTTTTACCAACTCAATATATTTCTGTCGAATGGCGGCAATATCAGCACCATAATCGACATATAAGTAAATCACTGACGTTTGATGTGACTCTGTATGCGACCAGTTTTCCACAATCTCAGTAATAAAATGCCGCATGGGCACAATCAAACGCCGCTCATCCCATGTTTTGAGTACCGCATAGGTATAACCCAAATCTTCAATTGTGCTCCACTCACCTTCCATCATCACCGTATCGCCGATACGCACAGGCTGGGTAATCGCGACCTGCATCCCTGCGATGATATTGCCTAAAATAGGCTGCGCGGCAATACCAATGACCGCACCTGCAATCCCTGCTGAAGTTAATAAGGTTTTACCCAGCCCATCGATATTGGTAAATTCACTTAATCCAATCCAAATACCGCCAAGAATCATAACAAAGATAAAAACGCGACGAAAGATCGAAACATAAGTGCGACGGCGGCGACTTTTATCAAAATGCTCATCGCTTAAATTTTCGATTTGCAAATCTTTATAGCGATTGGCAAAAAAGTTAGTGGCTCGGATACCAAGCCACATCGCACTAAATACCAGTGCCACCCAAATGATAGGTCGGGTTGATGAGGCCAATGCATCCAAATAAGGAAAGCCGCCCGATACTAAAGTATAGACAGAGGAGAAACTGATAGTAAAGGTTAAAGGTACGGTCAACTTATTGACCAAATCTTCCACACCGTTGTGATGAAGCGTACTAAGGCGGTTGCCCTCTTTATCCATGACATACCAATTAAGGAGCTTGCCAGCGGCTGTACTTAATAGCCAACCTATTCCCATGGTAAACGAGAAGAATATAAGTAACGCTAAAAACTCCCAGATAGCAATGCTAAAAAACTTTAGCTTTGTCCAACTAGGCAAATAGCGCTCAAACTTTGCCGGATGATACTGCTCATAAAGCTTATCGATGTTCGAAACGGTCTGCGCTGAAAATACCCAAAAAGGCGCGCCATCACCAATGCGTATGCGTTCTAGATGCAACGGTACTCGGCGCTCGCGATAATCGATATAACCAAGCTGAATCGAACGTCTAGGAATACCTTGAATGCTACTAGTACTACCAAGAGGGGGTTCAATCAAGCCATCAGGACGACCAGGCAACTTATCAAATACATAGAGTTTTTTTTCGACCAGCAAAAAATCCAGTTGTTTGGCAAGATCTATCGCACGACTGCGCTGTAACTCACTATCAATCAAGTTCATATTCAGCGCATAAGCAGCCAAATCATATTGCTGCTTCATGACTGCTGATTGGAAAAACTCTAAGGTTGCAAGAGGTGTCGACAAATTCGGCGGCTCAGATAATGGCGGTAAACCGGCATTGAGCTTATTTAAAGAATAATAGCCTTCATTATAATCACCGGTAAGACCAGAATCTCCTTGTAGCACCCCTGCTTGCTGCACCGTGTTTTTTTCTATCGGACTAGTCATTTCTTCTGCGATTGCAGAAACGCTGACTCCTTCTGCTTTAATATCCTCAATTTTCTGCGCTGCATAATCAACTATATTTTCTGGTACAGTACTTTTTTCTGCTGCGTTATAATTTTGAGCTTGTACATCTCTTTGATTATTAACCGTTAGATCATCACTAGTAGCGGCATATACAGGAACATAAACGACACTCAATAACATGACAAATATACTGAGGGTAAATTGCCATACGTTTGAGTGCTTAATAATCTTTTTATCGCCAACAGTAAAAGTAGTAAAGACCTCACTCTTGGCGTCGCCAGAATTGATGCCTTTGTCACCCATGCCGCATTGCAAAGCTTGAACGTTGCTAGAATCCAAGTTAGAAGCCAAAGACTGATGATTATTTTTCATACGATATATATCTGACCTATGTATAAGGTTAAGCTAATGTACTCTACAAAAAAAGCCAGCGCTAAGCTGACTTAATTTCTGAGCATAAACTTCTAAGCATACTGGTTGCTTTATGCATGTACTAATTTTAGCTGTTACGTTAAGCGCGTCGCCAAGTCGTGCCAGCGCGACTGTCTTCCAGCTCGATACCCGCGTCTTTTAACTGTACACGTATCTCGTCAGCACGAGCAAAGTTTTTATTGGTTTTGGCATCAGCACGCTCAATAATTAAGCCATCGATAGCTTCATCGGTTAAACCGTCTTCTTTCATCTCACCGATGACTGCTTGCAGAAACTGCTGCACAGGTTGCTGTAAAATATTCAGCGTTTGTGCCAATGCCTTTAAGTGCTGCGCTAACTGCCACGCACTCTCTACATCTTCTACTTTACCCGCTTTATTGATATCACGTGCCAATCCAAAGAGCACACTGATAGCCGTTGAGCTATTAAAGTCATCATTCATGGCTTTGATAAAGTCTTGTCCGGCAGCGCTTGCATACGCGGTATTCATTAATTTATCATTAATGATGATTTCTTGACCTTTTTGTTGTTCAGCAACTTTAAGTGCTTGGTACAGTCTGCTTAGGCTATTATGCGCTTCATCTAACGCGCTATCAGAGAAGTTTACTTGGCTACGATAATGACTCGATAATAAGAAAAAGCGCACCGTTTCTGGCAGATATTGTGCCATCACATCGCGAATGGTAAAGAAGTTACCTAGCGACTTAGACATTTTTTCGCCATCGACATTGATAAAACCGACGTGCATCCAGTTGCGCGCGTACTCACAGCCAGTAGCCGCTTCCGACTGAGCAATTTCATTTTCATGGTGCGGAAATTGTAAGTCATGTCCACCGCCGTGAATATCAAAAGTATTGCCAAGGCATTTGGTCGACATCGCTGAGCATTCAATATGCCAGCCTGGACGCCCTTGACCCCAAGGTGATGCCCATTGCGGCTCATCAGGCTTCGCCGCTTTCCATAATACAAAATCAAATGGATTGCGCTTATCGTTTTCGACATCAACCCGCGAACCTGCCTGCATCTCATCAAGATTACGCTTAGATAATTTGCCATAATCAGCAAAGCTATCAACCGCATAATAGACGTCGCCATTATCGCCAGCATAGGCGTAATCACCCGTAACCAACGTCTCAATCATTTGCTGCATCTCATCGATATGGTCAGTCGCACGCGGCTCTGCATCAGGTGACAAGCAGCCGAGCGCCGCTGCATCCTCGTGCATGGCGGTGATAAAACGCTGTGTCAACGCGCCGATTTCTTCCCTATTTTCGGCAGCACGAGTGATGATTTTGTCATCAATATCGGTGATATTGCGTACGTAATTCACCTCATAACCCAATTGCGCAAGCCAGCGCACCGCCATATCAAAGCCAACCATCACCCGTGCATGACCGATATGACAATAATCATAAACCGTCATCCCGCATACATACATGCCAACTTTACCCTCAACCAGCGGTTTAAATGACTGCTTACGCCCAGTTAATGAATCGTATATCGAGAGCTGTGACATGGCGTCGGCAAGTGGGGTTGTCATAACGTAGTAGCCTTTTGATTAAAAGTATAAGAAAAAAACAAGTCTAACAATAATGCACGCTTAGCAAATAAAGACGTTTACTTATAAACGTAAATAACGTCGTGATTATTTTACAGAAAGCAGCAATATAAAACTTAACCCATTATCTTAGCGAAAATGCTCGAATGACTGCTTACGCCCAGTTAATGAATCGTATATCGAGAGCTGTGACATGGCGTCGGCAAGTGGGGTTGTCATAACGTAGTAGCCTTTTGATTAAAAGTATAAGAAAAAAACAAGTCTAACAATAATGCACGCTTAGCAAATAAAGACGTTTACTTATAAACGTAAATAACGTCGTGATTATTTTACAGAAAGCAGCAATATAAAACTTAACCCATTATCTTAGCGAAAATGCTCGTA
>NZ_SAXC01000001.1:709886-732688 GCF_028895345.1 Psychrobacter sp. DAB_AL62B
AACAAGTCTAACAATAATGCACGCTTAGCAAATAAAGACGTTTACTTATAAACGTAAATAACGTCGTGATTATTTTACAGAAAGCAGCAATATAAAACTTAACCCATTATCTTAGCGAAAATGCTCGTAAAATACTACAATGAGCGCACAAGTAACCTTTTTTAAGTACGTGAGCAAGCTTCTTCTATCATGTAGGTAACATGCTTCAATCAATTGGTACTTTTTAATGTGATAATTTTTAATAATGAAAAATAATGACAGGTAAGGATATAGAGATGGGCAATCGTTTAAGCAAAATTTATACTCGTACTGGAGATGATGGCAGTACCGGCATGGCAGATGGCAGCCGCGTGAGTAAAGCTGATAGTCTGTTCAGCGTGATGGGCGATATTGATGAGCTTAATTCTCATATTGGCTTAGCACGCTCGCAGCTCACGCAAACGGTGACTGACGCTACTCAAAAAGCAGATTTTTCTCAAGCATTGATTATTATTCAACACTTATTATTCAATATCGGCGGTGAGCTTTCGATGCCAGAATATGAAGGTGTCAATGCGACTCATACCAATTGGTTAGAGCAACAGATTGACGCAATGAATAGCACGTTGCCGCCGCTGAAAGATTTTATCTTACCGACAGGGTCGTTATTGGTTAGCCAATTACACGTGGCACGTACCGTCTGTCGCCGTGCTGAACGCCAAGCAGTACTGTTACAACAAGAGCGTCCACAAGCCATTCGCCATACTGCTGTCAGCTTTATCAATCGCTTATCCGACTGGCTGTTTGTCGCCGCACGCTTTTGCACGGATCCTGAGCAGGTCTCTGAAGTCCTATGGGACAGCCAAGTATTACAAAAATTCACTGATAACTGATAACTGATAACTGATCGATTTAACGTAAAATGTAAAACGCCCACAACTTGAAGATTGTGGGCGTTTTATTATCAATAATTCTACTTTATTGACCATGCTTTACTTTATAGATCAGTAAGTAGCGTTTTCATCTTCAATAATCACCATATCGATACTTTCATCTTTAGGTGTAGATTTTGGCGCTTCTGGGGTCGCAGGTGCAGTGGTGCTAGGCGTTGTAGCGCTGCTACCTTGATTGTTTTGATTCACACTCGGCGGCGTAGCAGGTGTGGCTGGGCGCACAGGGGCAGCTGGCGTTACTGGTCTTGGCTGATTGTCGTTATTAGTTTGCGCTGTTTCACGGCGGCGTTCTGCTTGCTGTGCTGCACGTTGGGCGCGCTGCTCTTCCAATGCTGACTGATATACTGAGCTTGCCACTACTTCTGATACAACCGTGAGCAATGCTGGCTGTCCAGCGATACGGGTACGTATTTGTCCACCTTGCGTACCGACGACATAAGTAAAGGCATCATCAACGAGCATGTTGTTATTGATACGAATATTGTCTTGGGCTAAACGAGATTGCAAACTTGGTTGGTTATTAGCCGCTTGAACTTGGCTGGCTTGATACAAGTCTTCACTCGGCAAGGTCATGCTAACACTAGCCTGACAAGTCGTCATACCGTTGGCATTGGCTGCTTGTAAGGTCGCGGCATTTTGTATATCGATGACGATGCCATTGGTTTTAGTAGTGACAACGCCACTGCTTAGACCAATCTCTGCATCGTTAGCATAACTTGTAGCCAATGTTTGCGCTTGTTGATTGAGCGTATTTTTTAAGGCCGATTTGAGGCGATCTTGTACTATTGGGTCATCACAACTAACCGCAGTGGCAGCTGCATTTTCACTGACCTCTGTTTCTTGCTCTGTAACCTCTGCCGTTTCAGGAGTATCTTCTTTTTCTGAGCGGTCACAACCAGCAAGCGCTAAACTACATGCTATGCCAACACCAGCAACTTTGTACCACTTGCTCAAACTTTTATTTGCTACGCTCATATTTATTTTGCTCCAATTTACTGATTCATACCGCCACCGACGGACAGTATTTGACGTTCAAACCATGACACTCAAACTAAAACAATGAAAAAAATGGTTAAATCAAAAATGTTCATTGTGATAGATTTGAAAATCACATTATTATACGGTGTTTGTATTAAATGGTCATTAGTGTAGCCTATTGATATACAAATAACGTCTAACATTGTGCCCAAAACCTAGCTTTGGTTGCAAAAACGCAACAAATACACAGTCAGAACAAATACATGGCTAGATGCTCAGCTAAATTTTCGAGCATTTAAAGAATGTTATAAATATTTTGTTAGACGCTTTTTATTAGAGATTATATGATGACGTTCCAAACATTCTATGGTTATTCATTATGATAAACCTTAAAAACACACTATTACTCGGTCATCGTGGCGCTCGCGGTGAAGCATTAGAAAACACTTTATCAGGGTTTGAGTATGCTCAACGTTTACAAACAGCTGGTGTAGCCGGTGTTGAGTTTGATGTACAGCTCAGCAAGGATGGAGAGTTATTGGTCTTTCATGATGACGACTTAGAGCGCATGTGCGCGCAGCAATCACGCATCGACCAGTTAAGTCTTATTGAGATTCAACGCCATTTACAGTTCGGTCATCAGATTATTACTTTGCCAAGCATAGCGCCTGCACTACATGGCTTTACTTATATTGAGCTTGAGGTTAAAACGCATAATAGAACTGATTACGACAAATTGATAAAGGCTTTGATGCGTGACCTAGTCGATAGCCCACTTGCCAGCCTACCTATTGTACTGACCAGTTTTGATGTAGAGCTGCATGCACGACTACAACGCAATAAATTATTAACGCACGTCCCACGTGGATTGCTTATTCGTACGCCTGGCTTATTGGTAACTGCGCCGAATACTGCCTTGCAACTTGGCTGTGTGCAACTTGGTATTTACTACCCGCTTCTTAATAAAGCAGTCATTCAGCATTGTCATCGATATGACTTGCCTGTGAGTGCGTGGACGGTCAATGATAGCGATACGATTAAACAGCTTATAGATTGGCAGGTCGACGTCATTATTACCGATTATCCATCCACTCTTCTGCTACGTTAAACATGTTAACTATGTTCGAACAGAAGCTGTGGTAGCCTACATATTTATCGTTCTACTTACACTTTTACTTAAGAACTGATAAGTCATGGCTTATTTATCATCATAGATGGTATAAACGATACAAGTTATTGTTATTTAGCAATATTTTTATAGTGTATAAGTGTTCACTTTACTAAGTATTTAAGGTAATATAGAGGCTTAAATTAATACCGCTAGGGATATTATATGATTGCAAAAAAAGCACTTGGCTTACCGCTTAAAGGCTTACGTTTCGCTATCAAATCTGGTGACACACTTGTGAAAACCGCCAGCACTCAAGTCACGCGTTTTAAGACACGTTTCGATGAGAATAAAGCGAAAAACTCACTCGATGAAACACCGGTTGCCAAACGCAACTATGCTAATACTTCTGGAGAGCAAGATGTCTCTACCAGTGCGGACAGCATCGATATGCGCGAGTTTGAATTCACAAAAGCACCAATCAACTGGATTCCAGCGACTATTCTGGTAGCCACGCCTATTGCTGCTGCTATCATTACCCCATGGTATCTGTTTACCCATCAAGTCAGCGCACCGGTTTGGGGCGTGTTTGGTGCCTTTATGGTATGGACGGGTATCAGTATTACAGCCGGTTATCACCGTTTATTGTCACATCGTGCTTATAAAGCGCATCCGATTGTCAAAAACTTTTTATTGCTTGGTTCTACCTTAGCGGTTCAAGGTTCAGCATTTGACTGGGTTTCTGGTCATCGTAGCCATCATCGTCATGTTGATGATCGCTTAGACGATCCGTATTCAGCGAAGCGTGGCTTTTTCTTTAGTCACATGGGCTGGATGCTACGCAACTACCCTAGCGGTAAGTTTGACTATAAAAATATTCCTGATTTGACCAAAGATAGAACCTTGCAGATTCAGCATAAATATTATGGTCTATGGGTCGTGGCGCTGAACGTTGGTATGGTTGCCGCCATTGGCTGGTTACTAGGTGATGTTTGGGGTACCTTAATCGTTGCTGGTTTGCTACGCTTGGTTTTGACCCATCACTTTACCTTCTTTATCAACTCGTTATGCCACATGTTTGGGACGCGTCCTTATACGGATACCAATAGTGCCCGTGATAACTTCTTCTTAGCTATCTTTACGTGGGGTGAGGGTTATCACAACTATCATCACTTCTTCCAATACGATTATCGTAATGGCGTAAAATGGTGGCAATATGATCCAACCAAATGGCTCATCGCTGGCTTATCAAAGCTTGGCTTGACCAGCGAGCTACGTACCGTTGATGACACAACCATCAAGCATGCTGAAGTACAAATGCAATTCAAAGCGGCACAGCAGCAGATTGATACGGCAACGTCAAGTGGTATTGATATTCCTCATGCGATGAAAAGCTTCCAAGAGCGTATTAAGTTTGAATATGATGCCTTTACGCAGACAGTCGAAGAATGGCAAGCATTAAAAGCAAAAACCATTGAGCTGAAAAAGACTGAGTTTGCTGATCGCTTACATGAAGTTGAAGATGAGTTGAAGCAAGATTATGCCAAGATTGAACAAAAAATACTGGCGCATAACAGCAACTTGAAAACAGCCTTTCGCGCAATCGGTCAAGACGCCAAAGCTGCTTAAGCTTAACGGCTGATTAATAATTTAGCCTTGATATTGTGACGCTTCTCCTTCCCTCTATCTGTCAAAGATAGGGGGATTTTTTTGTGTGTTAATTACAAGAGAGGGACAGAGTGCAATGCTGCTATATGCAGGCTATGTTATAGTGAGTTTATTCTCTTTATACCTCAATTGGACCGGCTCATATGCGCTATCAAAACACTTATGTCAAATTAGACACCCGCCTTTATCATGAGCAGGTGCCGACACCATTAGACAATCCTCGTGCTGGTCATTTTAATACACAGGTTGCACAGCAACTAGGCTGGACAGAAGATGAAGATTTGATGGCACGCTGGGTTGAGATACTCGGTGGGCAGTACGTGCCTGCCCAGTTTCAGCCGTTATCAATGGCTTATGCAGGTCATCAATTTGGACAATGGGCAGGACAATTGGGTGATGGACGCGGCTTATTAATGGCGCAAGTACTCGATAATAATGATAAGTTGCAAGATTTACATCTTAAAGGTAGCGGCCTGACACCCTACTCACGGATGGGTGATGGCCGTGCCGTCTTACGCAGTACCATTCGAGAATATTTATGTGGTCATGCACTGACCCAGCTTGGTGTGCCCTCCTCTAACGCTTTGGGTTTTGTGGTATCTGATACGGCTATACGGCGCGAGCGGATGGAAGCTGGGGCGGCATTGATGCGTGTGGCTGACAGCCATATTCGCTTGGGTCACGTTGAGTGGATTGCCAGTTTCGCGCCCGATTTACTCGCTGAATTTACCGACTATATGATCGATACTTATTATCCAGAGTGCCGTGATAATGAAAAGCCCGTATTGGCGTTCCTGCAAACAGTGGTCGAACGTACGGCACGCATGATTGCCGATTGGCAGCTGACTGGTTTTGCTCATGGGGTCATGAATACGGATAACTTGTCGATTACCGGCAGCACCTTAGACTTTGGACCTTTCGGCTTTATGGAACGTTTTAATCCGGCTTGGGTTAACAACCACTCCGACCACACAGGACGCTATGCCTACCAAAACCAACCTGCCATCGGGCACTGGAACCTGAACATTTGGCTACCACACTTTATGCGCTTGACTCAGGCTGGTGTCACGCGCGAAACGTTGGCGGATTGTTTAGCTCCTTATGAAGCGACTTTTATGCAGCACTATCAACAAGGGCTATGCCGCAAGCTGGGACTGCCGCATGCAAAAGAGAGCTTAACATTGGCTTTTGAGTTTCTAACCTTGTTAGAAGATAACTTGCTCGACTATACCAATAGCTTCCGGGCATTATTGGGATTAATTGCGCCAAGCGAGCATCCTTATGAGCAGCAACTACTGGCAACGATGATTGCTGAGCTAAAAGATGAGCCATTACAAATATGGCAAGATTGGTCAGAACACTATTTATCGCAAACAAAACCGCTTTCTAGCGAACAAGTGATTAGTAGCCTACAAACTAACAATCCCGTTTATATCTTGCGTAATAGCATGGCTCAGCGTGCCATTGTGGCTGCAGAACAAGGGCAATTTGGTGAATTAAATCGAGTATTTGAGTTGCTTGCCAACCCTTATACTATAAATGATACGGCCATCGAACTTGATACAATACCACCTGCCCCTCATGCCCCGCAAATGCCGATCAGCTGCTCATCTTAATAAGTGGCTTATTCTGTAATATTTTGAAACACTATAAAATTAAGGTTGATATTTAGCGCTGTTTTTTGGCATTATCAACTAGATAAATAACGAATATCAATTTATTATATTGTTTGCGTATTTCATGGCGCTTAACATGGCGCTTAACTAGGCAACCAATTACCAATAATGCTAGAATAACTATTTTGCAAGATTGTTGTTTTTATGCTGATGTCTAGTCGCCAATCACGACCCTGTAACTATCAATGTACGCTCATTATCATATCTTATGATTTTTGAGCATTAGGCATTAGTTTTTATCACCATTTACTTTATTCCAATTTATCCTAACCATGGCAATTATTATGAATGACGATATCACTTTGAATACGGACACCCCTAGTACGGAAAAAGAGCAGTTTGAACAAGCTGCCTTGCATTACCATTCACACCCACGACCGGGTAAGATTTCGGTCACCCCTATCAAGCAATTGGCCAACCAACGTGATCTGGCACTGGCCTATTCTCCAGGGGTCGCGGTACCTTGTCTTGAGATTCAAAGAGATCCTTCTTTAGCAGCTAAATACACCGCTCGTAGCAACTTGGTCGGTGTCATCACCAACGGTACCGCGGTATTAGGTTTAGGGAATATTGGTCCATTGGCGTCAAAACCTGTGATGGAAGGTAAAGGGGTTCTATTCAAAAAATTCGCGGGTATCGACGTTTTTGATATTGAAATTGCACAAAATGATCCAGATAAATTCATCGAGGCAGTTGCGTCTCTTGAGCCTACTTTTGGTGGTATCAATCTAGAAGACATCAAAGCACCAGAATGTTTCAAAATCGAGCGCGAATTGCGTAAACGTATGAACATTCCAGTATTCCATGATGATCAGCACGGTACTTCCATTATCGTGGCCGCGGCAATGCTCAATGCTTTGTTGATCACTGGCAAAAAGATTGAAGACCTCAAAGTTATTTGTTCAGGTGCAGGCGCAGCAGCCATTTCATGCCTAAACATTATCTGTGCACTTGGCGTTAATAAAAACAATATCTACGTTTCTGACTCACGCGGTATTATTACCACTAGCCGTGAGAATCTAGACGAAACCAAGCAAATGTATGCGCGTGATACAGAAGCAACTACTATTGAAGAGCTCATCGATGATGTCGATATGTTCTTAGGCTTATCTATGCCGGGCACATTGACAGAAGATATGGTTCGCCGTATGGCAAAAGACCCTATTATCTTTGCGCTTGCTAATCCAACGCCTGAGATTATGCCAGAATTGGCACATGCCGTCCGTCCAGACGTCATCATGGCTACTGGTCGCTCAGACTATCCTAACCAAGTAAACAATGCATTGTGCTTCCCTTATATCTTCCGCGGTGCGTTAGATGTTGGTGCCACGACTGTTAACGAAGAGATGAAGATTGCTTGCGTAAAAGCAATCGCTGCGATGGCGCATGTTGAAGCAACACCTATGAGCAACGTTAAAAACGTTGAAAGTACGCCAAGTTTTGGTCGTGAATATCTCATTCCAGGACCACTTGAGCCAAACTTAATCATTGAAATTGCTTCTGCTGTTGCTAAAGCGGCGATGGATTCTGGCGTTGCGACACTTCCTATCACTGATATGAAAGCCTATCGCCAGCGTTTATCTGAGTTTGTCTATAACTCCGCGTTTGTCATGAAGCCTATCTTTGCACGTGCAAAAGCAGATCCAAAACGTATCGTTTACTGTGAAGGTGAAGACAGCAATGTATTGCTAGCAGTACAAGTGGTCGTCGATGAACAGTTGGCTCACCCTATCTTGGTCGGTCGTCCTTCAGTGATCGCAAATAACATCGCCAAGCTAGCATTACGCTTGAAAGATGGCGAAAATATTACTATTGTCAATATTGATGATGACCCACGCTACAACGATTACTGGAAAGGCTACTACGAGAAAAACAAACGTAGTGGTGTCAGTATCGAGCTTGCTCGCCGTGATGTCCGTCGTAAAACCTCTTTAATCGGTGCACTTTTGGTTGAAAATGGCGATGCTGATGGCATGATTTGTGGTACATTCGGTCATTATCAACTGCATTTAAAATATGTAGGCGGAGTGATCAATAAAAAAGAAGGCATCAATGATTTTTATGCAATGAATGCAGTGCTCATGCAAGATCGTAATATCTTTATTGCTGATACTTATATTCATGAAGATCCAACTGCTGAGCAATTGGCTGAGATGACTGTATTGGCTGCAGAGCAATTGCGCCGCTTTAGCATCACACCGCGTGTGGCGTTGGTGTCACATTCAAACTTTGGTACTTCTGACCGCGCTAGCGCTGTCAAAATGCGCAAAGTACATCAACTGCTGACAGACATGAATGTCGACTTTGAATTCGATGGTGAAATGCAAGGTGATGCCGCACTTGATGAGCATATTCGTGCCAATGACTTGCCTTCGAGCAACCTTAAAGGTTCAGCAAATCTGCTTATCTTGCCAACGCTAGATGCGGCAAACATTGCCTTTAACCTGCTTAAGACAGCAACCGGCAGCGCTTCTATTGGTCCTATTTTATTAGGCGCAAGCAAACCTGTGCATATCCTAACGCCATCAGCCACAGCGCGCCGTGTGGTTAATATGACGGCACTTGCGGTGACTGAAGCCCAAGATTTAGAAAATGAGGCAGCAGCTGCCGCTAGTGTATAAGTGATACCGCTATACATTGATCTGCCACTATTATTCGTTAAGGGTAGCAGTCTGCTATAATCAAACCATTCAGTGCCATCATAATAAGGCACTGAATGGTTTTTTTTGGTCTATCACTTATTAACCTAGAATGTGTTTGCTTAGCATTTAATACTTTTATTTTTATAACCCGATTAAAACTAAAATAACTAAAGAGGTTACCATGCAAGTCTATCTCGTTGGCGGTGCAGTACGTGATCAGCTATTAGGACGCTCTATCAAAGATAAAGACTTTGTCGTTGTCGGGGCAACCGTTGCAGAAATGCTTAATGCAGGGTTTCAACAGGTAGGCGCAGATTTTCCCGTATTTTTGCATCCTGTCAGCCGCGAAGAGTATGCGCTCGCACGTACTGAACGCAAACAAGGTGTTGGCTATCAAGGTTTTAGCGTCCATGCCAGTCCAGATGTTAGCTTAAAAGACGATCTGCAACGGCGCGATTTGACCATCAACGCTATGGCCATTGAAGTCATAAGCTTAAGCAATGACACCCCTATAAACGGCGAAGTGATTGATTACTATGGCGGACTGACTGACATAGAAAACAAAACCTTGCGTCATGTATCCAGCGCCTTTAGCGAAGACCCTTTACGCGTGCTTAGAACGGCTCGCTTCTATAGCCGCTATTATGATTTGGGTTTTACCATCGCCGATGAGACTTTAGCGTTGATGCGTGAATTGGTGCGCTCAGGAGAGCTTGTGCACTTAAGTAGCGAGCGTATTTGGCAAGAGTCGAGCCGCGCGACGATGCAGCTATCCCCTCATGTATACTGGCAGCAGCTGTTTGAAATCGGGGCGCTCACAGAATATTTTGCGCCATTAAATCAGGCTTGGAATCATGCTCACATACGAGAAACTGTGCAGACAGCGCTGTATTTTGCCGGTCAAATGCAGTTAAATTTATCACAGCGTTGGGCAATCTTAATGGCTAGCCTCAATTCGTCGTTATTTGATCTTAACGCTAATGATTTAAAGCCTGATGAATCGAAGACAGCTGCCAAAGCGATTAACGAGATAGGCAATACGGCTAAGGTACCAAAAGCACAAACCCAGTTTGCGACTCTATTCGTACAACAAGCTGAGAAATTAAGGGTAATCAATCAGCTTAATGCTGCTGGAAAAATTGACCTTATTCAAGCTTGTAGCGCCCATAAGGAGCCTGAAAAACTCTCGCAGCTGCTCGTATGCAGTCACGTATTACAACTAGCTATACAGCACCATCAGATGATGTTGGCGTTGGATAGCTTCCATAGTATTAGTATGAACGATATCGAGAAAAACCTTAAAGGTCCAGCGATTGGTGAAGCCTTGAGACAACATAGAATTGAGCATTTACAAGCGCATAATATGCCTCCAAAGCTATCTTAAAAGTCAGCTTAAAAACTGTGTCAAAACTCACTTTAGATATTAACGCCAAATACTGATTAAAACTCTCCTATGACTCAAAAGACAAAAAACATCCAACCACTAGTCCGTACAAATGACCCTGTGATGCTGGTGACTGGTAGCGCTAAACGCATTGGTGCGGCTATTATTCGCGCAGCACATGAGCAAGGCTATCGTGTCATTATCCATTGTTATCATAGTGAGCACGAAGCGAACACACTAGCAAATGAGCTTAATGAAACTTGGGCTAATAGTGCAGTGGTCATTCTTGCAGATTTAGCAGTCGTCAATGATACCAAAGCTTTAGCACAATTCGTCCAAACTATTATGCAAGCATTTGGGCAATTAGATGTACTGGTACATAACGCCTCACGTTTTTACCCTAGCCCGCTTGGCAGTATTGATCAATCACAGTGGGATGAGCTGTTTTTAACCAATGCCAAAGCGCCTTTATTGTTAAGCCAAGCGTTTTATCCTTATTTGAAAACGCAGCAAGGTTGTATTATTAGCTTACTTGATATCCATGCGCATGATAAACCTTTTGGTAATTATGCTGTATATAACATGGCAAAGGCTGCGCATCGGATGATGGTTCAATCTCTGGCGCTTGATATGGCGCCAGATGTGCGTGTGAATGGTGTTGCTCCTGGCGTAAATATATTACCTGAAGCCGATAGCGATCAAGCACTCGATAGTGAACAGCAAAAAAGTATTATCGACTCTATTCCTATGCAGCGGATAGGCAAGCCTGATGAAATTGCTCATAGTGTGCTCTATTTAGCGCAGGCCAGTTATGTTACTGGCGAGATAATAACGGTAGATGGTGGGCGAAGTTTGACGCTGGCTGGCGGTAGTTAGTAACAATTAATCAAATAGTATGCCCTACTTGCTAACTTTTACTTGAAAATATTTAAAAATCAGGTATCATTGTGCGTCTAAAGGGCCCATAGCTCAGTTGGTTAGAGCAGAGGACTCATAATCCTTTGGTCGTAGGTTCAAGTCCTACTGGGCCCACCAAATTCAAACCCTTACAGTCATTGACTTGTAAGGGTTTTTTATTGTCTAAAATTTATACGAATGCATGGGTGTAATTAACTTTTTGATACTATCTTGATACTTTGACCCTTGTAGTAATTAAAGTATGATGACTACTAACACTATGGTTATGTACTGCTGCATGGGTGATATATGAAAGTTAAACTTACCAAAAAACTTATTGATTCAGTAGACTATACCGCTAAAGGTACTGAAATCTATATGGACGATGTGCTAACTGGTTTTGCGCTACGTGTAGGCAAGCAGTCAAAGCGCTATACATTGCATAAGCGCATCAATGGAAAGCTGTATAGAGACGAAGTAGAAGAAACGCATTTAATTACACTAACCGAAGCACGTGAAAAAGCCAGCATAATGATGGCAAACATAAAAAAAGGTATACACGTTTACGATGGCCTTCATGAGAACTTGGAAGAGCCGAAAGATAAGACCAATAATGTACCAACACTTAAAGAAGCTTATAGCTATTTTAAATCAACAAAGACTGGGTTAGCTAAAGGCACAATTACCACTTATGATCGTCAAATATTACATAAGCTGAAAGACTGGCTAAATATTTCTCTAAATGATATTACTAAGTCCATGGTAAGTGAGAAACATAGAGAGATAAGCAAGCAAAGTAAAGCTCAAGCTGACGCAACTATGAGAGCTCTAAGATCAGTATGGAATTATTGCCGTGATAGCTTTTTAGATGATGACGAAGACTTTTTAATCAAAGAGCAACCTGTGCGCATACTCAATGCTAAGAAAGATTGGAATAAGGTAAAGCCACGCACTAAACATGTAGAAGAAGAGTATTTAGGTACGTACCTTAAAACGCTTCTAAACTATGTGGATAGAAGCTCACACATGCAAGCGCCTCATAGCAATAACGCACGAGATATCATGTTGTTTTTTATGTTGACTGGTGTGCGTTTAAACGAAGCGCAGTCTTTAAAGTGGTCGGATATCGATCTCAAAGCTGGTAAAATAACATTTAAAGATACAAAAAATGGGTACGATCATGAGATACCTACTAGTGATATTTTATACGCTATACTGAAAGAAAGGTGGAGATTAAGTGCTGGTAAACATTGGGTATTTCCAAGCGCTTTGCAAGCCAGCGACGACCATGTAAAGGATTTGAGTGCCAGTTATAAAGCTATAGATAAACAAATCGACCTACATATCAGACCACATGATTTACGCCGTACTTTTGGAACGGTAGCTAATAGCTTAAACATCAGCTATCCGGTCCTTAAACGGTTGCTCAATCACCGCGAAACTAAATCAAGCGATGATGTTACTCTACAGTATGTTCAAGTATCACAACGACAGTTAAGAGACGCTTTAAACTCAATAGAGTCCTTTTATTGTAAGCATCTTGGCATGACACAAAGCGATTTCATAAAAGCACTTATATAGATCAAAGCTGCAATTCTTATCAAACTTATCGACCGAACCTAGTCCATAGCTTTTAAAATCTCACTAAAAGATAGCTAATACCATTAATAAATAACCTAGATATTTAAGCACCCCCGATGATGCATAATAGTGATCAGTGGTAGCCAAGTTTTTGTCAGAGTGTTTACGTTTTTTCTGTACTACCCTTACCTCATAACCGTGAAAACTCTCACGAGCACCGACACGTATTGAGCTGTTCAGACTCAAGTCTTTTTTAACATCACTTACAGCTTGCTCGCTATATGCCCTAACCTGCCAATGACTTGCATCAATAAGATGACAACCTACTAGCATAAAACTCTGTAGCATCTCCAGCTGGGTCTCCTTAATACCAAAATGAATCGATGAGTTATTTAAGTTTTGTTTGTGTGCAAATATCTCAATAAACATTCTCAACTGCTCAGGATTCTTTATGGACATCTGATAAGCTCTATCCAATGCTCTAATCATTACCTCCTGATTTTTACTACCTTTAGGCCTACCTAGTAATAGCCTGTCATCATTGAACAGCTTACTAGCGCGCAGATATAAACATTTAGATTCATTTAGACTTATACCATGTCTAATAGCAACTTCAGGTAACAGCTCACCTAGAGAGTTTTCTTTTAACTCCTGCAGCTCCTCTAGAAAACCTATGACGTCCGCATATTTAGGATGAATGAAAATTGAATTTGTATTCGACTCTTTAAATTCATTCAAATTACCGTTTAACAGTTGCTGGCTAGCATTGCTATTAGGTTCATCTATATTCTTAAATAACGGGGTTTTATTAACAGCTGTTTTTTTAAGAAAGTATGATCTTATCTTATTTAACTGCACAGTCTTTGTCGTTGCATCATAAGCAGTTTTGTCTTGACTATAAATGATTGAGTAATCTAGTCCTGTTATCAGCTCTAAAACTGTTATAGGTAGCTCCAAGCAAGCGTTACTCAGCCGCTCCCCTACCAGCAGATGAGCAGTATGAATATAATGCTCGAAGGTTGTGTCGCACGTTAAATGCCCTGCAAAGCTAGCCAGCCCAAACCAGGAGCCTTGATCCTTGTGATAGCCAAGGACGCCTTTTATTACTTTTTCGCACTGCTCATTATCATAATCAGTCATCACCTGTGCCAATGGCGACTTACTTAGTACTAACGCCAGCTGACTAATCGCAGTATGCCTAAAGCTGTGAAATGTGAAGTCGTGCTCTCCTAGCAATCTGTCCCAAATTAACTTCATGAGATTACTAAAAATCACACTGGGTAACGGCTGATCGCCTGAACCTTGAGAAAACAAGTAACGACGCTTCAATCTTTTCTGCTGACGATATAACTGAGTAAGTTGTTCTAGCTCATCTTTCTTAAATAAGCAATTAATGGGTATAAGGCGGCTTGCGCTGCTACTTTTCAATCTCCGATAGCGATTTGGTCTTAACCATATTTGTGGCTGCTCTATTCGTTGTCCATGCTCATCAATATAGATGTCAGCTATATCACGAACTTTAATACCGATAAGTTCTTTAATTCGCAACCCTGTTCGATACGCAAGACTTAACACTACTAAGCAAAGGTTTTTCTGTTCATAGTCTAAATCTGAGTTGACCAGATACTCTTTCATCGCATGATATATCCGAGGTGATATCATGTTCGCATTTACCACTTGGCGTTTATTACCCCATGGAAAATACACAAATGGCGCATTATAGTACGCTCGCTGATAATCATGGAAAGCTCGCAGTCTGCCGTAAGTAAATTTTTGAGTATCTTTGAGCTTATCCAGATATGAAACTTTGTTTTTGTTTATATGCTCATTATTCAAGCCATTGAGACTACCTTGACTTAACACATCGTCTGTACAGCCAACTAAATCATCATCCGTATCTAGATTGTCTTCGCCAAAGCCTGAGTCTTTGTTCAAAATAGACTGCTTTCTTCCATCCTTAATCTTACTTTGAATAATCTCCTCATAGACAGCTTCAAAGTCCTCGTCAGACCATTCATCAAGATTCTCATCCATTGTTAGCATAAGCCAATCCCGACCAATACATCCCAGATATTTACTGATGGTATCTAACCTGTTATTGCTATCATTCAATAAGCTCTTTACCCATCCTAAAAGACGCATGGCGTTGGGTTGGGTTAACTCCTGCTGTAACAGCGCTACTTGTATAATAGCGGATGCTTTACTGCCTTTAAGGGCATCTTGAACCTCTTTAATGAGATTCTTGCTAAATCTTGGATACTCTCTGCTATTGGTACTTCTTTTTTCTGACCCTGAATAACTTGCTACAAATAACTCTGACCAAGTAAGCTGCTGTGGGTTTGATTTAATCACCTCTTGATTATAATTAATAAGCTTATTTGTGGTTAAGCCAGTCGTTTTAATCTTGCCTTGTCTAACAATAGCCAGCGCACTATCTATATCGCCCCCCTTCATCTGCCGCCAATGATAGTCAGCGTATTTTATTAATTGCGATAGATGCGGTTTACTTTTATCTTTATTTTGTAGTTTTAGCTTCTTACAAATATCACTAATAATGGTTTCAAACGATTTCACACCTTCTCTGTTCAGCTTTTTATCTTTCAGCGCATATAGAAAGCAAAGTGTCATATCGTCAGGTATGTACTCTACATAGCGCTGTAAGCTTGTATCAGACATACCCTCTGAAGTATGACTTTGCGTATGAGAACAACCGTAATTGTCATCATTAATACTTAGCAAGATTAGCGCCAAACTCTCGCTGCCGACACCTGAACCTGATAATTCATCAGTTGCTGGTATCTGCAATTGATATATCTCACGTTCGCCTAGGAGCCCTTGATACAGTGCTTTTAACACATCTATGTCATTCAACCCCCCATACATCACGCTACAGTAGAGCACTGACTCAATCAAATCATTGTTTGAGAACCTTCTTTTTCGTTGCCACATTTCAATCATTTGCTGGCTAGCAAGGCTTACTTGAGCACCATTTACCATCCAATCATAAGATATTGTTAAATGATCACGCTCTGCTATGACTGGCACAACTGGTTCATCCAAACTCAGTTCATGAGCTTTGTTGTAACTCCGTATGTATTCTAAAAATCCTTGTCTGGCTAAGTAATAGGTATGCGCAGTATCAAAATGCACCTCAAGTATGCTACCAATGGTTTGATAGTATTCAGTTAGGTCTGTTCCTGTGGATATGTGATTGTCATCAACATAAGACGCTATCAAAACTTTTGCCTCATTTTTGATACTCTCATGACTCTTGCTTTTATTTTCTTCTCTTAACTGATGAGCAACGGCATTATCCATATATATTCACCTCAACTTGTCGTAGGTCAAGCTCAACTGCAACTTTATCTAAGTCAGCGGATAACTCTTTTAGCTCATTAATGGATAATGACGACATTGGATGCATAGCCTCCTGATCTGGATGTTCATGACCATATAAGGCGCAGACCAAATACTCAGGAGACCTATTCGTGAGTAGTGAACGTAATTGATGTCTTAGCCAATTATCTTGGTGACTAAAAAAATGTTTTATCTGATAGCGGACCTTACTAGGCGTAATACCGGTAAACCCTTTGGGGTTTTGGCTAAATAGCTGAATGAGTGGCTGAGTAGAGTTCAAAATTTTATTTATAGGAAATTGATCATTGGGATATATAGAATTATGCATGACCGCAAATTGTTTGATATATTCAATATAATTCTGAATCGCTGTGATTAAGAAATCATTAAGAGGAATAAGCCTTCCCTGCCCTTGCCCCTGACGCTCTTCTTTATCCGACACCCATAACAGCCTTTGCCTAAAATCAAATTGATTTAAAAGCCCAAGCGCATGCTTTACGGGTCTAATCCCAGTCTGAATAAATATGATGTGCCATAGCCAGACGCCATAAGCATTAAACTGCTCAATATAACGGTCCTGCCTTATGCTTACGTTCCGCTTTAATCGACCATTATAACTCTCAGCTGCCTCAGCAAGCTCATCAAAAAACTTTTGACAGATATCAGTGTTTAAAGCCATATCGCTGCCTACGTGCCTTTTATATTCATTACTCTTAATTTTAGATGCACTATATTGGCGAAGCTCACCTTGGCTGTCCGCAGTACAGTATTCGGTCAATAGATGTATAGCGCTGTAGTAGGTCTTTTCTAAGCTTATCGTCTCAATACTGGTGTAATACAAGGGCGAGCTGTGTTTCACATCAACCCCAGTAATCATGTCAGCATGTAATGGCTCTTGCAGCTCATTCTTTATAACCTTGTATAAACAAGCGTCAATATGCTGATTTGATAATGCTGGTAGCTCTAGCTGAGTTTTTAAACTTGCCAGCACTTCAGAGACTTCATCGCTATCCACCAAAAACTTATTTGCAATAACTGCTTGCAGTTTAGCTGGCAGAGGTAATTTAAATTCATTATCATGGCTTTGACGATGCGGCAGTAAGTGGCTTCTACGATTAGAAGTCACATTAATCGTGTTACTCATAGCATAACTATCAGCAGCCGAACTGCTCTCATGACTCAACCACTTGTGCTGACTTTTATCCAGTTCTAACTCATAAATCACGTCTTGTATCTTCCGACCACTTAGCATTGATAGCAATATAACTGCATAAACCTGACGCTGCCTATAACTGACAATAATAAAAAGCTGCCACACCCGAGCAAATAGCATTTGATAGCTTAGTAGGCTTAGTTGACGTAGACTGGTAGGAAAATAAAACTGGTTACGGCGGGCATGTCGATAATTGTTTTTTAGCTTCCATTGCTGTAGTTCTGAGGATTTAGCGGTTGTACTGGAGGGTTTAAAGTCATTGTCTAGGAGCGCAGGCGGGTCATCATCAGCAATATTTTCAGCGTCCGCCACGTTATCATTTTTATGGGGTCTGCCAAATATTGTCGCTCTTAGTGGTTCATTAGTACTATCAAAGTATCGCTTATTAGCGTGTTTTTTACTAAGCTCATTATTTTGTGAATTGGTATAGGTTTTACTTACAAACGCTTTGTTCTCTGCAACCACTTCATAAGCAAGTCTGATCTGGCCAATTTTACCAGCCAACTTTTTATTAACGATCCTGCCTAACTTTTCATCATTTCCGATTTGGGCTTCGTATTGACGTAACGACGCTAATGCATCTGTGAGTGAAGCATGTTGAGCATGAATACTAATCAATTTTTTAACAATCTCAGATTGTGGGTTATTGTCCTTTAAGCCCATCCTTAGACGCACACTTAGCTGATTTACTTTGGCGGAGTGGTCATCCTTACGTATAGCAATCATAATAATTATTTGCAGATATGCACTCATAAACTGCCATGCTTCACTATTAGTATGTACTTTTCCATACTTCTGGTAAAAGCAGACCAACATATAAGTGACTGCCCAATCCTCAATATTTTTTTCTTTGACGACTGTCCTGACGATAGTTTCACATTCAGACGATGTAAATACTGGCATATCTAGGCTGGCATGTTCACCAACGCAAAGGCAAAAGCTAGGTTTAATCTGAATAAGATTAATAAGTAGATTTTGCACTTTTATATAGTGCGGTGAGTCAAATGGTACTAGCTGATCTAGAACCACTTTGAACTCCTTGTTATCAAATTTCTTTGTATTCATTAGGGTGGACCATTCAGCCAGTTCATATTTTGAGGAATACCTATAACACGCTCTTCTAGTGCATATTTACATTGCATATATTCATAACTACTTTGACTAATGCCTGCAAAACGGCAATAGCCTTTTATAGTTAGATATCTAATACCCATTAGTTGGCATATGACGTTTTGAGGTGCAGTACTTTTAAGTGCATTAAACAAATCAGGGTGATGAATGTCTTTTAAAAACATCAAATTTATAACTTCCATCCATGCCAGCTGCTGAATATCTTTAATACTTTCAGGCGTAATTAAACACGGGTAATCACTCTCTAACCTTAAAACCTGATTAACGCTCTGGAAATCATTAAAGAAATAAAAAGTATTGTCCCCTCCATCAATTAAGGGGAGTGGTGGACGGTAAAACTTATCAACATACTGCGTATTGATGTAAGTAACCTCAGGTTTAAATCTCTGCCAAACACATAAAGCCTTCTCAGCATAACTATGCACAAGCAAATTACTTTTACTGGGAACTATGAGTTTTTGTCTTGGCCTAAATTTAATATTTTTCATCATATTTTTATAAATAGTGAATATAATTCATGTTATCTAATAATGACTTAGGTGTCAAATACTTTAGTGCTATGGTGCTCAGAATCGGAAAATGGCTATAACCTTTAAACATTTCGAATTGTTTTAAGCACAAAAAAACCTCTTAAAGCCATAATCTATATAGCTCTAAGAGGTTGTTATTTTTTAGGTTTTTACTAGGTGGGTAGCTCAGAGTTGGGGTTTGAGTGTTGGTTTTTTATTCTTGAACTCTTAAGTTCTGAAACCGACTAATAGCCTTAACTACTAAAAACGGGGATATGCTTTAGGAGTTTAAATTTGATTAGCGACCGTTCGTCGGTTAAAAAAATAACCAGTATTTCAGACGCTATAATCGATTCATCAGAAAGACAGCTAGTCATTCTGACTTAAATTAAAACTCACGAAAGGATATAGTCATGAAGCTCACAAAAATACTGATGGTTCTTCCGTTGTCGTTACTCTCTATTAGTGCCATTGCCGGCATGAATGATGTTAATGGCAGTACTAAGTGTACCACCGTCGACTCTATTAGTAAGAAGAAGGCCATCGTAAAAGCTTGTACTTACGATGGCGCAGTAGGAGGAAGTATGAGTTATGCCATTAGCCAGTTAAATTTCAAACTGCCTAATGGTAATACTTATCGTACCGTCAATGATGCTACGTTTGATTTTGATAAAAACGGAAACGTCCAGAATTTACAAGAAAGTATCTCAGTCAATGGTAAGGCAGCTGAAATTATAAATTTGCATCATAAAACATTTAAAAAAATCTCGGATAAAGAAATAGAAAGTCGTTATGAAAAGAAAAACCCTAACTTTTCTGATGTTTTACAATGTTTCAAATACATTAAGAAAGACGCTGCTTTCTGCGTACCTTATGAGTTTATTAGCAGTATGTCCTAACAATTCTTTAGCTATAATGCGTTCTTTACCCTGTACCTGAACAATCTACATTTATTTATTGGAGAAACTATGAAATCTATATCTATAACTTCTTTGGCCCTATTAGCGACCGCATCTTTACTATCTACAACTACCGTAGCTGCCCCTAGCTCTTCTAAAAGTATCAGCAGCTACAAAAGCAATGATATGGTTCATGTGTTTGGCTGGATGGAAGACGCTTGTACTGGTGAAAAGCCACCTTATAAAAAGATTGCTAAGAAGGATACAGCGTTTACAGAAAGTATTAGAGGTAAAACTGCAAACTATGAAGATGTTATTAAACCAAGGTCAAAATGGTCATCAGAATATCGGAGCACAATAAAAGATATAAAAATGAAAATAAATGAACCATACACTGAATACCGGGTAATTTTTAATAAAGGCGTTACCTACCGCGGTCTGCCTCTAGAGGAGTATACATTCAGTTTTGTACCTGAGTCATCAGGTGGTCAAAATATTTTAAAGTTTGCATCGACTGCGACTGTACCTACCATTATGCCAAATTTTCAAACTCGAACCATGGAATACTGGGGTGAAATGGAAAAAAGAGGGGCCGAATACGACTCTAAAAATAAAACGGTTACCTGCTATTTTTGGTAGATATATCATTAATATAGAGAATTTAAGTGAAATTGTAATAAGCTCTTAGTTATATAGGGTCTAAAAAAAGCCCCAAAATTTATAATATAAAATTTTGGGGCTTTTTATATGTAGTGATTTACTTAGGTAAAGATTATTAACCTTAGGACTTGAGTATAATAATACCGTTATTATGATCCAGCCTACTGTTAATTAACTATTTGAAATAGCAACCTTACCAATCACAGGTAATAGTTTTTTGTTTTGCGTTGAAAATCAATGCCCTATTTCCTTTGTCTCCTGGCATTTTTATTTCATATCCACTGGCATTATTTTCTAGTACCTTCATGTGTACTGGATTAATTTTTGGTAGTTTGAATTTCGGACGTAAAGACTTGAATTTATTATCTTTAAAAAATAGTGTTAAATGTCCCCATTCGTCACCTGATAGCACTTCAACCTTTGTCAAAGGCATACCAAACGCAGTAGAATCTTTTAACGTATAAGTGGTAATAATCTCTTCAGACTCATCACTAGTATCACCTTTCACTTTTTTGCTAGCAATTGATGCTTTGTAGCGATTGGGTATATCAGTATACTGAAGATCCTCATCACATCCTAACAACATTGGCTTTAAATACGGTGTCCAGTCTGTGGCAGCGTTGGCGACGGTTGTTTGACCTAAAAACGCAATGCCCAAAATTATTAACGATTTTCTCATCTGTCTTTACTCTTATATTATGATTGTTTAATTGGCGTTCAGTCTTAAAATACTATTTAAATTATATTAAATACAGCCTAATACTTAGATCTATAAAAAATATTTATAAACTACTACATCGCCACCACTTGTCTTGGAATGCCAAAATACTTTGCTGTACAATATTGACAAACCCGTTATCGTAGAGTTGATACTTTGACCAACAGTACTACCTATCATTTTAGTTTCAGCACAGCCTAATAAGGTAACTAATAGCAAGGGTTTCATAATTTAATCAATTAATATTAAATTATGTTGGATAAGTATTAGATATCAAAAGTACAAATGATACTGCTAATCTCACCATTTTTGCTTCTCAAATATTCAAGGGCATTCTTGTATTCAGGCTTATAAAAATCCTCAAAACTTTTAGCTATACCATAACTGGTTGTAATACCAGTATCAGCCTCTTCTCTGATCGCATATACATAAAGCGGTTGACGATCTTCTTTTTGCCATTTATAAAACCGCTTAGAAAATAAAGAGTCATTCTCTTCATCACAATTAGATTTGACTCGAGTCAATTCACTTTTTTTAAAAATATCTTCAAGTTCATAGACCGCACTAGCTGACTTATATTCGGCTGCATCCTGTATAGAATTAATAGTAATGGCATTAGGTTGTAGTTCATTACCTTGAGCAAAAATACCTCCGTAACTATCTAAACTATTATTTATATAGTAGTTAAAACCTTCAGGTGAATATCTATCTTGAACAGGAATTTGGTTATGCCACTCTTTAACATCAGGTGTATTTGAAAGTGTTTCCCAATTCCAATTATCGTTTAGCGTTAAAGCGATGTAATCAGTAATCTTAGAAAATCTAGGCGGGTTTTCTTCTTCGACAACCTTTTCTTCAATAACAACGACCTTATCTTCAGCAACTACTGGCTCTACTGCAACCACCTCTTTGTTAACAGTCGAACCTTCAGTAGTGACTTCTTGAGTAGCTTCTGCTTTTTTATTGTCCGCACAGCCAGATAACGCAATAATACTGCTGATAGCAACCAATGATAAAACATGACTTGATTTCATAATTTAAGTTCTTAATATTGTTAAAAAACTAGTAGAATAATTCTACGAAGAAGAGTTGGTATTTGCCAAAAGAAATAACAAGGTATGTATAAATCCCTATTGATGTAATGAGCACTTTTACAGCTTTAAATTCATAAGCCTATGGACCTTCTAGGCAAATAAAAAAGTCGCCCATTGTTTATATGGACAACTCTTAATGACTTAATAAAATGGTAATAGCTATTTACAGAATTTGGCAAAGAGGTTGTTCACTACAGGGCGAGGTAGTGTGTAATCAGCCATTGCTTCGGTAATCATCCCAACCATAAGACACTTATCAAATAGAATTAAGCGGCGTGGTTTAGTTTCTGCATTGGCGTAAAACCGCCATTGCCCATATTCGGGCGCTCGTGGTTGTAGTGATATAACCAAGCCT
>NZ_SAXC01000020.1:0-5778 GCF_028895345.1 Psychrobacter sp. DAB_AL62B
GGGGGATATTCAGGAATAGAGAGCTGACGATGACCTACTCTCACATGGGCGGACCCACACTACCATTGGCGCGACGATGTTTCACTTCTGAGTTCGGGAAGGGATCAGGTGGGGCCATCGTGCTATTGTCGTCAGCAAAGGGGGTTAGATATGAGTCTGTTATTTTTATTGTTTGACGTCAAGGATTAGCTTGTTGTCGATCAACTTGTAACCTAACTGAATCAAGGTTAAAGGTGATATCGAAATATTACTTTCTATGTTATAGCATAAAGCTATACAAGACAGATTAATTAGAGCTTTCATACAAACCACTTGGGTGTTGTATGGTCAAGCCAAACGAGCAATTAGTACAGGTTAGCTACACACATCGCTGTGCTTCCACACCCTGCCTATCAACGTCGTAGTCTTCAACGGCTCTTTAGGGAAATCTTATCTTGAGGTGGGCTTCCCGCTTAGATGCTTTCAGCGGTTATCCCATCCGAACGTAGCTACCGGGCAATGCCACTGGCGTGACAACCCGAACACCAGAGGTTCGTCCACTCTGGTCCTCTCGTACTAGGAGCAGATCCTCTCAAATTTCCAACGCCCACGGTAGATAGGGACCGAACTGTCTCACGACGTTCTAAACCCAGCTCGCGTACCTCTTTAAATGGCGAACAGCCATACCCTTAGGACCTGCTTCAGCCCTAGGATGAGATGAGCCGACATCGAGGTGCCAAACACCGCCGTCGATATGAACTCTTGGGCGGTATCAGCCTGTTATCCCCAGAGTACCTTTTATCCGTTGAGCGATGGCCCTTCCATACAGAACCACCGGATCACTAAGACCTACTTTCGTACCTGCTCGACTTGTGGGTCTCGCAGTTAAGCGCGCTTTTGCCTTTATACTCTATGAACGATTTCCGACCGTTCTGAGCGCACCTTCGTACTCCTCCGTTACTCTTTAGGAGGAGACCGCCCCAGTCAAACTACCCACCATACATTGTCCTCGGTATTGTTATACCTGAGTTAGAACCCCGACATGACCAGGGTGGTATTTCAAGATTGGCTCCACAAACACTAGCGTGTCTGCTTCAAAGCCTCCCACCTATCCTGCACAAGTCAGGTCAAAGTTCAATGTAAAGCTGTAGTAAAGGTTCACGGGGTCTTTCCGTCTAGCCGCGGGTACACAGCATCTTCACTGCGATTTCGATTTCACTGAGTCTCTGCTGGAGACAGCGCTGCCATCATTATGCCATTCGTGCAGGTCAGAACTTACCTGACAAGGAATTTCGCTACCTTAGGACCGTTATAGTTACGGCCGCCGTTTACTGGGGCTTCGATCAAGAGCTTCGCTTACGCTAACCCCATCAATTAACCTTCCAGCACCGGGCAGGCATCACACCCTATACGTCCACTTTCGTGTTTGCAGAGTGCTGTGTTTTTAATAAACAGTTGCAGCAGCCTGGTATCTGCGACTGCCAACAGCTCAAGGAGCAAGTCCTATCACCATCGGCAGCGTACCTTCTCCCGAAGTTACGGTACCATTTTGCCTAGTTCCTTCAGCAGAGTTCTCTCAAGCGCCTTGGTATTCTCTACCTGATCACCTGTGTCGGTTTAGGGTACGATTCGTTTATAACTATTGCTTAGAAGCTTTTCCTGGAAGCATGGTATTTGCCACTTCGCTATACAAGTACAGCTTGCTATCAGATCTCAGTATAATGACAGTCCGGATTTGCCTAAACTGTCTACCTACATCCTTCCACCTGGACAACCAACGCCAGGCTGGCATAACCTACTCCGTCCCTCCATCGCATTATAAACAAGTATTGGAATATTAACCAATTTCCCATCGACTACGCCTTTCGGCCTCGCCTTAGGGGTCGACTCACCCAGCCCCGATTAACGTTGGACTGGAACCCTTGATCTTCCGGCGTGCGAGCTTTTCACTCGCATTATCGTTACTCACGTCAGCATTCGCTCTTGTGATACCTCCAGCATGCCTTACGACACACCTTCACAGGCTTACACAACGCTCCCCTACCACTTGAAAACAAATTCAAATCCGCAGCTTCGGCTCCTAGTTTGAGCCCCGTTACATCTTCCGCGCAGGCCGACTCGACTAGTGAGCTATTACGCTTTCTTTAAAGGATGGCTGCTTCTAAGCCAACCTCCTAGCTGTCTATGCCTTCCCACCTCGTTTCCCACTTAACTAGGAATTTGGGGCCTTAGCTGGCGGTCTGGGTTGTTTCCCTCTCCACAATGGACGTTAGCACCCACTGTGTGTCTCCCGGATATCACTCATCGGTATTCGGAGTTTGCATCGGTTTGGTAAGTCGGTATGACCCCCTAGCCGAAACAGTGCTCTACCCCCAATGGTGTTCGTCCGAGGCGCTACCTAAATAGCTTTCGGGGAGAACCAGCTATCACCGAGTTTGATTAGCCTTTCACCCCTATCCACAAGTCATCCCCTGGCTTTTCAACGACAGTGGGTTCGGTCCTCCGGTGCCTGTTACGGCACTTTCAACCTGCTCATGGATAGATCACTCGGTTTCGGGTCTATGCCCTGCAACTAAACGCCCTATTAAGACTCGGTTTCCCTACGGCTCCCCTAAACGGTTAACCTTGCTACAGAACATAAGTCGCTGACCCATTATACAAAAGGTACGCGGTCACCCTAATAAATTAAGGCTCCCACTGCTTGTACGCACACGGTTTCAGGTTCTATTTCACTCCCCTCACAGGGGTTCTTTTCGCCTTTCCCTCACGGTACTGGTTCACTATCGGTCAGTCAGGAGTATTTAGCCTTGGAGGATGGTCCCCCCATCTTCAGACAGGATTTCTCGTGTCCCGCCCTACTTAATATGTTAACGCTAATGTTTCGAATACAGGACTATCACCTACTACGGTCAGCTTTCCCACGCTGTTCTTCTACATTAGCATTAATCGGCTTCTCCCCGTTCGCTCGCCGCTACTTGGGGAATCTCATTTGATGTCTATTCCTAAGGGTACTGAGATGTTTCACTTCCCCTCGTTCGCTTCTTGTACAAGTACAAGATACCTACCTTATGGTAGGTGGGTTTCCCCATTCAGAAATCTCCGGATCACAGGATATTGCCGCCTCCCCGAAGCTTATCGCAGGCTGTCACGTCTTTCATCGCCTCTGACTGCCAAGGCATCCACCATGTGCGCTTCATTACTTGACCATACAACCCCAAGTAGTCTTGATCTATAAATAGATCTTAACTTCTAAGTGCTATATAAGTCTAATTATGATAACGATATCACCTATGTTTATACGCTTGATTCAGTTCTCTTTACTTTTTTAATAACTCACTACTGGGATAACAACTGATGTCGTTAAGTAGTGAGTTATTAAGGTTAGGAACAACGCGTGAACACGTGTTCCTAACCCAGACTCATATCTATGTTTTTAAATAGTTTCTATGCTCTCATCGAGTCACAGATTCTGTATAAAACAGAAGTAAATAATCAGTTACAATCATTTAATTCTGTTTATGCTTATTTTATATATTTACTATCGTATTTATTATGGTGGAGCCAAACGGAGTCGAACCGTTGACCTCCTGCGTGCAAGGCAGGCGCTCTACCAACTGAGCTATGGCCCCGTATATAATAATGGTAGGCCTGGGCAGACTTGAACTGCCGACCCCCGCGTTATCAACACGGTGCTCTAACCAGCTGAGCTACAGGCCTGTGTCTGCCTGTAAAGGCAAAGCGCTAATAATAAATACTAGCTAAACTAAAGAACAACTTGTTGTGAATTCTTGCTGACCGAATGCGTCTATAAGGAGGTGATCCAGCCGCAGGTTCCCCTACGGCTACCTTGTTACGACTTCACCCCAGTCATCAACCACACCGTGGTGAACGCCTTCCCGAAGGTTAAGCTATCCACTTCTGGTGCAATCAACTCCCATGGTGTGACGGGCGGTGTGTACAAGGCCCGGGAACGTATTCACCGCGGCATTCTGATCCGCGATTACTAGCGATTCCTACTTCATGGAGTCGAGTTGCAGACTCCAATCCGGACTACGATAGGCTTTTTGAGATTCGCATCACATCGCTGTGTAGCTGCCCTCTGTACCTACCATTGTAGCACGTGTGTAGCCCTGGTCGTAAGGGCCATGATGACTTGACGTCGTCCCCGCCTTCCTCCAGTTTGTCACTGGCAGTATCCTTAGAGTTCCCGGCTTAACCCGCTGGTAACTAAGGACAAGGGTTGCGCTCGTTGCGGGACTTAACCCAACATCTCACGACACGAGCTGACGACAGCCATGCAGCACCTGTATTCTAATTCCCGAAGGCACTCCCGCATCTCTGCAGGATTCTAGATATGTCAAGACCAGGTAAGGTTCTTCGCGTTGCATCGAATTAAACCACATGCTCCACCGCTTGTGCGGGCCCCCGTCAATTCATTTGAGTTTTAACCTTGCGGCCGTACTCCCCAGGCGGTCTACTTATTGCGTTAGCTGCGTCACTAAGTCCTCAAGGGACCCAACGACTAGTAGACATCGTTTACGGCGTGGACTACCAGGGTATCTAATCCTGTTTGCTACCCACGCTTTCGAGCCTCAGTGTCAGTATTATGCCAGAAGGCTGCCTTCGCCATCGGTATTCCTCCAGATCTCTACGCATTTCACCGCTACACCTGGAATTCTACCTTCCTCTCACATACTCTAGCTCAACAGTATCAGATGCAGTTCCCAGGTTGAGCCCGGGGATTTCACATCTGACTTATCGAGCCACCTACGCTCCCTTTACGCCCAGTAATTCCGATTAACGCTTGCACCCTCTGTATTACCGCGGCTGCTGGCACAGAGTTAGCCGGTGCTTATTCTGCAGCTAATGTCATCGTCCATGGGTATTAACCATGGAGTCTTCTTCACTGCTTAAAGTGCTTTACAACCAAAAGGCCTTCTTCACACACGCGGCATGGCTGGATCAGGGTTTCCCCCATTGTCCAATATTCCCCACTGCTGCCTCCCGTAGGAGTCCGGGCCGTGTCTCAGTCCCGGTGTGGCTGATCATCCTCTCAGACCAGCTACAGATCGTCGCCATGGTAGGCCTTTACCCCACCATCTAGCTAATCCGACTTAGGCTCATCTAATAGCGAGAGCAACAAGTTGCCCCCTTTCTCCCGTAGGTCGTATGCGGTATTAATTCGAGTTTCCCCGAGCTATCCCCCACTACTAGGTAGATTCCTAAGTATTACTCACCCGTCCGCCGCTCGTCAGCGAGAAGCAAGCTTCTCCTGTTACCGCTCGACTTGCATGTGTTAAGCCTGCCGCCAGCGTTCAATCTGAGCCATGATCAAACTCTTCAGTTTAATCTTGCTATGTAACCCTTTAAAGAGGCTACTAAACTTGGCTCATCTAATCTGGCAAAATCGCTAAAAATTATGTTCGTAATGAATTAACTTTGAGTTTTTTTACTGTCTTAAATGATAATTTTTATAGTTAGAATTCTCTCGAAAAGAGAGTCAACCAACTTTATTTTTATGCATTCTGAATCAGCAAAAATCCACACAAGTTGTTCTTTAGTTATGCTTTTAAATAGTATCACTCTACTGTCGTCCAGTAGATGATGTATCTAACTAATCAGTTTAAGCTATTTGCTTATCTTGTTTAGCGAGCTGACTATCATATCATGTTTAAATAGTCTGTCAACCCTTTATTCTAATTCGTTTCAACTGGTTATCTGGGTTATAAGTTTGTTAACTTATTTGCCAGCTTCCTTTGCTGAGGTGCGTATTATAGACGCTTTTAATCTGGTGTCAAG
>NZ_SAXC01000021.1:0-4014 GCF_028895345.1 Psychrobacter sp. DAB_AL62B
TGATTGTGATTATGCTAGGTCTTGCTATCGGTGCGATGTTTGTGCGTTCGATGACGATCTTCTTGGTAGACAAAGGCACGCTGGATGAGTTCATCTATCTTGAACACGGCGCGCATTATGCCATCGGTGCCTTAGCGATTATCATGTTATTGTCGGTGAAATTCCATGTACCAGAGATCATTACTGGTCTGATTGGTATTGCCTTTATTGGCTGGGCATTGCTTGCGTCACTGAAGCATCGTAAGTTAGAAGCCAAGAAAGTTATTTAATCAGCGGGTTTTTAGTTTAAAAGCGGATGGTGTCTAACGCAGGTTATATCAAAATTTTGGTATAGCCTGTTTTCTCTTAAACCTTACGCTCTATTATCTGATGAGCGATGGCGATAGATTGATGTAGAAAGTGACTATCCATATGACGTTTGTATTGTCCGGCTTATTATTTGCGTTTATGGATAAGATTGTCGGTGATACCAAAAAACACTAAAGCCACTAAAAACACTTTAATTTACATGTCTTAGCACATTGCCACTTCTAATATACGCTGAAAAAACAGAAACTGGAAATTGAGTTGATACAGAGTTGTATTGCCAAGCAAAATGCTTAAAACCTACCGTTTAATATTTAAGTCAGATAATACTAAAAATTTACTAAAATATTTACTAAAAAAACTATTAATCTATTAACGCAAATAGACGCTAAGGAGCGCACATGGCAGGGGCCAGTTTATTAACCTTACTTGATGATATCAGTGTGATCTTGGATGATGTGTCAATCATGACCAAGGTTGCCGTCAAAAAAACGGCGGGTGTATTGGGCGATGATTTAGCCCTTAATGCTGAGCAAGTTACAGGTGTTAAAGCAGACCGTGAGCTGCCAGTGGTTTGGGCAGTCGCTAAAGGCTCATTCGTTAACAAGCTTATTCTAGTGCCATTAGCGCTGCTCATCAGTGCTATCTATCCCCCTTTAGTCACCTTTTTACTCATGTGTGGAGGTGTGTATTTGGCTTATGAGGGCGCTGAAAAAATAATTCATAAATTCTGGCCACATATTTTACCTCATGATGAAGATCAAATCGCCCGCCTACGCGCTAATGCTGATGAGACGATTGACTTGGTTGCTTTTGAAAAGGACAAAATTAAAGGTGCGGTGCGTACAGATTTTATCCTGTCGGCAGAGATTATTGTGATTGCGCTAGGCTCAGCAGCTGGAGCGACTCTCTTAGAGAAAAGCTTGGTGCTGTCCATTATTGCCATTGGTATCACAGTGGGCGTTTATGGTTTGGTAGCGGGTATCGTCAAAATGGATGATTTAGGTCTCTATCTAATGAAACAGACGAGCAATGCAAAGCAGAAAATAGGCGGCTTTTTATTGTCTGCGGCACCAAAATTAATGAAGTTTTTATCGATTGCTGGGACGTTAGCGATGTTTTTAGTGGGCGGCGGTATTTTGGTACATGGGATTGATTTTTTGCATCATGAAGTTGAAGACTTAGCACACCTGACAGGAATGTTTGAAAGCATAACAACCATGCTGTTAAATGCGTTAGTAGGCTTGATCGTCGGTGTCATCGTCGTGGCTATTATTACCATGGTTGGTAAAGTACGTGGTAATAAACCATCTTCTGCGCATTAAAAATTACTAATGCTTGTGTTTATTTAACCCCCTATTACAGAGCGTGATAAGTTATGTTTGAATTTGATTTGAGTTTAAAACTGTTGGGATATCATTTTATTCAATTAGGCATTGCTTTCATACTCTCCTTACCGATTGCGCTCAATCGTGAGACAAAAGATAAAGGTGCAGGACTCAGAACCTTTCCCTTAGTGAGTATTGCCTCGTGCGCTTTCATGCTAGTCGCTGTCGATATCTATCACGGATCAGAGCCTGAAGCGAGAATCATGTACGCGATTATTACGGGTATGGGTTTCATCGGTGGTGGTGCTATTTTTAAAGGTGACAATACGGTAAAAGGTACTGCGACGGCAGCGAGTTTATGGAATACCGCTGCTATCGGCATCTCAGTGGCTTATGGGCGCTATGAGATTGCGATTATCTTGTCGGTTGTTAATTTCTTAATTCTGCAATTCTCAGAACCATTCAAGGCAAAAGATAAGCTGGATTAGTCATTCTATTTTGTTCCAGTTGATATTTCTAACATAGGGTCTTTTAAAATAGAGACCTTTAAAATAAGGCTCTTTAAAAATAAACGCGCTCAGAATAAAGGTCTTTAAAATGAGCATACAAACGCTCAACGCCATAGCGTTGAGCGTTTTGCTATGAGCGCTCTAAACAGTAGCTAACATTGATTGCAGTAGATTATCTGCTTACGGATGCCACGATTTAACCAGCCATAATAGCTTTTAACATTTAATACTTGGCACATACAGGTAATGCTAAAGATTTTCTGATTCGCTATGTGTCGCTACTTGAGTTTGAATCGATATATTATGACAGTCCTAAATCATCAGCTTTAGCTGCCTGACTTCAATAAAACAGTCGCCGATATTGTCGGGGCGGCTCAATCGCTATCTCCCTGTATCATTATTTTCTTACTTCCTCATTATTTTCTAAGTTTGTCATAAATGACAATAATTTCTGTTGAATGTCAAATACAGCGGTTACTCTGATATTTATTTTTATTTTACAAAATTAATATTCCTGACCATTTAGTCAGTTATTTTAATGAAATCATAAACTTAGCGCATATCAATGACTTAGAGCAGCTTACGTTCATTTTTTTTCAGTCAGTTTACAGTTGTCAGTGCTTATGAAACATGCTTAACTGTTTCAAAGTGTTAATAATTGCTGCAGAAAATCATCATAAATGACAGACTTTGTGGCCTTTAAGAATGCTTTTATTGATAATGTTTATCTTAATAACTCTTCATTTTTACCGAAAGCTGACTGTAATTTTCCCCTAGTATCATAGGCGCGTTTTGATAGGAAGTTAAAACTCGTTTGACATGCCATGACAGCAAAGCCTGCTAGGATCAACCACTGTATATAAAGGAATACTACTGTGCGTTATAACTTATCTGCAAACCTACCATTGACTACCCAATCACTTAAAGTACTTAGCCGTAAATCTTTTTATATCAAACCATTAGCGACCGCAGCTATTGCTATTGTAGCTTTGGGCGGTATGACTGGCGCTCATGCTAAAACCTTATTTAAAGATACCAGTGTTACTTTACTGCACGGTGGTAATTTTGAACTGCTACCTAAAGGCATAGATAGTGAAAACTTTACTACACTGACTTTAGAGCATGCCTCTACTCATGATTGGGGCGGTGTATTCTTCTTCGTTGATCGTCATCAAGGTGGAGAGTACGACCTTAAAGATCAAGCTGGAAACGTGATTGGAAGTAAAGATTATAAAGAGACTTTTGGTAAATTTTCTCCTAAGTTTAAAGTGGCATCATTTAATGACGGACTTATCAAACAAGTCAATCTAGCTGGTGTCTATGAGTTCAGCTCAAACAGTACAGGTTTTGGTCAAGATAACTACTGGGCGGGGGTTGGGGTTGATTTAAACTTACCGATTCCTGGCATGAAATATGCGTCTGCGACCTTGTATCATTCATTTAATGACGTCAAGCCAGATGACCAAAAAATTACGTTAACCGCTGCTTGGGAACGTGATAAAGTGTTGATTGATGGTTATGTCGATTTTGCTTTCAACAGTGATACGCTTGAAAATAACATTCACTTTAACCCGCAAGTTAAGTACAACTTGCAAGAAGCGCTTGGTATTGATAACCGCTTAGAAGTCGGTGGTGAATACAGCTATTGGAAAAATAAATTTGGCGTCGATGGTGTGGATGAACATGCTGTTATGGCACTGGTCAAATACCACTTCTAAACTGCGATCGCGTTTAAAAGTATAAATAAAAAACCTCGCCAATGAACTGACCCCCAAATGTTGGACGGTTTAGTTTACCCCAAGGACTGAGTTCTGTACTGCACAGGACTCAGTCCTTTCAGTTTCATCTGAATACGCTCATTGTTGTAATAA
>NZ_SAXC01000022.1:0-2811 GCF_028895345.1 Psychrobacter sp. DAB_AL62B
AGCTGTTCCCAGAGATTATCGGTTAATGCTTGTCTGGCCATCTTTCCTGAATACCTAACGATTGCTAAAATATAGACCTTATTTTAGCGCCTATATATGCTTTTTCCAATTAGGGACACGCCCTAATCAAGCCACTTATTTATTATCAACCTTATCACCTCTTGTTTTGTACGCTTAGCTTCCGAACATTCAAATAATCGCTAATATCTGTTAATAACTATCACTATCCATTAACAACTATCAAGAACTGTGAATTATCATGAATAATTAACCATCTAATCGCCATCATCGTGCGGAAACTTGTTAAAATAGGGCACCAATTTTATCTATTGATGGACATCGATTTATGACCACTGCCGCTGCTACTCCTGCAATACCTACGATTAAAGAAGACCGCATCTTAATCCTTGATTTTGGCTCACAATATAGTCAATTAATCGCTCGTCGTGTACGCGATTCAGGGGTATTTTGTGAGATGTTCCCGTTTGATATCGATACCCAGCGCATCACAGATTTTGGCGCAAAAGGCATCATCCTATCGGGTGGCCCTGAGAGTGTGCATGCTGAAAATAGCCCGCGTATCAATGACGCCGTATTTGACTTAGGCGTACCGGTATTAGGTATTTGCTACGGTATGCAAGCAATGGCAGAGCGTTTCGGCGGCAAAGTTCACGCCAGTGATATCCATGAGTTTGGCGCATCGACTATCAATATTGATGGTAAATCTGTACTTATAGATGGCAACGAAGACGCTGCTGGTAAGCTCAATGTGTGGATGAGTCATGGCGATAAAGTCATTGAAGCGCCTGAAGGTTTTGATATCGTTGCCAGTACACCAAGCTGTCCGATTGCAATTATGGCCGATGAGTCGCGCCATTATTATGGTCTCCAATTCCATCCTGAAGTCACTCACACCGCTCAAGGTGAGGCGTTGATAGGACGTTTTGTGCATCAAATCTGTGACTGCGCGGGCAGCTGGACGCCTGATAATATTATCGATATGCGTATTGCACAATTGCAAAAGCAAATCGGTGATAAACAAGTATTGCTCGGTCTGTCAGGTGGTGTCGATAGCTCAGTCGTCGCGGCATTATTGCATAAAGCCATTGGCGATCAATTAACGTGCGTGTTTGTCGATACCGGTTTATTACGTCTGCACGAAGGCGACCAAGTGATGCAAGTATTTGCGGAAAACATGGGCGTTAAAGTGATTCGTGTTGATGCCGAAGATTTATTCTTGAATGCATTGGCTGGCGAGTCTGATCCTGAAGCCAAGCGTAAAATCATTGGTAAAACCTTTATCGATGTCTTTGCCAATAGTGCCCGTGAAATCAGCGAGCAAAGCGATGGTAAAGTCATCGAATTCTTAGCACAAGGGACGATTTATCCTGACGTGATTGAGTCAGCAAAGTCGCATCAAGGCAAAGCCCACGTGATTAAGAGCCATCATAACGTTGGCGGCTTACCTGATGATTTAGCGTTTGAATTGGTTGAGCCGTTACGTGATTTGTTTAAAGATGAAGTGCGTAAACTCGGTATTACCCTTGGTTTACCGGCTAAAATGATTAACCGCCATCCGTTCCCAGGACCAGGTTTGGGCGTGCGTATCCTTGGCGAAGTGACCAAAGAATTCGCTGATATCCTGCGTTCTGCTGATGCTATCTTTATGGAAGAGTTAGAAAAATCAGGCTGGTATGAGAAGACCGCGCAAGCGTTTGCGGTATTCCAACCGATTAAATCGGTCGGCGTGGTCGGTGATGGCCGCCGTTATGCATGGGTGATTGCGCTACGTGCAGTCGAAACCGTGGACTTTATGACCGCACGCTTTGCGCATCTGCCGTATGACTTAATTGAGACGGTATCGAATCGCATTATGAATGAAATCGCTGAAGTATCACGCGTGACTTATGATGTGTCGAGCAAGCCACCAGCGACGATTGAGTGGGAGTAATCCTCTACTTAGTCTTTAGCTGAAGTAAAAAAGCACTCAACTTGGTTGGGTGTTTTTTTGTATGAAGAACTTTATTTAGAAAGGTTAAGTTTTATATATAATAAATAGCAGATAATACCGTTAAATAACAAAAAATGTTGAAAAATGAGAAGCATAAGATGAAAAGTTTGGAACTCACTGTTGAAGATATTACATCACTTAATGATGGCGACTTAAGAGAGCTAATTGGACGCTTGTGCGAAGCTGAGTTTTTGCAGCAGCAATTGCCCTTGGCTGATGTAACTTGGGGAGGCGCACAGGAAGCAGCTGATGGCGGACTTGATGTGAGCGTTGATAGTAATAGCCTATTAAGTCAGCCTAATTTTATACCAAGAAACCGTACTGGCTTCCAAGTCAAAAAGCATTCAATGGGTAAGGCAGCTTGTCGCAAGGAAATGTTAGATGGGAATAGTCCTAAACCGATTTTGGTAGAACTCGCCACCAGCAAAGGTGCTTACATCATTGTTAGCGGTAAAGATGATTGTTCCGATAAAATGCTGAAAGATCGCTTAGCCGGTATGCAAGAAGCTGTCGGCTCTCTAACTAACAAAGATGATTTAAAGCTCGACTTCTATGGTCGAAGTCGCATCTTGTCATGGTTGCATATTTACCCAAGTGTGACTCTATGGGTTCGTCAAAGAGTTGGAAAACCCTTGTCTGGTTGGAAACCTTTTGGTAGATGGGCGGCAACCCCGGTAACCCTCCCAACCATAAGACACTTATCAAATAGAATTAAGCTGCGTGGTTTAGTTTCTGCATTGGCGTAAAGCCGCCATTGCCCATATTCGGGCGCTCGTGGTTGTAGTGATATAACCAATCTT
>NZ_SAXC01000023.1:0-1552 GCF_028895345.1 Psychrobacter sp. DAB_AL62B
AGCTCTTTGACCGCGTTTTGTGCACGACCTTGCGCCATGCCATAACCTGGGACAATCACCACACTACTGGCGTTGGCCATTAAGAAACCCGCATCTTCTGCTGAACCTGCTTTATAGTTCTTTGGCGCACCATCATCGCCACCAGCGGCGACTGCTGACGTACCCATACCACCAAATAAGACGTTCAATAATGAGCGGTTCATGGCTTTACACATGATATAAGATAAGATCGCACCAGACGAACCGACGAGCGAACCTGCGATAATCAACATCGAGTTGCCAAGGGTAAAACCAATACCTGCTGCTGCCCAACCTGAGAATGAGTTCAGTAGAGATACAACCACTGGCATATCACCGCCACCAATTGGCGCAATCCACATCCAGCCAAAGATCACCGCAATCACTGCCATGGCATAAAAAGCGGGTAATGAATCGGTGACGAAGTACACACCACCAAAGCCAATCATCGCAATGAAAAGTATTGCTTGTACCGGTTTTACCCAGCCACCAACCAAGGTTTTCGCCCAGCTTTTCGCTGCCAATTTACCAAAGGCAAAGACTGAGGCTGAAAAGGTAATCGCACCGATAAAACAACCAATAAACAATTCAACACGGGCAACCGTGCCATGCTGTTGTTCAGTATGCAATACCGTTGCTAACGCAATCGCCACTGCTGCTAAACCAACAAACGAGTGCATCAAAGCAACGGTTTCTGGCATTTGGGTCATCGCCACCGTTTTTGCTTTCCACATACCGACGATAGCACCCAACACCATCGCACCGATAATTAACCAAAGAACGGGGCCTTCCGCTAAGAAGAATGTCGTCACGACAGCAATCGCCATCGCAGCCATACCGAGGCGATTACCACGAATCGCTGTTTTAGGGCTAGATAAACCACGTAAGGTCAAAACAAAAAGAATGGCGCCGACTAGATAAAACCAATCCGCATTGGCAGAAATCATCGCTGTTAAATCACTCATGCGTCGCCTCCATTTTCAGTCGTCCCAGTTTCAAGTGCAGGTGCTTTTTTTACTTTTGGTTTAAACATTGACAGCATACGCTCGGTCACCGCAAAACCACCAAAAATATTGATACTGGCTAAAAATACCGCAAACGCTCCAAGTAAACTGGTCGGCGTAAATATCGAACCATCAATGGTGACGGTCTGCAACATCGCCCCGACAATGACAATACTGGATAAAGCATTGGTTACGGCCATCAATGGTGTGTGCAATGCTGGGGTCACGCCCCAAACAACGTAGTATCCAACAAAAATAGCAAGCACAAACACGGTAAAAATCGCTACAAATGGCGTGCTACTCATGGCCGCACCCGCTGGCGCTGCCGCTAAAATAGTGGCAATCATCTTATCCTCCTAAAAATTGTTTCGTTACTGGCAAATGTATAATCATAAGATATTGAGACTTGAGACTTGGGAATTGAGATTTAGCGCTTAGCAAGACGCACTTGATTCGCATGTGTCACGGCTAATGCCCCTTGAATCTCATCTTCCATGTCTAAGTTGAGTGCCAGTGTGTTTGCTGCAGCG
>NZ_SAXC01000025.1:0-1280 GCF_028895345.1 Psychrobacter sp. DAB_AL62B
AAAGAGAACGGCTTTTAACTAACTACTTAACATAAACTAAGCATCAGATTGCTCTGATGTTTCAAATCTTAGTTCAATACAGTAGCAACAACACCAGCGCCTACAGTACGGCCGCCTTCACGAATAGCGAAGCGAAGACCTTTGTCCATAGCGATTGGGTGGATAAGCTCTACGCCCATCTCAACGTTATCACCAGGCATGACCATTTCAGTACCGTCTTGTAATTGGATTGCGCCAGTTACGTCAGTGGTACGGAAGTAGAACTGTGGACGATAGCCGTTTAGGAATGGTGTGTGACGACCACCCTCTTCTTTTGACAATACATATACTTCAGCGTCAAACTTGGTGTGCGGCGTGATAGAACCTGGTTTAGCAAGTACTTGGCCACGTTGTACGTCTTCACGTTTAGTACCACGTAGTAGTACGCCACAGTTTTCGCCTGCACGACCTTCGTCAAGCAGTTTACGGAACATCTCTACACCAGTACAGGTGGTTTTTTGCGTGTCACGGATACCGACGATTTCGATTTCGTCGCCAACGCGTACGATACCTGATTCAACACGGCCAGTTACAACAGTACCACGACCTGAGATTGAGAATACGTCTTCGATTGGCATTAGGAATGCTTTGTCGATGTCACGCTCTGGCTCTGGGATGTAAGTATCTAGGATGTTTAGTAGTTCTACGACCGCTGGTTGGCCATATTTTTCTTGTGAACCTTTAAGGGCTTCAGTAGCTGAGCCTTTAACGATTGGGGTGTCATCACCTGGGAAGTCATAGTCGCTTAATAATTCACGAACTTCCATTTCTACTAGCTCTAACAATTCTTCGTCATCAACCATGTCACATTTGTTCATGAACACGACGATGTACGGTACGCCAACCTGACGTGAAAGCAGGATGTGCTCACGGGTTTGTGGCATTGGGCCGTCAGTTGCAGATACAACTAGAATAGCACCATCCATTTGCGCGGCACCGGTGATCATGTTTTTAACATAATCGGCGTGACCTGGACAATCGACGTGGGCATAATGACGTGTTGGCGTGTCATATTCTACGTGTGAGGTGTTGATGGTGATGCCACGTGCTTTTTCTTCTGGTGCACTGTCAATTGCTGCGTAGTCTTTGGCTTCGCCACCAGAGGTGATTGCAGCTACAGTTGCGATAGCAGCGGTAAGGGTTGTTTTACCGTGGTCAACGTGTCCGATGGTACCGACGTTAACGTGTGGTTTTACGCGTTCAAACTTGGCCTTTGCCATGGGTATTTCCTCTTTTTTTGG
>NZ_SAXC01000026.1:0-1163 GCF_028895345.1 Psychrobacter sp. DAB_AL62B
GGTAACCCTCCCAACCATAAGACACTTATCAAATAGAATTAAGCTGCGTGGTTTAGTTTCTGCATTGGCGTAAAGCCGCCATTGCCCATATTCGGGCGCTCGTGGTTGTAGTGATATAACCAATCTTCAGCTTGCTGACGGACTTGGTATAAATCTGTAAATAATTCCTGATTTAACCAATCATAACGCATCGTTCTATTATAGCGCTCAACATAAGCATTCTGCTGTGGATTGCCAGGCTCAATATAACTGATTGTAATACCTTGATCTAAAGCCCAATCTTTGAGCGCGTTGCTGATGTACTCAGGTCCATTATCACATCTTACTTGAACAGGCTTACCTCGACATTCAATCAGCTGATTTAAACTACGTATGATTCTTTGAGCAGGCAGTGAGAAGTCAATCTCAACGGTTAAGGCTTCACGATTATAATCATCAATGACGTTAAACAGTCTAAAGCCTCTGCCATCAGTTAAGGCATCATGCATGAAGTCCATGCTCCAACTTTGGTTTATCTTATCAGGTACAGCAAGTGGCACAGGTTTGGCGCGTTTAATTCGACGCTTAGGTTTGATTCTCAGGTTCAATTCAAGCTCACAGTAAATGCGATACACCCGTTTATGATTGTATGGCAGTCCCAGCACGTTACGCAGGCTTAAAAAGCATAATCCAAAGCCCCAGTTCTTGTTCTGCTCGGTCAGCTCTATAAGCAAGTGCGCGATCTGCTGGTTCTCATCCGTTGCTACCGACTTGTGATAATAACAGGTGAGGCTAATGTTAAAGATCAAGCAAGCTCTGCGGATACTAATGCCATGCTCTTTAATGTAGTGACAAGCCATCTCTTTGCGCCTGAGTGGCGCTACCACTTTTTTGACATGGCATCCTGTAATATATCGGATTTGAGACATTCATCGGCATACATCTTTTTTAAGCGAGCATTCTCAACTTCAAGCTCTTTGAGACGAGTGATAAGCGCAGCATCCATGCCACCATATTTAGAGCGCCAGTTGTAAAAGGTGTTTTGGCCGACATTATGCTCACGGCATAAATCAGCGATAGGTACGCCTTGTTCTGCTTGTTTAAGGATATTAACGATTTGATTATCAGTAAAGCGTGTCTTTTTCATAGGATTCTCCTGCTGGTATATTTTAGCAGTTAATCTC
>NZ_SAXC01000027.1:0-957 GCF_028895345.1 Psychrobacter sp. DAB_AL62B
CCGATGGCATAATGCGCGCCGTGTTCAAGATAGATGAACTCATCCAGCGTGCCTTTGTCTACCAAGAAGATCGTCATCGAACGCACAAACATCGCACCGATAGCAAGACCTAGCATAATCACAATCACGTCATTGGTAATGGCAAATGCACCAATCACACCATCGAAACTGAATGATGCATCAAGGACTTCTAAGTATAAGAAGCCGATAATACCGCCTTTCATAATCGCGCTGGTCGCGGCGGCGCCTGAACCACTTTCTTCGTTTTCTAAATCTTCTTCAAGATCACCTTCAAGCATACCAGAGACCACTTGTACGCCGAGATATACCAAGATACCCCATACACCAGCGATTAGGACAGCAGCTGATTGATTAGGATTGGCAAATGATACCGCAATCATTAATACGATAAGCGCGACAAAAACACTCATGGCATCGACTTTGCCCAGTTTGGCCAAACGGCTCTCAAGCCAATTAAACCAATGGACTTCTTTGTCATCAAAGATAAAGTTTAAGAATACCAGTAATAAGAAAATACCACCAAAGGCGGAAATCTCAGCATGATGCGCTAAGAGTCTGGCGGAGTATTCTTTAGGGTCGTTTAAGGCTAAGTCGATCACTTGCATAACACCAAGGTCGGCAGTAACCGCAACGATGACAATCGGGAATACCAAACGCATACCAAATACGGCGACTAAAATACCAACGGTTAAAAATATCTTTTTCCAAAATTCGTCCCAGCCTTTAAGGACTGAAGCGTTGACCACCGCATTATCGAATGATAATGAAATCTCCATGACGGCCAAAATAGCAGTAATAGATAGGGTGGTTATCATACCGCCCATACCGCCATGTGAATATCCCCACCATGCCGCGACCGCTAGGGCAATGGCTGTGAAGATAAAGTCTAAATAAAAATGTCTCATGACACATCCTGTCTGGTTGCGTAAAGCTAAG
>NZ_SAXC01000028.1:0-884 GCF_028895345.1 Psychrobacter sp. DAB_AL62B
TGAACTGACCCCCAAATGTTGGACGGTTTAGTTTACCCCAAGGACTGAGTTCTGTACTGCACAGGACTCAGTCCTTTCAGTTTCATCTGAATACGCTCATTGTTGTAATAATGAATATACTCGTGAATCTGTTGTTCTAAATCCTCAATCGTTTGAGGTTTTTCAATATAAATCGTCTCACACTTAAGTGTCCCGAAGAACCCTTCCATCAGTGCGTTATCTAAGCAGTTGCCTTTTCTGCTCATACTTTGCTTAATACCATGCTGTTTAAGCACCTGTCCAAACTGTCTCATTTGATAATGCCATCCTTGATCAGAGTGCAGCATTAGTGCCTTATCACGACACGCTTTAGTCTTTGCTAAAGCATCATCAAGCATCTTACTAACTAAGTCATAGGTTGGGCGCCTTGAGAGCGTATAACTGACGATCTCATTGTTATAACAATCGAGTATAGGCGATAAATACAGCTTATTATCACCCACCTTAAACTCAGTAATGTCAGTGAGCCAGCGTTTATGCGGATGACCTGAATAAAACCGGCGCTTTAAATGATTCTTCGCGATTTTACCTTGTTGTCCTTTATAGGAGCGGTACTTCTGACGTCTTATCTTTGCGCTAAGCTTCATTTGACGCATAAGCTTAGCAATGAGCTTATGGTTGTGATGAATCCCTAGATACTTTAACGCGGCCGTGACTCTGCGGTAGCCATACCTGCCTTTATGCTGATGGTAAAGTTCAGTAATTCGCTGTTTTAAATCAGCGTACTTATCGTCACTCTCAAGCTTTGTTCTATGGTAATAAAAGACGCTTTTAGGCAGACATGAGGCTTTAAGTAAGTCAGATAAACAACAGCTATCCCTTAGTGCTTCGATGAGCCTTGCTTT
>NZ_SAXC01000029.1:0-848 GCF_028895345.1 Psychrobacter sp. DAB_AL62B
TAGGGCGTGTCCCTAATTGGAAAAAGCATATATAGGCGCTAAAATAAGGTCTATATTTTAGCAATCGTTAGGTATTCAGGAAAGATGGCCAGACAAGCATTAACCGATAATCTCTGGGAACAGCTACAAGTGACTATGGCACAACATGGTTGCTATCAAAAAGATAAGAACCGCGACGTGATGGAAGCCATTATTTGGAAGCTCCGTACAGGCGCTCCTTGGCGAGACATACCTAGAGAATTATGCCCGTGGAAGACCGCCTACAATCGTTTCAATCGATGGTCAAAAACGGGTTTATGGGAGGAATTTTTTTTAGCCTACGAAAACAAATTGATACGGAATGGGTATTCATCGATGGAAGTTATATACGGTGTCACCAACATGCAAGTGGAGCTCGGCTTGGTGAAGACCGAGCAATTGGACAAAGCCGTGGCGGAGCAACTACAAAGATACACCTATCCTGTGATGCCGATGGATATCCGCTCGATTTTAAAATCACTGGGGGTGAGGTCCACGACAGTCAAGTTGCAGGTGAATTGATTGAGCTCATAGGTCAAGCTGATTACTTTATCGCTGATAAAGGCTATGACTCAGAGGCTATCAGAGACAAAGCCCGTACCCACGATATGGTACCTGTCATCCCTAAAAGGAAAAATGCCAAACAGCCTAATCCAGAATTTGATAGCTATTTGTACAAGTTACGCCATTTAGTAGAAAATATGTTTGCAAGACTCAAGCATTTCCGCAGCATCGCTACTCGCTATGAGAAGTTGGCTCGTAATTTTAAGTCTATGCTTTACCTAGCGTGTACTATTATTCATTGCAAAATGAATTGAGGACACGCCCTA